>JACPPF010000089.1 GCA_016191165.1 Planctomycetota bacterium
CCCGAGCCTCGGTTTCGGTCAAGCTCGGTCCCAGCGATGTATCCAGCGCCGTAATGGGAGCAACCTCCTTGTGTCGTACAAGAAGTACCCAAAACGACGTTTTTTTCAAAGATGAACTTCATACGGCTAAAGAGTTACGAAAATCGTATTACCAAAAAGGGGGCTCTCATGCGAATGGTCAAAGTGTTTCTGCTCGGTTTGGCGGCACTCGCGCTATGCTTCAGCGTGCAAGCCACCGGGCAAGACAAGGGCAAGAAGAAGCAGCCCAAGAAACAGGCCAACGTCTTCACCGACCCGGCCAAGACGCCAATCGACTATAAAATCCAGGGCGAATACGCGGGAGGCATCCGAGCGGCACAGGTCGTCGCACGCGGCAACGGCAAGTTTGACGTTTACTTCTTGAATGGCGGCCTGCCCGGCGCTGGCTGGGATCCCAAATCCAAGAAAATCAAAGTCGACGCCAAGCTTGACGCCGACAAAGGCGTCGCCCTCTTCAGCGGCAGCGGCTTTCGCGTTGGCTTTATTGACGCCAACAAGAAAGTCCTCGTCGCTGAAACCGCCGATGGCAAGGGGGGCTTCGAACTGGCGCGCGTCGAACGCAAAAGCCCAACCCTCGGCGCCAAACCGCCCGACGGCGCGATCATCCTCTTCGATGGCAAGAACGCCGACGCCTGGAAACCCGGCAAGATGGTCGGCGATCTTCTCGGCGTACCCAACACCACCAAAAAATCGTTCACGAACTTCAAACTCCACATCGAATTCCGCACGCCGTTCCAGCCCACCGCCGGCGGACAGGGGCGAGGCAACTCCGGCGTCTACGTTTGTGGCCGCGAGGTGCAGGTGCTCGATAGCTTTGGTTTGAAAGGCAACAACAACGAATGCGGCGGCCTCTACGGCCAGCGCGCCCCGAACGTCAACATGTGCTTCCCGCCGCTCGTGTGGCAGACCTTTGAGATCGAGCACCGCGCCGGCAAGGTCGATCCGGACACGAAGAAGCAAGGCTCGCCGCGCATCACGGTCCACCACAACGGCGTCCTCGTTCACGACAACATCGAACTCAAGGGCGCATCCAGCAAGGGCAACATCAACCTGCAAAACCACGGCAACCCAGTGGTTTATCGCAACGTGTGGCTGGTGGAGTTGAAGTGAAAAGCGGCCGAGCCCCCCCGCGTAAGCGGGGGGAGGACCCCGCGCAAAACCAGTAGATCTAGCGAGGTTTCCACCTCAGACCAAAGCAACCCACGCATACTAGCCCGAAGCGTAAGCGAGGGATCGCTTGCAACGGAAAACCTCGCTAACGCTTCGGGCTAGTATGCAAACTTGACTCAATCGCCATGAGTTTCGCCATGAGTTTCGCGGTTCAAGAACACTAGCGAAGCAACCCCGCCACCGCTTGCCCGTGCAGCGCCACGACCGGGCGGTCATCGCGCGTGCGCACGATCGTTTCGGGGTCGAGCCCCATGGCGGCGAGCAAGGTGGCGGCCAGGTCGGCGACTGTCATCGGATCGCGCGTGATGGAAGACGCCGTCGCATCGGTCGCGCCATACACGATGCCACGCCGGGACAGACCGCCGGTGAGGATGCCGCTGAAACAGTTCGGATAATGATCGCGCCCGTCCGGCGTCGCGCCAGCGGTGCTGAAGATCTGCCCCACCCGCGGCGTGCGGCCAAACTCGCCGCCCAGGTAGACGACCGTGTCATCCAATAGGCCGCGCGCCAGCAAATCCTCTAAAAGTGCCGTATAAGCGAGATCGAGCCGGGGCAGCAATTCGTCGCGCAGCTTTTTGAAGTTGCTGTTGTGCGTGTCCCAGTCGTGATAGCCTTCGAGCGTGCAGTCGTGGACCGTGACGACGCGCGCCCCCGCCTCGATCAAGCGGCGGGCGAGCAGACAGCCCTGGCCAAAAGTCGTGCGGCCATAGCGATCGCGCACGGACGCCGGCTCGAGAGTGAGATTGAACGCCGACTGCGCGCGATTGCTCGCGATGAGGTCAAACGCTTGCTGTTGAAACTCATTCATCGCCGCTGGCGCCGCCTCCTTGCCGAGAGCACCAGGGTTCAGCGTCTGCAATAGAGCGCGGCGCTGGCGCAAGCGGTGGTTGCCCAGGTCGGGATGGCGCGCAAAGCCTTCGACGTGAAAGTCCGGCGCGGCCGGGTCCTGGACGATCACCATCGGATCGTAACCGCGCCCGAGCCAGCCGCCCGCCTGGCCTTGCGCGAGCGTGTTCTGATCGTTGATGCGATTGGGCAGCATCACGAACGGCGGCACCGCGGCGTCGCGCACCGGCGCCAGCCGCACCGCCAGCGAGCCCAGCGCCGGCGCATCGTTGGGCGTGGGCCGAAGCTGGGCGGTGTTGTCGTTTTGCGGATTCGTTCCCGTCAGCATCCAACAGGCCGCCGGTTGATGATTGCGGTTGACGTGATGCAGCGACCGGATGACGCTGAAATGCCGGGCCATCCGCGCCATGCGGGGCAACAACTCCACCATCTCAAGGCCGGGGACCGTGGTCTGCGTGGGCTGAAACTCGCCGCGGAAGTCGCTCGGGGCATCGGGCTTCATGTCCCAGATGTCGATATGGCTCGGGCCCCCATAAAGGAACAGAAAGATCATCGACTTCGCCCGCGCGCGCCCGCCGGCGATCGCCTTCGCGTCAAGACGCAGTAACGACGGCAGCGACAGACCCAGGGCGCCGAGCGTGGTGGTTTTCAGGAACTGGCGGCGCGGCAGCATGATGCGATTATTTTACCAACAGCGATGAAGGCACGCGAATGGTTTTTTTCGCCTCGCTCGCTCAATTCCTCCTGGAGGCTACCTCCAACCACTCGAAGGCACTCAGTTCGTCCTGCTCCGGGCGGCAGTAGGAAAGATAGCCGCCGCAAAATCCCGAAATGGCGGGGAATTGTAAACGATTTTCCTTACAATGGCTCCGGTTTTCAGATTCCTGGAAATGAGGTCGCCGATGGGCCAGCGATTTTTCGTATTCGTCATGGTGTTGTTTTTGGGCTTGGGCGCCTCCGTCTCGGGGCAGGAGGTTCGCTGGTGGGACCAGGAAGTCGAACACGCGCTCAAGCAATCCGGGTCCAATCGCCCGGAACTTGAGAAAGCACTCCACCAGGCGCCGCGACCGCAGCGCCCGGGCATTGCCTTTCTGATCGCGAACATGCCCGCCAAGGATTTGACTGCTCTCAAGGCCGACTTCCTCTTGAAGAATCTCGATCTCGCCTATCAAGCGCGGGCCAAGATGCCCTGGAGTAAGGATGTCCCCCAGGCGCTTTTTCTCAACGACGTGCTTCCCTACGCCAGCGTCACGGAAACGCGCGAGGCGTGGCGGCAAGCCATGATGGCGCGCTGCCTGCCGATGGTGAAGGACTGCAAGTCGATCACCGAGGCCGCTCAGGCCCTGAACGCGGGGTTGTTCGCCAAGGTCCAGGTGCGCTATTCCACCAAGCGCCATCGGCCTGATCAAAGCCCGGGCGAGAGCATCAAGATCGGCATGGCGAGCTGCACGGGCCTGTCGATTCTGCTGGTGGATGCTTGCCGCAGCGTCGGCATTCCGGCGCGCGTTGTCGGAATTCCGAAGTGGGCGCACAAGCCGGGCAATCATACCTGGGTCGAAATCTGGGACGGCGCCTGGCGCTTCACCGGCGCGTGCGAACATGACAAGAACGGACTCAACCGCGCCTGGTTCGCCGGTGAGGCGAAGCTGGCGAAGAAGGACTCCATCGAAAGCGCGATCTATGCCGCCAGCTTCAAACGCACCACGACGCGGTTTCCCCTTCCGTGGGCGCCGCGGACCACCGAGGTCTTCGCCGAAAACGTTACCGACCGATACACCGGCGCCACGCAAAAGCCCGATAGGGTCCCCACGGGAAAGTCCCTCTCCAACGAGCAGCGCACGCGCGTCTTCGAGGCGGCCCGCGATTTCTTCGACAACAACAAAAAACTCGATACGAATCTCGATGAGGTCTTGCGCCTCAACGAGGACGCCGTCCGGCAAGCCGTCTGGCAGGCTTACGCCGGGTCGAAGCGGCACGCTGATCTCAAGGCCGACTTCGCCAAGAAACAGGTCAAGACCGAAAATCGTCTCAGCCCGTATTCGGTCAAACACGTCGGCAAGAGGCCAAAGGCTGGCTGGCCCTTATTCATTGCGATGCACGGCGGCGGCGGGGTTCCCAAAAAGTTCAACGATAGCCAGTGGAACGTCATGAAGATCTATTACCGCGATCAGCCCTCGGTCGAGGGATATACCTACGTCGCGCTGCGGGCGCCCAACGATGTCTGGAATGGCTTCTACGACGACCCGATGTGCCCGCTCATCATCAACCTCATCCGCCAGTTCACGCTATTTGGCGACGTCGATCCCAACAAGGTCTTCATCATGGGCTATTCGCACGGCGGCTACGGAGCGTTCTTCATCGGGCCGAAGATTCCGGATCGCTTCGCCGCCATCCACGCCAGCGCCGCCGCCCAGACGCCTGGCACCATCTCCGCGAAGAGTCTGCGCAATACGCGCTTCACGTTCATGATCGGCGAAAACGACAACGCCTACGGCCGCCGGGCTGGATGTCAGCAATTCGCCAAGCTGATCGAGGAGTTGCGCAAAGCGAACCCGGGCGACTATCCGGTGGAGATGGAGTTCAAGAAGGGCCTGGGCCACGGCGGGTTGCCCGACCGCGACAAGATCAAGGAGATGTACCGCTTTGAACGCAACGCCGTGCCCAGGCGCCTGACCTGGGAGCCGACCGATCCGTTCCTCAAGGACTTCTTTTGGCTCACCGTTGCGAAACCGGCCCGCGGTCAGACGATCGACGTGAAGGTCGCCGGCAACGACATTCGCATCGCCGCGGAAAAAGTGGAACAGCTGTCGTTGTGGCTCGATCACCGCCTGGTGAAAACGAACCGGCCGTTGAAGCTCACCGTCAACGGCACGACGACTTCGCACAAGTTGACGCCGGCGCTGGCCACGCTCTGCGAATCGCTTGTGCGGCGAGGCGACATCCACCTGGCGGCGAGCTGTCGGGTGGACGTGAATCCGGAGCCTGGGAAAAAATGAAAGCCAACGAGCCGCGACCGTGAGGGAGCGGAAATGACAACGCTCCCTCACGGTCGCGGCTCGTTTACGAGATTGTCGCCGCCGCATTTTGCGATTTTGCGCTTGCTTTTCGCGCGCCTTCGCGATGAAATAGCTCTTATGCTTTGATCGCCTCGTACCCCCCTGCCGATTTTCGGGTCTTGCCGCGCTTCCTACTAACCTTGACTGACCCCTGGCAACGTGTAACCATACATAGCAGCCCCCGTGTCTCTTGAGGAATGAACTCGTGCGATTCGTGCGGCCCGTTTTTGTTTTGTGCTCGCTGGTTCTGTTCGCATTCACCGGGTGCAAGCCGGACGATGAGATCAGGGTGCGCGAGGTCACGCATCCGGATCGGGAGCATCTGCGATTGCGCGTGGCCGTGGTCAAGCGTGCGCCGGATGTCTGGTTCTTCCGCATCTCCGGGCCGACGGAAGCGGTTCAGGCGCACGAGAAGGAATTCGAGAAGCTGGTCGCATCGGCGCGCTTCGATGACAAGAAGGATCCGCCGCTGGCCGTGACCGATCCCAAGGGCTGGAAAAAGGACCCCGCCGGACCGCATGGCGGAATGCGTTTCGCGAATTACCGCATCGAGGCGAAGCCGAAGGAAATCGAGGTGACCATCACGAAGCTGGCAGCCGACGGATTCGAGTTGTTGCCCAATATGCGCCGCTGGGAAAAACAAGTCAACCTGCCGAGGACGGAGGATGCCGACGAGCTGGAGCGAAAAATCAAGCGTGAAAAGCTCGGCGCCCAGGATCAGGAAGTGGTCTGGGTGAGCCTCGATGGCGACGGCGTTCACACGCCCAGCAGGCCGGTGGAATTGCTGGCGGCCAACGACAAGAAATTCCGACCCGGGATCGGGCTGCCCAAGGCCAACCGGGGGAGCGGCTTGCCGTTCACGTTCACGGCGCCAAAGGACTGGGTGCGGAAGCCGCCGCGGCAGTTTGTGCTTGACGCCTATGAGATCGCCGAGGGCGGGCAGAAGGCCGAGGTGACCCTGAGTTCCGCCGGCGGCTCGATCGGGGGCAACATCAACCGCTGGCGCGCTGAGCAGGTCGGCTTGCCCCGGCTTGACGATCGCGAAGCGGAACGCTCCGCGGTCGTGAAGCTGGTGGCGGGAGTGAAGGCCTACTACGTCGATCTCGCCCGCCCCGGCGCCGCCCAGAGCAAGCGTATCCTGGGCGTCATCATCCCGGCCGGGCAGACCAGCTGGTTCGTAAAAATGACCGGCCCCCACGACCTGGTGGGCCAGCACAAGAACGCCTTTGAGTTCTTTGTCGATTCATTCAAAAAAGCCGCCAGATAGGTAAGAATACTCATGGACCACACAGCCATACAGCCGGGCGTGCCCGCGGCGAAGGTCGCCGAGACGGCCATTCAGGACGGGGCGCCCCCCGGCAGTCCGCTGCACCCGGATGCGCACGCCTCGCCGCGGCGCGCGCCCAGGCATCCCATCGTCCAGGCGCTGATGCTCCTGGCCGATCTGCGCCTCACCGTCGTACTTTTTGCGCTGGCGATGCTCATCGTCTTCTGGGGCACGCTGGCGCAGACCGATGCCGGGGTCTGGACGGTTGTGAATAAATATTTCCGCTGCGCCTTTGTCTGGGTGCCGCTGAAGGTCGTCTGCTTCAACGCGATCGACAACACCGTCGATGCGATCCCGTTCCCGGGCGGCTGGCTGATCGGCGGCGTCATGCTCGTCAACCTGCTCGCCGCCCATGCGATGCGCTTCAAGCTCACGTGGAACCGCTCGGGTATCTTTTTGATTCATGCCGGCCTGATCGTCATGATGCTCGGCGAAGTCATCACGGGCACCTACCAGATCGAAGGACAGATGGTCATCCGCGAAGGCCAAAGTTCCAATACGGTCATTCACCCGGGACAAACCGAACTGGCGATCATCCAGCGCGACAAGGACGATGTGGCCAAGGATCACGTCGTCACCATTCCCGCTCGCATGCTTCAAACGCCAGGGGCGACCATCGAAGACAGCCAGGTGCCGTTCATCATCGAAGTCGTCGAGTACATGGTCAACCACAAGTTGAAATTCAATCGCCGCCCCGGCAAGGATCAACGCGGCCTCGCCCGGGAATTCGAGGCGCTGCCACAACCCGAGGTCAGCGGCGTCGATCCCAACCAGAAATTCGATCTCCCCGCCATGTACGTGAAGTTGTCCACGCCCGAAGGTAAAAAGCTCGGCACCTGGCTGTTCTCGAGCGATCTGGGCGACAGCCAGTGGATCACGATCAAGGACAAACAATACCAGGTCCGGCTGCGCTTCAAGGAGTTGGCCCGCCCGTACACGTTCCACCTGAAGAAATTCACCCACGATGTCTTTCCGGGAACGAACACGCCCAAGGACTTCCACAGCTACATCCGCCTGATCGACACCAAAAACGGCGTCGATCGCGACGATGTCGAAATCTACATGAACGCGCCGCTTTACTATGAAGGCGAGACATTCTATCAGTCGTCCTGGACCACCGACCCGATCACCCACAAGGCGAACGGGACCGTCTTGCAGGTCGTCCGCAATCCCGGCTGGCTGATGCCGTACATCTCGTGCGCCATCGTCGGCATCGGCATGTTGATCCACTTTGGGCACACCCTGTACCGCTTCGTGGATCGGAGGATGGTGCGATGAACAAGACCAGGCTTCAGCAATACCTTCCCGCGCTGATCGCGGTCGGTGTTACCGCCATTTATTTCGGCATCAACATGCGGCCGCGCTCGGATGCGAGCGGAGAGTTCCAGTATGCGAAGTTCGGCCGATTGGCGGTGATCGACGGCGGCCGGCTCAAGCCGATGCAGACCGTGGCGCAAACCAAACTGATGATCGTCACGCACCGCTCGGCCCTGTCTGAAAAGGAAGGGACGTTCCCGGCGGCCAAGTGGTTGCTGGATTGCATGACGACGCCCTTGCCCGGCGACCCGATTTTTTCCGCCATGTTCCCCGACGGCGCCGAAGCGGCGGTGGCCTTCAAGCAGGAGGTTTTCCGCATCGAGAACGATCAGGTCCTGCGCCTGCTCAAGTTGACGCCGCGATCGGGTTACCGGTATTCGATCGTTGACATTGCTCCCCGTTATCCCGAACTGGAACAGGCGGTCAAGGAGGTTCTTGGCGACGAAACCCGCGGCATCCCCGCGAAAGATCCCAAAAACTACAAGCTCTACGATGCCAAGGTCGCCGAATTGTGGCAGCACTTGAACTTGTACATGAAGGCCGCTCATCATGGCACGTTGCTGGTCATTCCCAATCCGGACGGCAGCGACCAGTGGACGACGTTCCGCGATGCCCACGCCAAGTTTGGCGACGCCTTCGATCAAGATCAACTGCCCGATGCGCCCGACGCCAAGGCCTATGGCTTTTACCGCACCCTGCTCGTCGCCTATCAAAGCAAGGACAAGGCCGGCTTCAACCGGGCTCTGGATTCCTATCTCGCCACCTCTCAAGGCGGCGGCCTGATCAACCCAACGAAGATCGGGGTTGAGATCTTCTTTAACAACTTCGCGCCGTTTTATCTCTGTCTGGTCGTTTACGGCTTTGTTGCCGTGATCGCCGGCTTTTCCTGGCTGGCGCCGGCCTGGACCCGGCAGATTCAGCAGGGCTGCTACGCCGCCATGGCCCTGGCGTTTGTCGTTCACATTTCGGGCCTGGTGTTACGCATGTACTTGCAGGATCGCCTGTTTGTCTTTGTCACGAACCTTTACTCCTCGGCCGTGTTTATTGGCCTGGGTTGCGTGTTCTTCTGCCTGATCGCGGAGGTTTTCTACAAGAACGGCATCGCCATCGTGGTCGGCACGACGACTGGATTTTGCACGTTGATCATCGCGCACATGCTCAGCCTGTCGGGCGACACGATGGAGATGATGCAGGCGGTGCTCGACACGAACTTCTGGCTCGCCACGCACGTGACGATTATCACGCTGGGATACACCTCGGCGTTTGTCGCGGGATTCATGGGGATCGCGTACATCTTCCTGGGGCTGTTCACGAACATGCTTCGCAAGGAGGGCTCGGCGGAACTGACGCGCATGACCTACGGCGTCCTGTGCGCCGGAATGTTTCTCAGCTTTGTCGGCACCGTGCTCGGTGGGTTGTGGGCCGACTATTCCTGGGGCCGCTTTTGGGGCTGGGACCCGAAGGAAAACGGCGCGCTGCTCATCGTGATCTGGATCGCGCTCATCCTGCACGCGCGCTGGGGCGGCATGGTGAAACAGCGCGGCATTGCCGTCTTGAGCGTCCTGGGCATCGTGGTCACGTCCTGGTCGTGGTTCGGGACCAACTTCCTGGGCGTGGGGCTGCATTCCTATGGCTTCCGTCAGGGCGCCATGATGACGCTGATTCTGATCGATCTCGGCTTCATCGCCATCGCCGGGCTGGGGTTGATCCCCCTGGAACACTGGACGAGTTTCCGCCCGCATGAGCCGACGCCGTTCAAGCCCACCGGGGGCGCCAGGCCGAAACCGGCGGGAGTATGACATTCAACCCACGCCCCAGGATGAACACCGCGATTCCTGGGGGGTTTGCCTGCGCGCAATTCTCGGTTACAATGGTGTAAGTCGTTGCCCTGTTCCCATCGTTCGCTTTTTGCGGTAGCCGATATGCCTGTCTCCGTCACCTGCCAATGCGGCGCAAAGCTGGAGATTGACGAGAAATTTCTCGGCAAGGAGGTGCTGTGTCCGGACTGCCAGCGCCCGTTGCCGACGAAGGCCCCCGCCGCGCCTCCCCCGTTGGAGCTGCCCGACCATAAGCGTACGAGCGGCCTGGCGGTGTTGAGTCTTTCGCTTTCGCTCGTCGGTGCATTTCTGGGCGGCGGGATCGCGGGAATTGTGGTCGGGCTTTTCGCCATCAAGGAGATTGCCGCGAAACCGGGCAAGCTGCAAGGCCTCAATCTCGCCCGGGCGGGCATCATCACGGGCGCGGTCGGAACCTTCTTGCTGCTGGCGTCGCTGGTCTCTCCTTACGTCTTTGGCGTGGACGAATTCCTGCGCCTGCTCACCTACGGCCGGGGCGTGAATCGCAACCTCAAGGATCCGATCGTGGTGCCGGTGGGCAATGGCGAGATCAGCCTCAAGCGGCCATCGTCGGGTCGCTGGGGCATCTACACACCGCCGATCCGGCAGAATACGGCGTTTCAGAGCGATCCGCTCCTGTTGATCAACACGGCCGACGACGCGTTCATCGCCTGTCAGGACATCGATATCAACCTGGACGACCGCAACGAGGCGACGTTGATGGCCAAGGTGCTGGACCGCGTTCGCAAGTCAGCGCTCTTGAACATCGTGGGCGGGCTGGGCCGCAACGAGGCGCCCGAGCCGACCGTGGTCGAGAAGAAGGCGTTGACGCCCGAGGGACTGCAAGAAATCATTCTGGACATTCGCCTGGGTGGGCACGAGCGCCGGTTGCTGGTGCAATATTCGACGAAGGATCGCATCAAGGCGTTCATTCGCGTCGGCTGTGCCCGGCGTAGTCTGTTCGAGCGCGTCGAGAAAGACTTTCGCGAGGCGTTCGCGGAATTTCGAGCGATGATATGATCTGGTTCACCTGCAAAAAGTGCAACAAGACGCACAGCCGAACGGAGAGTTCGGCGGGAACGATGATTTTCTGCGATTGCGGGCAGGGGTTGACGGTGCCGTGGGAGAGCACGGCAGCGCCGCCGCCGACGCCCGCGGTGGTGGACGTGCCCAGGGTACCCGACCTGGCGCCGATCCAGTTCGACCCGGTGCCGATCACGACGCCCAACGCGCCGCCGCGTTCGAGCACGGGCAGCAGCTATCCGAGCAAGCCGCCGCCGATCGACGACGAGCGCCCCTATCGGCGTGGGCGCAACGAGAAGCGCGATCCGGATTTTTGCTTTAACCACCAGCGCCGGCCCAAGGTGCAGACGTGCGCCGAATGCGAAGAGGCGTTTTGTGCCGATTGCGTTTCGCGATTTCAGGGCGCGCTGCTGTGCGGGCCGTGCAAGAACTTCCGAGCGCGCCGGCAGGAGTTGCCCCCGAACGCGTCGACGATGGCCAACGCCAGTCTGATTATTCCCCTGATTACCGCGCCGCTCATGATGTGTTGGCTTTTGTATCAGCCCGGGCACGATGCGATGCGCGTCTTGAGTTTCCTGTCGCTGTTGCCTCAACTCCTGGCGCTTGGCCTGGGCGCCTGGGCCCTTTACGACGCGGAGCGCGAACGCAAGGGGGGCGGGCAGTGGGTCGCCATCAGCGGCGTGACCACGGCCACGCTGACCTGCGTGCTGATGCTGCTGATCAACCTGGCGGCCACGCGCCTGGCGGCGCCAGCCTGATAAGCCGCTTGCGGCTTAGCGTTCGCACGGCGCCGCACGAACGCAAAGCCGCAAGCGGCTTGGGTAGTATTACGATGATCGAATGCCCCTACTGCTACCGTGTCTTCCGCCAGCCGCCGGAGAAGCTCGGCGCGCGCTGCCCGAAATGCAAGATGCCTCTTTACGAAGACCCGGCCAAGCGCAAGAAGAATCCTGAGAAGGACTACGGCCCCTGCGTTCAGCATCCGGAGGCGCAGAGCGTGGCGCGGTGCAGCCGTTGCGATACGCCGATGTGCCAGACCTGCCGGACGCGCTGGCACGAGGAGCCGGTGTGCCCGCGCTGCGTCGATGAGTCGATTGCCGACGACGAGCCCAGCCCGCGCGAGGCCCAGCTCCAGACCAAGCACGCCTGGACCGGCGTGATCCTGGCCTTCACCGGCTGGATGCTCCTGCTGTTGACCCTGGCGCCGCTATCGATGTTCAACCCCGGCCCGGTCAAGCCGATCATTTTGTTCTCGACCTATTTCCTTGCTCTGGGCAGCTTCCTGCCCGCCATCTTCGGCCTTGGCTACGCCGCCTCGGCGATTCGGTTGCGCGGCGATCATGGCAAACTCGCAACCATCGGCCTGGCCAGCGCGGGTTCACAACTCGGGCTGGCCCTCGGTATTTTCGTGCTGAATGTCTGGCACAATTAGGGCCGTTCCCATGGCGAACCCATTTCCTGGCATGGACCCCTATCTCGAAGGCGATTTGTGGATGTCCGTCCACACCGACCTGTGCGGGGAGATCGCCCGGCAACTGGCACCGAAGGTCCGGCCCAAGTATGTCGTCCTGAGCACCCGACGTGTCGTTCTGGCGCCACCCGATGAAAACGAGCAAACGTACGGCAATCGCTTTCCGGATGTTGGCGTGTTGACCACAGCCCCACCGGCGACGCCACCGACAGGGTTGGCCGCGGCCCCGTTGATACTGCCCGCCGAGTTTCCGGAACCAATACCGCATATCAGCGTCGAGATTCGCGACGTTGCCCAGCGTCGCCTCGTGGCTTGCATCGAAGTGCTTTCACCGACGAATAAAGTCGGACCTGGACGTGAAGAGTACGCGGGCAAGCGGTTGCAAATCTTGTCCGGCTCGGCTCACCTGTTAGAAATCGATCTACTTCGGTCCGGAACGCGGTTCCCAACAGGAAAGCCTCTGCCAGCCTCCCCGTACTTCGTGTTTCTGAGCCGGGCCGAGCGACGTAAGGACGTGGAGGTCTGGCCAATCTCGCTAAAAGCACCGCTGCCCGAGGTTGCCGTGCCTTTGTTGGCGGGCGATGCGGACGCCAGGCTCGATTTGCAGCAGGCGCTCAAGACCGTGTACGACATTCTTGGCTACGACGAGTTGATCGACTACCGCCAACCTCCGCCAGGGTCCTGGAGCGAAGCCGATTTGCAATGGCTGGATCAACAGTTGCGAACCAAGAACCGGCGAGTCTAAAACTTCCGCGCCAGCCGATCCAACTCCTCCAACTTCAGACGCACGCTCACGATGTATGGCATCTCGCCCTTCGTCCAGTGGCCGTAGGTGGTGGTCACGATCGTGTCGTCCGGCAAGACTTCAACACCTGGGTAGGCGCAGTCGTAACCCTTGTAGTTTTTCATCAGGCGGACGCGGTACTGCCCCTCGCGATTTTTGACGATGTCGTCATACCTGCCAACCCACGCGACCCAGTCTCCCTTGGTTTTACTTTCCAGGGTCGTGTCGCGAAAGCTGATGAAGAGTCGGCCATCCTTCGTGTAACGGCCCTGGTGGCGATCGCCCGTGAGCGAGCCGGGCAGTTCGCGCGGCTTCGTCCAGGTGACGCCTTCATCGTTGGAAAAAATGACGTGCGAATTGAGCTTGCGGCTATTTTCTCGCATCAGCACGGCCATTTGCTTGCCGTCGGGCGAGCGGATGAGGCCGGGTTCGCACAGCCAGGCGCCGGGCTTCTCGGCGATGGCGACGGGCGGCCCCCAGGTGAGACCGCCGTCCTTGGAGAGCGTCTTGTAGATGCGGTATTCTCTGGGGTTGCGTTTCTTGCCATCGAGACCGAAGGCGCCGGTGTGAAAGAGCGCCATGTAGTCGCCGTTTTTGAGGCGGGTAACGCTGGACATGGCGACGATGCCGCCGAAATCGCCGATCGCTTTCAACGCGCTCCAGGTCCTGCCGTCGTCGGCCGAGTGAGCCATGCGAATGGGGTAGATGCCGGAAAAGATGACGAGATGTTTGTGCCCCCTGGGATCGATGGTGCGATAGAGAGTCGGTGTTTCCTTGGAGGTCGCCCAGTTCGCGGGCGTCGGCAGACGTTGGCTCCAGGTCAGGCCGCCGTCGCTGGAACGCTTCATGACGATGGCGCCTTTGCCGTGGCCCTTCGGGTAGACGATCAGCATCGACTTGCCGTCCTCGAAGAGAAAGGTTGTGGGATGCCCGAGGTACTGGCCCTTCTCGCGATCGACGATCACCTGACGCTGCGTCTGATTCGCCAGATCGAGCAGCGGGATGGCGTAACCGCGGGAGATTTTCGTTTGCCCTTCCACCGCCAGCAACGGCGTGAGAGCGATGGCGAGGGCAAAGACGTATCGCATGGGAACCTCCTTTGGGTCAAGAATCAGAACTCGCCACCTTCGTCCGCTTCCGGATCGATCAGCGTCAGTAATTTTTCGATCACGTCGTCCAAAACCTCTCCCGGCATGTGACAGAGCAGGGTTGCGCGACGAGGTTTCCATGCCAGGTTCTTCAATTGATCGGCGAGGACCACTCCGCTCACCTGAAGGCCCTCGGGGATATCAACTTTGTAGGGACAACCTTTGGCCTGACTCGTGATGGGGCAAACCAAGGCCAGGCCGGAGGGACGATTGTAGACGCTGGGCGAGAGGACGAGAGCGGGTCGCCGTCCGGCCTGTTCGTGGCCCGTCTGCGGGTCGAAATCCAGCCACACCACGTCTCCGCGATCCGGAATGTACCCTTTGGTGGGTTTGCTTACCGTACCTCGCCTCCGACCGGCTTGCCCGTGCTGACTTCTGCATGGCGGTTTTTCTTGGTAATTCCCGCGACCAGCTGCTTCAGGGAATACTTTCGCTTGAGTCGGCCCACCTTACGAATATGAATCTCCTCCGGCCCAACCCGCTCCATCGTCACGGTGCAACCGGCGAAATCGGCAAACAGGGTGGTGCGAGCCTTGATGTCCACTTTTCGAATTCGTTTTTGCATCGAATGTACTCCGGCCCTTGGAATTTGCCCACCATGAACACTTACCCGAAAGCGACGGGTTATCAAGAGGGATTTCCCCTTTCCCACCGGGAGGGACCGTTTGCTGATTTCGTCTGTCGAGCCAGGAATTCCGCTTTCACTTCACGCCAACTCCATTAAAATCGATAACAACGCCGCTCTTCAAACTCGAGAGATGGTCCTGCCATGATTATGACTCCACATCCTTTTGCGCGCGTAATCGTTACAGCAACGTTGTTCGTACTGGTTGCGAGCGCCAGCCTCGCTCAAACGGCGCGCCCGCTGGAATTCAACCGCGACGTCCGGCCCATTCTCTCCGATGCCTGTTTTCAATGTCACGGTCCCGACAAGCAAAAACGCAAGGCGAAGCTGCATTTCGATACCGAAGAGGGCGCTCGCGAATCCCTGGTGGCCGGGAAGCCCGACGAAAGCGAATTGATCAAGCGGATCACGCATTCCGACAAGGCGAAGCGTATGCCTCCACCGTCGGCCGCGATCACGCTGACGGCCAAGCAAATCGACACGCTCAAGGCCTGGATTAAGCAAGGGGCGAAGTGGCAGAAACACTGGTCGCTCATCCCGCCAGCGCGTTCGCCGTTGCCAGGCGTCAAGAACAAGGCCTGGCCGAAGAATGCGCTTGACTACTTCGTGCTGGCGCGACTCGAGGCGGAAGGGTTGGCGCCATCGCCGGAGGCCGATCCGGTGACGTTGATTCGCCGGCTGTCGCTCGATCTGACGGGGTTGCCGGCGACACCCACCGAGGTTGACGCGTTTACGAAGGCCTGGCACGCGGCGGGGGCTAAACGGGAAACGGTTTATGGTGCGCTCGTCGAGCGACTCTTGGCGTCGCCGCGCTACGGGGAACGCATGGCCCTGCCGTGGCTGAACGCGGCTCGTTACGCTGACACCAATGGCTATCAGAACGACGGCCCGCGCACCATGTGGCGCTGGCGCGACTGGGTGATTGACGCCTTTAACAACAACATGGCGTTCGATCGCTTCACCGTCGAACAACTCGCCGGCGACTTGCTCCCCAAACCGACCCTGGAGCAACGCATCGCGACGGGCTTCAATCGCAACCATCGCGGCAACTCCGAGGGGGGTGTTATCCCGGAGGAATATGCCGTCGAGTATGTGGTCGATCGCGTCGATACGACGGCGACCGTCTGGCTCGGATTGAGCGCCGGTTGTGCCCGCTGTCACGATCACAAGTACGATCCGATCAGTCAGAAAGAGTTCTATCAGCTTTATGCCTACTTCAACAATATTCCCGAGCGCGGCAAGACGATCAAATACGGCAACTCGCCGCCGTACATCAAATCGCCGACGCCCGATCAGGCGAAGAAACTCGCCGAGTTGACGCGCGTTGCCAGGGAGAAGGAAACCGCCTTCCGTAAACTTGCCGGCGAAGTGCGGCAGGCGCAGGCGGCGTGGGAAAAGAAAGTTGCGCCACTCGTTCAAATCGACTGGGCCTACCAACGCGGGCTGCAACAACATTTGCCCCTCATGGATGGACTGAACCAGCTCAGCAACGTCATCCATTCCGGTCCGCTGCGCCATCACAGCAATCGCGTCCCTCGCTACTTTGACGGCGAACGCGTCTTCGACGCCGGCAACGTCGGCGATTTCGGCTTCTTCGACAAGTTTTCCATCGGCGTGTGGATCCGCGCCCTTGGAAAAAAGGGCGGCACGATCCTCTCCCGCATGGTGGACGCCGACCGCGCCGACGGCTACAGCCTCGTCCTCGAAGACGGAAAACTCCATGTGAACCTGATCAAACGCTGGCTCGATGACGCCATTCGCGTCGAAACCGCGCAGGCGCTCAAGCTCGATCAGTGGAACCACATCCTGTTCTCGTATGACGGAACACGCGTTGCCGCCGGCATCAAGGTCTACGTCAATGGCCAACCCGCAAGACTCAAGGTCAATCTCGACGATCTCAATCAATCCTTTCGCACCAAGGAACCATTCCGCATCGGTGGCGGCGGCGGGAAGGACAAACGTTTCGTCGGCAGCATCGCCGAGCTGCGCGTTTACGATCACGTTCTGGACGCCCAGGACGTGGCTGCCCTTGGCAATGCCAATCCCCTCGAACGGATCGTCCGGATCCCCGCCGCGAAGCGAACACCGGCGCAGGCGCACAAGGTGTATTCCTACTTCCTCGATCAAAAAGCCCCGGCCACTATCCGCAAGGCGTTCGCGGAAATGTTGGCATCGCGCGACGAGATGGTGCGCTTCGATGAGAGCTTGCCCACGACGATGGTGATGCAGGAGATGCCCACGCCACGCCCGGCGTTCATCCTTTTACGGGGCGAGTATGACAAGAAGGGCAAACAGGTCGGGCGCGCCGTCCCCGCGGCATTCCCGCCTGTGCCGAACGGTGAGCCGAACAATCGCCTCGGCCTCGCGAAATGGTTGATCTCCAAGGAAAATCCGCTGACCGCCCGCGTCGCCGTCAATCGCTATTGGCAGCTGCTTTTTGGCGCTGGCATTGTCAGGACGGTGGAAGATTTCGGCGCCCAGGGCGATTGGCCCAGCCATCCGGAGTTGCTCGATTGGCTCGCGGTCGAATTCATGGAGCCGTTTAGCCGCCCGCCTCTGGCGGGAGAGAAAGTTGCGGTCGCCAAAGGCGAGCGGGTAAACTCGTGGGACGTGAAGCGCCTGTTGAAATTGATCGTCACCAGCGCCACCTATCGGCAGGCATCGCGCGTCACGCCCGCCCTCGTGCAGCGTGATCCCGACAACCGCCTGCTCGCGCGTGGCCCGCGCATTCGCCTTTCGGCGGACATGATCCGCGATCAAGCGCTGTTCGCCAGCGGTCTGTTGATCGAAAGGCTTGGCGGCGAATCGGTGAGGCCGTATCAGCCCAAGGGCCTCGTCAGGGAGTTGACCGGCACCGAGGAATACGAGCAAGATCACGGCGAGAAGCTTTATCGCCGCAGCTTGTACACGCACTGGCGGCGCACGATTCCACCGCCGGCGATGATGAACCTCGACGCCGCCAATCGCGAAACGTGCGTGGTGCGCGAGACGCGCACGAACACGCCCTTGCAGGCGCTCAACCTGATGAACGATGTGACGTTCGTCGAGGCGGCGCGCGTCCTGGCCTAGCGCATCATGAAATTGGAAACGAAGCCTGGTCTTCGTTTAGCGCTCGCGTGGCGCCTGGCAAGCGCGCGGCGCCCCAGTCCACCGGAGTTGAAAATCCTGCAAACCGCCCTCGCGAACCACCACGCCCACTACCGAATGAACCGCGCCGCCGCGCTGAAGCTCATCAGCGCCGGTGAAGCGCCACGCGATCAAAAACTCGACCCCGCCGAACACGCGGCGTACACGGCGGTGTGCAATTTGATTTTGAATCTGGATGAGGTGATTACGAAGGAGTGATTGTCTTGCCCAAGGAACTGAAAGAGGAAACAGACCTGTTGGCCCAGATCGCTGCCAATATGCCCGCGCTGGAAGAGCTACTCGAAAATTGCAACGATCACTGGGGCTACGAGGATCCGATCTATCGGTTTTATCACCAGAGTTTCAAGGTTTTCTGGCTCCAGGGCCAAACCGAGAGAATCGTCGCCCAGCTTCAAGCGTTGGCGCCGACTCGGCCGCTCAATGCGACATTCATAGAGATCATCAAAGCCGGAACCGGAAAGAGCTTCAAGAACGAAGCCAACGCGACATGGACTCAAACCACACGAGCGATCCTGGAAGCGTTCTTCCATGCCCGGTTCTTTCTGGAGATGGTTTGCCGGTATGGCAAAGACTTGAAGTCGCCGCCCCAGGAGCTTCCAAGCGGCTGGGCGGCGGTGTTGTATCTGTATGGGTTGCGGTGATCGTGGATGCCTGGCGAGCGACCGTGCTATTTAGGCGCCTTGAAGCGGTTTGAATCCCGCCGCTCCTTCCTCCAGCGCACCGGCGTCGGTCTCGGCGTGGCACGGCGCAATCGGCCTACGCCCCGTGATTGTTCCTCCTCGTCAAATCGGTACGCTTGATCATCCCGTGAGCCAGGCCTTCCATGATAACGAACGGCTGCAAGAGGGGATTGCGGAAGCGGAAGCGATAACGGCGCGGCAGGCCGATGCGCTCCAGCACCGGGCCACGCTCGGCATTGCAGAAATCCGCGAGGTGGCGCGAGAACGCCGCGATCTCATACGGTTTTTTCATGATGCGGCTCATCGGCGTGCGCACGTCGCCTGCCGCGAAATAGCCGAGCTGATCGGCATCGGCCAAGGCGCACGCCAGGAGCGCCTGTTTGTACAGGTTGTCGCTGCGCGGGCTGATGGTCGCCTGATGATACGCGCGCTGCAAGGTTTGCTGCGCCCCCGCGATGGCTTTGCGGATGGCTCCTTCCACGTGCTTCACGCGTACCGTTTTCTCATTGTTGTCGATGGCCAGACGCGAGGAATGCAGACCCAGAAGGTGGGTGTAATGCGGCAGCCCTTGCGAGAGCGTCGCGATGAACCCATTCGCCTCGGCCTGGATGGTCATTCCCAGGGCATGTAGGCCGTTACGCACGATCTGCACGAGTTCCGCGCGCGACATGCGCGGCATGCGCACTTGCACCAGGGCCCGCTCGACGGATTGATGCTCGGCGATCAACTGTTCGACAGTGTCAGCCACTCCCACGAGGACGATCGTCGTCGCGGGGGATTGATCGGACAAGGCCTTGATGGTGTCGGTGAAAAGCTGGGTGACTTCCTTGCCCGCGAGTCGATCGAACTCATCGATGATCGGGATGAACAGGTTCTTGCGC
Source organism: Planctomycetota bacterium (assembly GCA_016191165.1). Lineage (GTDB taxonomy): Bacteria > Planctomycetota > Planctomycetia > Gemmatales > Gemmataceae > SIAQ01. The sequence goes on from JACPPF010000089.1 coordinate 19,350, forward strand.
GCCAGGGCATGGGCGATGGTCAAGACGACGTCGGGCGTTATCTCGCCGTCCAGGTCTTGGCCGAGCGAGGTGACGGTTTTCTTGGCCTCGCCGCGAAAACCGAATGCCGGCGTTTCATCGACCAGGGGGATTTGTTTGAAGATTTTCCTCCAGATGCTGGCGAAGTCGTCCTTGCCGTCGCAATTGATGTGGGGAGCGATGACATGGGTCTTGCCCTTGGGGGCCAGGAAGGGTTCCAGGACGTTGGCGAGCGAGGTCTTGCCGACGCCGCGTTCGCCATAGATCAGGACATGCTGGCCTTTTTGGTGGATGGCGTCGATCACGGAGCGGAGCTGGTCGGTGCGACCGGCGAATACGTCTCGTTCGCGGATCGGCGCCGCCGGGCTGAAGACACCGCCAGCGCGCAGGGCCAATGCTTGCTTCTCGACCGTCTTCATGCGCCACCCCCGCACGATGCTATTGCTATCTACAACTGAGTATAAGTAACTGGGCAAAACGCGGCAAGACACGAAGATGTTACGACGGCGTGGTCATCTACAACTGAGTATAAGTAATACTGCGAACGCTGTCACGCCGCTGCGCGTCGCCGGCCGGGTCCTTATCTTTAACTGAGTATAAGTATAACCGCAAACGCTGTCACGCCGCTGTGGTGGCCAGAAAAACGGCTTTCAATCCGGTGGGTGAATGATACCATCAACGATGTACGAGTAACTCGCGCCAGGGAGCGAAATCTGTCCGCACCGGCACAAACATCCAGTACAAACCTGAGGCTCACTCATGTTGGTTCCTCCGTTCGAGGTTGGCTTGGAATCCCGCCGCTCCTTCCTCCAGCACACCGGCGTCGGCCTCGGCGCGGCCGCGCTGGCGTGTCTGTTGAATGACGACGCGGTCGGACAGCCTGACGCGCTCGCCTCCGGCTCGCGGCTAAACGGGTTGCCGCACTTCCCGGCGACCGCCAAACGCGTCATCTATCTCCTCCAGTCCGGCGCTCCGTCCCAGCTCGATCTTTTCGACTACAAGCCTCGCCTCGCTTCCATGTTCAACCAGGACCTTCCCGACTCCGTGCGGCGCGGTCAGCGGCTCACCGGCATGACCGCGACGCAAGATCGCTTTCCGATCGCGCCGTCCAAATATCGCTTCGCCCGGCATGGTCGATCCGGCGCCTGGATCAGCGAGTTAATGCCGCACCTGTCAACCGTTGCGGACGACCTCTGCTTCATCAAGTCGATGCACACCGAGGCGATTAATCACGATCCCGCGATTACGTTTTTCCAGAGCGGCGCGCAACTCGCGGGCCGGCCGAGCATGGGAGCGTGGCTCGCCTATGGCCTGGGGAGCGAGAACCGCGATCTGCCTGCCTTCGTCGTCATGATCTCGCAAGGGTCCGGCAACCCGGCCGATCAGCCGCTCTACGATCGTCTGTGGGGCAGCGGCTTTTTGCCCTCGCAATACCAGGGCGTCAAGTTCCGCTCGACCGGCGATCCGGTGTTATTCCTCAACAACCCCGACGGCGTCGATGCCGCCACGCGCCGCCGTATGTTGGACGACCTTGGCCGACTGAACCAGATGCGGCTCGAACAATCAGGCGACCCGGAAATCCGCACGCGCATCGCCCAGTACGAGATGGCCTACCGCATGCAAACGTCGGTCCCCGATCTCATCGACATCTCGCGCGAGCCTCGCCACGTCCTCGACATGTACGGCCCCGAGGTGCGCCGGCCCGGTAGCTACGCGTTCAACTGCCTGCTCGCGCGCCGGCTCACCGAGCGCGGCGTCCGCTTCGTGCAACTTTTCCACCGCGGCTGGGATCAGCACGTCAACCTGCCCCGCCAGATCGAGGGACAGGCGCGCGATACCGATCAACCATCGGCAGCGCTCCTCCGCGACCTGAAAAATCGCGGCCTTTTGGACGATACCCTCGTCATCTGGGGCGGCGAGTTTGGCCGCACGGTCTACTGTCAAGGTACGTTGACCCACGACAATTATGGCCGCGATCATCACCCGCGCTGCTTCACGTTCTGGCTCGCGGGCGGCGGCATCAAGCCGGGCATGAGCCACGGGCAAACCGACGACTTCAGCTACAACATCGACGAAAACCCGGTCCACGTCCACGACCTGCACGCCACGATGCTGCACTGCCTGGGTATCGATCATCGCCGCCTGACGTATCGCTACCAGGGCCGCAATCATCGGCTGACCGATGTGCATGGGAACGTGGTGCGAGAGGTTTTGCGATGAGTCCGCGGCGAAACTCGGCTATAATACCGATGAAAATTCCGAGGAAGGAGGTTGTCCGTGCCAACAATTCGGGAAATCAACCAGACCTTGGCGAACAAGTTGTACGAGGAGGCGCAGCGCGACCCGTTATCGCCTTATGCGGGTAAAAAAGTTGGCTTTGCCAACGGGCAGATTGTTGTTGTAGCCGATGCCTGGCGCGACGTTACCAACGCTTTGAACAAGATTGAGCCCGTGGCGGCCAATACTTTCTGCATCGACATGGCACAAGACTACAAGACGGTTCAGGAGATCTGGGAGGTCTGCGTCGCTTCGCTTCAACGCAACCGCTTCACCTATGGCAACTTCGGCAACGCTGGCGAGTTCGCGCTGGAATGCTGACCAACAGAGGAAGTGCCCCTTCCCATACTCCCCACTCGCCTCTTCCGTATTATCTTGATTGAAACGCTGCCGAATCACCCCAGGGGCCTCTCACCATGCCGCGCACGCTCCGCTCGCTTCTCGCCGTCGCACTTAGCCTGGCCATCCTGTCCGGCGCCATCGCCTGGCATAACGTGGGCACCAGGCAGACCGAACCACCCCTGGCACTCGTCCAGCCCGCTGGGCCGAAATACTGGAAGGGCAACCTGCACACCCATTCGCTCTGGTCCGATGGCGACGACTTTCCCGAAATGATCGCCGACTGGTACAAACGCCACGGCTATCACTTCCTCACCATCTCCGACCACAACGTTCTCTCCGATGGCCAGCGCTGGATCGATGTCACCACCGGAAAGAATAGCCGACAGCTCGCCCTGAAGAAATACATCGCTCGCTTCGGCTCCGCCTGGGTCGAGCGGCGCATGAAGGAGGCCAAGAAAGGCAAGAAGGCCGCCGCGACCGAGCAGGTCCGCCTCAAGCCGCTCGCGGAGTTTCGCAGCCTGCTGGAAGAGCCAGGCAAATACCTGTTGATCCCCGGCGAGGAGATCACGCACCGTTTCGCCAAGAACCCCGTCCACATGAACGCGATCAACCTGCGCGATGTGATCATCCCCACCGATGGCGCGTCCGTTTCCGAAACCATCGTCGTCAACCTGCGCGCCGTCGAAGAACAACGCAAGAAGCAGGGCTGGAAGACGATCACGTTCCTCAATCACCCCAACTTCGTCTGGGGTGTCAAGGCGGAGGATATGCTCACCGAGGAACTGAAGTTCTTTGAAATCTACAACGGCCATCCCGCCGTACACAACTACGGCGACGCAACCCACGTCAGCACGGAAAAGATGTGGGACATCACCCTCGCCCTGCGCCTGGGCAAGCACAAGCTGCCCCTCCTCTACGGCATGGCGACCGACGACGCCCATCGCTACCACGAATTCGGCGTCGGCAAGGTCAACCCAGGCCGCGGCTGGATCATGGTCAAAGCCCCGTTCCTGACCGCCGAATCGATCACCAACGCCATCGACGCCGGCGATTATTACTGCTCCACCGGCGTCGTCCTGAAGTCGGTCGAGCGGACTTCCCGCCAGCTCGCGCTGGTCATCAACGCGGAACCGGGCGTCAAATACAAGACGCAGTTCATCGCCACGATGAAGGATGCTGCGCTCACCTCCGAGGCACGCAAGGACAAGAACGGCAAGGCGCTCGACGTGACGCGAACCTATTCCGCGGAAGTCGGCAAGGTGATCGCGGAAAGCGATTCGCTGGAACCGAGCTACCGCCTGACGGGTAAAGAGCTGTACGTTCGCGCCACGGTGATCTCGACGAAGGCCCACCCAAACCCGTACGCAAAAGGCGACCGGGAAATCGCCTGGACGCAACCGGCGACGCCGTGAGTGACATTCAGTTGTTCCCGACGGAAAAAGTTCAATCACCCGCTTCAATGGAAGGGTCGTTGCTTGGGAGATTCCGTGGCAAATATTCTTCGCTGGCTGCGCGGATTTGTACGATTAGTAGAATGGGGTACGCCGCGCCGACGCCTGCCCCTGGACGCCTGGGGACTGCTTCATAAACTATCCGCGTTCCACAGGCACCCGCGAAGGAGCGCCACCTAATGACCGATCCCTATGCCGTGTTCGGCCTGCCGGCGGATGCCGACGACGAGACGATTCGGCGTCGCTATCTGGAGCTGGTCAGGCAGTTTTCGCCGGAACGCCACCCCGAGAAATTCGCCGCCATTCGCCAGGCGTATGAGCGCTTGCGCGATCTGGATACGCGTTTGCGCTATCGGCTCTTCGAGGCAGGCAAGAACGAAAGCATCGATTCCCTACTTGAGGAACTGGCATGTCGGACGTCGCGTCGGCGGTTGACCTTGCAGGCCCTGGTGCAGTCGGTGCAGAAGCCGTGAACGAAGAAGCCATCGAATCGATCCTGGCCGACTTTCGCGCCTGGCTACTGGAAGCGCCGGACGTGCCGTCGCTTGAGCCGGTCGAAAGCCTGGAGGTCGCGACTGTTATTCAGCACTTCATCGCCCTGCGGCAAGAAGTCAACCTGCAAACCAAGGCCGCCCGGGCGCAGCAAGAGCAAAGCTCACAGGCCGCCATGCAGTTGCAGCAGGCATTGGACGTGATCCAGCGCCGCGAACAGCAAGCCCGCGATTGCGAAAGGAACGCGCAAGACGAACTGGTCCGCCCGTTGCTCAAGGCGCTGATCGACGCCCACGATGGTCTGTGGCTGGCGGAGCGTGAGGTGGTACGGATGCTAGACAATCCGCCCGATCTGCGCGCGGGCGTCCAACCGCTGCCGCCCTCGCCGCACGCGCCGCCGATCATCAAGCTGCGCCTGCCGCATTGGACCCGCTGGATGGGACTGGACGCATCCGTGGAAACGCAGCTCGCCCCGCTCTTTGCGTGGTATGCGAGCCACGGCGGTGCACCCATCGCGCCCGCGCCGGAAACGGACGAATCGGCCGACCGTCTCAAGGAAATCCTCGAGGCCCTCCTCGTGGGATACCGCATGAGCTTGCAGCGCTTGCAGCGGGCCATGGATCAACAGGGCCTGGAGACGGTCGCCTGCGTCGGCGAGCCGTTTGATCCAGAAACGATGGAAGTCGCCGAAGTTGTCCGCGAAGAAGGCCGGGAAAGCACCGAAGTCCTCGACGAGATCCGTCGTGGCTACCTCTGGCGCGGGCGACTGTTTCGCTACGCCCAGGTCCGAGTAATTAGTGGATAGTGGATAGTGGATAGTGGTTAGTGGACAGTGACCAGTGGATAGGTGTAGGTGTATCGGGTTTAGTTTATCGTTATTTGGTGTCTCGCGCTGAGGGCTGAGTAGCGCTCAGAAGCAGTCGCAACGCGGCTTACAATCACTATCCACTATCCACTATCCACTATCCACTAACCACTAACCACTATTCATATTCACCGACCCAAGCGGAAGGAGCCTGTCTCATGTCCGAACCGATCCTTGGCATTGACCTGGGCACGACCAACAGCGAAGTCGCGATCATCCAGGACGGCAAGCCGCGGGTTATCGAGGAGGACGGCGACCCGATCCTGCCGTCCTTTGTCGGTCTTTCCGAGGACGGCAAATTGCTCGTCGGCAAGGCGGCGCGAAACCAGTGGGTCGTCGCACCCGAACGCACCATCCGCTCCATCAAGCGCAAGATGGGCCAGGACGTCAAGGTTACCCTTGGCGACCAGGAGTACCGCCCGCAGGAAATCTCCGCCATGATCCTGCGCGGCCTCAAGGATCGGGCGGCCGCTCTCCTCGGGACGACCGTGAAGAAGGCCGTCATCACCGTGCCGGCCTACTTCAACGATGATCAGCGCAATGCGACTCGTGAAGCCGGCGAACTCGCGGGGCTCGAAGTCGTCCGCATCCTCAACGAACCCACGGCTGCCTCGTTGACCTATGACCCCAAGAATACCGAGCTTCATCGCATCCTCGTCTACGATCTCGGCGGCGGCACGTTTGACGTCTCCATCGTTCAGGCTCAGGAAGGCGTCATCGAGGTCCTTTCCAGCCACGGCGACACGCAGCTTGGCGGCGACGACTTCGACGAACTTCTCTTCAAGCACGTCGTCCTGAAATTCCAGAGTGAACACGGCATCGACCTGTCCGCCAACGTCGTGTCGCGGGCGCGCGTCCTGCGCGCCGTTGAGAATGCGAAGAAAGAGCTGTCGTATCACCCGTTCGTGCGCCTGGAGGAGGAATTCATCGCGGAAAAGGACGGCCAGGCGTTGCATCTGCAAATGGAAATCGACCGCAACGACTACGAGGAATTAATCCGCCCGCTGCTCAATCGCACGATGGATTGCGTGCAGCGCGCCCTGGAAGACGCCAAGCTGGCGCCGTCGTCGCTTGACAAGGTCGTTCTCGTGGGCGGCAGTACGCGCACGCCGCTGGTGTCGCGCCTGCTCGAGGAACGCCTGGGGCAGCCGGCGCATCAGGAGGTGAACCCGGATCTGTGTGTCGCGATGGGCGCCGCCATCCAGGCAGCTCTCATCGCCGGCGATGACGTCGGCGCCGTCCTGGTGGACATCACGCCGCACACGCTGGGCATCCGCTGTCTCGATTACATGCACGGCATCGATTTCCCATTCCGCTTCGCGCCGATCGTGCGCCGCAACACGCCGCTGCCGACCTCGCGCAGCGAAATGTTCGCCACCGTGGCCGACAGTCAGAAGGAGGTCGAAATCGAGGTTTACCAGGGCGAGCATGACGATGTGCGATTTAACCACAAGCTCGGCAACTTTCGCATCACGGGGCTGGCGCAGGTTCCGGCGGGCAATCAACTGACGGTGCAATGCGACCTCAACCTCGACGGCATCCTGAAGGTCACCGCCAGGGAGAAAGCGACCGGGCTGCAAAAGAACGTCACCATCGAGAACGCCCTGTCGCGCTTCGAGGGCGCGGAGATCACCGAGGCCCGCGACCGTCTTGACCGCCTGTGGGAACAGTCGGCGTCACCTGACGCAGCCGACCTGGAAGAGGAAGGCGAGGAATACGAAAACGACTTCGCCGAGGACGACGACGGCATGCCCGAGCTCGTCCCCGCTCCGCGCGAAGGACAGCGCGAAACCGTACAGGCCCGCGCACTCCTGGAGAAGGCGGAGCGTTTGCTCGAAAAAGTCCCCCCCGAGGACAAGGTCGAACTGGAGCGTATGCTCAAGGCCGTGCGCAATGCCGTCACCGACCGCCAATGGGACGTTGTGACGAAGGCGTGCAATGAATTAAGCGACGTGTTGTTCTATCTTGAGGACGCCTAAAGCCCGGGTGGTTTCGTTTGGCCGCTCGCCTGGGGCGAGCGGGTACGGGGTCCACCGCTCGCCCCAGGCGAGCGGCTAAACAATTAAGAGATCGATCAAATCCATGCGTTGCCCCGTGTGCAAGGCCGAGAATGCGCTGGACGTGACCTGCCGTCGCTGCAAGGCGGATTTGTCGCTTTTGGTGACGCTGGAGGATTCGCGGGCGTATGCGCTTGCCGAGGCGGCCCAGGCCGCGGCTGCCGGGGACGCGGGGCAGACCCTGGTCCACGCCGAGGCCGCCCATCGCCTCCGCGCCGACGCGGAAAGTTGGCGCTGGCTTGCTGTCGGTAGCTTGCTGGCGCGCGACTTCAACCTGGCGCTGGCGTGCTGGCGGGCGGCCCAATAACCTGAACCGTCAACGTGAATTCGCCCTTCGCTCGCGCTCAGGCTCGGATGTCACGGCTCCACGCTCGCCTCGATGACTAGCGGCGTGCTCTCGGCGCCGAGATCGGTGTGAATCATCAACGTTTTCCGCAATTCGCCGGGTTGTTTTGGATTCACCGTCACGGTGAGGACGACGGTCATGTCCTGGCGTTCGGGGATCGCGACGCTTACGCCATCGGCCTGCCCTTCCACCTTCGTGACGCGAAACGGCTTCGAGGCGCGGACAATCACTTTCCTGGTCTGCGCTTCGCCGACCTTCAGACCCTTCAGGACAACTGGGCTGGGCGAAACGGTCAGGCCCGCCTGCACGTTGCCGACGATTTGAAACGTCAGCACCGGATTGATCGGATCGTTGGTTTTCAGCAGCACGTCTTGTTTGAATGCGCCGGTGGCCGGGCCGGGCTTGATGGTCGCGAACACCCGAAACCCCCGGCCTGGCACGGCGCCGGGCAGCGGTTCGACCTTGAGCTCAAACGGGGCGTTGGCGTTCTTCACGATCTCGGTCACCCGCCAGTTCACCATGCTCCCCTTGTACTCGAAGCTGAACGCCTTGGTCGGCGTTTCGCCGCGGTGAAGGTTGCCAAAGTCGAGATCGTTGGGCGTGAAGACGACATCACCCGACGCGTTGGCGGACACGATCAGCGTGGCGGTCGAGATGTATTTCGGGCCAACGGTGACGTAAACGCGAATGGTCTTCGGCCCATTGAATTTTCGGCCATCCATGTGAACATGGAGGAGGCCGGTTTCATTGGGTTGCAGCAGCTTGGTGCTGGGGGTGGCGGTCAAACAGCCGCAGGAGACGCGGACATCGGTGATCTGGAGCGGCACCTTCCAGATATTGGTCATCTTGAAGTCGTACTTGAGCTGGGATCCGCGCGCGACGCTGCCGAAATCGTGCGTCTTGTCGGCGCCAAAGAGTTTGTCCGCCCAGGCCGACTGGGCATGGAGGTTGGCGGAGGAAAGCAACACCAAAGCAAGAGCGAAACCGAGCCTGCGCATGGCAACTCCTCTTCCGGGCAAGATCGCATAGGTTCCAGGAGGAGCAAGCATAACGCAAATTGCCAAAACAGAAAAGGCGGAATGCGGCAGGAACCGGATCAAGGTTTACCTCAGCGTGCCATCTTGCCCGGTTCCGCGCGAAGGCATGGGCGAGGGGCGCGGAGTCGGCATACATGTCATCAGGGTGTGTTCAGGGGCGACGCCCCTCGGTTCTTTGGAACGATTTCGTAAAATATGAAACGCCCCCAACGAAATGCTGGTAGTTCCTCAACGGACTCGCTCGCTTCAATGAAGGATTGGCCAACCGCCATGATGGAAGCCAAGGGCGTCACGAAACATTACCCCCAGGGGGCACGCATCGTCAAGGCTCTGCAGGGGGTGAGCCTGCGCATCGACGCGGGCGAATTCATCTCGATCATGGGGCCAAGCGGGTCGGGCAAATCGACGCTCATGCACCTTCTGGGCGCACTCGATACGCCAACGTCAGGCGAAATCTACTTTTTTGAACGTGCCTTGCACACGATGTCCGATCGCGAGCTCGCGGCGTTGCGCCGGGAGCGGATCGGTTTTGTCTTTCAGTTTTTCAATCTGCTGCCCACACTCAAAGCCGTGGAAAATGTCGCGCTGCCGTTGTTGCTGGCCGGGACGAGTCGAGCGAAGGCGCTGATCCCGGCCTACGCGGGGCTGGAGCGCGTCGGTCTGCGCGATCGGGCGGAGCACTTCCCCGATGAAATGTCCGGCGGCGAGATGCAGCGCGTTGCCATCGCGCGGGCGCTCGTCAGCAATCCCGAGGCGGTGCTGTGCGATGAACCGACCGGGAACCTCGATTCCGCGACCAGCGAAGAAATCCTGAAACTGTTGCGCAGCCTGCCCGAACCGGGGAAACGCTCGGTGGTCATGGTGACCCACGATGCACACGCGGCCACTTATGGCGACCGGATCGTCAACATTCGCGATGGGCGTGTCGATTCCGAGGAGCGAGTCAAGGACAAGGGTCTGTTCACAATCGCCGCGCATTAGCAAGCCCAGGGGTGAGCGCAGCGAACCCCTGGGATCTTTGGCGGCAGCCATCCCAGGGGTTCGCTGCGCTCACCCCTGGGCTTTAGCGCTTCATCATGCTTTCGTTGTTTCGAACTCTCAGTTTGCGTTATCTGTCGCGGCGCTGGTTTCGCGCGGCGTTGGTGGTCGCCAGCATCATGCTGGGGGTCGCCACTTTGGTTGCGACCCAGGCGCTCTCGGACACCATGGCCAAGGCGACGCTCGCCGCCGGGAATCCGCTGGCGGGCACGCTCGATTTCATCGTCGCCAACGGGGAACAGCTCGTCGATCGCGACCTCGCCACGGAAATCGCCAGCATCCCCGGCGTCAAGAGCGTGCAACCACGCATTTTCGGGCAGGCCAAGGTGTTGATTGGCAAGGAAAAGCAGGCCGTCCTGGTGCTCGGCATCGAATTGAGCGCCGCCGCACCGGAAGCCGATGATCTGGAAGGGCAGTTTGATTTCGATCCCGAAACGCGACGCATGCTTGACGCCCTGGCCAAACCACAAGGCCCTGAACGCCCGGACGAAAAGGCGGATCCCAAGTTACTCAAGGTCTATTTCGATTCCAATGTCCTGGGCAACATGCCGGCGATTCTTGGCAAGGAACTTGACCAGATCGTCAAGAGCGACCCCGATCCCGTGACGCTCGCCACGTTGAAGTTCTTGAAGCTGGATGACAACCTCAAGTTCTTTCAGGTGGAAAAAGGCCCGAAGAAGCATCAACTCGTGCGCGTCGCCTCGATTGCGCCGAAACAGGACGGCGAACTGGCGGCCCTGGGCGGATACGTGATTATTCTTGGTCTGAAAAACGCCGCCACCGTCCTCGGCATGCCCGCGGGCAAGGTGCGCCGGCTTGATGTCGCCCTGCACCCTGGAACGGACGCCAAGCAGGCGCGGCGGGCCATCGAGAAAAAACTCGCCGGCCGGGCCGAGGTGCAGACGCTGGACGAGCAGAATCAATCTCTGCAAAGCGCCTCGGTCGGCATGAAAACCGGGTTCTCGATGTGCGGCGTGGCGGCGCTGATCGTGGGCATGTTCCTCGTCTACAACGCCCTGTCGGTCAGCGTCGCGGAACGCCGGCATGAGATCGGCATCCTGCTCGCGCTGGGCGCGACCCGCGCGCAAGTCTGGCGACTCTTCGCAGGCGAGGCCTTCTTTCTCGGCGTCGTTGGCGCCGCGCTCGGAATCCCGCTGGGCCGCGGCTTCGCGCTCATTGGCCTTGAGCCCATGCAAGACGCCATCGGCGAAATCTTTGCCACGATGAACTTGCAACAGGTTGAGTTGAGCTGGGAATTGATCGCTCTGGGTTTCGGCGTCGGCATTGCGTCGGCGGTGGTGGCGTCGCTCGTGCCAGCGGTGCAGGCGGCCTACGAAAAGCCAGCGGAGGCGGTTCGGCGCGTGCCCAAGGAGCCACCGGTCTCGCACTTGCTCGCCCACATCACCGCCACCTGCGCATTGATCCTGGCAGGGCTGAGCATGATCCTGGTGCGCGATTTCATCCCCAGGCGCTGGGGAACCTACGGCGGCCTCAGCCTGGTCATGATCGGCGCCCTCCTGGCGGCGCCGCTGTTCGCGCAAGTGGCGGCGCGCCTGCTGATGCCAATCTCGCGCCGTCTTTTCCCAATTGAGTGGCGCATCGCCGCCGACAACCTGATCCGCGCGCCAGGCCGCACCGGCATGGTCATCGGCGCCCTGGCCGCGGGGGTCTGCCTCATCGTCGAAACCGCCGGCATCATCCACTCCAACCGCGAGGCCATTCGCGACTGGGTGCAAACGTCCATGGTGTCCGACATCATCGTCACCGCGGGAAGCCCCGTCGGCTCGGGCGGGCAGAACGAGGCAATGCAGGAAAGTCTACGCGACGAACTGCAAAAAATCGACCTCGTCGAAGAACATGGCGTGGTTCCGAATCGGCAAACCTTCGACATCGTCTACGGCAGCGACCGCATCGGGCTGATCGCCATCGATGTCGATCGCTCGCTTGCGCTCGAGTCCACTCGCGCTCTCAAAAAAGATCACCTCCCGTTCTACGAGGCGATGATTCGAGAGAAAAACACCGTCCTGATCTCGCACAATTTTGAAGCCCTCCACCACGTTCACAGGGGCGATTTCATCACCCTGAAATCGCCCGGCGGGTTCGTGAAACTGCGCGTCATCGGCACCGTCGTCGATTACACCTGGAACCGTGGCTCCATCATCATGAATCGCCGCGACTATATCGAACACTGGCAGGACACCACGGTCAATTACTTTGAGGTCTACCTCAAGCCCGGCGTCGAACCGAAGGCGGCCAAGGCTCAGATCGCCGCCAAGCTCGCGCAGTTCGATCTCCATCCCTTGACACGCGTCGAATTGCAGGAACGCATCGATCACATGATCGAGCGGCTCTACCGCATCGCCCTGGGACAGGAAATCGTCGTGGTCCTGATCGCGGCCCTGGGAGTGATCACGGCGCTGTTGATCTCGGTGCTGCAGCGCAAGCGCGAGATGGGACTCCTGCGCGCCATCGGCGCGTCGCGCGCCCAGGTCGTCTATCTCGTTTTGGCCGAGGCGTTCCTGATGGGCGTCTTTGGATGCATTCTCGGCGTGGTCTTCGCGATCCCGCTGCAGTGGTACGCGCTGCGGGTCATCTTTCGCGAGGAAACGGGGTATAGCTTTGCCGTCTACATTCCCTGGGCCGCCACGGCGCTGATCGCGCTGGCGGCTCTGGTCATCGCCACGCTGGCGGGTGTCGGCCCGGCACTGTACGCAGTGCGCGAACGCATTCCCGATGCGATTGCCTATGAATGACGACCTGAGAGTCGACTTGACTCATGGTTCAGGTGGTCCGCCCGGCGCGCCTTCTCCGTTGTGGTGGCGTTTTCCTTCCTTTGCTTCCTGCACATGCTGAACCTGCGGCTCAACCGCTTTTTGCAACGCGACCATGCACCCGGCCGCACTGCTCTCCGGCCTGCGGTGCCAATAGTACAGGTGCCCACGAGCTTCAAGCCAGAGGCAAAAACGATGCACCCCGTAGAGCGCCGGCAAGGCAGCAAGACCAAGAGCACACCAACCAGTTATGGCCCAGTAACTCATGCCCTACCTCTTTCGTTCTCGTAGCCGTCTCTATTACATCGCGATACGCCGGCATCCAACTCCAGTTCAACATCCAGCGCCGCGGCGTCAATCCCCATTGCCCGCAACGGACGCCAGGACGGCACGATCTCGCCGACGATGAGTCAGCCCGGTTACCCACCGAGGACCGGCAGATGGTCTCGCTCCAGTATGTCCCAGAGAATCAGGTTTCCATGCGCCTGCTGAGCTTGTCGCGGGCCCGTTTTTCGGGCACAATGGAAAAGCCCCTTCAGCGACGTTGTTGACATCGAGGTTGCTGCCATGAGAACGCTACGCTGGTCCGTTGTGGTTCTGCTGACCTTTGTGGCCGGCGCGCGCGCGGACGACTGGCCGGTGGCGCGCGGGCCGTCGCGCGAGCCCCTGCCCTACCGCTACGATGCCAGGGTTCTCAAGACCATCCCCAGGGACGTTCTCGACGATTCCGCCGCGTGCGTACTCTATTCCGGCACCACGCACCTGCTGGAACCGGATGGGACGGATGTTGGGATTTCCCATGAGGTCACTCGGCTCAATAGCCGAAAGGGCATCGATCGTTACGGCGAATATCGTTCGATCATCTTTGATCCGATGTACGACAAGTTGACGCTCAACGAGGCCCGCATCATCAAGGCCGATGGGAAGATCGTGCCGATCGAGGCGAAGCATGTGCATCTGCGCGATGTGGTCACCGATTTTCAGGTTTACAATCAGGACAAGCAGCTGGTCATCTCGTTCCCCAACCTCCAGGTCGGCGATATCTACGAGGTCAAATGGACGGTGCGCAACAAAACGCCGGAGTTCGCGGGGCATTTCTATTCGCGCTACACCTTCGGGGACGACAGCGTTTTCGTCTTGCGCGACGAATACCGCGTGCGCCTTCCAAAAAATAAAGTGCTCAAGCACAAGGTCATCAACGGCAGCGTCAACCTGGTCGTCACCGAAAAGGATGGCGAAAAGCTCTATCACTGGAGCACGACCCATCGCCGGCGGCTCCCGCGGGAGGAGGAGAGGCCTTCGCGCGAGGAAGTGCGTTTGCAGCTGATGGTGTCCACGTTCCCGTCGTGGGAGGCAATCGGGAAATGGAAGCAGACGCTGCGCAAGGACTGCTGGAAATGCACGCCGGAGATCAGCCGGGTGGTCGAGGAAGTCACGCGCGGCAAGCAGGCGCCGATCGAGAAAGCGAAGGCGCTGACCTACTGGGTGCGGCAGAACGTGCGTTATCTTTCGCGGGCGCACGGCGGGCTGGGCTATACCCCGCACCAGCCGCATCAAGTGCTGGCCAACCGTTACGGCGACTGCAAGGACCAGGTACAGCTTCTGGCGGTGATGATGCGCGAAATCGGCCTGCCCGCCTGGCTGGTGACGCTGGGCACGCAGGACGACGGACAGGTCGAGCCCGACGTCCCCTCGCCCTGGGGCTCGCACGCCATTCTGTGGACGCACATTGACGGGAAGGACTACTGGATCGACACGACCGTCGCGCTGGCCGCCTGGGATTTTCTGCCGCGCGCCGACCGCGATCGCCAGACCTATTTGACAAAAGACGCCGAGGTGCGGCTCGTGAAGACACCCGCCTTCACGGCGGACGACTATCGCATCGAGCAGACCACCCGGGTCGCCATTCAACCCGACGGCACGTCGCGGTGCCAGCGGCGGGCCACGTATCACGGCTCGGCGGCCTGGACGCGGCGCGACAAATGGTATGACGTTCCAGCCGGCGAACGCCGGCGCAGTGTGACGGCGGAACTACAGGACGCGCATGGCAAGGCCCGGCTGCTCAACCTCAAGATCGATGAAAAGCGGTTGCTCGATTTCGATCGGCCCGTGCGCGCCGACATCGAGTTCGAAGTGCCCAAGCAATTCACCGGCGAAGCAACCCGCGAAGGCAGCCTCACGGACAGTCCGGTTTTCACCTGGTTTCTCGGTTACAACATCGACCTGGAGCGCCGGCTGGCGTATCAACTGCCGATGCCGTTTGAATCCATCCATCACTACATCGTGGAGTTGTCCCCGGCGCTGCGGCTGGATGTCGCGCCAGAGTCGCAGGAGGTGAAAAGCCGCTGGGGTTCGTTCAAGCTCAAGGTGGCTCAGGACGAGAAAAACCCGCGCCGGCTGGACTTACACATGCACATGCGCCTGGAGAAGACGCGCATCGAAAGGCCGGATTTCGCGGAGTTTCAGCGCTTTCAGGAAAAGGTGGCAGGCGCCTACCGCGTCTGGCTGGGGTTGAAGCCGACGGCGGATCTCGCCGACGCGCCCGCCCTGGAAAAGCTGTTGACGCGGGAGGGGACGCGCGATCCCGAGCTGGTGCGCATCCTCGCCCGGCTGTATCTGGATAACGAACGCCCGGCGGACGCGCGGCGCGTTCTTGCCAGGGCGTCCCCGCGTTTTCCGAAGGATCGCGCCCTCTGGGAAATGCGCGTCAGCGCGGCGGAGAACAACGCGGAAGAGGAGAGCCTCTACCGGGTCATGGTACGGCAATTTCCCGATGACCCCAAGTACGCCATCGCCCTCGGCGCCGCCTGTGTTCGCCGCAAGGACTTCGGTGAAGCCGCGAGAATCCTCACGCCCCTCACCAAGCACCGACTCGCACCGGTGCGCGGCATGGCGCACTATCAACTGGCCCGCAACGCCGATCGGCAGGATAACCCCAAACAAGCGTTGAAGCATTTGCAAAGCGCGCTGGTCACCGATTCCGCGTCCCTGGCATCGCTCGACGCGCTTCACCTCAAGGCGCGGGTCCACAAGAAATTGGGCCAGGTCAAGGAAGCCCTGGCCTCGCTTCAGGCCGCCGTCGAGGCTGACCCGAACGATCGCCTGGCCCTGGAATCAATGATCCAGCTCGAAATGAAAAACGGCATGACCGCGGAGGCGCTTAACCACCTCCGGCAATTCACCGTGGCGGCTCAGAAGGATTCGTCGAGTCTGGCCAGGGCGGCGGACCTGCACCTGCAAATGCGCCGGCTCGACGACGCCTTCGAACTGGCGACACGCGCCTGTAGTTTCGGTTTCCACGCCAACGGGCATCGCGTGCTGGGCCTGGTGCATCTGGAAAAACGCCAATATGCCCAGGCGGTGTTCAACCTCGATCGCGGCCACCTCGACGGACCAGCGTTGACCGGGTTGATCCGGGCGCACCTGCGCCAGGGCAACCTCGACGCCGCGCTTCGGCGCGCCCAAGAGATCGGCAAAATCGAAAACCCCGACGCGACCCTGCTCGCCCTCAAAAAAACCGTCACGGCGCAGGCGCGCGAAGGCGAGCGGTTGGTCAAGGAGTGGCATCCAGCGAAGGAGCAGGCCGCACGGGCGCATCGCGCGGTCGGCCGCTATCTCTGCGCCACGCTCGGCCTTGAGGAGCACTGGCCGCGCGAAGAAGTGGAACACCTGGCGCTGGCCGACGAAGGCGCCGATTTCGCGCCGGTGCTGGCCCTGCAAGGTCTCATCCTTCTGGAGAAAGGGCAGCTACGCACGGCGCTGGCGCGCGCGAATGCGGCCATCAAGCTGCAAAAGACGGAAGCACGTGGGTTTTTTGTTCGCGGCCGGGTGCAACTGGAACAGGGCAAAAGCGCGGCGGCCGTGACAACGTTGCGCCGCGCCACGCAACTCACGCAGAGCAAGGACGCGCTGGTCTTGCACTGGCTTGCCGCCGCTCTCCTGGAGGAAGGCCGGACCAGGGAAGCCATCGAGACGCAACGTCTCGCGACGCTGCTGCGCCCGGACGACGCCCAAATGCGCGAGCAGCTCCGCAGAATGGAAAAACGGCTCTCGAGCGTTGAGAACGAGAAGACACGCTGACGCCTCGAAAGACCTACCGTCGCTTACGCTTCAGGCTCGTACAACCTCACGTTGCTGTCGCATATCGGTGCGTCGGCGTCGGCCGGCCAGGGCGGAAGCTCTGCGTCTTGGCGTCGGCCGCGGTTGCCCCGTATTTCGTGCAAATTGCCCGCACCGTTTGTTCGACGTGTTGCCGCAGGATGGCCGGGTCCATGGCGACTCGGGCGTTGACGATCAAGTCGGTCTCCTTCACCTGGCAGCGCGACGGCAGCGAAAGCGTCGCTTCCCCATCGCTGCTGACCAGATTGGCAACGCCGAAGAAGCCTTCCCACAAACCGATCGCCTTCAGATGGGCCACTTCCGCGCCGGCGCCTTGGAGCGACTGTTGCAGGTCGCTCAAAACGTCCATCAGAAACGAATCCAGGGCGAACGGCTGTGCCGCCGTGACGCGCACGCTGCTGTTCAGCCAGCCCAGCTCGGCCTCGCCCTCGGCGTAAGTGTCGTAGTCGATGTCAAGAATCTTGCGGCCAAAGGCGCCTTGTTGATTGAGCAGCTCATGCACAGCGTCAAAGCCATGCCCGGTCTTGGCGGAGACGCGCAGAACGGGAACGCCCGGGTACTGTTGATTGACCAGGCCCGCGATTTCGTCGATTTGCGCCGCGGCGAGTTCGTCGATGCGATTGAGCAAGATGGCGTCGGCCTCTTCGAGTTGCTTGCGAAAAATATACGCCGCTTTCGGTGAGAAACCGCGGCCGGTTTCGTTGCGAAGGATTTTCAGTCCATGACTCGGCTTGAACAAGACGGGGTAAGGCGCCACGCTGAAGCGGGCGCCATAGAGGTCCTTGAGCGGTTGCACGACGGTTGCCACCAGGTCGGTGCAACTGCCAACGGGTTCGGCGAGAATGACATCCGGGCGTTGCACATTTTCCAGGGCGCCGACCTTGTCGATGAGGTCGGTGAATTTGCAGCAGAAACAGGCGCCGGCGACCTCCTCGACCGAGAAACCCTGCTCGCGCAACGTGTGCGTATCGACCAGGTCGTCGGCCTGATCATTGGTGACGATGCCCACGCGCTGGCCTTGACTCATGAAGTGCTGCGCCAGCCGGCCCAGGGCGGTGGTTTTACCCGCGCCAAGAAAGCCGCCGAGCATGATGAAACGGATCGTGGTCATGGTGATGATATCCTCGATTGGCTCCGGGCCCGAGCGCCAGCAAACGGCGATCAGCGATCTCACGCGGCCCTTCGCTGGCGCTCAGGCTCGGATCGGGGCCCGCGCACTCGTCCTTCCATTCTATGGATCAAGCCGGCCGCCCGAAAAAAACCAGCGCCGCGGACTGGCCAAGCAGGCCGCATTTGGGGTAAACTGTTGGAGAACGCCCACGAGCGGTCGGCCTTACACAAAATCAATTCTCGGCGTGCGGAGCAATCGGCAATGGCTATCTCCATGAACTGTCCCAATTGCATGGCCCAGTTTCACCTCGACGAAGAATTGCTCGGGAAGAAGGTGAAGTGCCAAAAGTGCGCGGCGGTTTTCACGGTGTCGCAGCCGAGCGCGCCCGAGCCGACGGCGCCGGCGGCGCTGACGCCCGAAGAGGAGAGCATCGTCCCCAAGCTGGAGCTGGACGATCCGCCCGCGGCGCCGACGCCCGGGACGGAGGTCTCGTCCACGCCCTTGCCGAAAACGCCGGCATGGGGGGATGACGACGAGGAAAAAGATCGCGACCGGAAAGAGCCGCCGAAGCCGCCGCCCGCGCGAAAGCGGAGCGACCCATCGCGAGGGCCCCGGCGGGATGCGCCTGAAAAATCAGGCTCGGGCATGATGGTCGTCGTGCTGTTGCTGGTGGGCGTCGGCCTGCTTTCGTGCCTGGGCTGCGTCGGTGTCGGCGCAGTCTGGTTCGTCATGGAACGCCACCACGATGGTGGTTTTGACAACCCGCCCCGCGTCAACCCCCCGATCGCCGTCGCCGACAAAAGGGACGGCTTCGTCAAGGATGGCGTCAACAACAAGGGCCAGGCGCCGGCCGTCAACGTTGACTTTGGTGTCAACGGCGTTTTCACGGCAAATCACCGCATCGAGTTCACCGATCAACCGGCCCCCATTGGCCTGTTCAACCACAAACGTCACCGCGTTTACCTTGCGCAAATGGAAGCAGGGCAAACCTACCAGATCGACATGAGCGCGGACTTCTTTTTCGACGCCTACCTCTACGTCATGGAAAACAACAACATCCTGGTCCAGGACGACGACGGCGGCGGCAACCACAACGCGCGCATCGTGTTTCGGCCCACGCGCACCGGGCAGTACCGCATCATTGCCACCTCGCTGGGCGGAAACGCGACGGGCCCATTCACGCTGACGGTGCGCCGCAACGATCCGAGCAAAGACCCGGCCATGAATCCGCCCCTGTTCGCGCTAAATGATCTTTCTTATCGTGTTTACACCTACAAGTTCAACGAGACCCCCGTCGCCGACGCGGTCTGGGCCCGCGACGGCAAGCACTTCTTCATCCTGGGCCGCACCGGACTGCTCCAACGCGTCAACGCCGAAACCGGCAAGACCGAGAAGATGACCCTCCTGGAAGGGCAGTTCAACGATAGCGCCATCATGCAGATGTCCTCCGCCGGCCTGGTCGTTGCCACGCCGATGGAAAATCGGGTCCGCGTGTACGATCCGAACAATCCGGCCGTGGTCAAGAAAAACTTGTTCGTGCAGAACGTGCGCCGCCTCACCTCGGGGCCCGGCGCCAGCGTCGCCGTCGTGCAGGTCTTCGAGTTCGGGGCCACCAACCTGCGTGTCCTCGACCTCGAGCGCGGCATCGTCGGGTTGCCGATCCGCTGGAATACCGCCAGTCCCTGGATCACGCTGTCGCCCGATGGGAAATTCCTGTTCCACACCGATGCCGGCAAACTCCAGCGGCATCGCATTAACGGGCTCACCCTGGCCTTCGAGGAAAGCAGCCCGCAGGTTGTACAGTTTGGCGACGGCATCCATGTCAGCGCCGATAGCCAGTTCGTCTGCCTGTCCGGGCCGCCGACGTTCGCGCAACCGTTTGGCCATCCAACGCGCGGGCTTTACGTCTATCCCGCCGCCGCCTTGCAGAAACCTGCGGTGACCATCACGGGCAACCAGCCTCGGCACGTTGGCATTGACCCGAAGGCCGGCTGGTTTCTCGGCACTGACTCCATTCGCGCCCTGGTCCTTTACAAGCAGGACGGCATCTATTTCTCACAGCCCAGCATCCCCGGCGTATTCGCCTTCTCCGTCCGCGGCGTCACCGTCTCCCCCCTCGGCGGCGAAGCGCTGCTACGCACCGGCGATCGCGTCGCCTACCTTCGCCTGAAAAACAAAAACTCACCCATCGTAAAAATCGACGCCCCCCCCGCGAAAAAGGAAGATCGCTCGGTCGTCGGTACCGTTACCCGGACCGGCGGCTTCATGTTCAAGAATCTCAACCTGCGGCCCATCGGGGGTTTCGGCAGCCTCGGCGCCGACCCGTGCTGGGACGCGCAGGGAAAATACCTGTTCCATATCGATTCCGGCACAACCCTCATGAAAATCAACACCGATTTCAAGGTGGAGTCCAGCACGGATCTCGGCCAAACCTGCCGGTACCAGGCGCTGTCCGCCGAAGGTCTGGTGGTCATTCCCAGCAACGTGACGGAGCTTTGGCTGTACGATGCCCAGACCCTGGCCCGGCGAAAAACCATCACCCTGCAGCAGACAGCCTCACGACTGGCATCAGCGCCGAATACCCCCTACGCGTTCGTGGCGGCCCCGAATCTGATGAGGGTCGATCTAAAGGCGGGCACCGTCAACGCCGCGCAGGTCGAAGGCAAGCCATTCGGTTTCCAGGGCGTCAAGAACATCGCCGTGTCCCCCGATGGCAAGTACCTTTTCCTGCAAGCGTCCGACTTCTGGCTGCACCGCATTCGCATCGACGGCGCCCGCCTCGTCCACGAGTCGGCCAAGGAGCCGATTGTCCGTTCCACGGCATCCTTCGCGATATCGCAGGACAGCAAGCAGATGGCGGTCTGTTATCTGACAGCCCTGAAAGGCTCGGCCGCCAAGCTAACCCAGACAAACATATACGCAATCGACAACTGGGGCGTGCCCGCGTACACCCTGCAAATGCGAATCCGCAGCATCGCTTTTGCCGACGGTGGGGCGATCTTCGCCGATGTCCTCAAGGGAGGCGTTCGCCATTACCCGAACCCCGCCAAGGCTGAATTCAACTACAATTCCTGGTCGCCGATCTCCCTGGGGCGCCGCATCATCGGTCGGCCCGGCAGCAACGGATGCCTGGTTCTCACCACCGGTTCGACGCAATGGGTGGAGCCGATACCGAAGAACTAAGCGGCGCCGGCGACATAATTTCCCGGTTTGTCTTTCACGAGCCGCGACCGTCAGGGAGCGGGAAGCCTGTACCGCCAACCGCTCCCTGACGGTCCACAGAACTTGAGTTCTCGCAAAGGCGCCAAGGACGCAAAGGCATTCAATCCGAGGGAATCGCCTGTAATTGGCCCCTCTCCCTTTGTGCTCCTCTTTCGTTCTCTTGTCTTTCTTTGCGTCCTTGGCGTCTTTGCGAGAAACAAAGACGGGATGTCGGCTGCCTCAAAAGTTCTTCGCATCGAGCGCAGAAGCCGAGAAGTGAGAATCTAATCGACCTGCCGGCCCACCCGCTTGCGGTTGCGCGGCGGGAATGGCGCCGCGCAACCGCAAGCAGTTGAATTCAACATGTCCAGTTCCGCGCACACCCTGGGAGACGTCGCACAGCTCGCCTGCACCTGGGAAGTCCTGGCACGCAAGGCGGGCAACGTGTGCCCCGGGCGCGAGTTTCCCGACCTCACCGTCAATGATTTTCTCGCCAGCGCCGCCGCCAGCGCGCCGATTCTGGATGACGCCACGGGCCATCCGCTCGGCATCACGATTCTGCGCGCCATCGAGGCCACCCGCCGCGCGGTGAACACGAACACCAACCTCGGCATCGTGCTGCTGCTGGCGCCGCTGGCGGCGGTCCCTCTCGATCAGCCGTTGCAGCCTGCCCTGGACCGCATCTTGAAAAACACGACCGTGGCGGACTCTCGCAACGTCTACGCCGCGATTCGCCTGGCAAAACCCGGCGGGCTTGGAACGACCAGCGAGCAAGACCTTGCGAACGAGCCCACGCTCCCGCTGCGCGACGTGATGACGCTTGCCCGTCAGCACGACTTGATCGCGGCACAGTATGCCAGCGCCTTCGACCTGGTCCTTGCCTGGATGACCCCCGAACTGGTCGCGCGAACGCAACGACATGGGAATATCGAACAGGCGATTGTCGCGGTCCAACTGGAATCCCTGGCCAGCCGGGGCGATAGCCTCGTCGCGCGAAAATGCGGCAACGCGGGCGAACTCGAAGTGCGTAAGCGGGCACAAGCGATTCTTGCGCTCGGCGGGTGGACCACGCCGGCGGGGTGTCAGGCGTATCTCGAATTCGACGCGTTCCTTCGTTCGCACAACCATGTCCGCAACCCCGGTACGACGGCGGATCTGATCGCGGCCGCCCTGTTCGTCGCGCTGCGCGAAAAACGGATTGCTCCCGACATGCCGTTCACGTGGCACGCTCATCCATTTTCGCGAACACCTTGAAGGCGCTTTTCACGGCGTGGCGTTCGCGCGGCGGCGTGCGAGCGTTTCGCCGCAAGCGGCGGCGCGTCGAGCCCATATAATCAAACCCATGAAGATCGGCATCACCTACGACCTGAAATCAACCTTGCCGCGCAGCGCGGACATGGCCGACGACGCGGATGAGGAGTTCGACAGCCCGCACACCATCGAGGCGATCGCCAGGGTGCTGGGCCAACTTGGCCACGCCGTGGTTCTTCTGGGCGATGGACGCGAGTTTCTGGAAAAGGTGCTGGCGGACCGGCCCGACCTGGTCTTCAACTTCGCCGAGGGGCATGGCGTAAGCCGATCGCGCGAGGCACGCGTTCCCGCCGTGCTCGACATGCTTGGCATTCCCTATACCGGGTCCGACCCGTTCACGATGGCCGTCACGCTCGACAAGGATTGCGCCAAGAAGCTCGCGGCGTTGGCGGGCGTCGCGGTTCCTGCCAGCTTCGCGCTGGAGCCGGGCATGCCGATGGAATCAGTCCCCTTGTCAGCGCTCAAGTTTCCCCTGGTGGTCAAGCCGGCGTGGGAGGGCTCCAGCAAGGGGATTCGCAGCAAATGCCTGGTGCACGCGGCCAGTGAGTTGCCCGGCGTCATGGCGCTGCTTCGTGAGGGGCATCCGCAAACCATCCTGCTCGAAGAATACATCGACGGCGACGAGTTGACGGTCGGCTTGCTGGGCAACGGCACGCCGGAAATTTTGGGCATCATGCGCGTCGTGCCGAATTTCGCGACGGAGCGGTTCATCTACAGCCTGGAGATCAAGCGCGATTATCGCAGGCTGGTGAAGTATGAATGCCCGCCCCTGCTGCCGGCCGAGACGCTAAAGCGCGCCAGCGACGCGGCGCGTACGGTCTTTCGCACCCTGGGCTGCCGGGATGTGGCGCGAATCGACTTCCGCGTGCGCGATGGCGTGCCGCATTTCTTGGAAGTGAACCCGCTGCCGGGCCTGAATCCCGATGACAGCGACCTGGTCATCATGGCGGGGCTGGTTGGTTGGCCGTACGATCGCCTGGTCGGCGCGATCGTCACGGCGGCGCTCAAACGACTTGGGTAGCCGACGGCAAGCCAACGGAGGAGGAGGGGTGTCATGGCGAAACCGACGGTGCTGGTGTTGTACAACCTCCCGCTCCTGCCCAAGGGCCATCCCGATTCCGATCAAGAAACCACGTTGAGTTTTGTCGTGACCGAGGTGAAAAACACGTTGACCCAGGCGGGCTACAGCGTGGGCGAACTGGCGATAGGCCCGGAGCCGACGCAGCTCTGGGCCGAGCTGAAACAGCGCCGCCCCGGCGTGGTGGTGAATCTGTTCGAGGGTAGTCTTGATCAACCCGAGTCCGAGTCGTATGTCGCCGGCATTCTGGAATGGTCCGGTGTCCCGTTCACGGGTTCGCCGGCGCCGGCGCTGTCGCTGGCCCGCGCCAAACATACGGCAAAAACCCTACTCCGGGGCGCGGACCTGCCAACGGCCGATTTCTTCGTGGTCGATGCCCTGCCGGCGCCGAAATGTTCGCTCGCCTATCCCGTCATCGTCAAGCCGGCTTTGCAAGACGGCAGCGTCGGCATGGACCACGCCAGCGTGTGCGTCAATGCCCGACAGTTCCGGGAACGCGTGCAATACCTTCTCACCACCTACGGCCCGCCGGTCATCGTCGAGGAATATATCGATGGCCGGGAATTCAACGTCGCCCTGGTGGACCTGAAGGACATGCGCGAATTTCTACTGAGTGAGATCGCCCTGCCCGACGCGCGGCCTGGGGTTTGGCCTATCATCACCTACACGGGAAAGTGGGAGCCGGCCCGGTTCGAAAAAGACTGGGCCCCGTGGTATCCGAAGGACCTGGCCCGCGCGACCGTGCGCCGCATCGAACAATTCGCCTGGAAGGCGTTCCGCCTGCTCGGCTGCCGTGATTACGGGCGTGTTGATTTTCGCATGAACTCGGCAGGCGAACTCTTCGTGATCGAAGTCAATCCAAACCCCGAAGTCAGCGAGGCCGCGGGGTTTTCCAACTACCTGGACGAGTCGCTTTTTTCCTATGACGATTTCCTGGTCAACCTGATCGAAAACGCACGCGCACGCCAGAACGCCCCCAGGCCGACTTTCGCCCCCAGGCCACACCCGCGGTAAAGGCGGCTGCCCCACATGATGGCCAGCCGCTCCCCTCGTGAGAGCCCGGGCACCTGAAGCCAATCTCCGTTCCTACTCAGCCTGCTCCAGGAACCGCGGCGGGATCGCGTTGAGCAGCACGTCGCGTGGCGTTGGCTTGCCGGTCAAGGTTTTCGCTTGCAATTCCAGAAGGTCCAGCGTGAGGTCCAGCGGCACGACCGTGTCGCAGCCGCGTGAGCTGGCGTCGCGCAGGAGCTGCGTGGACCGGGCGCCGGCGGTCAAGTCGGCGACGATCATGCCAGGCTTGAGGTAGCCCGCGTGGATGGTCCCGACCTTGCCCAGCTTTTCGTCGGTCTCGTCGGCGCAATAAACGAGCACGTCGTGAAGAGTGACGTAGAGCGCTTCCAAAGCGATGTATCGGCAACCGGCTTCCTGGGCGAACGCCTGGCCGCGCTTCTTGTCGCTCGAAGCGATGATGGCGTTGCCCCCCTGGCGCTGCACTTCGCGGGCGATCACCTTGGCGGCGCCGGACAGCCCGGCGCACAACACGAAGCGATCCTTGAACGGATCGTTCGGGAAGCGTTTCTTGAGGGCATTCTTGAGCGCGTTGACCCAGGCGTGGCCTGACATGTGCATCGCATGCCAGCCGTCGCTCTTGTGGATGAGGACATCGGCAGCCTGCGTTTCCTTGGCCAGGCCGTGCACCTCCGGACTGATCTCCATGATCTCGGCCTGGTGTTCCGGGTCGATGACCGCGCCAGCGAGCTTGACCGCCTCCATGATCTTGCGAAACACCTTGATGTTCCCGACCGGCATCGGCAGGCAGCGAAAAGCCATCTCATGGTGCGCGAACGCGGCATTCAAGGCGGCCGCCGCGATCTGCTCGCGCTCGCCCAGACCGGTGACGCCGATCAGGCGGGTGCCTTTCTGAATGTCCTTGAAGCGATAGATGGTGTCCAGGTCTTCAACCGTCGTTTGCCCCGGATAGGCTTCCAGTCCGCGTTCGAGAGCGGCGTAAATCCACGGCGCGCCGAGTTTCTTGCTCAAAAGCGACAGCATGATGCCCGGTCTGCCCAGGCCGACGATGACGGTCGGCACGACGGCCTTGGCCAGAATCTGTACGAGCGGCCAGGCCTCCTCGGGCGTTCGCGCCAGCGTCATCAGCTTGATCACGTCCGCCCGTTTCTCCTTCATCTCCTCGTAGATGTTGAGAATGTCGATCGGCGTTTCGCTCAGGTTCGTGTAGGAGATGACGCGCTTGCTGGGGGGGAACGGGCGAATATCGTCAGCCACGTCCAGTTCGATCTCGACGTAGTCCGCCTTGCTGATGATGCATTGCCGCAGGATAGCCAGACGCTCTTGCTCGGTGCCATCGAACGAACCGCCGTCCTCGGGTCGCTTGCAAACCATGATCATCGGTTTGGGTCGGGCGGCGATCATCTCGCCAATGTCGGGCGACTTCCCGAACCGGTCGAGGCGCAGCTCGAGCACATCGCCGAACAGCTTGGCGTTGACCATGTCCGCCAGCGCGAAACGGCGGGATTCCTGATTGATGGAAATGCAGATCATGACGGCACTCGATACGACGATGCAGACGACATGGGCCCGAAGAGGCCAGTTTGACAGCCCTGCGCGGGAAAGGCAAGAACGAATCAGACCAAAAACCAGCAAAGCCCGGGGACCGTCATCCTCGGGCTTGGGCAGCGGCATCGGAAGGTCAGCGGGTGGCGACGGGTTCGCTCAAGGGGGGCCATTCGTTGTCCACGCCCTCATCCTCGATGGCCCGCAGCTGTTCCTCGCTGATGGCGTATTGTTCGGTCACCATTTCATACGATTTGCGCACATTCGCGATCTGGTCTTGCGTGGCGACGAGGTTCGAGAAGATTTCCTTCTTTTCCTCGGTGGAAAGACGTTTGCCGTTGGACATGTTAGCACCTTTCAAAGTAACAATCCTTGCCAAGACCCGGTTGGATCGTAACAGTGGATCCGGATCCCAATCTGGTTCCCAGGCTCTGCCCGGGAAACCCCAAACCTGCAGGCTCAGCCTGCAGAGTTAACTCCATTTCGCTTTCGGAGCCTGCGGTGCCTGGCAGCAAAGCCAGGGATTAAACGCCACTGGCTTGCTGGACCGCGGGCATCAGGTCGTTGATTTCCTCGATCCGCAACATGCGAATGTCACGCACTGATGAAGCGAACCAGGGCAATGACTGAGCCAAGTCGATTGCCGCCATGACACAGGTCACCGAGGACACCGCGTCGCCCCCGAAATACATGCTTCCCTGTTGCCAGGCGAAACCATGCCGTTGCAGAATTTTGCGAATTTCCACGTACGCATTGTTGTACGGATCGCCATAGTTGGCCCGCAGTTGCTCGATGTCCATGTCAAAAGCGATGGCATACACGGTTCCCGCCCTTCGGACCGCCCTGGGCAATGCCTGGCGAATTTGCGGCTCAGATACCGTTGCAAGGCCTGATGCCATCGAGAACCCTCCCTTGCGCGAGCAAGCGCTGGCGATGCCACCGGGGCCCAAATGCCGCTCCGCGTCTCACTTTTTCAATTATACGGGCCGACGCGAATTCTCCCCGAAAAAAAACTGGATTTTTCCGACCTCACTGCCCTATCCTTTACGATGCCGCCCGCAATGGAACACGACAACGAAACCAACCTCGCGAAAGGATCCCTCATGCGCTTCTCAATTCTTCTTGCCAACCTGATGGTGCTGCTGGCGCCCGCGGGCGTGCAGGCCCAGAAGTCCGGCCCGTTTGCCTACGATCTGGTGAAACGCCAGGCCCTCGTCCTGGGCCAGCTCGATGCCGAACTCAAGAGTCTCGACACGCTTTACAAATACCTGCATTCCCATCCGGAACTGTCCTACGAAGAAGAAAAGACGGCAGCGCGTCTGGCCAAGGAATTGCGTACGCTCGGCTTCACGGTCACCGAGAAAGTGGGCGGGCACGGCATCGTGGGCGTCCTGAAAAACGGGGCCGGCCCGACCGTGCTCATCCGCACCGACATGGATGCGCTGCCCATCGTCGAAAAGACCGGCGTCGCCTACGCCAGCAAGATCCGCACCCGCGACAAGGAAGGCCGCGACGTCGGCATCATGCACGCCTGCGGGCACGACATGCACATGACCTGCTGGGTCGGCACGGCCCGGGTGCTTGCCAACCTCAAGAAGCACTGGCGCGGCACGCTCGTCTTCATCGGCCAGCCCGCCGAAGAGGTCGGCGCCGGCGCCCGCATGATGCTCCAGGACGGGCTGTTCAAACGCTTCCCCCGTCCCGACTACTGCCTCGGCCTGCACTGCGATTCCAGATTGCCGCACGGGCACGTCGGCTACACCGAAGGCCTGTCGCTCGTCAACGTCGATAGCGTGGACATTCTCGTCAAGGGCAAGGGCGGCCACGGCTCGGCCCCGCACACGACCATCGATCCGATCGTGATTTCCGCGCGCATCATCCTCGATTTGCAGACGCTCGTGAGCCGGGAGAACAACCCGCTCGACCCGGCCGTGGTGACGGTGGGTTCAATCCACGGCGGCACGAAGCACAACATCATTCCGGCGGAGGTGAAGATGCAATTGACGGTGCGTTCGACGCGCGACGATGTGCGCGCCCGGTTGCTGGAAGGCATCCAGCGCATCACGAAAGCCGCTGCCTTTGCCGCCAAGGCGCCGGAACCGGTGGTGCGCATCGAGCAGGATAACTTCACGCCGGCGCTTTACAACACGGTGGAGGTGGCCAAGAAGACGAGCAAGGTGTTCCGCGCCGTGCTGGGCGACGACAAGGTCCACGAGCAAAAGCCCCTGATGGGAGGCGAAGATTTTTCGCGCTACATTCGCGAGGGGGTGCCGGGATTCTTTTTCTTCCTGGGCACACTGCCCCCGGAGCGCGTCGAGGCAATGCGCATGGGGAAAGCGCCGCCGATCTCGTTGCATTCGGATTTGTACTACCCGGTCCCGGAACCATCGATGCGCACGGGCGTAATGAGCATGAGCATGGCGGCGCTGAATTTGTTGAAGACGGCGCCATGAGGCGGACCCTGAAGGGGTCCGAGACATTAGCCGGGGGTCGAGCGAAGCGAGACCCCCGGAAACCCGGAAATCCAGAATCGAAAGCGAGGCCTCCATGGGTTCCACCTACCTCAGCCTCCATTACCACATCGTCTTCTCCACCAAACATCGCGCCCCGTTGATCGTCGAATCGTGACGCGATCGCCTTCACGAATACCTCGGCGGCACCGTCCGCGGTCTTGAAGGCATCGCGGAGGCCGTCGGCGGCGTTGAAGATCACGTACATCTGCTCGTCGGACTCCGGGCCACGCACACGCTCGCCGATTTCATGCGCGAATTAAAAAAGGCCGGTACGGCGTGGGTCCGGCAAGAGATCGACGCGCCGACGTTCGCGTGGCAGGAAGGGTATGCGGCATTCACCGTCAGCCCCAAGGGGCGCGAGATGGTGCGCCGTTACATTCGCAATCAGGCGGAACATCATCGCCAGCGCGGGTTTTTGGAGGAGTTGAAGACATTCCTCGATGACGCAGGGGTCGTGTATGATCCGCGCTACCTCGATTGAACGGAGAATCCTGCGACCCCTCCGGGGTCGTTGGTCGTGATGACTCCGATTCCGATTTCCGTTTCCGGTGGTCGTGCTACGCACGACCACCGGCTAATGTCGACGACCCCTCCGGGGTCGAGAAACGATTGGACCCCGAAGCGGTGGAAACACCCACGGCCCCTCGGGGTCGAGCGAAGCGAGGCCCCCGGATACCCGAGACCGCGACAACCGAAGCGCCGGACCCCGAAGGGGTCCGAGACATTAGCCGGGGGTCGAGAGACCCCCGGAACCCGTTAGCGCCTCATTTCCAAAATCCCCCGCAGTTCGCGCACGCGTTCCAAATCCGCTCCGGCGGGCATCGCCTTCAGAAGATATTCGCAATCCGCCAGCGAACCGGCACGCTGACCCGCCTGAAAACGATAGACTGCGCGGGCCCAGCGTTCCTGATGCGCGTCCGCGTCGATCGCCACGATGCCGTCAAGATAGCGCAACATCGCGGCGCGATCGCGCTCGGATTCAGCCACGTTGATCAGGTTGTGCAACATGCGAATGACGATCGCCTTCTTGCTCGCCGGCGCGAAATCGTCCGCCGTCGGAGCGCGGCCCGTGACCTTTCTCACCTTCTCTTCCGCTTCCTTGCGCGAAACGGCCTTGCCATCGAAAACATCGACGTATTGCGCCTCCCCCTTTTTCGGCTCATGGCGCACGACGAAATGCCCCGGCAGCGGCACGCCGACCACGTTCAGCTTGAGCCGACGCGCGATCTCGAGGTAGAGAACCGAAAGCGTGATCGGCAAACCCTCGCGGTCGTCGATGACCTCGTTGAGGTAGCTGTTCGACCGCGAATAGTAGTCGCCGTGGCTGCCATGAAACCCGCGTTCCTTGAACAAAAACTTGTTGAGCGCCGCCAGTGCCGCTTGCGGCTTCGCGTTCGCTGGAAGTTTTGCGGAAACCTGGCGTGCGAGACGATCAATCTCCTGGCGGTAGAAATCGACGTCGAGTTCCTCGTTGTCGAAACGGGCCACGAGCAGGGCGGCGCGGGCGAGATCGACCTGGGCGTCCGGCGCCTTGAAGACCTGGGCCAGCTCCGCCAGGCAGCGCTCGTGATGCACGCGCTGGGCAAGCTTGCGCAACTGCTCGGCCTGCCGATCCAGCTCGACCGCCCTGGCGCGCAGGAGCGCCTGGCTGTCCGCGGGAGAGTTGAGCAACGGCGCGAGATCCTTGGGAGTCGATTCCCGGTCGAGCGGGATCTTCGGGAGGGATTTCTCGAACGCCAAACGGACACCAGGACTGATCGCGCTGGTGGCGACCTTGGTCGCGGCCTGGAACTTCTTGAACTCCGCGATCGTGGTGCGGAACTTGGCCAGGCCGACCGTGGCGCCGTAATATTCGGGGTCCATCAGCTCGGTGATCTTTTCCTCGTTGATGTAGCAGGTGAATTTGTTCTTTTCGATGCGAACCTTGATGGTGTTCCAGTCGCCGGGGCGGTAGGCCTTCGTTTTTTCATCGTGGAGGATCTTCCACGAGAAGACGGTCGGCCCGTCGAAGCGCGTCAGGCGCACCTTGCCGCTGGTGGGGTAGAAGCCGTAGTGTTTGTCGGCGCCATCGCCGCCGAAGATGAGGCCCGCGGCGCCGGCCTCGTCGTCGAGTTTGACGGTGACGGTGATTTCGTAGGGGAACGCGGGCGGTTTGCGCTGGGACAGGCAGAGCGTGCGCCCGCCGAAGCCGGTGCCGGTCCCGCCGGCGAGGATGCGCCCCGCGCGTTGCCGCCAGCGCCCGCCGTGCAGGGTTTGCCATTCGGTCTTGTCCAGGGCGCCGATGGTGAGCCATTGCTCCATCGCGATTGGGTTGGGCCGGCTCAGGATTTTCTTGAGCGCGTTGATGGGAATGGCGAAGCCGAGGTTGTTGGTGACGAGCGACTTCATGGTGACGATGCCGAGGACGCGCCCCTGGGCGTCGAGGATCGGGCCGCCCGAGTTGCCCTGCTCGATCGGGATGGCCAGTTGCAGCATCGACACGCCGTCAAAGTCGCGCTTGCCCGACAAAACGCCGGCGACCACGCTGTATTCCAGCCCGCGCGGATGGCCCAGCGCGACGATCGCCTGGCCTTGCTTGAGCTTCGTCGAATCGCCCAGAACCAGGGGCTTGAGCTTCTTCTTCGCGTCGATCTTGACGATGGCGAGATCGAGCTTGCGATCCGAAGCGTGGATCGTCGTCGCCTCGTGCCTGGAACCGTCGGCAAGCTGGACCGTGATGGGCCTCGCCTCGCCGATGACGTGAAAATTGGTGGCAATCAGCCCGTCCGCGCTGATGACGAAGCCGGTGCCCAGCCCCTGCTGCTTGCCGTCGCGCCCGGTGTAGAGGATGACCGCGACCGATTCCTTCGCCTGGACGGCGAGTTGCTCGACCGTCTTCTTTTCCTGGGGCAGCGCCAGTTTCGGCACGCATGCGATGATCAAACAGGCGACGGTGGACAAGCGAAAGCTAGGCATGGTGGCTCTCCCAAGGTGTGCTCCCCTCTCCCTCTGGGAGAGGGGCCGGGGGTGAGGGCGCTGGGCCTACTGAAACTTCGATGAAGACTGCGCAGGCAACCAGCCAAAC
This sequence comes from Planctomycetota bacterium, assembly GCA_016191165.1. GTDB lineage: Bacteria > Planctomycetota > Planctomycetia > Gemmatales > Gemmataceae > SIAQ01. The sequence goes on from JACPPF010000089.1 coordinate 51,015, forward strand.
ACCCTCACCCCCTACCCCTTTCCCATAGGGAAAGGGGAGAGAATCAATCCGGCTCCGGCGGGGGCATCGCTTTCAGGTCCGCCAGCGTCACGCTCATCTCGGCGCTCAGCGCACTCTGAACAGGCAGCTTCAGGACGAACTTGCTGCCCACGTTCACCTGGCTTTGCACGTCGATGTCGCCGCCATGTTCACGCAGGATTTTTCGGCTCACCGGCAAACCGAGCCCGGTGCCGCGCGAACCCTTGCTGCTGCTGAACGGCTTGAATATCTCGCCCACGCGTTCCTTGGCAATCCCCGGTCCGTTGTCGAGGACGACAATGCGGACCCAGCCGGCCTCGCCGAGGCGGGTGCCGACCGTCACCTGCGGATCGGGCCGATCCTCCACGGCATCCAGCGCGTTGCCCACGATGTTGAGCAAGGCGCGATGAATCCCCTCCGGGTCGGCCTGAATGATCGGCAGGTTCTCGGTCAAATTCATCTCGAGCTTGACGTTCATTTCCTTCGCCCGCGGCGCCAGCAGCTCGTACACATCCTGAACGATCTCGTTGAGGTTCGTCGCCTCGACCGCGGGAACGCGCTCCTTGGAGTAACTGAGCATGTCCATGACGAGGTCGTAGATCTTGCCCTGGTTTTTCTCCGCCAGGCGCCAGCCCTGTTCGATGAGCTGTTCTTTTTTTTCCTTGAGCCCCATCTTGAGTATCTCGCTCCCCGAGCGCAGGCCCTGCAAGATGTTCTTGATATGATGCGACAGCGCGGCGATGGTCTGCCCGATGGCGGCGAGACGCTCGGCTTGCAGCATCGCGTGGTGGTAATGCGTCTCCTCGATCGCCAAAGCGGCCTGATGAGCAATCGCGATCGCCAGGGCCAGGTGGTCCTCGGTGAACTTGGCCGTGTGCTCCACGGCCTCGCGGCGCGGCGTCAGCGTGTCGAGATAGAGGACGCCGATCGATTCATGCCGGCCCTTCATCGGCACGCAAATGACCTCGCGAATGCCCAGTTGCAAAATACTCTGCCCGCTGGAAAACCGCTCGTCGCGCGCGGCGTCCGACGCCAGGAAGCCGATGCGTTCCTTGAGCGCGTGATCGACAATCGTGCGCGACAGGGCGAATTTCTCCTGCTTATCCTCCGGCTTGCGCCAGCGCAACGCCTTGGGCTCCAGGGCCCCGGTTTCGGGATGCAACAGAAGAATGCACCCGCGGTCGGCGTCAATCGAGCGAAAGATCAACTCGAGGATGCGCTCGACCAGCTCATCGATGTCGAGAATATGACTGGTCGCCTGCCCCGCCTCGTACAGCACCGTGAGGTTGGCCAAAGCGCCTTGCAGCCAGGGAGAGTTTTTCTCCGGCTGCAACAGGAGCCTGCTCCCTTCAGCCTCGCCGATGGTCTTGATGATCGCGGAGGAAAGTTCCACGTCGGCGCGGGTGATTAGGTTGATCCTCTCGGCCAGATCGCTGGTGTGAGTCGTCGCGTCGTCGCGCCCCGTGCTGAACAGCAGCACGGTTTGACCTATGGCGAGGTGATCGCCCGCGTTCAAGTCGGCATGAGCCACCTTGGCATTGTTGACAAACGTGCCGTTGGCGCTGTGCAGATCAAAAACTTGATAGGCGCCGCCGAGGTGGCGGACCTCGGCATGACGGCGCGACACCTCGGTGTCGTGCAGCCGAATGTCGTTGGACGCATCACGCCCCAGCGAGACGACCGCCCCCGTCAGGTCGAACTGCTTGCCCTCATCAGCCCCTTTGATCACCAGCAGACGCGGCACGGACGGAATCCTCCTTGGCAACTATGGGAAGAACAACTTCCCAATCTTGCATTACGAGCCACGACCCTCAGCGAGCGGAGCACCCGCCGCCGTCACCGCTCCCTGACGGTCGCGGCTCGTTTGCGAATTGTGAATTCGGGAAACTATTCTTCCCAACGTTGCTTAACCCAAGCGGGCGGCTAAACAATCCTATCACAACGGCCCCAGTTCCGCGACGATTTCCAGCAGTCCATCCAGCAATCGATCGGGCCTGGCGGCCACCAGGGCCGCGCGATCTTCCGACCCGGTCGCCACCGCCCAGACGCGCACGCCAGCGGCACGCGCGGTCTGAATATCGACGAGCATGTCGCCCACATAAAGCGTGCGCTCTTTCGCCACGGCGAAATGCTCGACGGCGCGCAGCAACATGTCGGGCGCCGGCTTCGGGTGCGGCACCTCCTCGGGCCCGAGCACCACGTCGAAGGCGGCTGCCAGTTTCAGGTACTCCAGCAACTCCTGCGAAAACAGCCGCGGCTTGTTGCTGCACAGCCCGACCTTCACGCCGCGCTGATGCAACGCCAGCACCAGGGTTGCCGCACCGGGGAGCAGTTCGGTCATCGTCCGCATCACCGTGGGATGATGAACACGATAGCACGCCAAATCCTCGGCAAGGTTCCCGTTGGGAATGGTATGCGTGAGTAAGTATTCCGCCCCGCGGCCAACATGCTGCTTCACCTCGGCGACGCTCAGCTTTCCCAGTCCACGTTGCGCCCGCACGTGATTGACGCTGCTGGCAATGGCCGAATAGCTGTCAGCGAGCGTGCCATCGAAATCGAAGGCGACCGCGGCGTAGTGGTGAATGGTTTCGGACATGCCGTGCTCGGTGCGGGTGGGAAGGAAGCGCTGTCGTCTCTTTTTATATGAACGCCCTCGTCGCGAGTGCAGGCGAAATCGGGCGAGCGGAACTCAGGCAGGCGACGACGAATCTCCTTGCGATTCCAGGATCGATTCGTTAAAAACAGGGACGATGCCGTATAGGCAGCAAGTTGGACTGTACTGGTCTCGGTCGAGGAAGGAGAGAATTTGTGCCCAGCTTCAAACCATGCCCGAAGTGCCATAATCCGCTGGAAATCCCGGACCCGCCGCAAGAGCAATTCCACTGCTCGCATTGCGGAGCGGCCATCGGCCGAAAGAAGGAACGGGCCGCTGCGCCATCGGAAGGCATCACGGCAATCCCGGCTGCGCCCGCCCCGGTCGCCGCACCAACCGGGGCGCCGGGGCCGTCGGTGGAGGTTCCCGCATCGGGCTCCGGGCGCGGCGTCTTGATCGCCCTCGGGCTGATCGGCGGCTTGATCCTGCTCGCCATGATTCCCGTGGCCTGCCTGGGAACGGCGTGGTTTTTTGACGGGGAAAGCAAAAAAACGCCCCACGAGGTTATGCCCAAAGAGATTGCCAACGACAACTCCACGCCCAAGAAAAAGGTAACACCGCCGGACCCGCGCATCAAGATCGTGCAGCCTTCCGTGGACAAGGGGGTCGCCTATCTCAAAAAACAGATCCCGAGCCTCCAGGCGTATCGCGGCGGCTACCTCGGCCTGATCGGCTTGACGCTGCTGGAATGCGGCGTGCCCCCGGACGACCCGGCGATTCTGAAGATTGCGGAGTACATTCGCAAAGGGGCGCCCGGCATGAGCCAGGTTTACGACCTGGCGGCTTCATTGTTCTTCTTGAACCGCTGGCACGAGCTTCGGCCCCTTGACGAAAAAGACGGCAAGATGGCCCGTGGTTTCGCGCTGCGCATCATTGCCGGTCAGGTAAATTCCGGCATCTGGGGCTATCAAGGCGTCGTGCTTGCGCCGGACCAAGAGGCCAAGCTGCTCACTTCCTTGCGCGCGGGGACCTACCAGCCGACCGGGGCGCGAGTGGTGTCGATGTCCAACACCCAGTTCGCCATGCTGGCGGTGTGGGGCGCGCGCAAGCACGGCGTGCCAGTCCGCGCGCCCCTCCTTGCGCTGGCGGCCTATTTCCACGCCAACCAGAATCCCGACGGTTCCTGGAATTATCCCAACCACAGCCTCAAGGCCACGAGCACCTGCGCCGGCCTGATTTCGCTGGCGATCGAGATGGCCCTTCTGGAGGACAAGGAATTCAACCCCACCCGGCGCGTGCCCGAGGTCACAAAAAAGAAGAAGCAAGCCGACGTGGAAAAGGCCTTCGCCTTCGTCGCCAAGACGATTGGCCGAAAGCTCAGTGACCCAGTCGCCCACCGCCAGTATGGCGGGCGCCTATTCAATGCCGACGCCGGCGGGGATCTCTATTTCCTGTGGACTCTCGAGCGCGTCGGCGTCATCTACTCGAAGGAAGTGATAGCCGGCAAGAACTGGTATGATTGGGGATATCCCATCGTGATGAAAGCGCAACAGCCCGATGGCAAATGGAACGAAGGGCACGGCGTGTTAAGCGGCGGCCCGCTCAGCGACACTCCCTTCGCCCTCCTCTTCCTCAAACGCGCCAATATCGCCAGGGACCTGACCGAATTCATCCGCACCCGCGGCGAAAGCATCATCGTGCCGTAGGTTCCTGGGCGGCGCCCAAGGTGGTGCGAGCCCCGCGGCGAAATCACTTCTTGGAAGGTGTCCGTGCTTTACGCCGTTCGCCTTGATGAACCATCGTGAATTGATCGAGCACGTCGCCATTCACGTCCACCTGCCAGCCGCGCAGGGTGCGGTCGTCGAATTCGAGCACGAGACTGGACGGAATCGCCAGGCCACGGTTTTTTCCCTGGGCGGCCGGGAATGGAATCATGGCGGGATGGGTCAGCTCGCGTTTCTTGCGCGAACCGCCGCCGGTGCCCGAGACGATGTACATCGTGCCGCCGCCCGGCGCCGCGGGCTTAACCATCGGGACCGAGCGGCCATCACTCGAGTGCTTTACGTGTTTTTTCGGATCGAACGTTTTCGACGTCCCGAGGTGGCCGTGCAATAGGTAAGAACGCTGATAGGTGTGATCGTGCCCGGACACCGCCAGATCGACGCCGTGGCGATCGAACATCGGTACGAGCCGGGCACGCAACTGCTTGAGCGGACCGTTGGTGTCGCTGTTGTAATCGCCCTGACAATAGACCGGGAAATGCTGCACGACGACGATCCACTCCTGACCGGTCGCGCCTAAATCCTTCTCGAACCAGGCCAGTTGCTTCTTCCACGGCAAATGGGCCTCGTCGGTGGTTTCTTCCAGCCAGCGTTTCCAGGGATCGAGAACGACCAGGTGCAAATTGGCGATGTCGGCCGAGTAGTAGAACATGCTCCCCGAGGGGGTGCCGCCGGCCTTGGCGCGCGCGTTGGTGGTGAAGAGGTACTTGTAGGCGTCGTCGAGGTCGTGGTTCCCGGTGCAAGGCCAAAGTGGGGTGTGGCGCAATTCGTCGGCATACACGTTGAAGAAGGAGGCCTGGTATTGTTCATCGGTTCCGGTGGGATAGCTGTTGTCGCCCAGCAGGATGATGCCGTCGAGCGGTTGTCCCTTGTTGAACTTGCGAAAACCGTTGCGAACGAGGATTGGATCCATCGGCGCCTTGGCGGCCAGCACGGTCTTCAGGTCATCGCTGCGCGGGCGATTGCTGCCGGAATCGCCGAGCAGCCAGAAACGCAGCTTGTGAGCCTTGCCGATCGGCGGCGCGGTGCGAAACCAGTGCTGTTCATCGGCGCCGCACAGGGTCGCCCGGTCCGCTTCGAGGGCGTAGTAATATTTCGTATCGGGCTCCAGTTTGTCGATGGTCGCCTGCCAGTCGCGCACGCCGGGGAAGTGGCGCGGCAGTTCCCTGGCTTCGAGGGCGCTTTCGAGTTTATCAGGCGATTTGCCAAAGCGCACGACGGAGGTGTAGCGCACGGAATCGTCGGTGCGCCAGCGGATCGTCATGCTGGTGGAGGTTGGCACCTGGAGGTAAGGCGCCCGCCGCAGTTCGGCTGATTGCGCCGTCAGAGCCGGAATGACAAAAAAGCAAACGATGGCGGAGCATTGGAATCGATTCATGGCGGGCTCCGTTTAATGCGTTTAGCCGCGACCCGAAGGGGAGCGCTGGCGCTTTCCTTTCCGATGGCAAAATCGCCAGCACGCGCTCCCCTTCGGGTCGCGGCTAAACAATTGTATTCGGCGATAAGCTTATTGTTTCGCCGGTCCTTGGCGTTGAAAGCGCACTAGCTCGACCGCGTAATCCTCGACGCCGACGTTCACCTGCCCGTTGGTTATTGGCAATGCCATCCAGGCGCCCTTGGCGCGATCGTAGCCTTCCGCTTTCTTGATGCCGGCGTTCAACGAAAAGGTTACCTTCTGCGTTTCATACGGGTTGTGACAGGCCAGGATGAGCACGTCGCGCTTGCCGCCGTCCTTGCTCACGCCGATCAGTATTTCTCCTGATTTCACCTGGAACCACGAATCCTTGGGGATCGGCGTCAAGCCGCCCGGAATCACGGCAGCGGGTAGCGGCTTGTTTTTCGTGTCTCTGGTGATGGGCGTCGAGTAGACGGCGCTGGGCGTGCCGAGCTTCATCAACTCCGCGCCGACCGAGGCGAATTTCGCGTTGACTTTTTGAACGTCCCTGCCCAGGGCGTCCAGTTCCATCTTGGCATTCACGATGCCGCCGGCGTAATGATACATGTAACCCTTGAGGCCGAACGGAATCGAGGTGGCAATGGTATAGCCCGCGCGGTTGGGATTGCCCTTGCCGACGAGCCCCGGGTTGGCGGCATCGTAGCGGAGAAACGGAACCTGGCGCGCCCTGGCGACGTTGAAGGCCTGGTTGAGATGTCCCCAGTGCCCGCCGCGGGTCCAGTGAAAATCGTAGTAGCCGAAGGCGTCCATGCCAATCACCTTGCTGACCTTGCTCATGCGATAGCTGCCGACGTAGGCGGGGTGGGTGCCGTCCCATTCTTGCACATTCTTGACATCGCGCGATCTCCCCGGCGCGGTGCCCGCGATGTTGTCGCTCCACAGGTGATAGCCATAGACGGTTGGATCGTTGCGCAGGCTGCCCAGGAGTTTCTTGCACGCATCGACGTTCTTGTAAACATGGTGCGGGGCGGCCACGAGATCGACGAAAATCTGGATGTCGTGTTTCTTGCAGATGGCGGCACGCTGGGGATCATAGATGCCAAGGATCACGTTGAAGTTCGCCGCCTTGATCGTCTGGATCATCTTTTCGAACGCGGCCGGGTCTTTGGGGAAATGATCGCCGGCGTAGCCTTTATTGAAGATGATGGCGAAACGTTTCGGCTGCCGTTGTGATTTGCCGTCCTGAGCATGAAGGACGCCGCTGGTGGCGAGCGTGACAAGCAAGGCGAAAAAAGGGAGCCTGGCCAAATGATGACGCATCGAAGCAATCTCCGAGGGCGCGGGGGTGGGTCGTACGGGCAGCGTTTTTGAGGTTCATGTCATGCTATGGGAGAAATGGTCGCGCGGTCAGCGTCCCATCGGATTCGGCACGACGCCGGCCTTGGCTTGCTCGACGAAGCGGATGATTTCCTCGCCCCCACCGCCAGGCCAGACGAGCTCGCCGAGCTTGGCCAGCCATTCCATATCGATTGGATCGCGGCCCTCGTCGGTGGAATGTCGAGCCATGCCCATGAAATCGACCGCGTCCTGGGCTCGCTTGACGTGATCCCGATTGAGCGCAAGCATGGCCCCATATTTGTTGGCCAGGGCCGCTTCCAGGCGAGGAATGCGATACCGCAGGCCTTCGTTCTCAAGCCAGATTGCCGTCGCCAGGGTCTCCGCGATGTCGTGGCGATGAGGAAACGTGACATCGATGACCGACTCCCGTTCGCCGGGCACGACGAACGCCGCGACGCCGGTAAGGTTGTGAACCTCAAGCTCCGGGTACAGTTCGCGCAGCGCCTTGACGGCCCGGGCGTGATTGCGGCCGGATTTGACCAGGATGTCCACGTCTTTTGTTGAGCGCGGCCGGCCGGTCCAGGTCGCGATTCCGTGGGCGCCGGTCAACACGAAGGAGATTTTCTTCGCCTGCAAGGCTTTGACGATTTTCTTGAGGCTGATTTCGGGCATACCAAACCTCTTTCGGTATTCTTCGCTGAGGTAAGCGCATTCACGCACGGCGTCCGCGGGGCGCAGATTGCGCCGCGTCGCCTTCATCGCTTCCCATTCGGTCAAATCGACCAAGGACGGAGCGAGGCGGCGTGGCTTCTTTTTCACTGCGGTAGCGGCGGACACGGTCCGGCGTGGGGCTGGCATGGGGTCGCCTTTCTCATTCATTCCGTTATGAGGTTACCGCGACGGTAGCGCTGCTCGGTGGTCTTGGTCCCGTCCTTGGCCCATTCGATGTACATTCCGTGCAACTCATCGGCGTGCATTTCACTGTAGAGCATGATCTGCCCGTTTGGATACCAGGCCGCGGTGACGCCGCTGGAGGTGCCCAGGACGTTGTGAATAATGCTTTGCAGCTTCCCGTCTGGATAGCGCTGCGAGCAAACGCCGGTGAAAGGTTCGCCCTGATGACAGTAGACGCCGATGTCTTGATCGAAATTCAGCTCGGCGAATGGGACTGACGGGATGTCACGATCGATCTGTTCCCGGTCGAGCCATTTGGTTTCCATCGCGGTTCTCTCGGTGTGTCAGGGCCAGAAATGGCGTTGTCAAATCTCGCGCGTGCATCCTTAATACACTGGCCGCGAACGGACGTCAATCAAAGAAAGGAATTCTTGGGCGGGCCTTTTTTTTATTCAAGGATTGCCCGAACGGGACCGCGGGGGGCCGATCGAGTGCCGCCCTCGCAACATCAACACCTTTCCGAAAATGGTTCTTTTTCGTATACTATCTCCGGACGTGAGGGCTGACCGGGTGACCCTCACCGCCGCCGAGCGCCGAGTCACTTTCGTGTCCCCCGCTGCCGCGCTCCGCCTTCCTTCGGGTCGGCAACCCCGCGGAGACGCATCGTCAATGAATTCATTCACAAAACACGAGGATCCCATCATCCTCGAACGCACTTACCGACTATTTCGCGAATACTTCAAACTGGCGGAGAAAAAACGCCGCTGGTCGCTGGACGAGGACATTCCCTGGGACCAATGCAACCCGGCCCTGCACGGTGTCGTCGCGGATGTGGTGGAGACGTTCTGCTCGGTCGAGTTGTACCTACCCGATTATCTCAGCAAGTTGATTCCGCAGGTCCGCACCAATCGGGGCCGGGCCTGGTTCCTGGCCAACTGGGGCTACGAGGAGAGCAAGCACTCGATGGCCCTGAGCGATTGGCTTTTGAAATCGCGTCAGCGCACCGACGAACAGATGACCGACCTCGACGCACGCGTTTCCGCCAACGAATTCATCTTGCCGTCGGACAGCGCGCTCGGCATGTTGTGTTACGCAATGATGCAGGAACTCGCGACCTGGCTCAATTACGTGCAACTTCGCCGGGTCGTGAAGGACAAGGGAGGCGACCCGGCCCTGGACACGGTCCTTCGCCTGATCAGTGTGGATGAGCGGGCCCACTACGACTTCTTTCGCAAGGTCGTCAGCATGTATCTGGAGCACGATCGGGAGGCGACCATTCAGCACCTTCGCGACATCATCTACAACTTTCAGATGCCCGCCGTGGACCTTCTCTCCGACGGTCGGCAACGCGTCGAACGGGTTCGGGCCTTGAAGATCTTTGACGAGGAAATCTTCTATTTCCAGGTCGTCGAGCCGGCCTTGGCCGCGCTGGGGCTCACCAAGGCCGATCTGAAACAGCGCAAGTTCAAGCGCGATGCGTCGCTGGCTGTCGCGTTCTGATTCCCGCGTGTTTATTTGCTGGCCTGGCGCACGGCGGTGGGCAAGGTGACCGCCACGGCCTGCTGGCCGTCAAAGTTGACTCGCACCGAATGGCCTGCTCGCAGCAAGATCATCTTTTCCTGAATCAACAGCTGATTTCCGACCGCAAAAGCCGCTCGTAATTTGACGGGGTATTCCTTTCCCGGCGCCAGCGGCTGCGTCGCGAGTTGGCGTGACTTGCCGTGCGAGCGGACCAGTTCGCCGTCGATGTAGATGATGCCGAACTGGTCCGGCATTTCCAGTTGCAGCGATGCGGGTTCGGAACCGGGCAGCGGGACGTTGTACGGGCTGTGCAACGCCGAGGGCAGCACAAAGCGCGTGACCACCGGGCCTACCGGCGTGCGCTCCGTCTGTTTGACCCGACGGCCGAACAAGATGCCGCCGATGGACAGGGTTGTCTGGCCGCCATCGCGCATGAAAACGATGCCGCCCAGTTGCTCGGTGGTGGTGCCGGGCGCCCAGAATACGTCCTGAGCAAAGGACGCGGGAGTGAAAGCGATGAGCGCGAAGATCGCGAATACTTGACGCATGGAAGTCTCCGTGAAAAGACCGATCCATGGCCCGGGGGTTATCCGTCGCCGCAAGCGTAACCCGTCGACCTGGCAAGGCAACCCCCCGCTCGAGGAAGTTTGCCATTGGCCCGCCCCGTCAGCCCGCGCGGCATGAAAAAGCGGGAAAGGTTAACACATCGGCCAGCTCATGCAAAGGCGCGGACCTTGGTGAATGAAACCCGGGGGAGCGCAGGGTACACGGCCCGGCAGAGCCGCAACCACCGGCTCGGCCAACAGGCCGCGACCGTCAGGGAGCGGGATTTGCCCAAACCGCTCCCTGACGGTCGCGGCTCGTAATCCGGGTGCATTTCGCCCCTGTTCCCCATGCCCCCCGGTGATGCATTGGCTTGGGACAGGTGGCGTCCGATTGATAAAGTGCTTGCTTTTTCATTGGCGAACCTCGAAGATCGATTGGCCTTTGCCCGCTTGTTATTGGAGTTACCCCATGCGTTTCATCGGCGCTTTGCTGATTGGTCTGCTGGCCCCCCGTTTCGCGTCCGGGCAGGGCGCCAAGACTTTCACGAACACGCTCGGCATGAAATTCGCGCGCATCGAGCCAGGCCGATTTATCATGGGAACGGGCGCTGAGGCGCCAAAATCGCGCGCGGAATGGAGCGAGCGCGACCATGACGAGGCGCCGGCTCATCCCGTCACGATCTCCAAGGGTTACTTCCTCGGCGCTCACGAAGTCACCAACGTTCAGTATGAGGCCTTCGATCCCGGACACAAGGCCTGGCGTGGCAAGCGCGGCAGTTCCAGAGCGGACGACGAACCCGTCGCCTACGTCAGCTGGCACGATGCCAACGCGTTCTGCAAATGGTTGGCCAAAAAGGAAGGCAAGCCCTACCGCCTGCCGACCGAAGCCGAATGGGAGAATGCCTGCCGGGCCGGGACCGCCACCAGGTTCCATACGGGCGACAAGTTGACTCTGAGTGATGCCAACTTCAGCAACGTGCTCGCGAGCAAACCCCGAAAGGTCGGGAGTTTTCCGCCGAACGCCTGGGGTCTCTTCGACATGCATGGCAACGTCGCGGAGTGGTGCCTCGACTGGTACGGACCGTATGCAGCCGGCGCGCAAACGGACCCCGTTGGCCGGGCCGGCGGTTATGCGCGCGTGACGCGCGGCTGGAGTTTTTTGCGCGCCAATTTGAATCCGACGCGCTACGGCCGATCCGCCAATCGGGCCGGGCATCTGCCGGAGGATGCCAACGCCTATACGGGGTTTCGCGTAGTCCTGGGCGAGATGCCGAAGACGACGCCGCTACCGGTGGTGCTGGAGGCGTATCAGAAAAATGTCAAGCAGAATCACCCCCAACCCCTCTCCCGCGGGGGGGAGAGGGGAGAAGAGCCGTGGTTCATCAACTACGTCAAGGAACGTAGACACCCCATCATCCCGAAGGACAGCTGGGGCCCGATCTTCAGCCAGCACAACCACTACTCGGCCATCGGTGTGTGCCCCAACGGCGATGTGCTGGCGTGCTGGTACACCTGCGTCAGCGAATCGGGTCGCGAGATGGCGCAGGCGTGCAGCCGCTTGCGCGCCGGCGCGGACAAGTGGGACGAGGCGTGCCTGTTCTTCGATGTGCCCGACGTCAACGATCACGCCCCGGTGTTGTTCTGCGATGGCAAGCGCATCTTCCACTTCTGCACGCAATCGCTCTTTGGCTGGGACAACGCGTCGAACATCGTGCGCTGGTCGGATGACAACGGCGTCACCTGGTCGCATCCGAGGATCATGGTGACGCGCGACGCCAAGGACCGCCTCAGCCAGCCCTGCTCTGCGTTTCAAGCCAGCGACGGCACGCTCGTGCTGGCGTGCGATGGCGATAACCATGTCGATGAACGTTTGATGATCTCCAAGGACCGAGGCCTGACCTGGAAAGTCGCCCGGGGGGACATGCGCAAAGCCTACGGCGGGAAATACGTCATCCATCCTGCAATCGTGCCGACGAAGGATGGCGCCATCCTCTCCTTCCTGCGCGGCCAACATCTGATGCCCGTGCTGACGTCAAAGGATTGGGGCGACACCTGGGCTGCCAGGACAACGCCCTTCCCAGGCATCGGCACGGGCCAAAAAATCGCCGCCCTGCGCCTCGCCAGCGGCGCCATCCTGTTGTGCGCGCACGATAACAAAAACACCCTCGTGGGCGGCGGCACCTATGCCGCGCTCTCGCTCGACGACGGCAAAACCTGGCCGCACGTTCGCAAGGTGGAAGGCGTCGGCGGCTACATGTCGGTCGCCCAGGCCCGAGACGCGAAAATCTACCTGTTCGGCACGCGCATGGGTTGTGTCGCGTTTAACGAGGCATGGGTGCGCGAGGGAAAGGGCGTCGCGGAAAAATGACCTACTGCGTCGTCCATGCTAAATCTTCGGGTTGAACTTGCGCGTTCAACGAAACCCGTGGCCGGGGTCGGTAATCCGACCCCGGATTCCCGCGGCGGCTTGCCGGGGTCGGATTACCGACCCCGGCCACGGTCAGAACCCGAAGATTTAGCGTGGACAAGGCACTACGTTTAGCCGCGGGCCGAAGGGAGCGCGGGGCAAAAGCCGATTCCCATGCCCCCGGTCGCCAGCTATGATGAAAGGAAATCGCTTACCGAGGTAACTATCATGGCCAGCCCGTTCCCCGGCATGGACCCCTATTTGGAAGACCCCGCGTTTTGGCCGGATTTCCACCATCGATTCATCGAATGCTGGTGCGAGGCCGTCGCCGATCAATTGCCTGACCCTTACGATGCGCGGCTGGACGAGCGCGTCAATCTCGTGCAGTTGACGCCGGAAATCGTCAAGCTGATTTACCCCGACGTGGCCGTAAGCCGGGGCTCCAAGCGATCGCGCCCGAGCGGCGGCGCGGGAACGATGCTCCTGGAGCCAGTGACCGTTCCTCACGAAGTCCTGGAAGAAGTCCGCCAGACGCGCATTGAAATCCTGCATCGCCCGGATCGCACCCTGGTAGCCGTCCTCGAAATGCTCTCACCGGCCAACAAGACCGGCGACGGGTTTGATCAATACCGCGGCAAGCGCACGGCCATCTTGACCCAGAAAGTTCATCTCGTCGAGCTAGACCTGTTGCTTGGCGGCGAACGGCTGACGCACGGCGAACCGTTGCCGAAGGCGGACTACTATCTTTTTCTGACTCGCGCCAGGTGCAATGTCTATTCCTGGACGATCCGCCAGCCGCTGCCGACGATTCCGATTCCGTTGCGCGCGCCCGATCTGGACATCCACGTCGACCTGGGCGCCGTGTTCCGCGTCGCCTACGAGCGCGGCCGTTACGGGCGCTCGCTGCCGTATGGCCAAACGCCGTCGGCGCCGCTGACGCCGGAGGATGCGGCGTGGGCAGTGGCGTTGTCGAGCAAGAAATGATCCTGTCATCCCGGGTGACCATTCATGCGCACTTTCACGATTTTCCTCCTCGCGTTTCTGACCTCCAAGGTCGCCCACGCCGGCCCCACCAACACCTGGACCAAGCTCGACAAGGCCCAGATCGTCGGCCGGCGCTGGGATGTACCCGTCGGGTTTGACCCGGTCGCCAAGCGCTTCCTGGTCCTCGGCGGACGGTCCTCCTACGGCGACTATCGCAAACCGCGCTCCTACGATGTGCTCACCTTGCAAAACGAGCAATGGGAGAGCACCTTTCCGCCTGGCAAGAACTGGGGGCCGAAGGTCGGCGCTTGCAAGGCGCCTGCCTGGAAGGGTGAAACCTGGGGCTTTCGCGATCTCGAAGGCAACACCCGGCCCAACTGGACCATCTACGGAACCTTCTCTCTCGGGCAAAAATTTGACTACGATCCCGACACCAAAGCGTTCTACTTCTACGCCGGCGGCAGCACGTTCAGATACGAACCAGCCCAGCGCAAGTGGACCGATCTGAAACCCGCGAGCCACCCCGAAAAAGAACTCGGCGGCATTCTGCTCTGGAGCTCAATAGTCTACGATTCCCACAACAAGCAATTCGTCTTATTCGGCGGCGGCAACGTGCAGACCGAACGCGGGGACCCCGGCACCTGGACCTACTCCCCCTCGAAAAACGCCTGGACTCAAATCAAACTGGACAAACAACCCCCGCAGCGTGCCAACGCGCGATTGGCATTCGACCCTGTCAACAAAAAAGTCGTCCTCTTCGGCGGCGATCAGCTCGATCAACTCCTCTCCGATACCTGGGCCTTTGACGTGGTGAAACAGCAATGGGAAGAAATCATCCCGGAAAACGTGCCGGCCCCGCGTGCCGGTCATGCCCTCTGCTGGCTGCCCAAGGCGAAGAAGATTCTGCTGATCGGTGGATACACCTATACCTCGACCACCAGCTATGTCGCGCCGCTGTATCAGCGCTTGCCCGTGGAGATGTGGACCTTCGATGTCGCCACGAAGCGCTGGAGCTTGGTCGTGCAAGCCGGGGCGAAGGAAGGGCCCGATGCGCGGGCGAACTTTTTCCTGAGCGCTGCCGTCGATGGCGACGACAACGTTCTAACGCTAGGCCAAACCGGAGCGTGGACCTGCGCCGTCGATGCCACGAAAAGCGACCCGGCCGCGGCAAAGAAGATCGGCGCGAAGCCGGGAACCGTGGAGACCCGGGCCGAGTCGCATGACCCCACCTGGTACTTCAAGGCGGTACCACCGGCGGACGAAAAGAAGGTTGCCGACGATTTGAAGAACTTGCCTGTCAACGAATGGACGGTCAGGCCCACGCCGAAACGGCCCCTGATGAACATGGACTGGGGCTCGGCCGTCTTCGCGCCGGATCACGACATGATCCTACGTTTCTCCGGCGGGCATTCGGCGTACAGCGGCACGGCGCCGATCGTCTACAACGTCAAGACCGATCGGTACAACCTGCCGTTCGCGCCGGAGTATCCGCTTGAGTATGTCTATTCCAACGATCAGGTGCACGGGGAATGGAGCTTCAAGCAGAACCCGTGGATGACGGGGCACACTTACAAATCGACCGGCTACGACCCGAACCTGAAGGCGCTGGTGTTCGCGCCGCACGAGTATACTTATTTCTTCGATCCGAAAACCTCCGCATGGTCGCGTTCGCCCGGGCGCAATCCGTATCGGGCCAACTTCTACGTCGTGACCGTTTGCGCGACGCCCGGGGGGGCCGTCGTCTGGGCCAATCGCCGTGACGGAGGCGCGGGCGCCTTGTGGCGCCTCGATGCGGCGTCGAAGGCCTGGAAGCCGTTGCCCCTCAAGGGTGATTTGCCCGCAACCGGCGCTGACCATCATGGCATGGCCTACGATTCCAAACGGGATCGCCTGCTGCTCTTCAGCGACCTGGGCAAAAACCGCGGCGATGTGTTGCAATACGATTTCAAGTCGGGGACGACACGCTGGCTGAACGCCGGCGGTAAGGACAAGGCGATGGCGCAAGCACGCGAAACGGCCTACATCCCGGAAGCTGATGCGGTACTGATCGGAGCGCATGTCAAAGGAAGCGCGGCCTGGCCCCTTTATGATTGCGGGACCAACAGCTGGCGTGCCGTGGAATTGAAAGGCGCCGACCCGGTGGGAAAGAAATCATTCAACAACTCGATGGGATTGGTTTACGATCCGCATCGCCGGCTGGTGTGGGCCGTGGGGCAGTACAGCCAGGTTCATGTATTGAAGCTCGATGCCAGGTCGGCGAAGGCGCTTGAAAAAAAAAGCCGCTTGCGGCTTAGCGTTCGCATGGTGTCAGGCGAGCGTTAAACGACAAGCGGCCCCGGTAAGGTGCTCTCTAGCGTTTTCTCTTACCCTTGACTTCGCTGCGGAGTTGCTCGAGTTCGCGGATCAGGCGATCGATCCGAGCTTCGACGCTGGCGCCTCCCTGGCCGCCGCGGCTAAAGCCGCCGGGACCTTTGCCGGGGCCCTTCGCCTTGCCAGCTGGACCGAAGCCGGGCCTGGTCATTTCCTTCTTTTTGCCTTGGAAGCCTTTGGGGGGCCCGAAGCCGCCCTTGCCCCAGGGGCCTTTGCCCCAGCCGCCCCAGCCGCCCATGCCGCGTTCGCCTTTGCCTTTGCCGCGTTCGCCCTTGGCGGCGCCGCGTTTGGCCCCTTCAAACATTTTCTTGTAGAACTCGTACTTGGCTCTCATGGAATCGGACCCGGGTTTTCCCCAAGGACTCTTGGGGCCGAAGCCCTTTTTGCCTTTGCCAAAGCCTTCCATTTTCTTGCCGCCGAACGGCGGGAAGCCGGGCTTGGCCATTTCTTTCCCGAAGCCGCCTTTCTTCTTTTTGAAGAAGTCCTTTTTGGAGAATTCGCCCTTGCCGAAGCCGCCCTTCTTTTTGAAGAAATCGGCTTTGCCTTTGCCCTTGGCGCCGAACCCGCCCGTGGCGCCTTGTGCTTTCGCCAGTTTGGCCTTGGTTTCCTTCACTTGCTCCAGGAGCCGTTCCAGGTCGGCTTCGAGTTTTTTGACATCGGCGCCGGCGCCCTTGGGCCCTTTACCGAAGCCCTTGCCGCCTTTACCAAAACCTTTCGGGCCCTTGCCGGGTTGGGCCTCGATTTGCGACGCCGCCAACAGAACGGCAGCGACGCCGAGCGAGAACAGGAACAGGGTGCGAGTCAACATGAACGTTCTCCGAAAAAGAGGGGGGACGGATGCGAGTCAGTAAGTGTATAACGGAAATCTACGCGAAAAGTGATTAAGAGCCGATGAAAAACCGGCAGAATTGTTGAAACCGGCGTGACCCCAAGAACTGGTCAAAGACGTTTCACGGAAGCGTCGAAAAAGGGACACACCGGCGAAAGGTGGCCAGGCCATCGATCATTCAGACTATTTGACGACCCGGTTCAAGTGATGGTCACAGCGAGCCGCCGGGCTTGTCCCGGCGGTGAACCAGGCGGATCGGGATGCACCGCCGGGACAAGCCCGGCGGCTCGCGGATTGTTTGTTACCCTAAAATCGATGGAGTTGAACCGGGCCTATTTGACCGCCTTGGCTTGCCAGTCGTCCAGGAGTTCGCCGATGTCCTTGTAGTTGAAGTCGAGGTTGGCGAGTTCGCAGCCGAGGTCGATTGCGCGCTGGGTTTCTCCGGTCTTGGCATAGCCGATGGCCAGGAGATACATGGCTTCTTTTTTCAGGGCGGAGTCGCCGGCGCCGAGGTGTTGCAGGGCGTCTTCGAGGTTTCGCTGGGCCAGGCGCCAGTTTTTGCGCGACTGGAAACAGAGCCCGAGGTAGAAGAGGGCCTTGCCGTGGTGGCGCGGATCGGTGCGGATGGTTTGCAGTTCCTTGATCGCCTCGTCGGTTTGGCCGGCGCGCAGGAGACGTAAGCCCAATTCGAACCGCGCAGCCGTGTCGGTCGGGTAGCGGTCGGAGCGCCGGCGATGCAATTCCAGTTCGCGCGTATTGATCTCCTTGACCAGCCCGACGCGGATCTGCCGAAGGGCCGGGTCTCCCGGGTTCTTGCCCAGGCGTTCCTCGGCCAGGGCCAGGTCGCGCCGGAACGGCTCGATGTCGAGATCGAACAATTCCTGGGTGATCTCGAAGTGATTCCCGGTGGCCGCCAGACTTTCCTGCAAGACCTCACGGGCCTTGTCGAGTTGATCGGCGCGCTTGTAGACGGTGGCCAGCTGCAGGTGGGCGTTGGCCAGTTTGGGATTGCTTTTGATCCGCTCGGTGAGGGTGGCGATTTCGCGGGCGTAGCGGTCGCCTACCACCAGGGCGCCCTCGCCGGTCTGCGCCAGGGCGGGCTGCTCGGTGGCGGTCTCCGTCTCGGCTGGCGTCAGCGGAGTCGGCGCCTCGCCCTTGACGGCTTCCTCGTAACGCCCCTTGGCGATGGTCGCGTTGGCGGCCAGGTCCTTCGCCTTCCGATGCGCCTCCTGATCGCTCGGCGCGGCCTGCCGCACGAGCTCCCATAGCGCGATCGCCTGATTGAAATTCCCGCGCTGCTCGTAAAGACGCGCCAGCGGGCGGTTGACCTTGGGATTCCGCGGATGAAAGGGCCGAATCTGCTCCAACGTCCACAGGGCGTGGTCAGGCCATTCCAGTTCCTCGAACGCCTGCGCCATCACCAGATGTGCGGAAAGATCCCACGGATTGCGCATCAGGATCAACTCGGCCTGGACTAGCGCGTCCTTGTAGTTGCCCCGCATCATGGATTTCTTGAGTGTCAATCGACCAAAGACGGAGCGGAGATAGGCGAGCGCCTGCCCCCGCCCATTGTTTTGATAGCGGGCCCGCTGGGTTTGACGCAGCGCCTGCCGGTAGATGATGTTCGCCGGGTCGATCCGGCAGCAGTCGAGCAAGAGCTGGGAACCATAGTCGTGATCCCCGGCTTTGAGCACCTGGTTGGCGCGCTCGAATTGCCCGGCCGCGGCGCGGCGCTGTTCCGCGGTCAGTTTCGGCAATGTGGTCGCAGTGTCAGCCATGGTCCGGCGGTCCCTACGTCCGCACGATGCGTCTTTTTTGGGATTCCCTAAAGTATCATACTTGGAAGCGGCGTCAAGAGGGGAGAAAAAAGTGTTTTCGGAAAACCGATTTCCATAGGCCGCTCGCCTGGAGCGATCGGGGGCGTGCCTCACATCCGCGCCGATTCCTTGAGCAGCCCGTACTTCTTCATCTTCTTGTAGAGCGTTACCCGGCTAATGCCCAGGGCGTCGGCGGCGCGCGTACGGTTGAAACCGGCGCTCACCAGCGCCCGCTGAATCACGCCACGCTCGGCATGATCGCGCTGCTGATGCAACGAATCGCCGAGAATCTCCTCGTCGTCGAAGATCGGCGCGCACGATTCCTGCACGGCGTCAGGCAAATGCGCCGGCAGCAACTCGGGACCGGAGCACATCAACACGGCGTGCTGAATCACGTTCTCAAGCTGACGCAAATTCCCCGGCCAGGAAAACCCCTCCAGGGCCGAAAGTGCGTCGGGATGAATCTCGAAGATTTCCTTGGCAAACTTGCGGGCAAAGCGAACCGCCATGCCACGCGCCAGCGGCTCGACATCGCTGACCCGTTCGCGCAGCGGCGGCAGGTGGAAGGACATCACGTTGAGCCGAAAGTAAAGATCGGCCCGAAACTTCCCGAGGGCGACCGCCTTTTCCAGGTCGATATTGCTGGCGACGATCAGCCGGGCCTCGCAGCGCTGGGTCTCGGTGCTACCCACGGGCTCGAACTCGCCCGTTTCGATGACGCGCAAGAGCGTCGCCTGTTGCTCCAGGGCCAGCGTGTCAATTTCGTCCAAAAGCAGCGTCCCTTCGCCCACCGCGGCGAACTTGCCGACCTTGGTGCGATCGGCGCCGGTGAACGCGCCTTTCATGTGCCCGAAAAATTCGCTTTCGATGAGGTTGGCGGAAATGGCGCCACAGGAGATGGTCATGAAGCGATGCTGCCGGCGCGGGGAATAGTCGTGCATGAACCTGGCGAGATAAGTCTTGCCCGTGCCAGTCTCGCCATTGATCAGCACGGTGACGTCATGGCTCGCGCCCAGGGCAATGCGGTCCGCCAGCGGAAGGAGCGAAGGGGTCAAGGCAAGCAGCCGGCGGCTGAGCATCTCCTCCAGGCCTTCGTCGTAGGCGAAGCGAAACTGCCGGCCAGGGTCCAGATCGCGCACCAGCGTCGTCAAACGTTCGGCGGCATCAGGCCAACGCAGCCGGCGCGAAATATACGGATCCAGCGCGGCCAGAGTCGAATTCGCTCCCAGGGCATCAAGTAGCACGACCATCGCCGGCCAACGCTGCAGCGACAGCTGCTGCACCAGCCGCCTGGCGAGAGGCAAATCCGCTTGCCTGGCGACACCCACCAGAAGCAATCCGTCCGAATCGCACGTCAATTGCTCGGCCACGTCGGCGTACGTCCCGGCCAACGCGGGCTGCCCCAGCGCCTGCGCCAGGTGTTCCTGCGCGGCTTCCATGAAGTCCGCGTCATCCGCAACCAGCACCACACGACGATCTGCCATGTTGACACGATCCATTCCATTTCGCCCCGGGCGCCACCACAGCGATCAGGGCCATGTTTCCATTTATTAGCGCTGTAAACCATCCTGAACAAACATGGGATAGGTTTGACCGGTTGTCAAATCGGCTTGTTGGTTTGGCCAGGCCGCGAAACCGCACGCCGCATCAATTCTTGAGCCGTTCGCGCAGTTTCGCCAGCAACGCAGCCTTGGATGCCGGCTCGGGTCGTTTTGGAGGGTTGACCCCGAGGGGCGCGTCGTTTAACGTATCGTCTTCCGCGTTTGGTTCCGGCTCCACGGTCTGGGCCGCGCTGGGCAGGTCGGCAACGAGCACCGGCGCGCCTTTACCAAAAATCGCCTCGACATCCGAATCCTTGAGCGCCGTTTGCAAGGCGACAAACGTCAGCTGGCTATAAGGGATCAGCACGACCCGGCCACTGTCCTGCGTGCCAGCGAGTCGGCCGCGGATCATCATGAAGTCGGGTTCCAGCTTGACGATTTTTTGCACGACGATTTCCGCCCCGGTCGTCATGCCAAGCGCGAGGCAGTCGTGAAGATTGCCGGGAATCCGGCGAAACATGGCGATCCAGGCCTCGTTAGCGTTCATACGATCCCCAAAAAGTTGTGCCAACCACCGAGGGTACTGTACCTTATTTTTGTGAGGCAAGCCCCGGGATGAGCGTCGCGATTCCCGGGGGGGGGAGGAGCGGAAGACCCCATGCACGACCACTGGCCTGGAATTTGTGCGGCGGCGGCACTGCTTTCGTTGCTCGTGCTAATCATTCGCTTTCATGTTCATGCGTTCATCGCCCTTTTTGTTGTTAGTCTGGGTCTGGGCCTGGCGGTGGGTTTGCCACCGGCTGACGTAATTGATGCGATTCATCGCGGCATTGGCGGCATCCTGCGGGATGTCGCGATGTTGCTAGCGTTGGGCGCACTCCTGGGCCGACTGCTGGAAACCTCCGGCGCGGCCGAGTTGATCGCGCGGCGGATCATCGATGCGTTCGGGAAACAGCACGCGTCGCTCGCGATCCTGTTCGCGGGGTTTTTGATTGGCATTCCGATCCTGTTCAATGTCGGGTTTCTGGTGTTGATCCCGATCATCTGGCGGTTGCAGCGCGAGACGAATCAATCGCTGTTGCGTTTCCTGCTGCCGCTATGTTTCAGCTTGGGGGTCACGCATTCGCTGGTACCGCCGCATCCGGGAATCGTGGGGGCGGTCAACGCCATTGCGGGCGAGGCCAATTCCGACCGTGTCATGGTGGAAACGATCATCTTTGGCATCGCCCTGGCGTTTCCACTGGCGCTTCTGGGCTGGTTGTTGCCAGGCCGCTGGTGGGCCAATCGGCAATTTGTGACGGCGCCGGAAAACCTCTCCGCGGGACCCGAACGCCCGGAGCCGGCCGTTGCGAAGTCACTCACGTTCGCCCTTGTGATCGTGCTTGCGCCGTTGGTCCTGAGTGTGGCCGGCTTCGGCGCCAGGTTGTTGGATGACGTGCATCGTTTGCCCGCGTGGATGATGCGCGTCGCGTTCGACAGCGACGACCTGCCCCGGTTTCTCGACTGGCTCAACCACGCGCCGATCGACTGGCTACACTTTTTCGGCAAGCCGACGGTTGCCCTCTTCGTGCCGACCGCACTGGCTTACTGGGCCTACGGCCTGCGGCGCGGCTGGCCGCACGCCAGGCTCGCCAAGCTCACCACCGACGCCCTCCTCGACGTGGGCGGTATGCTGTTCCTTTTCGGGGCGGCGGGCGGGTTCAAGGAGGTCATTCTCGCGACCGGCGTGGGGGAATACATCGCTGATGGTCTTTCCGGTCTGCCGCTCTCGCCGGTCGCGGCCGCCTTTTGCGTCGCAGCGCTCATGCGCATCGCCCTCGGTTCCGCGACGGCGTCGATCCTCACCGCCTCCGCGCTGCTCGCCGGTTTGGCGGCCCAGGTTCCAGGCAAAGAAACCCTCCTCGTCCTGTCCGCGGCCTGCGGCGTTACCGTTGGCACCCAACCCGCGGACAGCGGGTTCTGGATGGTCAAGGAATATGGCAACCTCTCCACCAGCGACGTGCTCCTGCGCTTCAACGGCTGCCGCTTGCCGATGGCGCTGACAGGAGCGGGTATTCTTCTGGTCGTCGAGTGGTTTCTGGGGACGGCATGAAACGAGCCGCAGCTCCTTGGTGGTGCCGGTTCGCTTTAAGTCGGGCGTTCCAAACGGACGTTTCGCGAGGGCCGTCAGGCAAGAATGCCTGACCTACTACCAGCTGTTCAACCGCCGGCTCAGTGTTTTCATATAATGCTGGGGTATTCTCAAAGAAACTCGCCGCGCCGGCGAATAATTGATGGCTCGAACCCTTTCGTTGGGAGATGGCGTTCATGTCGTCCGCACCGGCTCCGAATAACGACCCGGTTCAACCCCCGGCGCCCACCAGGCCCGGCGACACCGGCACGCGCTCGACCGACCGCATCATCGTCTACCGCCATTCCAACATGTTCTACTGGTGGCCAATCTGGGTCCTCGGGTTCGTATTCGCCGCCATCACTTACTTCGACGGCAGATATCTCGCCATCGTCCCCGGCAACACCCGAGCGGTCGAGGATGTCGAGGTCGAGGTGGAGCCTGGCAAAAAAGAAAAGCGCAGCGTGCTCATCCTGCCGGGGAAAAAGACCCACGCCAAGATCAAAGTTGGCGACGGCGCGGACGAAATCGTGCAACCCACGATTCGCGTCACGCACTTCCGCACGCTCGGCAGCATCTACGTGGGGGTGCTCTTGCTGGTGATCGTCATCACGACCATCTCCATTCGCGGGCTCTGGACGGTGCTTGTCTTCGTCTCGATCATCATGTTGATTATCATTCTTGCCGCGGGCGGCTGGCTCGGGTCGATCTTCCACCGGATTCACGATCTGTCGATTTTCATCAACATGGGGGGCTATCTGCTCATCTCCCTGGTCTTGTTCATTTTGTGGCTGGTCAACTTTCTCGTCATGGATCGCCAGACCTACATGATCTTCACGCCAGGCCAGGTCCGCATCCGCGTGGAGATCGGCGGCGAGGAAACCGTTTACGACACCACGGGCATGGTCGTGCAAAAGGAACGCGCCGACCTGTTCCGCCACTGGATTCTCGGCTTCGGCTCCGGGGATCTGCTCGTCAGGCCCGTGGGTTTGGGCCATGCCATCGATTTTCCCAACGTCCTGCGCGTAGGGGGAATCGTGAAAAAGGTTGAGACGATGATGAAGGAAAAGGTGATCCTCCAATCGCCCGAAGCGAAACCGCCGAGTGTTTAGCCGCTCCCCTTTGGGGAGCGCGGACGGAAGACAAGCAACAGACTGTTCAACCCCGAGGTTTAGCTACCATGTCATCCCCGACACCTGAATTCGGCACCCCTCCCGCCGCCGCTCCCGCGCCCCAATCAACTCCACCGTCGTCGCCGCTGCGCCGGGAAATCCGCGTCGTCAGCCATTGCAGCCTTTTCTACTGGTGGCCCGTCTGGGTGGTCGGGTTCATGATGTGGATTATCACGATGTTCAGCGGGCACGTCATGGCCATTGTGCCTAGCGGAAGCACCGCCGTGCACAACGCCATCCCCAAGGAGGACGGCAAGAAGGACGATACGCCGCGCGACGCCATCGTCGTCCCCGCGAAGTCCAAACTACCTCACGAATCAGGCAACAAGGACCGCCTCGAAAATCCCCATCTCGCCATGAGCAACAATAAAAACCTGGGCGTCCTCTTCGTGGCGGTTCTGTTGCTCGTCGTCGTGATTACCAACATTCCACTGCGCGGCCTGTGGTCGGTGATCGTGATTGTTTTCGTCATTTCTCTCGCGATCATCTTCGCCCTCCTGGAATGGTGGACCATCATCCTGTCGTGGCTCAGCATCCTCGACATCCGCATCAATG
Source organism: Planctomycetota bacterium (assembly GCA_016191165.1). Classification (GTDB taxonomy): domain Bacteria; phylum Planctomycetota; class Planctomycetia; order Gemmatales; family Gemmataceae; genus SIAQ01. The sequence continues at coordinate 74,886 of JACPPF010000089.1, forward strand.
CCGCCGGGTATTTTGTCATCTCGCTGGTCTTGTTTATCCTCTGGCTGGTGGTGATGCTGCTCTTCGATCGCCAAATCTACATGGTCTTCACGCCGGGGCAGATGCGCGTGTGCCTGGAAATCGGCGACGCCGAGACCGCCTATGACACCTCGGGCATGACGATCCAGAAGCAGCGCAGCGATCTGTTCCGCCACTGGATCCTCGGCCTGGGGTCCGGCGATCTGATCGTCAAAACCGCCGGGAGCCAAACCCATGAATTCCACATGCCCAACGTGCTTTTCATTGGCCGAAAAGTGAAGGAGATTGAAGAGATGCTGCGTTCCCGCCAGGTGGTGACGGGCGGGAGCTAATCAGATTTAGGTGGGGTCAACAAAACTTCCTGTTCGCCGCTTGCGGCTTAGCGTTGGCAAGTTGGCTCGCGAACGCCAAGCCGCAAGCGGCAAACAGGGTCAGATGCAGATTTCCGCGTGCGAGCGGCGATGCGTCGGCATCCGGAACAGGCCGCCGACCTCGTACCAGCCGTCGGCGCAGCGCTTCACGCGCACGAGCGTCGCCGGTATCTTGATGATTCCCTCGCCATCGGGATGAGGCAGCTCGATCAGCACTTCCGAGGTTCCCAGATCATGCGGCAGATAAAACCCGAGGCCGGTGTGCGATAGGTCCTTGCCGCGACACTCGATCGGCTCGTCGGGCCGGCCGTCGCTACCAATCGGGATGATCGTGATCGGGTGAGGCCATAACAGACGTTCCTGGGTGCGTTTCTCGGAGTTGACGAGAAAATCCTGCTGCAGGCCTTCGAAGATTTCGTTTCCCATCCGGTCATAGAGCTCGGCTGCTTTTTTTTTGGTGCAGTGTCGTGCCCGCAGCCGAGCGTTGATCTCGATCGGTGTCGCGGACATCAAGTTGACGCGTGCCATTTCGATCGTCAGTTCGAGCCGGGCCGGCTGGCCCCACCAGCGTTGCCAAATGCTGCCCGGCAAGTCGAGTTGGACGGTGGAGCTGGAATCGTCCTGGCACACGATCCGCGCGCCGCGCTGTTGGCAAAAGACCTGGAGGCGTTCCTTGGCGGCGCCGAGGGGCAGGCCAGCGATGAATTGAAACCGCAGATGGTCGCCAGCCTGGTCCGCGCTCGCCACGACGGCCTTGGGCGTCTGGGCCTGTCCCCCACCGGACTGAATGAGCCTGGCAAGGAGGTCGGCGTAGTCGGTCGGATCAATGCCCGTGTACACGGTCTTTTTCTTGGCGCCGCGCTGCGTGGCGATCAACCTGGCAAAATGGTCCGGCTGCTCCTGCAACTGCTTGTCGAGTTCGGGTGAGGTGCCTTCCAGGGCCAGCAGCATCTCGGTACAATTCGCCCACCGCTTGAGCGGGTCGGGATCGAGCGCCCGGGCGATGACCGCGCGATCCGGATCGGGCAGGCGATCGAGGCTGGGCGCCAGGCCGCTCGCCAGGTACGCCTTGGGCGCCAGGCCGCGAAATGGATGGACCCCGGTCAGCATCTCCGCGTAGATCAACGCCAGGCTATACTGATCGCAATGCCGGCCCGGCAAGGCGGTAAACAGGTCCGGGGCCGCATAACGAATGTTCCGCTGCGCGATATCCTGACCAGCCGGCGACCACAGGAGCTGGGCGTAACCGAACTCCGCTAACTGCAACCAGCCATGATCGAGGATCAGATTGCGCGGATTGAGGCCCAGATGCTGAACGCCATGCTGCTGGTAAAGGTAATCGAGCACCTCGGCCGCGGCGCGCACGTATTCGACGAGTTCCCCGCGCGGGATGCCTGGCTGCTTGCGCGCCTGGCACTGATGGGCCCGCGTCCGCAGCGTTTCACGCACCGGATCGGTGACAAAAACGACCCGCCCCGGCTCGACGTGGACCGGTTTCCGCGCCAGCACCGCGGGATGCTGGATGCTTTGCAGACGCGCGAGGGTTTCCCTGAGTTTACTGGCGCCAAGACCTCCCAGGCCGAACAGGATTTGCACGTCTTTCTTGTTCCCGTCCGGCCCTTGCGCTCGCCATACCTCCAGGATCGGACTGTTGCTGGCACATTCCAAAAAGCGATGATCGGCCAACACACCCGCGGGCAGGTTAGGTGTGCAAGCCCCCCGCGGCGGCCGCGGCGTGTCGCCGAGGCGAGTGACGACGGTCTCGTCGGCAGCAGGTTCTTTTTTCGGCGCATCGAGCGTCGCCGGCGCCGCGGTAACTTCCGCGTGCAGCGCGCGAATGAAATCCTGGCACGAGGCGAAGCGGTGCTCCGGGTTCTTCGCCAGCGCCCGCGCCACAATCGCCCGGTCATGCGCCGGCAACGCCTGCAAGTCCGGGTCCTGTTGCGTGTGCTCCAACAACAACTGACGCAGGTTCTTGCCCCGGAAAGGCAGCGTCCCCGTCAACAGTTCCTGATAGACGATCCCCAGGCTGTATTGATCGCAATGCCGGCTCAGCTTGCCCAAAAACAACTCCGGCGCCGCGTAGAGCGGCGTCACCGCGCTCATCGCCGCTTGCAATTTCGCGGTGACGGCGTCCGAAAGGCTGTTCACCAGTCCAAAGTCGGCCACCTTCACGTGATTGCTCACCAGAAACAAGTTCCGCGGCTTGATGTCCAGGTGCTGCAAATCGAACTTTTGATTCAACAGATCGAGCACCTCGGCAACCTCGCGCAGGTAGCCAAGCAATTCCTCGCGCGGCACTCCGGCGACGCCCCGGTTGAGGTAGTGTTCCCAGAGTTCGTGCAGATTCTCGTCCGCCAGCTCGGTGACAATGACAAGCTCGCCCGCAACGACCTCGACGCGATCGATGGAAAGCAGGAAGGGATGGCGGATGGATTTGATCAGCTGAAGCGCCCGCAGTTCCTCCTCGGCATGGACGCTGCTGTTGCCGAAACCGTTGAGCGAACCGTAGACGAACTTGACGGCCTTGAAGATGCCGCCGGGGGCTTCGCATTTCCAGACCTCGCCGAACCCGCCGGCGCCGAGGCGCTCCATGAGGCGGTAACCGCGGATCGGCTCGGCATCGGGACGTTTTTCGACCGGCATGGACGTACCCTTTACAGCGTGTTGCCAAAAGTTAGCATTGCTGTTTCAAGGGTAGGTCACAATTTGGGGAAAGTCCATTTTTCGCCGCTTGCGGCCTGGCGTTCGCGCGGCGCTCCGCGAACGCCAGGCCGCAAGCGGCGGTTTTGATCAGTCATTCAACCCGGGCCGCTTTTCGGTGTTCTTGCGCGGCGGGGGCAACTCGAAGATGTCGCCATCGGGCGGCGGAATGAGGGTTCCGGGCGGGGTCGGCTGCGGGCGGATTCCCGGGTTGCTTTGCTTGGGCAACATTTGGGGCCGCATCTGCGGAGCGTTGGGATGCACCAGCGGGTCCAGGTTGACCAGCGCCGCCGGCGGCGTCAGGTAGCAGTGGCTGAAGTCCTGCGGGAAAGGCCAGGGGCTCCAGCAGGTTTCGAAGTAGCCAAAGTGAGGCAAATCACACGGGTTGCAGACCGGGCGAGCGCACCCATGTCGCCAACACAAACGGGGCGGATGCGGAACCGTGATATGAAACGCCGGCGGGCAATGGCTGCGGAAGCAGGCCGCCGCGCATCCGCCGTCCACACCGCACGGCGTGCCGAACGTCTGCGCCAAACCCACGACCGGCGAGACCAGCCAAAGGAAGGCGGAGACGCCGAGGCATGTTAGAAATCTATTCGATAGACACAACGACATGAATAACCCTCCGTGGTTGATTGCATTCCTGTATTCAAACTCCTCACTCACTAGCCCCTGGCGCAAGCCAGGGGAATGGAAACGGCGCAAATGATTTCGCTGCCCTCCCCGAGCTTGCGCTCGGGGCTGGTTGGCGCTGGCGTCTGGTCAGCGCCGAAACCCCTGGCCGAATGTGCCGCCGTAGAATGGCTGGTACCCGCTGGTTCCCAGGCCAAATCCGGTGTTGCCGAATCCGGCGTTGGGCCCGAAGCCGCCCAGTCCGGTGGTAATGGCGCCATAGTTGGCGGGCCCGCCGAAGCTGCCGCCGCTGCCGGGGACGCCCATCGGGAAGTAGTGCGAGTAGTTGAAGAACGTGGCCGGGTTCCCGGTTTGTAAGCCTCCCAAACCGTTGTTTTGTTGCTGCTGTTGTTGTAATTGGGCGCCGTTGAGTTGCCCTTGCAGCGAACCGTCGGGATTGAGGCGATTCAGCGTCTGTTGCAAGTTGAGGATGGACCGAGTCGAATCCATCTGCGGCTTGATGTACCCATAGTAGCTGAAAGCCCCGCCAGCGCCCATGTTGATAGCTGGGCTAACCGTCGGCCTCACGCGCGGCGGGGCCTGCCCGAGTATGAACTGCGCCCGGGCGGATTGTTGCCCGAGGCCCCACAGGGCCAATACCGCCAACGATGCGATCAAGGTTCGTTTCATGAGTATTCTCCCAAGTCCCTGCCATTGGTCCGTTTAGCCGCGATACCGTTCATCAAAGAGTCCTTGACCAGCCCCCAGTGTAAGTTGGGGGTTTTGGGAGGCCGCCCAAATCCCCACGCTTGCGCGTGGGGCTGGTATCGCTCCGCCTTACGAACGGTATCGCGGCTAAACGAAAGCCTGCTACATGGCGGGGCCAAAGTCAAGTCTTGCCGCGGCGATCCTGTTCGTTACCGAGCCAGCAACAGGCCAGTATTTTGACCCCGCAGGCTCTGCACCGTGCTGGAACCCAGCAAGGTCACGCCCAGCACCCGTTCGACGGGGGCAAGCATCTTGTCCAGATAATTGTAGACCGTGATCAACGGGTCGGCGGAGACATAGATCCGATCGCCCGGCAACAGCTGATAGTTCGTCGTCGTATCGGCCCCTTGCGTAATGGCTTTCCAGTGCACCGGCAGCACCTGGCTGCACGGATGACCCGCCGGCGACGGACGCGCGACCCAGATCTTCTTCAGCGACGCCACCGGCGGCAGACCCTGCACCCGGCTGATCGCGTCGAGCACCGTCTCGCCTCCCGTCGCCGGCAACGCAATCACCTGCTGGCCGTAGCCCGCGCCGTCGGCGATGATATAGATCTTTCGGCTGTTGTACGCGAACACATCCACCGATACTTGCGGGCTAACCAGGTAGGCGCTCAGGTGATTCTCGATGACACACTTCACCTGCCCCAGCGTCATGCCGGCGACGAACACCGAACCGTACATGCCCAGGCTGATCGTGCCATCGGGCCGCACGAGATGCTGCCCGGCAACGTTCTGCTGGGCCCGCATTTGCACCAGGGCGACACTGACGCTGAAGTCGGATTTGACCACCTTGCGAATGTAGTCGGCAATGGACGCCTGCGTTTGATCGACCGTCAGGCCGGCGACGCGGATCGGCAGCAGCGTGTTGCCCAGGTTGATCGTGCCTTCCGGCGAGATCATGTACAGCCCCTTGATCTGGTCCTTGAACGCGCCGACGACTTCGACCTGCAGGACTTCCATCGCTTCAAGCTTGTACGGCCCCTTGGGGACCAGGCGGTTGGCCTGGATCAAGAGGATGTCCGGCGCCGCGACCCGATGCGGCGGATGGGTGATTCGATTCAATTCGGTGGGCGGCGGCATGTTCATGGGAGCGCCCATGCCGGCGGGCATCGGCGTGCCGAGTCCCGGTTGTTCGACGATGAATTCACCAGGTTGTCCCTGGACCGCCTGCGGCGCGCCCGTGAAGCGCGCCTGCGGTGTATAGGAGGCCTGCTGAATGCCGTTTTTGTTCGCCGACGGGTTGTTGGCCGACTGCGGATAGGAGCCACGCGGGCTGTTGATATACCCGCCGGATGGAGGCAGCATCGGCGGCTCCGAGCTGGTGTTCATGCAACCCGCCAGGGCCAGGCATGTACCCAGCAGGACGACGGCTACGACCCATTTTCGTTGGCCCTTGCGCACCATGTTCCGCTCCTTGCAACGATGATCCCAGCCGCGCCCGCCTTGGCGCAGCCTGTTCCGCGACAACCGGCGCCGGCGCGCCTTGTGCCACTTACAGAATGCTGGTTTGATGATGTCCCAAATTCGTGACGATCCCACTGCTTCCCCAAGCAGTCTCCGCCCACGCCCAGCGCCGACGACCGCGTCTTGTCGGGGTCGCTGCGCCGTGCCGTTGCCGAAAATCGTCAATTCGAGACGCCCCCTATAGCCAAGGACAAAGGAAACGCAAGATCAAAAGCACGATTTTTTGGCCGCCACTTGCGGCGCAAGCGGCGTACCGGAGAACGAAACCTGTCGGCGTTCGTTCCATTCCGCGCCGTTTGCCTGCCTTGCCAGACGTCGTGGCTTCTCGGCAAACCGGGCTTGATCCTTGGGGGGCGAAACGCTTATATGCCGAATGCCCAGGTCCTTTCCTCAAACCGGACGCCGCCTATGCGAATCTGTCTGTATACCGAGACGGCTCTGCCCAAGGTGGGCGGACAGGAAATCGTCGTGGACGCGCTGGCGCGCCAGTACCAGGCGCTGGGGCATCAACCCGTCGTCTTCGCCCCCCGGCCACGCAAGCTCTCGCTGCGCGGGACCAGCTACCCCTATGAAGTCGTGCGGCACCCGCGCTTTTACTCCACGCAGTATTTCGTGCCGTGGTATCGGCGTTATCTTCGCAATGAATATCTTCGGCAACCGTTTGACGTTTTGCATTGCCACGGCATCTACCCGCCCAGCTTTCTGGCGGCACTGGTGAAGCCTGACCTGGGCGTGCCGATCGTGGTCACCAGTCACGGCGGCGACGTTTACGAAAAGAACGTGCGCCTGCGGAAGCCGTTGATCGTCGAGCGTTGCGTCGAGGGTTTGCGTTGCGCCAGCGCGCTGGTGGCGATCAGCCGATTCACGCGTGCCGGCTTCGAGCGGCTGTGCCCGGAAGCGTCGCCGCGCATCGTCGATATTCCCAACGGCGTCAACGTCGCCGTTCATGCCGAGCGCGTCGCCCGACCGACCGATTTGAATTTCAAGTTCCAGCCCGGCTCGTATGCCGTCTTCGTGGGTCGACTGAAATACCGCAAGGGAGTCGATGTTCTCCTGCGCGCGCTGGCCAGGTTGCCGGACAACATGCCAGGCCAGCTCGTCATTCTCGGCGACGGCGATGAGCGGGCCTTTCTCGAAATCCTGAGCGATCAGCTCGGTTTGGCCCGGCGCGTTCGCTTCCTCGGCACCGTGACCGGCCCGGCCAAGACGTACCTGGTGCAAAACGCCCGCTTCGGCATCGTCCCGTCGCGCCAGTGGGAGGCGTTCGGCCTGGTGGTTCTGGAAGGATACGCCTCGGGCTTGCCGATGATCGCAACTGACATGCCCGGCCTGGCCGATCTGATTCAGCCGGAAGTCACGGGGCTGCTGGCGCCGCCCGAATCCCCCGAGGCGCTGGCAGGCTCGCTGGAACGACTCTTCACGGACGACGCGCTCGTCCAGCGCATGAGCCACCAGGCTCGCCGCGTCGTTCAACAATACGACTGGCGCAATATCGCTCTTCGCCACCTGGACCTTTACGAACATTTGCGTGGCGGCCGCCGCGCCCTGGCGGCGTGAGAAAGCTTCTCCCCTCTCCCTCTGGGAGAGGGGCCGGGGGTGGAGCAGTCGATGTTTCGTGGGTTCGGCCCTCACCCCCAACCCCTCGCCCAGGGGGAGAGGGGAGACATCGATCACGCTTCCGGCTCGCGGCTTTCGGTTTGGCAGCGCGTTCCCTCCGTGTTATCATTTCTCGCGTGCCGCTTCACTCCTTGAGGAATTTATCATGCTGACCCGCAGAACCTTCGTCGGCGCTGTTGGCGCTGGCGCCCTGGCCACCTCGACTCTTGAGTCGGCCCAGCAGCCGCGCCGCCCCAAACTCGCCGTCATCACCACGGAATGGCGCGATCGCTCCCACGCCTGGCACATGGCCGAACGCTTTCTGCACGGCTACCCGATCGAGGGCCGCTGGCATCGCCCGCCGTTTGACCTCGTCGCCGCCTATGTCGATCAAACGCCAAAAAATGATTTGAGCCGGGCGCGCGCCAAGGAGTTCGGCTTCACCATTCATCGCACCATCGCCGAGGCGCTGCGGATGGGTGGCAAAACGCTCGCGGTCGATGCGGTCCTCATCATCGGCGAGCATGGCAACTACCCGGTCAACAAGCTCGGTCAAAAGCAGTATCCACGCTACGAGTTCTTCCGCCAGGCCGTCGATGTCTTCCGCAAGGATGGCCGAACCGCCCCGGTCTTCAACGACAAGCACCTGTCGTGGCGCTGGGAATGGGCCCGCGAGATGGTTGACACCGCGCGGAAGATGAACTTCGGATTCCTGGCAGGCTCCTCGCTTCCGGTAACCTGGCGCATGCCCGCCATCGACATGCCCTTCGGCGCCGAAGTCGATGAGGTGATGTGCCTGGCGATCGGTAGCGTCGATAGCTACGACTTTCACGCGCTGGAGGTAATCCAGTGCATGGCCGAGCGCCGGCGCGGCGGGGAACGAGGGGTGGTGAATATTCAGGCGCTGCGGGGCAACGCATTCTGGAAGGCGATGCTAACGGGTTCCTGGGCCAAGGGAGGCTGGAGCCCCGAGCTGTTTCAAGCATGCCTGTGCCGAAGCCAGACGCTGGCGCAACCCGCGACGTTCAGCCACCGCTTGCCAACGCCTCAGCAGATTCGAGCCTGGGTGAAGTCGCCCGTCGCGTACCGGTTTGAATATGCGGACGGGTTGAAGGCGACGATGCTGTTGATGAACGGCCTGGTCGGCGATTTCACGTTTGCGGCCCGGATCAAAAACCAGCGCGAGCCGCTTTCGACGCTGTTCTACCTGCCGCCGGTGCCGAACGTGACCTATTCGGCATCGTTGATGTCAAAGGCGGAAGAACTGTTCACGACGGGCCGGGCGCCGTACCCGGTGGAGCGAACGCTGTTGACGACGGGCCTGGTCGCCGCGGGCATGTTGTCGCTAGCCACGGGCGGCCAGCGCGTGCCGACGCCGCATTTGGCGATTCGCTACCAGGCGCCGCGCGTTTCGACGTTTGCGCGGAGTTGAGCACCTCTACCTGGTTCCCAAACATTTACCTGGTTCCCAAACTCTGTTTGGGAACCCACGTGAGCGAAACTCTGTTTCGCGAGCGGTCCGTTCACTCGAAACGGAGTTTCCGGTCTTGCGTTCCCAAACGGAGTTTGGGAACGAGGTAGAAAAATCGCACCCTGTATGGGTGGAATTCCAATGAAAAAGAAGGACTTCGATGCCCTGACGGAAAGCATCAAACAGGCTGGAAAAATCAGGCGCGGAGAAGCCGAGCCAGCCCGTGTGACCGAGGTTGAACCGGTGGACGTGAAGGCGATCCGTCGGCGGTTGGGTAAATCGCAGGCGCAATTTGCCCTGATGATCGGTGTGAGCCTGGCCACCTTGCAAAACTGGGAACAAGGCCGACGCCGCCCCGATGGCCCGGCCCGCGCCCTTCTGCAAGTCGCCGCGCGACATCCGGAAGCCGTGCAAGCGGCGCTTTCGTCGTGATGAATCCGCTGTTTGCGGTTTAGCGCTCGCACGTCGTCACGCGAACGCTGAGCCGCAAGCGGCTATTCCACTTGCCCTCTCGCCTTGCGCCACGCTCGCTCGCACGCCGCGGCCAGGCGAACCTCCACTATCCCCGGCGTCAGCATTCGCCGCGCCATCGTCTCCACCGTATCCAGCGACGTGAACGCCACGCTTGGCGGCGTTGGCATGCCCAGCAATTCGACCCACGCGCCCGGTACCGACTTCGACACCGTCTCGACCACCGCGTTGGGCTGCATCGGCAGGTAACAGCACGCATATTCCGCGAGCAACCATTCCTCGATGATGTAACGCACGTTCGCGAGACCGGCATTCTTCTGAATCTCCTCCGCCGTCGGCGCGTGCATCTTGAGCGGAATGAAGCCGATGCTCTTGCCGCGCAACAGGCCGGCCTTGACCAGCTCGAACGCGAGATCGGGCGGCCAATCGCTCAACGTCCAGCCTTGAGGCCGAGGCGGATAGTGCGTCTTGGCCTTGACGCCGCGCAAGGTGCCGTCCCGGGCCTTGCGTCTCCACAGCGATCGGCCGACCGGCGGCTGATCGTAGGCGTGATTGAGCGTGACGATCGGGTTGAGCTGAAAATGCGAGTCGTCCATGCCGCTCGCCAGCACGATGTCGCCGAGCCGATCGGGCGTCTCCTCGGTGATCCACGACACGTCGGCGCGCTCGCCCGGCTGCAACTCCGAGACGCCACGCTCGAAGGCGCAACGCCGCAGCGTGAAGGCATCGTCGTCGGGCAACGCCTTCAGGCGCTGTTCAAGCGTCCGGGCCTGGGCGTCCTTCATCGGCAAGCCGAAGGGGCCTTCGGTGTCGAAATGGGTTTTCATGAAGGTGGACATGGCATTCTCCTTGTTTAACCGCTCGCCTTTGGCGAGCGGGTGTATCATGCCGCGCTCCCCAAAGGGTCGCGGCCAAACGGGCGGTCGCCCCACGCGACCGGCGCCAGCCCGCGCGCGGTGCGGACCTCGTTGATCGTGCGGACGCCCTGGCGCAGGTCGGCCTGCGCCTGCTGTAAGAGAAATTGCTGATTCGCCGGCGTCGGGTCCGGCGTGTGAACGAACAGCCGGCCTGACGGATCGTACAGCGGGATCAACTGCTCGTTGAGCTTTTCATCGCGCCGCCGCAGGCGTGGCACGATCGCCAGCGTCTTGTGCAGATGATCCGCCGCCTGCAAATTCGCGAGGTTCGTGTCGCCCGACAGGAATGGCAGCGGCACGTGAAAGGCGTTGGCGATGTCTTCCTTCGTCGCTTTCATATCCGCCAGCGCGGCCAGGTCGCCCATCGATTGCGACAGCAAGGTCACCGTCAACCCAGATTGGGCGACCAGCGCCCGGCCCTGCCCGCCGCGCGTGAACTTCTCGCGCCACATTTTTTCGAGCCGATCGCGTTCATCGGGATGAATCGGTTCGTTCGGCGTCAACACCACGCTGGGCAGGCCGGTATTGTCGTAGATGCCGCGCTTCATCGCTGCGAATTCGGAGGCGAGAGAGACTTGCTCGAAGCAGGCCCGCAGCGGACTGATGCCGCCGACGTACGGATCGCGCGGATCGGGAAAGCGGAAATGCACGATTCGATTCGCAGGGATTTGCTGGACGATTTGCCCGCGGTATTCGTAGTAATCGACGAGCCGTGCGCTGTTGGCCGCCCGATTCGGCGTGACGAGGTGCGCAGGCAAGGGCCAGATCGCGCTAGGGATATTCAGCACCGGATCGAAGTCGAGCAGCCAGTAGGCGCTGCCCGCGACCTCGAGCGACAACTCCGTGAGTTCCCAGAGATCAAAACCATTGTGAACGGGATTGACCTGGCGAAGAAGCGTCAGGAGAGGATGATCGATGACCTCCTCGATTTTTTGTTTCGCCAGCGCGGGATTGCCGGATTGCATCTGCCGCACAAGACCCGGCTCCAGAAGGCGCGTGGCGCAGCGCGGCGGCGCCTGCCTGGCATTCGTCGTGACATAAAGGCGCGGCGGCAAGGAGGCGCATGCCGAAGCGTTGATCGACGCGCAGGTCCACGCGGTGTTTTTCAATTCCGCCAGCAGTTCCGCCGCGGTCGGCGGCCGGCGGCGCTGGTAAACGTCGATGAACGCCGGGCCGGTCGATGGCAGGAGCGATGCCGGCGCCGTCTTGTGCCATAGCCAGCGCGCGAAGCGATGAAGGATGTTTTGCATGGTTGACCCCGTCAAGCCCCGGGATGAGCGAAGCGATTCCCGGGGATTGGTGTGAGGAGGGTGGATCTCGCGAGATGAATCGTAACACGATGATCCCACGTTTTTCAAAGTCGGTTGTGTGAACCGGCGAAACCGCCGAGCGTAGCTTGCAGCCGGTCTACTTGGCGCACGGCGACGGCGCGCTGATGGTGGGAGGAGGCACGAGCCGCGACACCAGGTACCGCAGCGCCGCCAGGGCGTGGTTGTTGGCGTCGATCGGGTTTTCACCGATCGCGGCACGTTCCGCCGGCGTGGGATAACGGTACAACCTCGCCTCCGCGATCAGGCGGACGCAAGTCGCCGCGACTTTCAGCCTGCCCGTGCGTATCCGCGCCGTGATCAATGCGATACCCCGGCGAATGTTGTTGTCCCCCTTGCGCACCAGCAGTCCGCCGCGGCGCAGCTCCTCGATCTCGGTCCGCCCGGCCGGGTCGGCGTGCCACATCACCTCCCGCGGTAAAGCGGCCGCATGGTCGGAGATCGGCGTCTCACGCAGATACCGCTCGTGCGTGATCCACAGCACGTCGTCGTCCTGCGAATGCACTCCCCAAACCGCCGCGAACGGATTTCGCCAGCCGAAGTCGATGCCGCCCACCGCGTGCGCCGTACCAGCCGGGAGCGTAGGCGCCCGGTCGCTTGCGCTCCCGGCTGGTACGGCAATCGCCATCTCGAACTCTGGAAACACCAGCCCCTCCAGCGCGGTGAAGAGGCCGTTGTACTCCTGATCAACCCAGCCTTGCCCGAGAGCGCGAACCTCCTCGGCAACAAACTCCGGCGCGATACGCGGACACTGCGACCACGGGACATGGATGCGCCGCCACGGACCGGCGCCCACCCATTCGTCGTAAAACCAGCCGCGCTGTCCGAACGGCGTCGAAAGAGCGACCAGCCTGCCCCGGCTCACCGCCAGCATGGGCCGTACCGAACGGTAAAGATCATCGGGAACCCGGGACGCCTCGTCGAGAATCAACAGATCGACGCCGGAGAACGAGCGAATCGTCTCCTCGCGCCCCGGCAATGCCACCAGCCGCGAACCGTTCGCCAGTTCCAACTCGCTCTGGTTCGACTTGAGCGCCTCGACCGGCTGGCCGAGCGCCTGATAAGCGTCCAGCACTTTGCGAAACAGCTCATGGCTCTGCCGTTCGGAGGGCGCGACGATCAGAACGAGAGAGCCCGATACCGTGAGCAATTGGAGAAGCGCCAAAGCCGCGACGGTCGTCGATTTTCCGGTCTGCCGGGCACAGTTGAGCAGCAGGTAGGGCTCGCGCGCCAGAAGAAGTTCGTCCTGCCAGGGATCGGGCGTCAGTTTTTGAGCCCGCAGAACGAGTGAGGGATCGAGCAACAGTGCCAGGGTAGAGGGCGCGTTCATGAAATGGAGCGTAACGCGCGGGGGTGGGGAAATGCAAAGTCGGTTGTCCAGGCCGCCTGCGGCTTGGCGTTTGCAGAATGCCTTGCGATGACCACGCCGCGACTGATTTCACTTGATCCACGGCGCCGCCTGCTTCGCGAAAAACGCCCGCAGCCCCTGCTGGCACTCCTCCGTCAAACGCGGCGCCGCGCTCGCCTTGGCCGCTTCCTCGATCGACAGCGCCTGACGCGAGAACTGCCGCAGGTACTCCTTCGTTTTCGCCAGCGCGTTCGGTCCTCCTTCCGCGCACGCCTTCGCCAGGGCAAAAGCGCGGTCGAGCAAGCGATCACCGAGGACGACTTCGTTGATCATTCCGGCGCGCGCGGCCTCCTCGGCGCTAATGATTTCTCCTGATAAGAGAAGATACCGAGCCAGCCGTTCGCCGACATGCCGCATCAGGTGGGGCATCACCATGGCGGCGACCAGACCGCGGCGCACTTCCGGGTAGCCAAACTTTGCCTCGGGCGTCGCGATGGCGAGATCGCACACCGTCACCAGCCCCGCCCCACCCGCGACGGCGGCGCCCTGCACCAGCGCAATCGTCGGCTTGGGCAGCGCGTAAATCTGATCGTAGAGCCTCGCGAGCCGTAAGGCGTCGTCCCAGATGGGCCTTTGATCCCTGGGAATATCAAGCGACTCCTGCAACTCCGCCAGGTCCATACCCGCGCAGAACACCGACCCGGCCGCCGTGAGGATCACGCACCGAACCTCCGCTTCGTTTAGCGCCCGCGCAAAAGCGCCGACCAGCGCATCGATCAAGCCCCGACTCAGGGCGTTGCGCTTGTCGGCCCGGTTGAGCGTGATGATCGCGGTGGAAGATTTCACTTCATAAAGTACCAGGGAATCGCTCATGTTGGCTCCTTTGTACGAAGCATCGCATCGAGATTGGCCGGCGCCTCGATCTCCATTTGCAAAAGCGTCAGCGCCAGCGTTTTTCCCTGCGTGTCGATGCGCAGCGATCGACTCGCCCCACCGGCGAGGATGTCGTGCACCAGGAAATTCAGCCCCAGAACGTTGGCCGCCTCGAAACGTTCAACCTTGCCTGGCTGCATCGGTTTGAAGTAATTGGCGACAACCTCCGCCGTCAAATGATCGCGCAGCCAGTCATAGGCGGTCTGGGTGTAACCGATGATCGCGATGTTGGCATGGTTGCCCTTGTCACCCGATCGGCCATGGGCGATGTCGCTCAGTCGGATCGTCGTGGTCATGTAAGAATCTCCACGCTCGGTTCGATAGCGGTTTTTTCGATCAGGGAAGGCCAGTAGGCAAAAACCTCGCGCACCTTGGGCCTGCCGGTCGTATAGCCCGTCACGCCGGGCGGGCCGGAGGTGACCAGCGGCGCGAACTCTTTCGTAAAGCGCTCGACCTTGGCCCGATCGGCGTCATGAACACTGACGCGCAATACGACCTCGGCAAGCCCGGCGGCCCTCGCTGACGCTTCGGGCTCGGAAAGGCCTGGCGCACAGGCGCCGGCGCCCAGGCATTCGACGTTGCTGCGACCGAACGTTACGCCGACGCGGCGCAGCAAGGCATCGCCACATAGCCTCGCCTTGGCGACCGCGTCCGGCCCGGCAATGGTCAACATGCCGCTGGCCATGAAGCCGTCGCGGTAGGCGATCGATACCTTGTAGGTCCCGGTCGCCGCCTGGCCGCGCGCGCCGTGGACGCGCTGCGTGCGATCGTCCATTGCCTCAAGCGCGACGCTCGTGAAGTCGGCGACCACGTCCGGCGTCAGGTAGCGCGCGGGATCGCCAACCTCGTAGAGCAGCTGCTCGGCCAGCGTCTCGCGATTGACACCTGGCCCGGCGTCGGAGGAGATGGTGAAGCTACCGTCGTCGGCGAGATCGACATAGGGATAACCGATGTCAGACAAATCGCCTACTTCGCGCCAGTTGCACCACAGTCCGCCGCACACCTGGGCGCCGCATTCGATGAGATGCCCCGCGACACTCGCGGCGGACAGGCGGTCCCAGTCGTCCCAGCGCCAGCCGAATTCATGCATGGCCGGGCCGACGGCAAGCGACGCATCCGCGACGCGCCCTGTGATGACGATGTCCGCTCCCCGCGCCAGCGCGTCGGCGATCGGCTTCGCGCCCAAATACGCATTCGCGCTGACCACGCGCGCGCGAATCGATTGCAACGGGGTGCCGGTATCGAGATTCACGAGCGGCTGGTGCACCAGCAAGGCATCAAGCCGGGGCAGCAGATCGTCGCCCGAAACCACGGCAACGCGCCGCGCCATGCCCGCTTGTTTCAAAACATCACGGGCACGCTGGGCGCATCCGAGCGGGTTCATGCCCCCGGCGTTGGTGATGATCTTGAGGTTCGGTTGTTGCGCGAGGATCGGCGTCAGGCGCTGAAGCACGTCGAGGAAATCGGTCGCGAAACCCGCCTGCGGGTCGCGCTGCTTTTGCAGCGCGAGGATCGACATCGTCAGCTCGGCGAGGTATTCGAGCGTCAGGTAATCGAGCTTGCCGCGCTGCGCCAGGCGGATCGGCGCGTCGACATTGTCGCCCCAGAAGCCGCAGCCGTTGCCGATGCGCGTGGTTTTCATGGTGCAATCGCCGTTTAGCCGCTCGTCTCTGGCGAGCGCAACGACGCCAGGCGCGCTCGCCGAAGGCGAGCGGCTAAACTAGAGCGCTTCCTGGAAAATACCCTCGATCTCCTCGACGGTCACACTGCGGGGGTTGACGCGCAGGATGCGCTTGATGCCGAAGGTTTTCTCGGCGAGCCCGCGCAGTTGTTCTTGCTTGACGCCAAGGTCGCGCAGGCGCTGGGGGATGCCGATATCAGCGCGGAGTTTTTCGACGGCGGCGATCGCCTTTTCTGCTGCCGCGCGTTCGGTAAGGCCGGTAACGTTTTCACCCAGCAGCGCGGCGATCTCGGCAAACGCCTTGACCTTGGCGCTGAGGTTGAAGCGCATGACGTAGGGCAGGAGCAGCCCGTTGCCCACGCCGTGCGAGCAATGGACCGCGCCGCCGACCGGATACTCCATGGCGTGAACCAGGGCGACGCCGACGTTGGAAAACGCCATGCCCGCGAGCAGGGCCGCCAGCGCCATGCCCTCGCGCGCTTCCAGATCGCTGCCGTCCTTCACCGCCCGGCAAAGGTACTTGCCAATCAGCGTGATCGCGCGCTCGGCACAAAGGTCGCCCATCGGGTGCTTGCCCTGATAAACGGTGCGCTCCCCTTCGGGCAGCGGGAAGTCGGCATTGTCGATTGCCGTGAATGCCTCGATGGCGTGCGTGAGCGCGTCGATTCCGGAGTCAGCGGTCACCTTGGGCGGGCACGACACCGTCATCAGCGGGTCGACAACGGCGACGGTCGGGCGCAGCCAGTTTGACAGGATGCCGACCTTGATATGGTTTTCGTTGTCGGTGATGACCGTGGCCGCGGAGACCTCCGAACCGGTGCCGGCGGTCGTCGGAATGCAGATAAGCGGGAAGACGGGGCCAGGGATCTTGTCATCGCCGACGTAATCGCGTGGCCCGCCGCCATGCTTGAGCAGCGTGGCGGCGAGTTTCGCGAGGTCCATGTTGCTGCCGCCCCCCAGGCCAATGAGGAGGTCGGGCTGGAACGTTTTGGCTTGCTCGTAGCAGGCAAGCCCTGCCCTCATCGACGGCTCCGGCTCGCCGCCCGTGAACGCATCGACGGTCAGACCCGCGGCGAGCAGCGGTTGCCGGACGCGCTCGAGCAGCCCGGCTTTTTCAAGAATCGCATCGGTGACGATCAGCGCCTTCTTCGCGCGCATGCGCGTGGCGATTTCACCAAGCTGTTTGACGGCGTCCCGGCCGAAGACGATCGAGTGAGCGATGTGGAACGACCAGACGGTGCGCATGGGTGAGTCCTGTGAACCCGCAGCCTTTCGGCTGCGGGCGTGGGTTTGCGTATGATGTACGTTATAGTTTTTTTACGGAGAACCGCATGACCATCCGCATCGGCATCGTCACCGTGTCCGATCGCGCCAGCCAGGGCGTCTATGAGGACAAAGGCGGCCCCGCGATCCAGGAAACCTTGCGCGAAATCCTTTCCTGCGAATGGGAACCCGTCGCGCGGCTCATTCCGGACGAACAGCCGACTATCGAGAATACCTTACAGAATTTATGCGATCAGGAAAACTGCTGTCTCGTCGTCACGACCGGTGGCACCGGCCCGGCCAGGCGCGACGTCACCCCCGAGGCAACCGAAGCCGTGTGCGACAAACTCCTCGACGGCTTCGGCGAGCAGATGCGCGCCGTCTCGCTCAAAATCGTGCCGACCGCCATCCTCTCACGCCAGATCGCCGGCATCCGCGGGAAGTCGCTCATCGTCAACTTGCCGGGAAAACCAAGTGCCATCCGCGATTGCCTGCTCGCGGTCTTTCCCGCGATCCCCTATTGCATCGATCTGCTCGACGGGCCATTCTTGACGACGAATGAGAACGTGGTGAAGGCGTTTCGGCCGAAGAAGTGATTGCGAACCCCGGGTTTCGCTTACGCTCGCCCCGGGGCTTCACGAAAAATGGCTATTCGCAAAGCGCCAGCTTGAAGCGCCGGATCATCTCGTGTTCCAGCGCCTTGTCGCGGCCGCGGTAGATCCACGCCGGCTCGAAGAACGTCGCGTCGATGACTTCGGTCGCGCGCTCCACCGTGTTCTCGTTGCGGAAAACCGCGCCGCCGACCGTCGAGCGAATTGGCCGCGGCAGGTCTTCCAATTCCTTGCGCACGATGAACTCGACGAAGTAGCCGCCGTGATCCGCCGGCTGCGGGTCCGCGGTTTGAACGACAACCGTCACGCGATTGCGATAGGTCTGCGTCGTGGACAATAGCCGTTCGTAGATGTCGGGGCTGCCCGGTTTGAACAGAAGCGCCAGCCCCGGCGCGACGCGCGGCACCGCCTCGATGTGGCCGCTGTAACGATTCGAGTCCGCGATCTCGAATCCGTAATCACTCAGCGTTTGCAGGGCGGTCTCGAAGACGCGGCCATAGTCCTTGGGCGGCAGCGGCACCCAGGCCGGATTCTGCTCCTGAACCTGGTCCTGCACGAGCGGAATCGTCGGCGGCAGGTCATAGGCCGGTCGCAAATTCTGGCAACCCAGCGCCAGCACCGGCAGGCAAACCAGCCCAGCATATCGCAGCCAACGCACAGACATAAGAATCCCCCATGAAGGCGAGGGGTTATGCCACGGCCGTCGAAAAATGCAAGAGCAGATTTCTTCCCTTGACAGATTTGCCGACGTCGTTATGGTCCCGCCCCACGCTGCTTATTCAGGACGAATTCTCGAACCACGGGAGGTGGCCCATGCGCGCAGGCGTTTGGCTGCTGGGGACAATTTCATTGCTGGCGTTGGCCGAGCCCGCGCGAGCGCAGTTTGCCTCGGCCCTGGGGGGCACGTCGGGACTGTTCGCCAACACGATGGCGAAGCCGAGTTTCACGCCGGCGATGATGAGTCGGCCGATGGTGCCGCCGCCGTTGAGCCTGGGGAGTATGATGCCAAGCTTCCCGCATTTGCAAAACACGATGCTGTTGCGAAACATCTTCACCGGCCCGCAGGTCAAGTCGAAGTTCTATCCGATGCCGGCGCCGAAGTACAAGCAGGCCAAGAAATGGTGGTGGCAGAAGAAATGACGCGAGCGTTCAGCCGTCAGTTATCAGCGTTCAGCCGGAAAAGCAAAAATGGAACAAGGCCAATAACGCCACGTCGATTGCACGAGCGGTTCTGGCTGATAGCTGATAGCGGTTGGCTGATAGCCAAATGACAACGAATCACCACAACGTGTAGCCGCCGTCGATGACGAGGGCGGCGCCGGTCATGTAGCGCGAGGCGTCGCTGGCCAGGTAGAGAGCGAGCGGCCCGAGGTCCTCGGGTTGCCCGAAATCGCCGAGCGGGATCTGGGCGCGAAAGGTCGCGATCACCTCGGGGTGCAATTTCGACCAGCGCTGGTTTGGCTCGGTCATGAACCCGCCGGGCAGGATGGCGTTGACGGTGATCTTGTGCGGCGCCCAGTCGGCGGCGGTCGCGCGTGTGAACTGTATCATGGCGCCCTTGGCCGTCTCGTAATGCCGACCCGCGATACCCCGCCCCGCGACGAAGCTATTGATCGACGCGATATTGATGATGCGCCCGCCCTGCCCGCGTTCGATCATCGACTTGCCAATCAGCTTCGTGCATAGGAAACAGCTCGTCAGGTTCAAATCCATCAACGCACGCCATTTTTCCAGAGGCATGTCCTCGGTTGGGATATTCTCGCGCCGGCCGCCGACGTTGTTGATGAGAATGTCGATTGGCCCGAGCGCCAGCGCGCTTTTACAAGCCGACTCGCACTGTTCCGGCACGCCGACATCGCCGGGGACCGTCCACGCCTGTCGGCCAAAAGCGCGAATGTCGCTTGCCGTTTTCTCCAGGCTTGGCACATCGCGGCCCACGAGGGCAACATCGGCGCCGGCCTCCGCGATGGCGAGCGCCATCTCGCGCCCAAGGCCCCGGCTGCCGCCGGTGATGAAGAGACGTTTGCCAGTTAAACGGAAGCGATCGAAGACGCTCATGGCCACCTCAGCGGATGCCAAATGGATTGGTCTACCTGGCGGACCGTTTCAGTAGTAACCCCAGACCGGAGCAAGTCCCGCGCGCGTTCGTTTTGCCGACGATTCCGACAATGGGAGTCCCGTCGCCTTCGAGAGTCGTCTGTCTGAAGGTCGTTTTTACCCCGATCCATCGCGATTGGTAGGAATCGTCCAGATCGAGTTTGCCGTCCTTGACGCGCATGAAGTTAACCGACAGCCCAAAGATGGGCAGCGACGTCCGGACGGTGATGCTGCCCACCGCGTATCCGTCCTTCGCTTTGAGCGTCACGGTGGCCGGAATGTCGGCGCCGTGTTGTTTGCCGCGAACTTCGCCGGCTTTCGTTCGGTAGATCGGGCGAACGGCGCTGATGATTTCCTTGCTGGCAAACGTGCCGAAACCCAACTCGAGTCCGATGAGGATACCGCCGTCGGGGCCTTCGTCGATGAACAGCTCGTCGCGCGGAGAACCGCCCATGATTTTGGTTGCGTTGCCTGTTTGAACGGGCGGTCGCTTCACGGGGCGCGGTTGCGGCTTGACCTTGGCGACGATCGGACCGCCAACACGTTGACGGATCACCTGCGACCTGAGATCCTTGCCCGCTGCGTTTGTGTAGACGCCTTGCAGGAGCACCTCCGGATTTTTGAATTCACCGTTCAGCACAACCTCCCCCACGGCAAGTTGCTTGTCGATCGTGAGCCTGATTTTTTTGGCGCCGGCTTCCCTCTCGAGCGATTGAATCTTTTTGTTTGGATCGCGCGCGGGCAGACAATAGAGGTCGACAGAGGAAATCTTGCCAAGCGGATCAATGACGGCGACTTCGACGCGTAGCCTGGTCGCGCCATTTTCGGGAGGGGTCGCCATGACATGAAATGTTCCAAGCCGGCCCTGAAACATTTTCCCGACCTCGGCGGCGGGAATGGTCAAACCGATGCCCGAGCTGTTGCGAATCGTGGCGACGGCGACGCCAATCAATTGGCCGCGGGAATCCACAACGGGACCCCCGCTATTCCCTGGATTCAGGTTGCCATCGATTTGAACGACGGCCAAATCTCCGTTGTCATCGTTGCGAAGACTTGAAATCGCCGCCTTGCCAACGGTTATTGCCGGATTGCCTTTGCTCGCCGCCAACACGTTGCCGAATGGGAAGCCGAACGTGTAAACGGACATCGTTTCAGACAGCTTGGGCGTCCTGGAAAAGTCGATCGGTTTGGGCAGATTCTTGACGTCACTGATGCGGAGGATGGCCAGGTCACGTTGTGGATCGACCGCCAGTAGCTCAGCTTTGAACGAGCGCTCTGTTTTGGTGCCGCTTTCCAGGACCAGCGTTACGGCCGCGTTTTTCAGAGTCGTTTGGAGCCAGCGCGGAGTCCAGCTCGGCGGCACCGGGAAGCCCGGCCGGCGGATGGACGGACCTGTGGGGATTTCAATCTGAATTTTTGGCTCGACAACGTGGTGGTTGGTGACCACCAGCGCGGTGTTGCCATCCACCTTGACCACAAAGCCCGAGCCACTGCCCTCCCTCCCCTGGGCCTTCACCTTGACGAACACCGTCGCGCGCTTGATCTCTGCCAACGTGTCAGAAGATATTTTTTCCTGGGCCGCGGCGCTGCTTGCCAGGAAAAGCATACAAGTTGCCAAGAATACAGCGTGACGCATAGCGCGGATCCTTTGCACGAACATCGAGAGATCGGTGCGGCAGAACGTCCGGATATGAGCGTAAACGGTCCAATCCTTCTCTGTCAAGCTTATTTCCGATGTGCCGGCAACCTACTTCGCCTTGAACAGCGACCCAAAGCCAACCCGCACCTCGCGCGTGTCGGCAGTCTTGACGATGGCGGCGCCGGCTTTTTCCAGGAGCCCGCGTTCGATCGAGGGGCGCCAGCGGCGCAAGGTATCCACGGCGGCCTTGCCGATGAGTTTCGCGCCGTCGCCGCCGATGCCGTTGATGTGTTCGACGACCAGCTTGTCGTATTGCACGCGCGCGGAGGTGACACGCAGGCGGAAAACGAAATCGGGCAGCGGGCCCTTGGTCGTGTCGAAGCGGAGCGTGTCCTCGCAATCCATATCGACACGCAGCTGAGTGCGGGCGCGAATGCTGCCGCTCCAGAGGCGGGCGCCGTTGGCCCAGTTTTGCTGCTCGTATTCCACGCCCATCTGGAACGTCAAGAACACCTTGAACGTCGGTTTCTCCGGCGTGATGTTTTTGACATCGTAGATGCGCAGGTCCAGCGTGCCGGCCAGATTCTGGGCGGTGAGCTTCATCTTGCGCCATTCGCCGTGGTTGCGCAGCGACTTCGTGACGCGGGGGCGCAGGCCGCGCCATTTGACGCCGACCGGGATCATGGCCTGATGGTTCCAGTTGTCAACCCGCTGATAAAGAAGGGAAGGAACCGAGCTAACCAGCAGGGGCTTCACCATTCTGGCAAGCTGGTCGAGCGGTTCATCCTTCTTGGCCTGTGCAAGAAGCCATGCCGGCTGGCAGAGCAGGATGGTCAGACCAAACGCCAGGCGATGACACATAAGAAAAACCCTTTATTGGCCTGGAACAAACGATCAGTGCGCCGCCGGCTTGGCCCGGCGGTGGACCGAACCGGATCGTCGGAATACACCGCCGGGACAAGCCCGGCGGCTCGTTGGGACGATGACCCAAACCCGATCTCTTTGTTTAACCGGCCGGCGCGTCAAGGCGCTTGCCCGCCTTGCCTTCGAGGACGCGATGGAGGATCCATTCCGGCGTCCATTGAGCCAACGTCATCAGCACGTTCATCTGCCACGGGAAATTGTAGACCGTCTTCTTCCGCGCCAGGGCCCGGATGATCTTTTCCGCCGCGGTCCGGGCCGAGAGTAGCCAGGGCATGTCGAACGTGTTGACGTCCGTCATCGGTGTGGCGATGAATCCGGGGCAAACCGTTGTCACGTGGACGCCGCGGCCGCGCAGCTGCATCCGCAGTCCTTTCATGTAGACGTTGACCGCGGCTTTGCTTGCGCAGTAGCCCGATTCGCCTGGCATGGGAAGATAGGAAGCCATGCTGGAGATGGCGGCGAGGTGTCCCTTGCCGCGCTGGAGCATTTCGGGCAGCACGGCTTCGATGGCGTAGACGACGCCAAGCGTGTTGACCTTGAACATCGTTTCGACCTCGTCGATGTTCAAGGGTTCGAGGGTGGTGGGAACGCCGACACCGGAGTTGGCGATGAGGAGATCGACGGGTCCGAGTTGGTCGCGAAGGGCGTGGATCGCGTCAACGGTTTGCTTGCGGTCGGAGACATCGGCGGGCGCGCACGCCGCCTTGCCGCCGGCCGCCTGGATTTCCTGGACGAGCGCGTCGAGGCGATCCTTGCGGCGCGCCACGACGCCTACGGTGCAGTGCTGTTCCGCGAGAACCTTGGCAAGTTCCCAGCCAATGCCGCTGGAAGCGCCGGTGATGATGGCGACTTGATTGGCGAACGACACGGGCGCTGACTCCTTTCAGAAATGTCTGGCGCGATTAAACTTCGCTGGACGTCGGCGAGCGCCAAGCCGCAAGCGGCGTAGCTTACCGCAACTTTCCGCCCAAAAGATACCCCAAAACGTCGCGCGTCGATTCGTCGAGCGTTTCGAGATGGCGAATTTCGATCATGCGGTCGAGGACGATTTCGCCGAGCCGCTGGAAGAACCGCCGCGGGGTTTTGGCGCGAATCAGCAGGTAGCCGTCAAGGCGATCGATGCCGACGACCTCGTCCAACTCCAGCAAGGCCGTTGCCAGCAAACGGTCCTGATCGCTGGCAATACGGATCGATAACGGATGATCGTCGAGCAGGTCGCGAATCTGCGTCAAGGTTCCGACGGCGGCGATTCTCCCGGCGGCCATGATGGCGACGTGATCGGTGAGTTTCTCCAGTTCATCGAGTTCGTGGCTGGAGATGAGCAGGCATTTGCCTCGCCGAGATAGTTCCTTGAACAGGTCGATCGATTCGCGTCGCCCGATCGGGTCGATGCCGCTCAACGGTTCATCGAGGAGGAGCAACTCGGGATCGTGCAGCAGGGCCTGGGCGAGCTTGATGCGCTGGCGCATGCCCTTGGAGTAGCCGGCGATGCGGCGGTCGGCGCGGTCGTTCATGCCGACGAGTTCCAGGGTCTCCTCGGTCCTTTGCAAAGCCTCGGCGCGCGGGTAACCGACCAGGCGGGCCATGGTTTGCACGAAGCGTCGGCCCGACATTTCTTCGTAGAAGATATCCAGTTCAGGGCAGTAGCCGATGTGGCGTTTGGCGTCGGCGGTCCAGGCGTCATGCCCGGCGATTTGCACGCTGCCAAGGTCGGGCCGAATCTGCCCGGCAGCCAGGCGGAGGAGCGTGCTCTTGCCGCAGCCATTATGGCCGACCAGACCGGTGATGCCGGGTCGGAGTTCAAGCGTGACCTGATTGATGCCGATGACGGGGCCGTACCACTTGGAGACGCGGTCGAACAGCAGGACCGGCTGACCAGCCCCGCGCGCAAGCGCGGGGACGGCCGCAAGGACCCCCTCACTTGCGCTCGGGGCTGGTAGGGTCAGCGGACGATCTCGACGCTCCGCGTCCGGAAATTCAAGTAGATCAGGCATACGGCAGTCACTCCCAGCAACACCAGGCCGGCTTCCCAGAACTCCGGGTGCGGCTTCGGGTTGATGTCTTCCCAGGGGTAGCCCAGGCAGCCCTGGCCCAGCAGCGTCAGGTTGTTCCACAGGTCGATGAGCCGCCAGCGCCCATCATATTTTAGGCCATCCACCAAAATGTTTGCCAGGATTCGCAAAAAGAAAAACATCGACATCCAGACCATGATGAGCGGCATGGTGCGGCGCATCCAGCTCGCGGCGGCGACGAGCAAGATACTGAGAAACACGGACAGAAGCGTTCCGTAGCCCAGAATGGCAAGCAGGAGCACGATCCCCGCCGGGCCTTTGCCCGTGTCGCTGGCGCTGAAGTAATCGACGCGCCAGAAGTAATCCCAGTCGTCGAACGCATGTTGCCCGTAGAGGACCAGGGCCGGCAGCGTGGTCATCATCTGAACCACGATTGCCACGGCGATGCATTTGCCCAGGATGTAATGCCAGCGCCCGATCGGCTTGGCGAGGTAGAACACCAGGCTCTTGAACGTGAAGTCATTGCCAATGAGCACCGAACCGGCGAGCGAAAGCGTAACGATGACAATGCCGCCTTGATAGGCGAAGAAGTATTGGAACGTGTCCTGGCTGCCATTGAGAATGCGCAGGGCGCCGCGGATGCCTCGAATCATTCGGCCCGGGTCGGCCATTTTTCCAAACTGCTGTTGTGTGACACTGAGCTGCGATTCCGCCCACGCCAAAAGATAAGCGCCGAAGAAGAACATGAAAAAGAGAAGCAGGCCGAACGCATACAGCGTCCAGAAAAGTCGCCGGCGCAAGAGCGTCCCCAGGGCGACGCGCGCGATCGGCCAGACCGTCCACCACGAGCTGTGGAAGGCGCCTTGCCAGGAGCGGTAGTGGAGAAGGGTTGGCATGAAGGATTCGTCAAGCCCCGCCATGAGCGCAGCGATTGGCGGGGGCGCCAAGCGCCACGAAACCCCCGCCAATCGCTGCGCTCATGGCGGGGCTTGATTCGGATTTTCCCCAATCACCCGATGAAACAACTCTTCCAGATCTTCATCATCCGCCTGCAAGCCGCGCAGGACGACGTTGTGAACCTGGGCAAGTTTGAAAAACGCCTGCGTCGTCCAATCGGCGGGAACCTGAACGCGGTACTCGCCACGTCCATTGTCGCGGAGGATGCGCACGTCTTCAAGGCGCAACTCCTCCAAAAGACCGGTGGGGTCGCCCTGAATCTGCAAGCGGTAACGATCGTGCCGTCTTTGACAAAGCTCCCGGACGGGCCCTTGGCACAAGATGCGCCCCTGGTGCAAGATGATCACGGCGTCGCAAACCTTGTCGATGTCGCCCAACAAGTGCGTGGAAAGCAAGATCGCCTTCTTGTGCTCCTTGCCCAGGCGCACGAGCAGATCGAGCATCCCCTCGCGCCCGGCCGGGTCCATGCCGCTGGTTGGTTCGTCGAGAAGCAGGACCGGTGGATCGTGGACGAGCGCCTGAGCAAGTTTGAGGCGTTGCTTCATGCCAGTGGAATACTCTTCGAGTTTGCGATAGCGGGCATCGCCGAGATCGAGATAGGTCAGCACTTCATGAGCGCGGCGCAGCGCCTGCTTGCGAGCCATGCCGTACAACTCGCCGGCCAGCGCGACGTATTCAGCGCCTTGCATCCCGGGCACGAGGGCGTCGCCTTCCGGCATGTAGCCGATGGCACGGCGAAGTGCGATGCCTGCACTGGCGAGATCGTGATCGAGTACGCGCCCCGTTCCAGAAGATGGCGCGAGGATGCCGAGCAGGATCTTGATGAGCGTCGATTTTCCCGCGCCGTTGGGCCCGAGCAAGCCGACGCGGCCCATTTCGAGATGGAGGTTGACATCGATCAGCGCTTGATTGCCGCCGAAGCTGCGGGAGATGTTGTGGAGTTCGATAAACATGTCGAACCTATCGCCCCCCTCCCCGCGCAATCAACCAGCCCCACGCGCAAGCGTGGGGTTTTCAGTGCTCGATCCCCACGCTTGCGCGTGGGGCTGGTAAATCTCTCGTCGCGCTACTCGCCCTCATGTACTTCTCTCTATGAGAGGAATTTTCATGCGGCGAGGCAATGATCGGATGGCTGGGCCAAAATAAAAAAGCTCATTGACCAATCCAATTGCTTATTTTAGAATCAGGGTGAAATCCGATAATGAATTGGATTGGGATTACCAGCCATCGGGGGGATCGATGACACACCGCTTCAACCGCCGGCAGGCACTTGCGTATGGCATCGGCGGGATGACGACCGGATTGCTCGGCGAATCCCTGATCGGCGCGGTGTCCGCGGATGCGCGCCGGCCCGCGGCCCAGGCTGGCTCGGTGATTTACATTTTCCTCTCCGGCGGTTTGTCCCAGCTGGACAGCTTTGATCTCAAGCCCAATGCTCCCGCCGAAATTCGCGGCGATTTTCATCCCATCCAGACGCGTACGCCAGGGATTCAGATCTGCGAGCATCTCCCGCAACTGGCGGAGCGCAGTCGGCACTGGTCGCTGGTTCGTTCCATGTCGCACCCATCGAACGGGCACTCGGAAGGGCACGCCATGATGTTGACGGGCCGCACGCCGATACCGCCTGGCTTCAGCGGCAATAGTCCAACGCTGGCGGACTGGCCGTCGATCGCCGCGATCGCGGGCCAGGTGACGCGCCGGCGCGGCGTCCTGCCGGCGGCGGCAGTGCTTCCGGAGCGGATCGTCCACAACACGGGTCGCACGATCCCCGGCCAGTTCGCTGGCCAAATGGGTCCCGCGCGCGAGCCCTGGTTCATCGAGGCGTCCCCGTTTCGCGGGCGCATCTACGGCGCCTATCCGGAATATGCTTTCACGATGGCGCCCGAGGCGGCGCACGTCCGTGACACCTCCGAATTCCGCGCACCCAGCCTCAGCCTGCCATCAAGCGTCACCTCGGGCCAACTCACCAAACGGCGCGGACTGCTCGAAGCGGTGGAACGGCAACGCCCCATTCCCGCTCACGCCTTCGATCGCAATCGCGCCCTCGCGCATTCGCTTCTCTCCGATCCGGGCGTTCGCTGGGCCTTCGATGTCACCAACGCCGACACGCGCACGCAGGACCGCTATGGTCGAAACAGCTTCGGCTGGTCGCTGCTGATGGCCCGACGCCTGGTCGAAGTCGGCGTCAATTTCGTGCAAGTCAACCTCGGCAACAACGAGGCATGGGACCTGCATGGCAGCATTTTCCCGCGCCTGAGCGATAGCCTCTTTCCACCAACGGATCGAGCCCTCTCCGCGCTCCTGGACGACCTGGAGCAAACCGGCTTGCTGGACCAGACGATGATCGTGATGGCGGGCGAGTTCGGCCGAACACCGCGCCTCTCGACGCTGCCGCAACACTACCGTCTACCCGGCCGCGATCACTGGGGCGCAGTTCAGACGGTGTGGTTCGCGGGCGGCGGCGTCCGGGGCGGCCAGGTCATTGGCTCCAGCGATCGCCAGGGCGGACACCCCAGCTCGCAACGCCAGACGCCCGAAAATATGGCGGCCAGCATTTACCACGCGCTCGGCATTCCCCGCACCGCCATGTGGTACGACCAGATCGATCGCCCCCACCACATCTATAACGCAGATCCCATCCCGGGGTTGATTTGACGCATGCACTTTGCGCCAGGGCCGGGGATTTCAGTCGTCGCCACTTGCCAACGCGAAGCGTCAGCGCGGGATACCGGAGGCGCCTTCGGCATGAAACTACATGGGAAAAAAGCGCTGGTGACCGGCGCCGCGCGCGGCATTGGCCGCGGTTGCGCCCTGGAGTTGGCCCGCGCCGGCGCCGACGTTGCCATCAATGATCGCGAACGCAGCGTGCAAGCCGACGCGGTCGTCAACGAACTTCGCGCCCATGGCCGTGACGCGCTGCTCGTGGAAGGGGACGTATTCGATCGCGCCTCCTGCGAGCGCATCGTGGCCCAGGCCGTGGAGAGCCTTGGGCAGATTGACATTCTGGTCAGCAACCCCGCGTTCTCCGTGCGCGGCGATTTCCTGGACTACGATCCACAGGTCTTTGAAAAGGTGTTGCAGGGAACGCTGGCCAGCGGGTTTCACATGAGTCAACTCGTCTCGCGCCACATGGTGGCCCGGGGTCGCGGCGGGAAGATCGTGTTTATTTCCAGCGTGCACGCGCGTATCCCGTACACGCGCAGTGTCGCTTACAACGCCGCCAAGAGCGGCCTTAACCAGATGGCTCTGACCATCGCCGCCGAGCTGGTGCAACACCGCATCCATGTCAACATCATCGAACCCGGCTGGATTGCCACGCCCGGCGAGGAGGAAACGTTTGGCAGCGAGGCCATCCGCGCCGCGGCGCCCTCGTTGCCGTGGGGTCGGCTCGGCACGCCTGAAGACATCGGCAAGGCGGCGGTCTTCCTGGCGTCTGCCGATGCCGACTACATCACGGGAACGACCCTACTGGTGGATGGCGGCTTCAGCCTGCGGGGGGCCGGGGCCGGGATTGCAGGGGCGACGCGCGTGCCCTGAATTGCGAGCGCCGCAGGGTGGACAACCTCCGCGCTGGCTTGGTCCCCGCCCGGCATATTTGGGCGGGGAGGTATTGGAAGAGATGTCGAGAAAAATCGAACGATGGAAACGAAAGCGGTTTCTTATCGTTCCGATTGGCTTTGCCGCGGGGCGTCGCCGATGCAGAACAAATTCGTACGCGTGCGGATGTAAAGGCGACCATCGGCGATGGCGGGGGTGGCGATGCAGTCCTCGCCCATGTCGTTGGTCGTCAGCACTTTCAGCTCGGGTCCTGGGGCCAGGACAACGATTTGGCCATTCTTGCCGGTCACGTAGATCTTGCCATCGCCGTACACGGGTTGCGCCAGGAGGGCGCCCGCGATGCCGATGCGATGCTGATCGGCAAGGCGTAGTCCTTTGTTGGCGCTGAACACGTTGGCGAATCCACCGCTCTTGATGAGCACCAGCCGATCGCCCAGGAGCAACGGGGACACGAGCCCGTCGGGCGCCTTGCTCTTGTGTTTCCAGAGCAGATGGGTCTTGGTGACATCGCCTTTGCCGCCCCCCTTGACGGCCTGAAAAGAGGAATCGGTTTGCAAGGCGGCGTCCCATTTTCGCCAGTCGGCCTGGTTGCCGGCGCGGCGCAGGGACTCACGATCGAGGATACCGCCCTGGTTGGAGGGATCGAGAAAGGCGCGGTCGATCTCCTCTCCTTCGAGCACGCCGTCCTTGTTCAGATCGCCGCGCTCGAATTTTTTCCAGAACGCCTCGGGAATGCCGGCGCCCTTGTCCTTGCGGCTGGCCTTGATGGACTCGCGCGTGATCTTGCCAGTGCCTTTTGGGTCGGCGGTGGCCCGCCATTGATACGAAATGCCGGTGCTTGACACCGAGACATAAACGACGCCATCGTGACTGACAGGCGTGGTCTTGATATTTCGGCAATCCAGCTCGGCCGCCCACATGCGTTTGCCTGTGATCAGGTTGTACCCGAGGACCTTGCCCGTGCCGGCCACGACCAGTTCGGGTCCTTTGGGAGTTTGGCAAATGACCGGGTGCGAGTAACCGGCCGCCATGTCGCTGCGGTCGTCCTTCCAGAGCAACTTGCCTGTCTTCTTGTTCACCGCGTAGAGCGCCGGGAAAACATCATCGTCCTGGCAGAAGAACAGCGTGTCCTGATACAGCACGGGCGACATGCCGGCGCCCCAGTCAAAGATGAAAAACGGCTCCGGCAGCGGCATATGCCAGGCCTGCGCCCCGGTCTTCGCGTCGAACGCCGTCAGCCCGGTGCGGGAGAAATAAACATACACGCGCTCGGCGTCTGCCGCCGGGGACGCGGAGGCGTAGCTGTTGACCTCATGAATGGCGGGCAGCGGTTTCACGCCGGCAGGGATGTCGCGCTGCCATAACTTCTTTCCGGTCTGGGCATCAAACGCGTAGACCACCAGTTTTTGCTCTCCACCTTTGGGATTGGCCATCCCGGTGCTGAATACCCGACCAGCCGCGACCACGGGGGAGCCGATGCCGTCGCCAAGCAACGCCGACCAGCGGACGTTTTTCGTCCTGGAGAAAATGATCGGCAACGCTTTCTTGGAGAGGGAAACCCCGGTGCAATTCGGTCCGCGAAACTGCGGCCAATCCTCCGCGGCTATTCGGGCCAGTGGGATGCCAAGCAGAACCGCAACCAGGATACCTCGCCGGCCCACATCGAAAGATCGCATACGCAGACTCCATGAACTCGAATCGAACCGCAGGTGGTGGATTGTAAATGCAATTCCAGGGCGCTGCAATCAAAGATTGGCGGGCTCGGTCATTTCAACGCCGCGGGAACATGTTTCCACGCCGTCGCTGGCGCGGGTCCGACGTGAATGGCGCGAAGGCCCGCGTCCTTGGCGATTTGGGCGGCGCTCGCATTTTTTGCGATCGCGACATGCGAACCCGGAAAGCGTTGCTTGAGCCAATCCAGCGCTGCACGCCGGGTGTCGGCGGGCAGCTCGGTGTCAGCAAAATGCGGCCGACCGAGCACGGGGCCCACGGGCAGCTTACCGCGATTGGCGCCGATCCAGCCGCGGGTCTTGCGAAATTCATGCGCCTGGGTGGTTGCCAGCGCCAGGTACACGATGTGCCATTTTTCCCTGGCGAGGGCCAACAGCGAGGCCGAGGCCTGGGGATCGACCGTGCTGCCGTCGAAGGTCGCATCGGCATCGACAATCAGAAGGCGTGCGTCCCTGGGCCAAACGAAGACGCGCCCCGGGTCGCGCTGGTTGATTTGCTTGTCGCGATCGACGTAATGGACGAGGTAATCCGCGACCGCGTTCTTCGCCATCGGCCACTCGGCGGATGCCGTCCCGTGCTCGTCGCTCTTGACGATGATCTCCACGGGGTCGTCGTTGGCCTTGGCCAGCGCCGGGCGCGCGGAGCTGAAGACGAGGGTGTGTCCTTGCAGCGAGCGTTCAACGGGGTCATCGGCCGATCTCAGGAGTCTGGCCCGCACACTCGCCGTTTCCTCGCTCGTGCAGATGACGTCCAGTGCCATGACCTGAAGTGGCGCCGGCCGGGGACGAGGATACAGCCAGTACGCCAATCCCGCCAGCACCATTGTGCTCAGCGCCAGGACGACGAGCACCGGTTTCCACGGCTGCGGACGACGCCGGGCAAGCGATTCCTTGAGCTGCCTTGCCAGGACTTCGGCATTCGGGGATGGGGGTTTGGGTTCTGACATCGGGTTTTTCCGTTGCAAAGCCCAGGGCCGGCGGCTTTGCTACGCAATTGTAGGTCAGGCTTTCCAGCCTGACGCGAAGCGCCCATTATCAACTAACATTGGCTACGCTGTCAGGCTAGAAAGCCTGACCTACGAAATACGTAGCAACGCTGGGGCCGGCCGTCTCGGGGCTTTCGCCCTCAGGTGCGCAGCGCCGTCGAGGAAATGTCCCAGCGAAATCTTTCCGGCGCGATGCCGTCAAACAAATCGCGAAATCTCGGCGGGATCGCCACATCGCCGACGCCCCAGCATTTTCCCTTCTCATCCGCACGACATGCAACCAAAAAACGGCAATTCAGATCCGCGATTCTTTGAAGGGACGCCAACATCGCGGCTTCATCGTTTTGGTAATAACACGGCGCCACAATCCGCACCGCGGTGTCCGCGCCGACGAGGAACGTCGTCCCGGGAAAACACTCCGCCTTCTGAACAAACCGTGGCGCCAGCGTCAGCCAGACGTGCGCCTGCCCCTCGAACTGGGCCAGGCGGTTGCGAATTTCCGTTTGCGTCAGCGCCGGCTTATCGACATTGGCGACACTCAGCTCAAACGAAACGGCGTCGCCCAGGATTTGCTCGGCAATTCGCGCCAGTTCCCAGTGGCCGCGATGGACGGGATTGAAGGAGCCAGGCAGCAGGACTTTCACCGAAGCGCTGACGTCCGCCTGCATTTGGCCATCCGGCGCGACATGCAATACGCCGCCTACGTCGAAGAAGCGGTCCAGTGGATGATCAACAAGCGACATGAAGAATTTCGTTTACCCGCTCGCCTTTGGCGAGCGCGAACATCCACTTACTCAACCAACTCGCGCTCCGCGCGTTCGATGACTTGCACGGCATCCGCCGGCGTTTCCGCTTCGCGCAGCTCGTCGAAGAAGCCAGGCCGAAGCATCATGCGCGACAGCCTCGCCAGGACGCGCAGGTGCGTGATCGCATCGCGGCAACTGACCAGGAAGAAGAGATCGGTCAACCCGCCGTCCGGCGCCCCGAAAGGAATGCCTCGCCCCGTGCGCGCGAACACGATGATCGATTCGCCCTGCGCACGTTCAGAAAGCGGACGATGCGGATGCGGGATCGCCACGCCCGACGCCAACGCGGTGCTGCCCATCTCCTCGCGGCGTTTGATCGCCTCGTGCAGAACCTCGCCGTCATAGACCTGCCAGGATTGCTCAGCCAACAGGGCAAGCTCCTTCAGCACGGACGCCTTGGTCGTCGCCCGCAACGGCACCGCGCAGGTGTTCTCCGAAAGCATTGAGCTGACCAGCACATCGCCGGCAACACAAGTCGCGGTGCGCGGGCGCTCCAGGGCGGTCAACTCTTCCTCCGTAAAGGCGTGCATCTGCGTTTCAATCCAGTGATTGATCTCGGTCGAGGAAAACCGCCACTCGCCTCCCACCTTCTTCCCGGGCAAATACCCACGGCTGGCCAGCTTACTCACTGCGCGCGCATCGCGATGCAAATAAGCTGCCAGCTGGTCAATGTCCATGATTTGGTTCTCCACGGCCCACCTCTCCAATCGTTTTAACCGGACCTCTCCCCGTAGGCTGGATATTTTACCAAATCGCCGGGACAAAAGGGATGCGAGTTCGACCGTTTTTGCCGATCACGCAAGCCGGCGGGGCGGTGCAAACGCTTCCTACGGCTTTTTCCGCAGCTCAATGATGAGCTTCATTCCGTCGATCTTCACCTCGACGCGGTGGGCAAGACCGCCGAGCGGATCGGTGGCCCAGTTGACGACGAGCGTTTCGCTGGCGATGTAATCGCGGTGTTTGCGGATTGCATCGTGCAACTTCACGTCGTCGGTGCGCAGCATAAGCACAATGCGGTCGTCCATCTCCAGACCGGCTTCCTTGCGTGCGGTCTGCACGTGGCGAACGATCTCGCGGGCCAGGCCTTCGAGTTCCAGCTCGGGCGTGAGTCGGCCATCGAGTAGAATCTGGGTGCCGTGGTCGGCGATGCCGCCGAAGCCTTTTTCGACCGTCGGCGTGATCCATAGATCGCTCGTTTCGATCGCAACGGTTCCCTCCGCCAACGCCAGCTCGATGGGCTTGCCGTCTTGCGCCAAGCCAACGACATCGCTACGCCTGGCGAGCGCAGCCGTCACCGCGCCGAGCTTTGGGCCAAACCTGGGACCCGCGGCTTTGGGATTGAGCTTCACCTCGAACGATAGCAACGGCGTTTTGCCATCGTGCAACGTCACCGCTTTGATGTTCAGCTCCTCGCGAATCTGATCGGCGAAGCGCTCGACCGCCTTGCGTTCATTGTCATTGGCCGGCTGAATCTTGATCTCCGCGAGCGGCTGGCGCACCTTGATTTTGACCGCATTGCGTGCCGAGCCGCCGAGCGAGACGATGCGCAAAAGGGCGTCCATCTCGGCG
This sequence comes from Planctomycetota bacterium, assembly GCA_016191165.1. Taxonomy (GTDB): domain Bacteria; phylum Planctomycetota; class Planctomycetia; order Gemmatales; family Gemmataceae; genus SIAQ01. The sequence goes on from JACPPF010000089.1 coordinate 108,721, forward strand.
GAAAGTTCGTGGTCGATCAGCGTCTCGTCGGCGATGGGGTAGTCGCACAGGTGGACGCTCGATCCCCAGGAATCGCTGCGCTCATCCTGGGGCTTGAGGTTTTGATACATCGACTCCGTCATGAACGGAATCACCGGGGCGCACAACTTCACCAGCGTCGTCAGCACCGTGTACAGCGTTTGATACGCGGCTTGTTTGTCCGCGCCCTTGTCGGCTTTCCAGAAGCGGCGGCGATTGCGACGGACGTACCAGTTCGACAGCTTGTCATCGACGAACTCCTCCGCCTTCAAGCAGAACGCCATCACGTTGAACGATTGAAACGCCTTGTGCGCCTCCTGGATCAGCAACTGCAAATCGGACAGAATCCAGCGGTCGATGTCCGTCATACCAGCCCGGAGCGCCAGCGACGGGGCGCCCGCCGACCCCGTCGCTGGCGCTCCGGGCTGGTTGGGATCGAATCCATCCAAACGCGCATAGTTGCAGAAGAACGCATACGTGTTCCACAACTTCATGATGAACTTGCTGCGTACTTCCTCCGCGATCGTCGGGCCAAAGTTGATATTCGCGGCCGGGTTGTTGCGGCAATACATCCAGCGCATGAGGTCGGAGCCCATTGGCGGGTGTTTGTGCAACTTGCCGTCTTTGCCCTTGATCTCGTAACCATCGTTGGCGGCGCCTTCGAAGGGGATGGAGTTGCCCTTGGCCTTGTGCATCTCGTCGCCCTGGTCGTCGCGCACCATGCCGTGGCCGAGCAGCACCTTCATGGGCGCTTTTTGTTCGAGCATCGTGCTCATGGTGAGGATGGCGTAGAACCAGTTGCGGAATTGGCCTGGGAAGGCCTCGGTGATGAAGTCGGCGGGGAACCACTGTTGCCAATAGGCGCGGTCGGTGTTGTACTTCACCGTCGAGTAGGGGACGATGCCGGCGTCGAGCCAGGGGTTGCCGACGTCGCTGATGCGCGACATCAGGTTGCCCGTCTTCGGGTTCTTGATCTTGATGAGATCGATCCACGGTCGATGCGGCGAGTGTGCTACGCCGCCAGCGGCAAACTGGTCCCAACCTTCGACGGCGCGCGTTTTCAGTTCGTCGTAGGAGCCGATGACTTCGAAGTCGCCGGTTTGTTCATCGACCCAGATGGGGAGTGCGAGGCCCCAGAAGCGTTTCTTGGAGATCATCCAGTCGCCCATGTTTTTGAGCCAATCGAGCTCGCGGGCTTTGCCGTTGATCGATTCGGGAAGGAAGGTGACGTCCTCGACGACGCGCATGATTTCGTCGCGCCATTTCATATCGATGAACCATTCATCGACGAGACGGAAGAGCAGTTCCGTCTTGCAACGCCAGCAGTGCGGGTAGCTGTGCGGGTATTTCTCGACGGCGAGCAGGCGGTTCTTCTTCGTGAGGTTGTCGAGAATCCAGTCGGTGGTGGCGGGATCGTTGGCCGACTCGCCTGAAAGGTAGCCGAAGCCATCGAGGAACACGCCGGAGTCATCGAGTGGAGCGATGGGGACAAGGCCCTGCTCCTTGCCGAGTACGAAGTCTTCCTTACCGCAGCCGGGGGCGATGTGGACGATGCCGGTGCCTTCGGTTTCGCCGACGACGTCCCAGGCGACGACGCGGTGGACGTCACGCGCCGAATTTGCCGGCCCCCATTGAAGACGCTCGACAACGGCGGCGATTTCGATTGGGTAGCCGGACAAATGATGTTGCGCTGGCAATTCATCGAACGGCCCATCGTACTGCCAGCCGACCATGTCCTTGCCGGGAAGTTCGCCGACGATTTCGTAGCCGCCTTTTTCCTTGAAGATTTGTTCGAGCGTCTTGAGCTTTGGAACGCCTTCGACCCATTCCTTGCGTTTGAACTGCTCTTCGAGGCGATGCGCGGTGAAGGCGCCCTTGGCGACGTAGTAGATTTCGTCCTTGTGTTTCACTTTCAGATACGTGAGCGTCGGGTTGACGGCTGCGCCGACGTTGCTCGATAACGTCCACGGCGTCGTCGTCCAGATCAGCAAACTCTCGACTGCTGAGCCGGGGGCGTCAGCCCCCGGTGACGACGATGGTGGTGGCGATGACTCTGGTGGCGATGACTCTGGTGCGTCACACGGGGGGCTTACGCCCCCCGCTCGGCGGATAGGGAACTTCACGAACACCGAGCGATGGGCGACCATCTGGTAGCCTTCGTTCATCTCCTGCTGGCTGATGCCGGTGCCGCAACGGCCGCACCAGGGCATCGCATCGTACGACTTGTAGATCAGCTTGCGTTCGTGGCACTTCTTCAGAAAGCCCCAGATCGTGTAGTTGTTCTCCTCCGCCATTGTGAAGTAGCTTTTGCGTTCGCCCGGCGGCTTGGCCCAGTCTTCGTCGGTGCGATCCCAGTCCATCCATTGGCCGAGGCGGATCGATTGTTCAGTTTGCCGGCGCGCGAATTTGTTGACGCGAGCCTTGCACAGGCTGACGAACATGTCGATGCTCTTGAATTTGTCGCCTGGAACAAGGTTCTCAATGTCGCGCTTTGATTCCAGTGCGAGTTCCTTCTCGACCTCGACCTCGACCCAAAGACCCTGGCAATCGAACCCGTTTTGATAGCGCAGCTCGTGGCCAGTCATCGCGAAGTAGCGCTGGTAGGCGTCCTTGTAAGTTCGGCCCCAGGCGTGATGAACGCCCATCGGGTTATTGGCGGTGATGGGTCCGTCGAGGAAGGACCATTTCGGTTTACCTTGGTTCTTGGCGCGCAGCTTCTCGAAAGCCTGGATTTCGTCCCAGAGTTGTAGGATGGAGCGTTCCGCGGCAGGGAAATCGACGGTGGTTTCGACTTTGTCGAATGGCATGAAATCCTCCGCAGTTAAGATACGAGTGGGATAATCGATGGCAAAGTCGAAGCTCGCGCGGCGGTTTCGAAAACCTTTTGCGAATTGGCGCTTGACTTTTGCTTTGAGATAGTGTACGTGCGTTCAAACAGCTAGGCGCACCGCGCGGACCCGCCGAGCGACACGACGCTACCCTTGGCGTCGAGGTCTACGGAAGCCGCGTGACGCGCAGCTGGTAGGGTTGTTGATTTTTGGGCAGGACGGCGCCGGCGTGGACGGCGTACGTTCCGGATCGAGGCGCAGTGTAGGTCACGACGGCGCTGCCCAGGCCCTGGTTTTCCGCCACGCGTTTCTGGTCCGGGTCGAAAACCATGACGGAGCTACTCGCATTGGGAAGCGACATCTCGATGCGGTACTTTCGGCCTTGCTCGAGCGAGATCACGTAGGCCTTGGTGGAGCGATTGCCCGCGAGTCGGGGATCGCTTCCGCCGAACTCGCGGCGATCCGTATAGTCGCCGTTCTCATCCAAACCCGCCAGGATCGTTTGCAGCGTCGGCAGCTTTTGAACCATGCGCAGCGTGTAATCTCCAAGCGCAAAGTCTTTACTCGTGACGGCAAGTTTGTACTTGCCCGCAGCGGGGGGACGGTAGCTGATCTGGATGCGCTGATTGAAGTCGCCGACGTATTCGAGCGTGCGGCCATTCTCCTGGATTTGCATGACGGGCTTCCAGTTGAAACCGTGCGCGTCGAGGTTGAAGAGGTATTCGCGGTCCGCCTCCAGCGTGACCTCATAGTCCCGGGTGGGCCCGTGGTTCTTGGCGCCGATGTTGAACGGGTATTCCACCCGCAGGCGATGTTGGTAGGGGTGGTTGAGAATGGCGGCGACCGGGACCGGGCGGTTGTACGGCGCGATGTTCATGGTGAAGTTGCCCGCGAAGCGTTCCTGCGTGGTAATGTGAATCAGGTAGTCGGCGGTCCGCTTCGGCTCGTACGAGATCATCAGTCGGCGCGCTGGAAAGACGCCCATCTTGTCGGCGACGCTGGCCTCACCGTCGAAGATTCGCAAGCGGGGCGTGATGTTGAAGCCCGCGACGTGGAAGTTGTAGATCTTGCCCTGCTGAAGCCGAATCCGGTGCAAGCTGTAGGGTCCGTCGTTGCCCCATTTACCATGATCGATCCACCCAGCGGGGAAGTTAGCCCGTGCGTTGACGAGGGCGCTGCCGTCGAAGGCGGGAAAAATCTCCACGGGTCGAACGGCCTCGGCCGGCTTTTTCTGATCGAGAAAAAAGCCCTTGTCGCGGAGGGCGCGGTCGTCTTTTGCGAAGCGGTCCTTGGCGACTCGCTTGTCCTTGAATCGAACGCCGTCCGGGTCTTGCTCGGCGAGGTGGATTGGCCGAGTCGATTGAAGCGGCGCGCCCAGATGGGTCGCGATCCAAGCCACGGAAAACGCGCCGATGCCGAACAGACCCAGAACAAAAAGGAGCAGCGTGGCGATCAACCAGCCAAGCGAAGCTGTCGGCTCAGGCGGGGGCGGGGTACGTTTCGGCGGCGGCGGGGCTTCCGCCGCGGGAACCGGAGCCACGACCGGCGCCGGCGGCGCCTTGACCTCAAAGACCTGCCGACATTGCTGGCAGCGCACCTGCTGGCCGGCCAAGTCGTCCGGCAGCTCAAAAAACGCCAGACAGGCGGGACAGTTCATCGAGATTGCCATGGCAATTGCCTCGCGGATGCCTCAAGAAAATGGCCGATCTCTGTCAACCTTATCCGGATTGCGTGCGACTGCCAAGTCTGAACACGCCTCCCTGGTCAGGAAGCGGACGATTTCCATGGCCACGTCAAGGCCCGAAGTCGGCGCCAGCGCGCGCCAGCCGGGCACGGCGTTGACTTCGAGCACGTAATACCCGCCGTCGGGTCGAGGCAACAGGTCGATGCCCGCGACCTGGACGCCGACCGCGCTCGCCGCCGCCAGGGCCAGGCGTTCCTCCTCAAGCGTCACCGCTACGAGCTCCGTCCTGCCTCCCTGGGCCACGTTGGTGCGCCAGCCGTCTCTGGCGTGACGCCGCATTGCTGTCAAGACTCGGCCACCGATGACGAAAACGCGCAGGTCCCAGCCCGGGTGATGGATGAACTGCTGAAGGTAAAGCACCGCCTGCGTGCGTTCCAGCGTGCGAAAAGTTCGCCAGGCGATTTCCGGGTCGCTGATCCGCACCATGCCGCGCCCCTCGGAACCAAAGAGCGGCTTGACGACGACATCGCCGCCAAGTTGTTCGAACGCAGCCAGCGCCGTCTCCGCATCCTGACAGACGATCGTCGCCGGCGTCGGCAACCCGGCGGCGTCCAGGCGCGCACAAGCAAGATACTTGTCGATGCAAACTTCCAGGGCTCGAGCGGAATTGAGTACGCGCTTCCCGCTGGCTTCAAGCTGATGCAAAACATCCATGCGAAAGACGACTTGCTCAAGCGACCCCGGCGGCATGGTGCGAACGATCACCGCGTCGTATCCAGAAAGCGAAAGCTTCGGCAGCGACGCCCATACCCTCCGGAAATCCACCGCCTCGGCACGATGGCCCAACGCCGCGGCGGCTCGCATCAGGTCGCGCACATGCCAGCCGGCGCCGCTTGAAAGGAGTGCGATGTTCATGCAACGGGCCAAGCCCCGGGATGAGCGCAGCGATTCCCGGGGATCGGGCCTGCGAAGATCCCCGAGATTCACTGCGCTCATCCCGGGGCTTGAATGTTAGCCAAAAAACGACTGGAACAACACATCGCCGCGCGACCGGCCAAACGAAAAACTGCGCCCGGTCTTCAGATTGCTAAGAACGATCTCCGCGGGGCTGAAGAGCATCGGGTCGATCTTGTAGAAGTCCATGTTGCAGCGTTCAAAGATCGACGCGAACGGGGCGCCGTAGTCGGGCGACGCCGAGGCCGGGACCTTCGGGCCGACCTCCGCAAGCTGATCGTCCTCGGCTTGCACCCAGATCGTCACGCGGCCGCCGTAGAGGATCGCGTCATTCGTTCGGCCAATGGCGCCGAGTTCGTCCTTGGCAACGGGCGGAAGCGGCGCGGAACCAAAACCAGCCACGACCTGGGTGAGGTCGAACTTCAACTCGTGCAGCTTGTGCAACGCCGTCTCCAGCGATCGCGCCACGACCTGGAGGTTACCGGCGAGACTTGCGGCGGGAGCGGCCAGCAGCGTGATCTTGTTCGCGGGCAGGTTAAGTGAGGCGCTCAGTTGCTCGATGACCGCGTCGTCCGGCAGCTTGCGGCTTTCGAGCACGCCAACCGCGACCGGCGCTTCCTCCCTGCCGGGGATGTGGTTGAACAGGTCCTCTTTGCCGTGGGCCGCACGCATCGGGCCGGAACCCATGGCGAAGAATTTTCCCGCCTTGATTTCCCAGCCAGCGTATTGCGACGCCATGCAGGCGAGCACGGGGTGATCGGTACTCACGACGACGCTTGGACAGGCGATCCCCGCGACATCGCCCGGCACGAGCGCGACTTCCGCCTGCCCAGCCAGGCAGACGCGCGCGAGAGATATGCCCGCCTGCAAACCGCCGAGCGTTTTGATGCCACAGTCGATGACCCGGGCGCCGGCCGTCGTTGTGTGGACCTGGATTCGCTGCGCCCCGGCGTTCGAGGCGACAAAGTCAGCCAGACGCATCGCGCGTTCGTTCAAGGTGAGGGTGGCGGCCACCGGCGGTCCTCCATTAAGGGATTCGTTTAGCGCTCGCCTGGCGCCGCGTGAGCCCTAAACGAATAGGGTTTGGTGTATCATCCGCACAAGCGCCGGTCGAGAGCCTGCGCTTTTTCTCGCAACTTCGTTTCACATTCGTGAACGGTCGACGCCGAGGCGAACACGGTGAGCACGGGCCGGCCCGCTTCGATAATCTCCCCGGCGCGGGGGATGTCGGCATGTTCAACGGAATCGAGATTGCCACCCGGTTCGAGCGATTCAACCCACGGGCCATCGGTCGGAAACGAAAATGTCTTGCGCGCAAACAGAATCGCCTTCCCGCAAATCGAGCGCGCCGCCCCGGCTGGCGCCGGCGCCGTGGCAGCAAAAGCCGCCGCGTGGTGAAGCAGGTACGCACCCTGGCAAGCACGCTCCAGGATTTCCACCGACGCCGTGTAACGCGGATTGATCTCGACGGGCCACGGCACGCCATCGCGCACCATCGCATCGATGCCGAATAGACCGCGTAGCTGAAAGTCCTGGCCAAGCGCTGTGCCAAGTTCACGCCAGCGTTGCAACTCGGTCTCTGAAATCGGCAGTGGCCCAACACTCCCGGCATAATGAAAACCGGTCGCGTTCAACCAGGGCGTGCCGATCAACTGGCGCGTGATACCAAGCAACATCACCTGATCCCGATCGGCGACAAAGACCGCGGAGCACGGCTTCCCCTCGATACGTTCCTGCAAAAAATGCGTGCGCGGATTGAACGTCTGCCGCTTGTATTCACGAACCGCGTAACCGCCGGCGCTCCTGCGTGGTTTCAAGATCCAGGCGCCGTTGACCTCGGGCGCCTTCGAGACGGCCGGGCAAGGGATGCGATGAAGCTCAAGACATTGCGTCCAGCGCTCGGGCGAACGAATCGCGCGCAGCACCTCCGGCGAGTTGCCCCAGAGGGCGCGATCGATCCTGGCAATCAGGTCCGGCCGATTCTCCAGGGCGCCTGTGTAAATCACCGGCCCCGGCGGCGCGTCGGCGAGCGCGTCGAGCAAACCGTCCGGATAGGCCGCGGCCGAAACTTTGCGAACCGTTGCGATGCGCTCGAGATCGACATCGGCAAACAGATCGGCGCACCACGGCGTCCGCCCGGCCCGCAGCGCGGACATGGCGGCGGCGCGCGTGCTGGCGCCGAGGAGGATCACCGTTGAGTCGGATTGGGCGCCTTTTTCCTTCATGGTTGGATTGCCTGGTTTTTTTCGATTGGCCTGCGCTCAGGGATGGTAGAGTAATTCCATTTCAGGTAACATATACTGCGCGCACGCGAGATTAGCATCGCTATTACGAGCCGCGACCGTAAGGGAGCGGGAACAAGTCAACGCTCCCTTTCAATGCTCCCTCACGGTCGCGGCTCGTCAATGACGATGGGTCATTTCGTGGCGCGTGCGGTATTGCTTGATGGAGGTAAACGACATGACGCCAAACGTAAAGAGCTTGGGTATTGATCAGATGCCGCGCGAAGCACGCGTAGCGCTGGTTCACGAAATCTGGGATACGATTGCGGCGGAATCACAAGCATTCCCGCTGAGCGAGGCTCAGCGAATGGAACTTGAACGCCGGCTTGCGGATGATGACGCGAATCCCGACGATGTGGTACCTTGGGACAAAGTAAAACGGGCCGCGCTCGCGAGGCTGAAGGCATGAGCACCAAACTGGCGTTTCGCCGAGTGGTCGAGTCGGAGTTCGCTGAGTCCGGTGAATAGTATGAAAGCCAGCGGGCAGGGTTGGGCGGTGAGTTTATCGCCGAAGTCGAGCGCGTTCTCGACTCGATTGCTGATGATCCCTTGCGGTATCCGATTGTTTTCAAAGACATTCGCGAGGCTATCGTCGCACGGTTCCCGTTCGCGGTCTATTATCGTGTCAAGCCTGGCCGGGTTATTGTTATTGCCGTATTCCATTGCTCGCGTGACCCCGGCATTTGGCAGGCTCGGCCTTGATCCTCTTGTGAATGCCGCTTTTCGATTGTCACACAAAAACCGAATAATTGAGTAATTGACACGCCCTCCTTCCACCGGCTTTTCTCAGGACCCCTGCGATGATGAACGTATCCGTTCGCCTCGTGTTGCTCGCCACTTCAATTCTTGGCTTGCCGCTCTGCGCGAGGGCCCAGGAAAAAAAGCCCAGCGCCGCCGCCGTGCAGTTCTTTGAGACCAAGGTCCGACCCGTGCTGGTTGCGAATTGCTTCGAGTGCCACAGCGGGAAGCGGCATCGCGGCGGGCTGAGTCTGGAAACCCTCTCGGCCCTTCTCGAAGGCGGCGACACCGGCCCTGCGATTGTGCCGGGGCATCCCGAAAAAAGCTTGCTCGTCAAGGCGATCTTGCAAGAGGGCAAGCTCAAGATGCCGCCCAAGAACAAGAAACTCAAACGCGACGAGATCGCCGCCCTGACGCAATGGGTGAAGATGGGCGCGCCCTGGCCCGGCAGCGACAAGGGGCCGCGCAAGGGCGAGTTCGTCATCAGCGCCAAGGATCGCGCGCACTGGGCGTATCAGCCCGTCAAGCGTCCTGCCGTTCCCAGCGTAAAGGACAAGGCCTGGGTCCGCAATCCGATCGACGCTTTCATTCTCGCCAAACTCGAAGCGAAGGGCCTGGCCCCTGCCCCGCCTGCCTCGAAACAGGCGCTCGCCCGTCGGCTCTACTTTGACCTCAATGGTTTGCCCCCGACGCCCAAGGAAGTTGAGGCTTTCGTCAACGACAAGGCGCCGGACGCTTACGAAAAGCTCGTAGACATACTGCTCGCCTCGCCCCATTACGGCGAAAAATGGGCTCGCCACTGGCTCGACCTCGTGCGCTATGCCGAGACGAACAGCTATGAACGGGACAACCCCAAGCCGCACATCTGGCGCTATCGCGATTTCGTCATCCGCGCCTTCAACGAGGACAAGCCGTTTGATCGATTCCTGAAGGAGCAACTGGCGGGCGATGAATTGTATCCCGGCGACGGCGACGCCCTGATCGCGACCGGTTTCTACCGCCTGGGCGTCTGGGACGATGAACCGGTCGATCGCAAGCAGGCGCGCTACGACGGTCTCGACGATATCATCGCCACCATTGGCCAATCGATGCTCGGCATGACGCTCGATTGCGCCCGCTGCCACAACCATAAGATCGATCCGATCGCCCAGAAGGATTACTACAAGATGGTCGCGTTCCTGCACGGCATCAGCCACTATCGCGGCGGCGGCGCTGCCGATGTGCGCCCCATCGGCAAAGCCGCACAGACCGCTGCCTACAAGCGAATCCTCAGCGAGCACGAAACCAAGCGCGCCAAGATCCAGGCCGGCCTGACCGCCATCGAAAACGAGTTCCGCAAACTTCACAAGAACTCGGCGCAGCTCGTCGGCAGCGATCTCGACGAATTGACCTATCGCTTCTACCGCAACGCCTGGACCAAACTTCCCGACTTTACCCAGATCAAACACGAGGACGAAGGCAAGCTGCCCAAGAAGCTCTTCGACATCGGCCCACGCACCCGCAATGAAGCGTTTGGCTTCGTCTACGAAGGTTTTCTGATCGTGCCCACGGACGGAAAATACACCTTCTATCTTGACTCCGACGATGGCGCTCGCCTGAGCATCAACGGCAAAGCGATCCTCACCTACGACGGCATCCACGGCATGGGCAAGGTCAAGAAAACCGAAATCACCCTGAAGAAAGGCCGTCTGCCCATCAAACTAGAGTATTTCCAGAACGTCGCTGGGTACGGGCTTTATGTGGCCTGGGCAGGTCCCGGAATCGAAAAGCGGAATCTGTCTGTGCCGACGAAAAACCCGGAGTTCGCCGACATCAATGCTCAAATTCATCGCGAAGGCGCCCGCGTGCTCGGAGAGGAGAAATACCAGCAATGGTTCTCCCTTTTCAAGCAAATGAACTTCCTCCGCAAGGCCCCGCCGATGCCCCAGGTGGCCATGGCCCTTTGTGTCGTCGAGGACGGGCCCAAGGCGCCGGACACCTTCATCTTCAACCGCGGCAATCCGCATGTCCTCGGCGACAAGGTCGTCCCCGGCTATCCAACGGTTTTCAACATCCCCGATCCACCCGAGGCCAAACCAATCGGCAACTCGTCGGGCCGCCGCTCCGTCCTGGCCAACTGGATCGCGTCCAAGGAAAACCCGATGACCGCCCGCGTCATGGTCAACCGCATCTGGCAGCACCACTTTGGCCGCGGCATCGTCCGCACACCCAACGACTTTGGCCTGCAAGGCGCCCGCCCGACCCACCCGGAATTGCTTGACTGGCTGGCGTCCGAATTCACCAGCCCCGAGCGCAAGCGAGGGGGTTTCAACGACCCCGCGCTGGCGCATGGGCCTGGCTGGTCGATGAAACGAATGCACCGCCTCATCCTCACCTCCAGCGCCTACCGCATGGCCTCGCGTCCCACGCCGCAAGCAGCGGATTTGGGTACGAAGCTCGATGTCGCCAACGACCTCTTCTGGCGTTTCGACATGCGCCGCCTCAGCGCCGAGGAGATTCGCGATTCCATTCTGGCGGTGAGCGGCAATCTCAATCCGAAGATGTTCGGCCCCGGGATCTATCCGCCGATCCCGAAGGACGTGCTCGCCGGCCAATCGGTCCCGGGCCGCGGCTGGCCGGTCTCACCGCCGGAGGAAGCGGCGCGCCGAAGCGTGTACGTGCACGTGAAGCGTTCGCTGCTTCTGCCGATCCTGGAAGCGTTCGATCTCGCGGAGCCCGACCGTACGACGCCGGTGCGTTTCACGTCAACCGTGCCGACCCAGGCGTTGCATTTTCTCAACGGAGATTTCCTGAACGAACAGGCCAAGGTTTTTGCCAATCGCGTGAAGAAGGAGGCAGGCGCTGACGTGTCGGCTCAGGTTCGCCGCGCTTTGTACCTGGCCACGTCACGAGTGCCGACCGACGCGGAGATTCGCCGCGGCGTGACGCTGATCGAGACTCTTCAGCGCGAGGACCGCGTCAATGCCGATGCGGCGTTGCAGGCGTTTTGTTTGGTGGTTTTGAATTTGAATGAGTTTGTGTATTTGGATTGACAATTTGTTTTGGAGAATCCGCGGTCGTGATACAATGACCACACGAGCTGGATGGAGCGATGGAAAAACCTCCAAAAATCGTCCGGTGGAGCGTCTCGTCGCGAAAAGAGCTTCAATCGCTCCCCAAGGACCTTCGCCAGTTGATTGGCCATGACCTGTGGGAGGTTCAGTTAGGCAAAACACCTTTGACTGCTAAAGTACTTCACGGATTTGGTGGGGGCGACGTCCTGGAGATTCGGGCAAATCTCGGTGGAAGCGCCTTTCGTGCTGTTTATACGGTTCGATTTGGCGACTTTGTTTATGTACTGCACGTATTTCAGAAGAAATCGAAGAAGGGCAGCAAGACGCCGCCCAATATCATCGACTTGATTCGCAAAAGGCTCCGAAAGGCGGAGGAAGACTATGAAAGTCGGAAAGAAAAAACGGACCACACCGATTGAGTTTGAGGAATCTTGCGGGAACGTCTTTGCGGACCTCGGGTTGGAGAACCCAGAGGAGCTTCTCGCAAAGTCCATGCTCATCACCCGTATTCGCAGCGCTATGGAGAAACGGAATCTGACAGAGCCAGCGGCGGCCAAACGGCTTGACGTTGCACGATCCGCCTTGGCCGCTGTGCTGCGAGGCGATTTGGACCGTTTTTCGTTACTCAAACTCGCCACATTTTGCCAAACATTGGAGCTTGACGAGAATGGTCGGGAAGAGGCAAGCAACATGAAGAAGGCTCCCCTGTCAGATGGCTCCGGGAATTGGTTTGACCTCCGCTCCGCAAAAAAATGGCACGAGTACGTCTCGCTCGAGGAAATGCAGGCCCGTGGCTTCACCGTTGACCGCGGCGAATACGAGTACACGTACGGCGAGATCCTTTACTACACGCAAAAGGGGAGTTTCGTGCTTTCCAGGTGGCACGCCAACCGGGATACACTGTATCTGCCGATAGATCAGGAAAACGCCGTTCGGTGGTTGATCGCGAACGGCTATCAAAAGGACGTGCAGCAGCTCGAATTTCAATCCGAAGAAAAAAAACTCGAGATATAGGAAATTGGCATGCCGAAAAACTTCTGCCGCCGCACCCGCCGCGAATTCCTCTGGCAAACCGGCGCCGGCTTCACCGGGCTCGCCCTCACCGGCCTCCTGTCGCAGGACGGGTTCTTCGCGCAGGAGCCGGCGCGGAATCCCGGCAGGCCGCTTGCCGAACGCGCGCCGCATTTCCCCGCGCGCGCCAAGAGCGTGATCTTCCTCTTCATGTACGGCGGGCCGAGCCAGGTCGATACGTTTGACTACAAGCCGTCGATGTACGCCCTCGATGGGCAAACCGTCAACGTGCGCACCTTTGGCCGCGGCGGGCATCGTAATCAAGGGCGTGTCGTCGGGCCAAAGTGGCGTTTCAAGCAATACGGCCAGTGCGGCAAGTACATCAGCGATCTCTTCCCGCATCTGGGCACCTGCGCCGATGACATCGCATTCCTTCATTCCATGATCGCCGATTCGCCAATCCACGGCAGCGCCATGCTGCAAATGAACACGGGCAAAATCCTCTCCGGCAGCCCGTGCCTCGGCTCGTGGGTCAACTATGGCCTGGGCACCGTCAATCAGAACCTGCCCGGTTTCTGCGTCATGCTCGATCCAACCGGCGGGCCGATCTCCGGCGCCAAGAACTGGACGAGCGGGTACATGCCCGCATCGTATCAAGGCACGATCCTGCGCTCCGCCGGCCAGCCGATTCTCGATCTGAATCGGCCGCAAGGCGTCACCGGTCCCATGCAGCGCCGCATGTTGGACACGCTCAACGCCTACAATCGCGAGCATGAAACGCCGCGCGCCCTCAACAGCAACCTGTCCGCCCGCATCGCGTCGTATGAACTCGCCTACCGGATGCAGTCGAGCGCCGAGGAGGCGGTTGATATCAATCGTGAAACCGTGGAGACCCAGCGGCTCTACGGCTACGACAACCCGGAAACCCAGGACTTCGCCCGCAAGTGCATGTTGGCGCGCCGACTGGTCGAGCGCGGCGTGCGCTTCATTCAGGTTTACTCCGGCGGCAATCACAACGACGCCAACTGGGATGCGCACGGCGATATGGTGCTCAACCACACGCGCCACGCCGGCCGCACCGACAAGCCGATCGCCGGCCTGATCAAAGACCTGAAACGCCGCGGCCTGCTCGACGAAACGCTGATCGTCTGGGGCGGTGAGTTCGGCCGACAGCCCACCGCCGAATACGCCCGGGGCACCGGTCGCGATCACAACGCCTACGGCTTCACGATGTGGCTGGCAGGCGGCGGCGTCAAAGGCGGCATCAGTGTCGGCGCCACCGATGACCTCGGCGCCCAGGCCGTCGAGCATCCCTATCACGTCAAAAACCTGCACGCCACCATCCTGACCCTGATGGGCCTTGATCCCGATCGGCTCTCCTACTTTTATGGCGGCCTCGATCAAAAGCTCGTCGGCGTGGAAGGCGCGGAGGTGATTCAGCAGGTGATCGCGTGATTCTCTTTGAAGCCGCCGGACGCTCATGGCGAATCGCGGGGTTCGGGTTTACCGCCTGAACCGCTTCGCGCCAGGGCGCGCTTTCGAAGCGCGTCGGTCACGAAACTCGCGCTGGCCAAATCTTTTTGCTTCCGCCCGATCGATGGGCAAAGTCCATCCCTCATCGCACCTTATTTCCAACCATCCCGACTTGACCAGCCCCCAGCGCAAGCTGGGGGTTTTGGGAGGCTGCCCAAACCCCACGCTTGCACGTGGGGCTGGTATCGCCTCGTTTGACTAAATAAGATTGTTTTTTAACATTTTTTGAAAAGTTAACCGCAAATAGTTGACATTTTATAGTGTACACTTGTACAATATGATAGAAGCAAGGCAACCCATCCTTACACACTGCGGAGGCGGTCATGGAAAAATGGCAACGCGTCTGGCGATTCGGCATTCGTCCGTTTCTCTCCGACCAGGCCCTGATCGTTCTGGTGAGGGCGCTCGAAACCAACGACCTGCGCCTCATGCAGGGGCGTATCTGCTCTCCGCCGCCGCTGGACGAACTCGCCGATTGTGCCGTCCTTGGTTGTTGCTCCATCGGCTTCGCCGGCTGGCAGGGCGAAGGCCTGACGACGGTCGGCGAGGTCGAACGGTTTTTCCATCGCATCTGCGACCACGCGGACACCGCCCTGGGCGAACCGGCGGCGTGCCGACATTTTCTCAACTGGTATGACGAAACCCCGCGCTCGATCATGCGCCGCCGGCTGCTGGCCGAGGTGCGGCTGGCGTTGTCGCAGGCGCCGCTGGCCGCGTGAAGAACCCGGTGCATGACGCCTGATTCCCCGTTCCTGATCCCGGACTCCTGGAGAACCAGCCCATGGTCTGCCGTCATTGCCGCAAGGCCAACATCTCTCGCCCGCGCCGCCTTTGCTGGTGCTGCTACTACGCGCCTGGCGTGCGGGACTTGTATCCTTCGACGAGCAAGTACGCCCGGCGCGGCGAGGGCAATTTCAACGGCAACGCGCCACCGCCGGCCTTTCCAACCGGCGCCCTGCCTGGGTCGCCGGAAAAAATAGCGGTGCTGGCGGAACGTGCTCGGTTCAAGCAAAGCCTGTGGCATCCGGACGACGCGACGCTCGCGGGACCCAATCTCGTGCTGGCGCAGGCGGGCTGAAGCTCCGACCCATGCCCCTCCGTCCTACCAGCCCCCGGCGCAAGCCGGAGGGCAGGCGGCCTCTCCCCCGGCTTGCGCCGGGGGCTGGTAGTTTGCATTCGCAACTCAAAACCACGAGATGACCAGCATGACCAGCGTATAGATACCCCAAACGATAAGCATGGCGACCATTCCCATGCCGAGCATGAGGAAATCGCGCATCGAGGCGGGACGCCAGCCCCGCCCCGCGGCTGGCACGGACAGGTCCACCAGCTCAACGTCGAAGGCATCAGCGGGAAGGGCGGCCGGCGGTATCGCGCTGGCGGCCGGGATAGGCGCGGGCCCGTCGGCGGGAATCGCGGCCGGCACGTCGGCGCCGGGCACCTTGACGCCCGTGCGCCGCTTGCGTTTGCGCGTCGATTCGGGAGGTTTCGCGGCTGCCGGGATGTTCGGACTGGACGCCGGCTTGCCGCGCGGCATCACCGGCGGGACTTGCGCGGGAGCGGCGGGCTCGCTCAGCTCCAAAGACGTCAGAAACTTCTTCAGCTGCGGCGACTCCTCCACGGGCCGGGCCGGCTCATTGGCGACCATCAAAAACGCCTCCAGCGCCTGGGCCGCCCGCGCCGGCGTCGGGTAACGCTGGGTCGGCTGCTTCGCCATCATCCAGTCCACAATCTGCGCCAGGCCCTCCGGCAATGACGAATTGAATTGCTTTATCGGCTTCGGCGTCTCGGTCGCATGCCGGATCATCTGGTTGAGAATGTTCTTGTCCGGGAACGGCGGCTGCCCGGTTAATAGGTGATATAGCGTACACCCGAGGCTGTAGATGTCCGCGCGGATGTCGATGTTGCGCGGGTCGCGCGCCTGTTCCGGCGCCAGGTAATCGGGCGTGCCGAGCAGGACGCCCTCGGCGGTCAATTCCATGCGTTCGGCCCCATCGGTCGGGCTGTTCTCGTCAAAGAACTCGCGGGCCAGGCCGATGTCAAGAATCTTGACCTGCGACTTGAGCGTCGTCTCGCCGCTGCCGCGCGTGGAAGCGGGCAGCAACATCAGATTCGCCGGCTTGAGGTCGCGATGCACCATCCCCTGTTCGTGGATGTATTGCAAGCCGAGGAGCGCCTGGTGAACGAGCCGAACCGCCTCGCCGGGCGGCAGACGTTTGCGCCGCTGCAGCACCTCATCCAGGGGCTCCCCCTCCAGGTATTCCATCACCAGAAAATGCACCCCCTTGGTTTCGCCAACCTGAAAGGAACGCACCACGTGCGGATGCTTCAACTTGACCGCAAGCCGCGCCTCACGCTGGAATCGCGCCAGCGTCTGTCCATTCTTGGCGCGCGAGGGCGGCAGCACCTTGATCGCCACCACCTGGCCGGACGGGTGCACCGCCTTGTACACTCCTGCCATGCGCCCCCGGCCAACTCGCTCCAGAATCTTGTAGACCCCCAGAAAAAAATCATCGACATGCCCGCGCGCCAGTAAACTCGCCTGGTACTCCGTCGCGTAGTTCTTCGCGACCAGCCATTTGAGAAACATCGGCGTCTGGGCAGCATTCTCCTTCGCTTCGCCCTGCCAGCGCTGACGCATTGCCTGCATCTCGGCCGGCGTCATCAGCTTGCTGCGAATGAGAAAGCCGCACAGGTTTTCGATTTTGAATTCCACAAGGGCACCTTCAGACCGCGATGAAATCGACAATCCCTTATTTTGCGACGTTGTTTGCGGGACGGCAATCGCCAAACCGTTTGCATCCTCGCTTTGGAAGCAGGATAATGAAAGAAGGTTCCCGAAAGGTAAAATCGCCCCATCGCGAGGCGACATCTCGCCCTCGTTCCCAAACTCTGTTTGGGAACGCACGTTGGGAAACTCCGTTTCGACGATGCGGCGTTTCTCGCGCCTAACCGAGTTTCGCCCTCGTGGGTTCCCAAACGGAGTTTGGGAACACGAAGGTAATTGTCGCGCTATTTGCGCACCTGTCTGTAGATGGCACGTTCGGAGATCACACCATGAGCAAGCAAACGGAACGAATCTATGCTGACGAAGAAATCGCCGCCAAACTAGGCGAACTCAATCTCACCGCCTGGTATCTCGAAGACGGCTGGCTACGCCGCAAGTTCAACACCGACGGCTGGCCGACGACTCCGAAATGAACTTTTCCGCCGTTCCTGGCTGTCCGTTCTTCGCATCCTTCAAAATCAAGCAACCCCAACGGGTTAGGAGTTGAGTCATGGCAGAGAAAGAAAAAACGTACACCGAAGCTGAAATTCCCGGCAAGCTGGCCGAGCATGGGCTGACCGGCTGGTATCTGGAGGAGGGCTGGATCAGGCGGAAGTTCACGACAGAAGGATGGCAAACGACGCTCCTCCTTGTGAACGCCATCGGCTTCTTGGCCGAAGCCGCCTACCACCACCCCGACTTGGCCGTGACCTGGGGCAAGGTGTGGGTCAAGTTGCAGACCCACTCGGCGGGCGGCATCACCGACAAGGACTTCGCCCTGGCGAAGAAGATCGAGGAAATTGTCCTTTGGCGACCAGCAGCAGGTGGACCGCTCGAAGGCACGCCGAACAAGTTCGTCAAGGGCGGCTAGGTTTGTGGAAGCCAGCCGAAGTTGCGCTTGTGTTTTTGCTGGTGCGGAAATGAATCACCCCGCCCTCCGCACCACCACGAACCACGCCTTCGGCCCGCCTTCGCTGAAGCTGATGTCCTTCAAGTCGGGCCGGACCTCGAACCTGCTCGGCTCAATGCTCTCCACGACCCACCCCTCAGCGAAGGCGTCCTCGATCTCCCTCCGAGACACCCGCCTCGGTCCCTGCTCGCCCGGCTCCTCGTCGCTGAAGCAGAGCATGAACAGCCGACCGCCCGGTTCGAGGACCGACGCCAGCCCCTCGACGTAGCGCCGCCGGTCATCGTCGCTGAAGACGTGGAAGAGGCCGGAGTCAATCACGCTGTCGCCGCCGTGTGTTCCGAAAGCTCCTGGCCTTGCCCGAACCCGAAGACCACGGCCTTGATCTGGTCGTCCTGATAGATCGTCTTGCTCAGGATACCGTCCGCAGGTGGTTCGGCTTCCTCGGCGAGATCGAGGATGTGCGTGTAGGTGGTCATGGTTGATCCTTCACTGGCGGGCGGCGCAGCCTGCAAGTCAGATTCCCGGTATTTTATCTGCATGGCGAAAAAGGACCGCACACCGACCGCCAAATCGCCCGGTGAGAATTGGTTCGTCTACATCATGCAGTGCGCCGATGGCTCGCTGTACACGGGCATCTCCAAGGACGTGGCCCGGCGTTGCCAGCAGCATAACGCTGGAACGGCTTCCAGGTACACTCGCAGCCGTCGTTCGGTGAAACTGATCTACCAAGAGGTTCATCCCGACCAAAGCTCGGCATTGAAGCGGGAGGCAGCGATCAAGGCGATGAACCGGCGAGGGAAATTGACGATGATCCGACAGAGAAAAAAACCGGCCAGGGCAGTGCGAGAGATCGCCCGTCTGCAAGACATCCCCAACGTCGGCCCCGCCGTCGCCGCCGATCTGCGCCAGTTGGGGATTACCTCGCCCGCCGAGTTGCCGGGTCGTGATCCTTATGGGATGTACGACGACCTGTGCCGAATCACCGGGCAGCGCCACGATCCTTGCTTGCTCGACACCTTCATTGCCGCCGTGCGGTACATGGAGGGAGCGCCGAAGAAGCCGTGGTGGAAGTACACGGCGGAACGGAAGCGGGTTATGGCGAAACGAGATTCAGCAAAATGACAACCCTCCACGAAGACCCGCACTTCACGTTCCGATTTGCCGACGACCGGATCATTCCTCGGTTTCACCTGGAGGGCATCGAAGCCGGACGGCGAGTGTCGGTCTTCAAGATCGACCCGACCACGGGCGAGCGCCTGGGCCTGCTGGCGACGGCGACCGTGAGCGAAGACGGCTGGGTGGACTGCCTGTGCCGGTCATCGTGAAAGCCGGGGATGCGTTCATCGCTGTGGAGCAACCCGAACCGTCCTCGTAAAAGTCAGCACGTCTACAACGAGCCGAAGTACCGCTGGGAATTGTGATCGCACCAGCTACATAGGACATGCGAGAAATCCATGTCCTCAACCTCGGTGCGGGGGTCCAATCAACCTGTCTCTTTTTGCTCGCCCGTGAGCCGGATGCAAAGCTGCGTTTCGACATTGCCATCTTCGCCGACACCGGCGAGGAGCCTGCCGCCGTTTACAAGCATCTCGATTACCTGCGGTCACTCGGTCATCCCGAAATCTGGATTCGCTCGGCTGGCAAATTGGGCGACGACCTGATCCACGGCGTCAACAGCACCGGCCAGCGGTTCGCCTCGATCCCCGCCTTTACCGCCGAAGACCATCTGCTCCGGCCCGGTTCTTGCGAACATCGGCTGCCCCCGGCTCCCAAGTACGGCATGGTTCGTCGCCAATGCACTTCGGAGTACAAGATTCGGGTGATCGAAAAGGCAATCCGCAGGGAGATCGTCGGCCTGAAGCCCCGGCAATGGATGCCGAAGGACGTGAAGGTGTATCAGTATTTCGGAATCACGACCGACGAGAAACAGCGGGCAGAGCGGGCGAAGCGCCGGTTCGAGAAAACGCCGTGGGCGATCCCTGTCTACCCGTTCCTGGAAATGGGCTGGTGTCGGCAAGACTGCGAAGCGTGGCTGATGGACCGGCTGCCGCACACGGTCCCAAGGAGCGCCTGCGTATTTTGTCCGTATCGGACGAACAAGGAATGGTTACATCTGAAGCAGTCCGACCCGGACGGCTGGGAGCGAGCCGTGGAAATCGACCATGCCTTGAGGCAGAATGGAACTGTGGCGAACCGGAGAATGACGCAGAAATTATACCTACACCGAAGTTGTGTGCCGCTGGACGTGGTTGACCTCGGCCACGAAAAGACGCTGTTCCGACCAATGACGAACGAGTGCCAGGGCATGTGCGGGGTTTGAGCGAGCCGGTCACTCGCCCACAATCCCCGCCAGCGCCTTCTCCAGCATATCCATTCGTGCCAGACCTGACCGGAGCGATTCGGATATGCCAGACTCGCCCCAATACGCCCCGGCCAATTGCCCGCAGATGGCCCCGGTGGTGTCGGCGTCGTCGCCGAGGTTGACCGCCCTCAAGACGGCTTCCTCGAAATTGTCCGCATCGTGGAACGCCCACAACGACGCCTCCAAGCTCTTGACCACCCAGCCCGATCCCTGAATGGCGGGCGGCTGCTTCTGGCGAAAACTTCCTTGGGCAATTTCCTGAATCAAGGGATGCAGCGGCTTGATGTCGGTGAGTTGCTGCAACGGCTGCCAGTCCGGGGACAGAACCTCATCTCGATCTTCGCCGTGGATCAGAGCGGCGAGAACGGTCGCCAGATACCGGCACGCTGACACGCATTGATCGCTGGCGTGCGTCGGCAAACTGGATTCTCCGGCTAGCCGTGAAAGCTCATCGCTCTTGGTCGGATACAGATGAACATATCGGATCGGCACGGGAGCGAGTCGCATGATCGAGCCGTTGCCGCTCGCACTGTCGGAACGGTCGCCGGAAGTCAGCGCATTTTTCTTGGTGACGTAGTTGCTCAACGCACTACTGGTTGTGATCCCGATGTCGAAACATCGACCATTCACGGAATACTTGCCAGTCTTCCACCATTGAACGTATCGGTCAGCTTGATCGTTCAAGTCCCAGCCCGCCGTGGCGATGCTGTCAGCCAGGGCCAGGGCCATGCTCGTGTCGTCGGTCCACTCCCCGGCGTCCAGTCGGTGCGGTCCACCGCTTCGGTAGCCGGTGACAGGGGAGAAGCTGCCTGGGGATTTGAATTCGATGGCGGCTCCGAGCGCATCGCCTACGCTGAGGCCGATCAAGGTTCCTCGGCGACGGTCGTTCATGATTTTCGCTCCGTGAGCCGGTCGTTCAAAATTGCGTCACGCCTTCGTCTTCTCGTGTTTTTTCAGATAGATCGAGTGCGACCGACACTCACCAATACTGACACCGCCGCCTGCGAGAACTTCCTCGGCAATTTGCAGCTTGGCGGTAACAGTCGTGGCCTTGCGTTCCAGGCACAATCGTTCGTATTTGGTCGCCCAGCCAAATTCGCCGAGAGCAATCTTGGCTTCCAACCACTTCAATTTGAACCATTTCATGTTTGATCCTCTTGGCCCCATCATATCAGTCACGCCTTCTTGTGGTTCTTGACGTAAACCGTGTGCCACTGGCGTTCACCCATGCTGACAACGCCGCCTGCGACGACTTCCTCGGCAACTTTCAACTTCTCGTCAACGGTCTTGGCGTTGCGTTCCACACACAGCGACTCGTATTTGATCGGCCAGCCAAATGTACCGAAGGCGATCTTCGCTTCCAGCCACTTCAATTTGAGCCATTTCATGTTTGATCCTCTTGGTCTGTGATGGAAAATCGGCCCCATCATTCCAGTCACGCCTTCTTCTCGTGTTTCTTCAGGTAGATTGAGTGGGCTTGGCATTCAGCAACGCCGGTAGCCCCGCCCAAGAGAACTTCCTGGGCGATCAACAGCTTCGCCGCACTGGTCATGGCGTTGCGCTCAACGCACAAGCGGCGATACTTCGTGTGCTGGCCGAATTCGCCGAAAGCAAGTTTGAGTTCCAGCAACTTCAACTTGATGAAGGTCAGCATGGCGTCTCCTTGCATTTATCGCCCAGCAGGAAGACGGGGCTGGGGGCGGGATGGTTCGTCACATCCACTTCGCTCGCCACCCCCAAATGCCGTCCGCAGGCGGCTCCGCTTCTTTGACTACATCGAGACACTACTGTCCGGTTATATGTCGAATAGTGTCAACTGTTTATGACTGGGCGTTTTTTCCTTCTGTTCGCCGAGTGCGTTTAGCATGGTAAAAAGCTGGGTTTTCTCGAAAAGCGTGATGCTGAGAATTTGCAAGATCTC
>JACPPF010000090.1 GCA_016191165.1 Planctomycetota bacterium
GTTGTTTGGAAACCCCAGTGTCGGGCAGGATGCCTTTTGTTTGCAATACCAGAATGTCAACGAGCGGGACTAATCACCCAAATCTCCTTGTTGGTGCTTCCTTTTCCCTGAAAATTGCCGGTGTGGACTGATCGCACCCGCTGTTGACCGCGTGTGCTCTGGTTTTGGTGGGCGCCGTTGTCGGCGTCGCCGTGGAGGCCAAGAACCAGGGCGGTGACAAACCTCGGTGTCCGTGTGTCGATCCCGACCCAGACAAGGCGAACATCAACCCGGCCAAATTCGTGGGGCAATTCGGACTTCACGTGTGCGCGTTTCATGTTGGCAAGGACGACCCGAAATTGCAAGTCGAGTCGCATCACTATTGCACGGTCCTTCGCGACGGCGTGCTGCAATGCGTCGTCTACGATGCGGATCGGGGCAATGCCAAGCTCATTGGAGTCGAGTACATCGTCAGCGAAGAGATCTTCAAAACGCTTCCGGCCGAAGAAAAGAAATTCTGGCATCCCCACGGCTTTGAGATTCGCGCCGGCCTCTTGACGATGACGGGAATTCAGCCTGATTGCGAGAAAAAACTGGTGAAGGGGCTACTCAAGACATGGGGCAAGGTCTGGCATACCTGGCCCGATCCAAAAACGGACTTGCCGATCGGTCCCCCCGTGCTGATGTGGTCCGCGAACAAAGAGGGGGAAGTGAGAGACGAACTGATCCGAGCACGGGATAAGCGCTACAATATCGATATCAACGAGATTCGCAAACAGCGAGAGAAGCTGTTGAACCCGGGAAGCCGGAAGGACCAAACCCAACCAGACTGATAAAAGGAGGTATGCCGTAATTCAGCGTTTCATAAGCCGAAGCGCCCAAGGCCAGGGCGTGTAGCGGCGATGGCTGCTGCAAGTAAGTAGGCCATCCTGAAGTTACCCGAGGCTCCCAGGCCATCACGGTCTGGGAGCCATTATTTTCCTTCTGGGCACACGATCATGAAAGAAGCGCCCGCCAATCTCGAAACTGCTGTGAAGGATCGTTTTGCTGCCCTTGCGCGCGATCCGTCTCAGGAGCACCGCTTCCCCATCGGGCCAGATAGTGCGAAACGACTGGGCTATTCAGCAAAAGAGATCAACTCTTTGCCAGGCGGCGCCACGGAATCGTTCGCTGGCGTCGGCAACCCGTTCTCGCTTGGTGACCTGCGGTCTGGCCAGTCCGTGCTCGACCTTGGCTGCGGAGCTGGCATGGACAGCATCTTGGCGGCACAGCGCGTAGGACCAACTGGCACGGTTATCGGCATCGACATGGTGGATGAGATGCTGGCCAAGGCCCGGCGCAACACTGTAGCGGTTGCCGTGGCCAATGTCCATTTTCGAGTTGGGCATGCCGATGCGCTCCCGGTTCCCGCCGAGTCGATCGATGTGGTCATTACCAACGGCGTTTTCAATCTTTGCGCGGACAAGCCGAAGGTAGTCGCGGAGTTGTTTCGCGTCTTGAGACCGGGTGGCCGACTGCAAATGGCCGACATCCTCCTTGAACCGCACGTCACGCCGGAAGAGTTGGCGGGGAAAGGGTCGTGGTCGGACTGGGTGTCGGGCGCCATCTGGGAGCGGTCGCTCCGTGAAATGCTGCTGGCCGCTGGTTTCGGTGAAATTGGCTTCCATGGCTGGACCGGCTATCGAACTTCCGATTGCACGCAAGGCGCGTTGGTTTCCGCGGTCAAACTTGCGAAGTAGCATGGGAGCGCGAGAAAAAACCGGCCGACGAGATTTGCCCGAGGGCCGGTCTTGCATTTTGCCACGGCAGTGAATGCGTTATTTGACGGTGACGACTACTTCTGTTTGGCGGGCAACGGCACCGCTTCGGTCGCGGGTTGCGTGAAATCGACTACCGTCACGCGGCCGCCAACGACATTGACGACACGAACATCCGAGACGGGTGTGCCGCTCTGGTTCCATGTCGCGGAGATCTTGTACGTCAAACTCTGACCTGGCTGGACAGAGGGCGGATCGTACAAACGGACGCGGCCAAGCGATTTTGTTCCGGCTCCGTCAAAGAAAACCTGGGCTTCGGGGTCAGGGAGGACAACCTGGATCTTCGCTTGATTCGGCGCCAACCCTTCAGGGGCCGATGGCGGCAAGATCGGAGCATAGGCCGAAGTGGTGCGCGGATAGCCGTACGTCGTGGGCGGATAAGAGTAATAGCTGGGGGCGTAGTAGTAATCACTGGGATAATAGTAGCCGGGAGAGTAGTACCCCCCGTGGCCGTAACCGAGGCCGTGATAGATCGAATGGCCGATGCTGTGGCCGAGCGAGTGGCCAAAGGAATGGCCGCCGTAGCCGTGGCCACCGAAGCTATGCCCGCCGCCGTGGCCGCCGCCGTGACCGCCGCCATGTTGTGCTTGGGCCGGAATGGCAAAACTCGCGGTCCACAACAAAGCGGCAGCGAGAAGGACAAGTGAACGTTTCATGGCAACCTCCGCTTGGAAGAAAACCCGTGCCGCGGATCACGATGATGCCGCGTGAGGCGCCGCCATGCTCCTCTCTATAGATATTATAGCCAGTCGCGTTTCGGTGTCCTCGGTTGCAGCGTCCGAATTCTGAAGAAGCCGAGTTTGCCGCTCCGCAAAACCGAAACCATATCCCCTCCTTACGGTCGAAAACGCACTCAGCCCGCCGACAAGCGGACGGGCTGAGGCTCCCCTGTTTGTCCGCCGATCGCGATCATTAGTCGCGGACGACTCGAACTTCATGCCCCTGGTGCCGCAGGTGATCCGCGGCACGGTCGGCTTCGTGGTGCGAACCATACTGGCCGTACGACCGCCACGGCTGGTGATTATCGTGGCGATAGAGCACCGTGTAATACGTCGGGTCAGCGTGGGCGCTTGGCGTTGCGGTTGGTTCATGGGCATCGACGCCGGTCGGGAAGTTTCCCGCGAAAGAAAGTCCGAGAAACAGGATCGCGGCCAGAAAGGAATTGAGTTTCATGATCATCTCCGTTGGTTGATGTTGAGTTTAGGGTCTCACTGCAAGAACGAGATGCCCGCTCGTTCTTGCGCCGCGTTTTTTTTCCGTCACGATGACGGAAGTCCGGAAGGATAGGATGGGCCGGCAATTCTGGGCCGTTGCCCTGCACCGTACGATGTTTTGGAGGCGCAAGGATTCAAAAACTCCGCGTCAACAAGGCGTCAAGGAAACGCAGCCCCTTTTTTCTTGACCACACTACCAAGGGGCAAGTCGAACAGAGGAGACGATCATGAGGCATTTCGTGTTGGCCATTGTTGCATTGGCAGTCGGCATCGCAGCGAGTCCCTCGTTGGCCTTCGCTCAGCATGGGCACGGTCATGGCAGTTACGGGCACGGCGGTTACGGGCACGAAGGGTACAGCCACGGATACGGAGGCTACGGGCACGGCGGGTATTCGCACGGGGGTGGACGATTCGGCCTCGATGTGCATGTGGGACCGATCTATCCTCACTCGGGCGGGCATGGCCATCAGCACGCCGGCCGCCATTACTTTCCTGTCACGCCTGCATATTACTACAGCGCGGCGCCGGTGTATTTCTATCCGACAAATCCGGCGCCGTTGATGGCACCGGTGTATCCGCAAGTCGCGCCGCCGCCTGCTTCACAGGGTGGCTCGGTGCCGATCGCGCCGCCGCAAAGCATCAATGGCAATGGCGCGCATGTGCCGGGCAAAGTCTTGCCCTATGGCGGCCAGAAGACGTGTCCAGTCACGGGCGAGGACCTTGGCTCGCACGGCGCGGCAATTCCCGTCGCGGTCCAGGGCCAGACGATCTACGTGTGTTGCGAAAGCTGCGTGAACGCGGTTCGGCGCAACCCAGGGCAATACCTTCCCAAGGTGGAAGCCGAACGAAAAGCCTCGGCACGGTGACCTCGCATGCGAAGATAGGCGATGCACGCAACGCAACGAATGTGCCGACTTGGCTTGATTTTCTCTTGACCGGGACCGATAATAGATTATGTTACCCTCCGCCTGAGAGCATCTCGGGCGGGGATCCTTTTGGTGGCGAATCATGCTTCGAATCAGCTTAATCGCGTATCTGATGGTGGGGAGCCTGGCCGGGCCGGCCTGGTGCTGCTGCGCATTCGATCGGCTGACGGCATGGTTCACGCCCGCCACGACCGCAAACGCCAAGGCGAAATCCCACGGCTGCTGCCATCGCCAGGCTCCAGCCCAAGACGACAGCGAGTCAAAGACTTCGCCAGGGCGATCGACTCCGATTCCGAACGAATCTCCGTGTCCCTGTAAGGAGCATCGTTCCAACGAAGTAGCGGCCGTTCCTTCGACTATCGATGAAACAAAAGATTCTCGCTGGCTGTCCGATGAATTCAATCACGCGAATCCCCTTTTCATGCCTGTCGGCTGGGTATTCCAGGCAGTGGCTCAATCCGATTCTTCTCTTTCGTGCGCGTCCGACGGGGTTTGCTTGACAGGCCGGCAGATTCTCTGCGCATTTCAAGTTTTTCGCTGCTAGTCTCAACTCCCATCCTCCTTGTTGAACCGGTGCAGCCTACGCAGCGCCGGGACGTCCAACATCCATTTACCGTTTTCCATTGAACCGAAGGGCTGTGTTCGGCGCGACGCGAGCATGGCTTCCCAAGCGACGAAAGACCACTGCGGTCCTTTCGTGAAAGGAGTTTCCCATGTTTTCCAAGCCTATGATGGTTGGTCTGGCGCTGACGCTCGCCGTTGTGCCCTTGCTTGTTTTGTCGGGATGCAACCAATCCGCGGACCAATCTGCCAGTGACGCAAAGGTTGCGCTGGAGAAGCGAGCCAAAGGAGAGGCCCATAAAGACGGCGCAGCAAAAAAGAAGGACGATGAGCACGGCCACAAACCCGGCGCCCACGGCGGCATCATCGTGGAAATCGGCCGCGATAACTACCACGCCGAAGCGGTTTTTGAAAAAGGCGGCTTGCTCAAGCTGTATACGCTTGGCAAAGACGAGGCCCAGATCATCGACGTGGAGAAGCAGGTCATCGAGGCCTATGTGAAGGAGGAAAGCGCCATCGACTCCGTGAAGATTGAACTCAATCCAGTGCCGCGCACCGGCGACAAGGAAGGCCGCACGTCGCAGTTCGTCGGCAAGCTTCCGCAGGAATTGGCCGGCAAGGCGGTCGTGGTCACCGTGCAAATGATCGTGATCGACGGGGTACGCTACCGAATCGGCTTCGCATCGACGCCGCCGAAACACGACGAAGGAATGCCGATCGGGGCGAATCCCCAGGACGAAAAGAACCTCTATCTGAAACCAGGCGGGATTTACACCGAGGCCGATATCAAGGCGAACGGCAACATGACGGCTTCGCAGAAGTTCAAGGACTTCAAGCCGCGGCACGACCTGAAGCCGAAGCCCGGCGAAAAGATCTGCCCCATCACGCTGACGAAGGCCAACGCACAATGCACCTGGATCGTTGCCGGCAAGACGTACGAGTTCTGCTGCCCGCCCTGCGTCTATGAATTCGTTTCGCAGGCGAAAGATCCGCAGCAGGCCAAGGATATCAAGGAACCGGCCTATTACGTGAAGAAGAAATAGCGACGGGCCGGATGCCCGTCGATGTCCGTGTTTTTTCAAAAGGAGAGTCTGTCATGCATTTCGCCAAAGTGTCCCTGATGGGCTTGATGGCCCTGGCGTTGGCTAGTTTCGCCGTCGCTCAAGGCCCTGCGCCTGCGTCCACCAGCATTCTCGTGCCGAAGATGCACTGCAAGGGCTGCGCGCAGAAGATGGCCACGGAACTGTACAAGGTTCCGGGCGTCGGCCAGGTGTTCGTCAGCGTCGAAACCAAGACGATGACGGTTCGCGCCAAGGATGGCCAGGCGCCGTCGCCGCGCGGGATGTGGGAAGCGGTGGAGCGGGCCGGCTACCAGCCGAACCGGCTGCAAGGCCCGGGCGGTGTCTTCACCAGCAAACCGAAATCGTGATTTGCGTAATAGGGAATGAATGGATTGCGTTCACAGCTATCCGCGCCGCCGGGTGTCGATCACCCGGCTGGCGCGGGTGTTCACGGAGTGCCACATGAGCCAAGTCATGGACGAAGCGCAGCCTGGTCCAGTTTCCACGCTCTACCAAGATTCTGTTGCGACTTGTTCCGAGGCCCAAGTGCCGCCTGCGGTCGCCAACATGGACAATCGCCAAGAGCAGGTCGTCGACAACAGTTGCCATGCCGCGGTCAAGCCAGCGCGGCTGATGTCGCTTGACGCCTTTCGCGGCTTGGTCATCATGGCCATGGTCGCGGGAGACGTGGGGTTGACTCAGACAGCGAGAGCTTTCCAAGGCAACTGGGTCGGACCGCTCCTCGCCTACCACACCGAGCATGTGGAATGGGTCGGCTGTTCATTCTGGGACTTGATCGCGCCGTCGTTTCTTTTTATGGTCGGTGTGGCCATGCCTTACTCCCATGCCAGCCGCCTTGGCCGGGGTGATAGTATGGGCCGCATCTCTGCCCACGTGCTCCTGCGGGCCGGAATTCTCGTCGTCCCCATTGTTGTTTTTTCCTACATCCAGGCGGTCGGCGTGCCTGGCGGGATCCTTCCGAGCCGCCCGCAAAGCAACTTCGGATTCACCCATGTGCTGGTTCAAATCGGTCTGGCGTACCCCTTTGTCTACGTCTTGGTAGACCGGGGTCTGCGTCTGCAACTGGTGGCAATGGCTGGCATTTTTGTCGGCTATTTGGTTCTGTTCGCGGCCTACCCGGTGCCTGGACCTGGTTGGTTCGCGCACTGGGAGATTCATACCAATGCCGCGGCTGCTTTCGATCGCTGGTTTCTCAACGTCTTCCCGCGTCCCGAGCCGTTTCTTCACGAGCCGGGCGGTTACCAGACGCTGAATTTCGTTCCATCGATGATCACCATGACTCTCGGTCTGATGGCGGGGGAGTTGCTTCGCGGTCCAAGGGGTACGCGCGAGAAGTTTTGGATCGTTGCCGTAGCGGGAGTAGCTTGTCTGACGCTCGGCTTGCTGGCGGGGGAGTTCGTCTGCCCGCTTGTCAAACGCATTTGGACGCCTTCATGGGCTGTATACAGCGGCGGCTGGGCTCTCGTCATGCTGGCTGGATGCTTTTGGATCATCGATATCAAAGGCTACCGTAGTTGGGCGTTTCCGCTCGTAGTAGCCGGGATGAACTGCATCACCCTATACATTCTATCCGGACTGACGAAAGGCTGGAGCCACAGCGCCGGGCCGTGGTCGTTGAGGTATTACCAGATCGCGGGTGACTACACTCCTCTAGTACAGTCGGGCCTGGCATTCTTGGCGCTCTGGCTCGTTTGTCTGTGGCTTTACCGACGCAAACTATTTCTGCGCCTTTGATCTGCGTAAAGAAGAAGTACCGTCCGCTCCTGTCGGGGCAGACGGCTTGGTCGCTAACATCAATTGTCGTTTCACAACAGGAGTCGATTCATGAAAGCCGTTCATCTGCTGGCCGCGTGTTTCGTGTTGTTAGCCGTCTTCCTGGTAGGCTGCAATCGAGATGCAGGCAAGCCCAGCAAGGACAAGGAGCACAAGGATCACAAGGACGAAAAGGCCAAGGACCACGCCAAGGACGGCGACCATAAAGACCATAAGGGCGAAAAGAAAGGCGATGGGCACGCGCACAAGCCCGCGGCGCACGGCGGAAAAGTCGTCAGCGTGGGCACGGACAGCTATCACGCGGAAGTCGTGTTCGAGAAGGATGGCCATCTCAAGTTTTACACGCTCGGCAAAGATGAGTCCAAGAGCATCAGCGTGGAAACACAGACAGTCAAGGCGCATGCCAAGGCGGAGGGGGGCGACAAGTCGCACGAGATGGAGCTGAAACCGGAGCCGCAGAAGGACGATGCGAAAGGCAAAACTTCGCTGTTCGTTGGCAAGCTGCCTGCCGAGGTGATTGGCAAGAAGGTAACGGTCACCATCGTGGGCTTGAAGATGGAAGGGGAGACCTTCCGGGTGGAATTCTCCTCGGAAGGGGGCGATCACAAGGATCACAAGGACAAAAAGGAACATAAGGACCACAAAAAGGAGCAAACCAAGGGCGGTCATTCCAGCGAGGATGAGATCAAGGAAGCGCGGGCCAAGTTGACCGACGCGGATCGCAAGCTGGTGGACGCGCAGGAATGGTGCGTCGTTATGACGGATAATCGCCTCGGCGAGATGGGCGTGCCTTTCAAGGTGATGGTGAAGGATCAGCCCGTGTTCGTGTGCTGCAAGGGATGCCAACGCAAAGCGCTGGCCGACGCGGAGGCGACCTTGAAGAAGGTCGATGAGTTCAAAGCGAAAGTGAAAACGCAGCCGCCGCGCAAAAGCGCCGTCAAGGTTGGCGACAAGGTGCCGGACTTCTCGATCACGACGCTGGACGGGAAAAGCGTCAAGCTCAGCGAGTTGCAGAAGGACGAAACGAGGACGAAGAAAGGCATCGTGGTCCTGTCGTACTGGTGCGCGACTTGCCATAGCTGCCGGCATGTGGAGGGCGCCCTCGGCAAGCTGGCCAAGGATTACGCCGGCGAAGCCGCCGTGATCGCTCTCGATGCCAACGCCGACGATACCACCCAGGCGGTTGCTGCGTTCGTCAAGAAGAATGGCTTGACCATGCCCGTCGCCTTCGACCCGAACGGTCAAACGGCGGACGTTTTCGGGATCAAAAAAACGACGACGACCGTGGTCATCGATGGCAACGGTGTCCTCCGTTATTGCGGCCAACTCAAGCAGAAGGGCGGCGCCTCCGCGGAGGGCGCATTGAAGGCGGTCCTGGCCGGGAACGAGGTCGCCGTGAAGACAACGCCGCACAACGGCTGACAGATTGTGCGGAAGTAGCCCCCGTGTGGGGCAGACAATCAATGAGGGACGAGAAAGTGTATTGACCTTGTGGATCTGGCGACGGTGCTTGTTGTGCCGTCAGCCTGTTTCACTGCACAGAAGGAGAGGTTCCATCATGGCGACACGGATGTTGCCCACGGTCGGAAAATGGTTGCTCGTTTTGCTCTTGGCTCTTGCGCCAGTCCTGGCGAGCGGTTGCCGAAGCACTGGGAGCAGCGGCGGCGTTGGCAGCGATGGCCACGCCGGACATAACCATTGATTGAATGGCGGTTCACGGGGAATGGGCTGAGGGTTGCCGGCACCCGGTCCCGAGGCCCATTTCCTGTGCCAAAATGAAATGACCACGGACGGCTCGGGGCCGTTCGTGAATCGTGGCCCTATTTTCAAGGAGGAAGTCCCATGGCGACACGGAAGTTGCTTTTGGTCAAGAGTTGGTTCTTCGTAATGATGCTTGCTTTGGCGCCGGCGGCGTTGACGGGCTGCCGAACTTCCCAGGCAGCAGACAAGGGCTTCGGCGGCGCGCCGCCGGGACAAGGCTCCACTCCCACGCTGCTGCCTGCGGCGAGCGTCGTGCCCGCCAGTTCCGCGACCAAATTGGCCTACGGCGGACAAAAGACATGCCCCGTCACGGGAGACGCCTTGGGTTCGATGGGCGCGCCGATTCCCGTCAGTCTTGCGGGCGGTCAGACCATTTACGTCTGCTGTCGCGGCTGTGCCAATCGCGTACAGCGTGATCCGGCAACCTACCTTCGCAAGGTGGAAGCCGAGCGGAACGGTTCGTGACAATGGTTCCCAATGTCAGAGGAGCGTGCCATGAGATTTCGTTTTCGATTTCCTGGTAGCCGACAAGGACGCGCCATCGTGGCTGCGGCCAGTTTGTTGGTGACCGTCGCGGTCACCTGGCTTTTCGCTCACGAGGGTCACGCGCCGTTGCCAACCAGAGGCGTTCAGGTGGACACGGCGAAGGGAACCGTCGTTCTTATGCCGGACGCCCGCAAAGTCCTGGACCTGGACGCCGACATCGTGAAGCCGCGCGTGGTGAACGAAAAACTGCTGGCTTATGCGACGTTGGTGGCGCCCTGGCAAAAGCACGCCTTTGCCTCGACACGGCTTCCCGGGCGCATTGTCAAGATCAACGTGAAGCCTGGTGAGTTCGTTCCTGCCAAGCACGTGTTGGCGGAAGTGCAAAGCTTGGAGCTGGAAGACTTGCAGCTGGAGATTCTCAACAATCAAACGGCCATTGAACTCTCCGATCAGGTCGTGGAAGAAATGAAGCCGCTGGCAAAGCAAGGCGCGATCGCGGACAGAGATTATCGCGAAGCTCTCTCCAAGCAAGAGCAGAACAAGAACGCTCAAAAAATTGCCCATGCCAAGTGGCTGAGCTTGGGCTTGGGGGCTGATAAGTATAAGCAACTTCTCGCAACCAAGACGCGCGTTGTCGCCACGATGCCGATCGTGAGTGTTACGGGAGGGACGGTGATCCATGCCGACGTTGCCGAGGGCCGAGTCGTGGAGCCGACCGAGCACCTGTTCGAGATCATCGACCTGTCGAGCGTCTGGGTGAAGATCGGCGTCCTGGAGCGGGATCTGCACCGCGTGCAGGTCGGGCAAGTCGTCGAATTGCGCTTTGCCGCTTACCCGGACGAAGTCACGTCCGCGGCCGTCCAGATCAAAAGCCTTTACCTGGACCCAGCGACCCATCTTGCCACGGTGTGGGCGGAGCTAAAGAACGACGCCAAAATGCCGCGTTTCTTGCCGGGGATGCACGGGCAGGCCCATATTGTCCTCGCGCCGCCCGGCGACGTTTTGACGGTGCCGAGCGATGCCGTGGCGAGCGACGGCGTTGAACGCTACGTGCTGGTCGAAACTGTGGCCCCGGACAAGCAGGGGAAAAAGCCGACCGAGTACAAGAAAGTCCATATCACGACCGGCTTGCACAATGGCGAGTGGACGCAAGTCACTGGAGGCGATCTATTCGGCCAGGATCGTGTCGTGACCAAGGGTCTGCACCAGTTATCCAGCTTCTTCATGGCTGGGATTCTGCGGCTCAGTCCTGAAGCTGCAAAAAACTTCGGGGTCGCCGTAGAAACCGTTGAGCGCCGGGCTGTTGAGGAGGTCTTGGAACTGCAGGGAACGGTGGACGTGCCGCCGGACCGGCGCTCGTTTGCCTCGGGACAGTTGCCTGGCAAGATTCAACGGATAGCCATCGAGCGCAACCAAGAGATCAAGAAGGGTGAAATCGTCGCGGAAGTGGCAAGTCTGGAATTGCAAAAGCTGCAACTCGACCTTCTGCAAGCCCACTTGCAACTCGGCCTTTTGAAGGAAACCCTTGATCGCCTGGCCAAGGTTGAAACCATCGTGTCGCGCAAGCAACTATGGGAAGCGAAGAGTTCGTACAACGAAGTCGTCAATCGCCGGGAAAGCTTGAAACGGAAACTGGAGGCGGTCGGGCTGGAAGAAAGACAGATCAAGGGAATCCTCGAAAAGACAGAACTGGTCGATGCGTTGCCGATTCGCGCCCCTCGGGATGGCGTCGTCGTCCGATTCGACAAAGCGTTGGGTCAGGTCATCAAGGCCGATGAGCCGCTGTTTGAAATTCATGATTTGTCGCAAGTCTACGTGCAGGGGTTCTTGTCCGAGAAGGACGTGCCTGCCGTTCGCGTCGGTCAAAAGGTTCGTGTACGCCTGGTTGCCGATCCGGGATTTCTTGGCGAAGGAAAAGTAGCGCGGAGCGGACAAGTCGTCGGCCAGGACAGCCGAGTCTTGTCTTTCTGGGTCGAGTTAGACAAGCAGCCAGCCCAGCGATTGGAGCATAATTTGCTTGCGCGAGTAAGCGTTTCGGTCGGCAAGTCCGAGGCGACGCTCGCCGTGCCTCTGGGCGCTTTGGTCAATGAGGGGACGCGCTCATACGTCTTCGTTCGCCGCTTCCAGCTGATCGGCACGTCGGTTGACGCCCTGGAAAAAAACGGCTTCCCCGGCAAGGCAGTCGAAAAACTGTCAGAGTTGGCGTCGAAGAGTTTCGCCACGGAAGAAAAACTGCGATCGGCATTCGACCAAACGCTGGCGGCTTCGGAACTTCGCCAGGGCCTCTCGGCCGAAGAGGTGGAATCGCTGGACAAAGCGATGGAGGATGCAACGCATCGCGAGCGGCTTGTGCGGGAGGCAGTCCGAAGTCCCGTTTTCGAGCGGCGTCTGGTCGAGGTGGGCCGGCGGGCGGATGATCGCTTTGCCGAGATCGTTGCCGGCCTGGTATCCGGTGAAAGCGTGGCTGTGAAGGGAACGCGCGCCTTGCAAACCGCCTACGCGGGCATTCGTTAGGAACGATCATGCTGAACCATGTCATTGCCTGGTCCCTGAAGAATCGCGTGGTGGTGATGCTCACCGCCCTCGTGATGATTTCCTACGGCGTCTACAAACTCCAGCAGATGCCGGTGGACGTGTTCCCTGAACTGAACCGCCCGACCGTCACGATCATGACGGAAGCGCCGGGCCTTACGCCGGAACTTGTGGAAATCCAGGTAACCCGGCCCATCGAATACCTCCTTAACGGCGCTACGGGAGTGCAGCGCGTGCGTTCCGCGTCGGCAGTCGGCTTGTCGATTGTCTGGGTCGAATTCGAATGGGGCACCGACATCTACCGGGATCGGCAAATCGTTTCCGAAAAGCTGCAACTGGCACGGGCGCAACTGCAGGGCGACATCAACCCCGTGATGGCGCCTATCTCGTCCATCATGGGCGAGATCTTGCTCGTGGGCGTGCGCTCCACGGCGGACCTGAAAACGCCCAAAGCGCGGCTCGACAAGGGCATGGAGTTGCGGACCCTGGGGGAGTTCACCATTCGCAATCGTCTCTTGGCCGTGGAAGGTGTATCCCAGGTCACGGTCATGGGCGGCGTCCTCAAGCAATACCAGATCATCACCTCGCCGGCGCGCCTGGCGGCCCAGAATGTCTCCTTGCAGCAACTTACCGAAGCGGCGGAAAAAGCCAACGTCCTCGCCGGCGGCGGCGTCATGGTGCGCAAAGCCAGGGAATCGCTCATCAACATCAGCGGCCAAAGCCTCGCGCTGAAAGACATCGAGAACACCGTCGTGCTCTGGCGCGATCCCCGGCCCGTGTTGATCAAGGACGTGGCCGAGGTCCGCTTCGGCGGCCCGCTGCAGCGCGGCGACGGCAGCATGAGCGTGCGCCACGAAAAAACGGAGCAGTTTTCCGGCGGCCCAGCGGTGATCATGACCATTCTCAAGCAACCGAGCGTGAACACGTTGGTCCTTACACCCAAGATTGAAGAAGCCCTGAAACAACTGCAAAAAGAACTGCCCTCAGACGTGCACATCGAAACCCGCATCTTCAAACAGGCCGACTTCATCCAGGTGGCGGTGGACAACGTGATTGAGGCCGTGCGCGACGGCACGATGTGGGTGATCGTCGTGCTGTTCATCTTCCTGTGGAACTTCCGCACCAGCGCCATTACGCTCACCGCGATTCCGTTGTCGCTCTTGATGACCGTCCTCATCTTTGCCTATTTCGATATCTCCATCAACACCATGACGCTCGGCGGTTTGGCGGTGGCCATCGGCGAGCTGGTCGATGACTCCATTGTCGATATCGAGAACATCTTTCGGCGACTCAAGGAAAACAAGCACAAGCCCAGGCCCGAGAACGCGCTCAAGGTCATCTTCCTCGCTTCCGCCGAAGTGCGCAATTCCATCGTGTTCGCCACGCTGATCGTGGTGGTTGTCGTCGTGCCTCTCTTCTCCTTATCCGGCATCGAAGGGCGAATGTTTGCCCCGCTGGGCCTGGCTTACCTCATCACGCTGCTTTGTTCGCTGGTCGTCTCCTTGACGGTGACGCCGGTGTTGGCTTCATTCCTCTTACCAAACGCGAAGTTCATGGAGAAAGAGGGCGATCCGTTCGTGTTGCGCTGGCTGAAGAAATTCGATGAAAAAGTGCTGCGCTGGACACTGCGGCGTCCCTGGCCGATCCTGATCGCGACGATTGTCCTGGCGATCGCCTCGAAGGTCGTGATGCTGTGGATGGGATCCGAGTTTCTGCCCCCCTTTAACGAGGGGACCTTTACCGTGAACCTGGAATCCGAGCCGGGAATCAGTCTGCAAGAAAGCGGCCGGATCGCTGGCCGTGCCGAGGACCTTTTGCTCCAACTGCCCGAAGTATTGTCGGTATCGCGCCGCACCGGCCGGGCCGAACTGGACGAACACGCGGAAGGGGTGAACGTCTCGGAAATCGACGTGCGCGTGCAAGAGCACGAAGTTCCCAAAACGGGCACCGGCTGGGCATTCGTGCGCGCGGTCCCCGGCTTGCATCGCTGGGGCGTTGACACGTACGGCCGGCCGCGCGATGAGGTGCTCGCCGACATTCGCGATCAAATCAGCACCATCCCCGGCGTGAAGCCGAATATCGGTCAGCCGATCTCCCACCGCATTGACCACATCATGTCCGGTGTACGGGCTCAAATCGCCGTGAAAGTATTCGGGCCGGACTTGCGCGAGTTGCGCACGAAAGCGGCCGACATCCAGACGCGCATGAGCAAGATTCCCGGCGTGGTGGATCTGAAAATCGAGGCGCAAATTGAGATTTCCCAGATTCGCCTGGAAGTAGACCGGAAAGCCCTGGCGGAGTATGGCTTGGCCCCTGGCGACATGACCAAGCTCTTGGAAACCGCCTACAAGGGCCGCGTGGTTTCGCAAGTCCTGGACGAGGACCGCTGGTTCGGGTTGGTCGTTTGGTACGACGAATCCGCCCGCAACAATCCCGCCGTCATTCAGCAAACGATCCTCGATACGCCGTCGGGCCGCAAAGTGGCGCTGGGGCAGGTTGCGCGAGTTCTCGACACGACGGGCCCCAACACGATCATGCACGAAAACGTGCTGCGGCGCATCGTGATCTCTTGCAACGTGGCGGATCGGGATCTGGGCAGCGTGGTAGCTGATATTCAAACGGCCTTGAAGCCCGTTGAGGAACAACTGCGGACGCTGCCGGGAAGTTACCGCATCGAATACGGCGGCCAGTTCGAGGCGCAACAGTCGGCCACATTCCGTCTTGGCATTCTGGCGATCTTCGCGGTGATCGTCGTCTTCATCCTGTTGTGGAAATGCCTGGATTCCTGGGTGGCTGCTTTCCAGGTCCTGTTGGTCAA
The DNA here is from genome assembly GCA_016191165.1 of Planctomycetota bacterium. Lineage (GTDB taxonomy): Bacteria > Planctomycetota > Planctomycetia > Gemmatales > Gemmataceae > SIAQ01. Next base: position 14,950 of record JACPPF010000090.1, read on the forward strand.
CATTCCCCTGGCGGCGATCGGTTCGGTGATTGCCCTGATGCTTGTCAATTGGCCCAGCTGGGACAAGTTGCATGATGCTCCATGGTATGCCTGGCCAAAAGTATGGGCGGAAGCAACCACACTTTCTGTCGCGCATTGGGTCGGCTTCATCACGCTTATCGGCATCGTCTGTCGCAACGGCATCATGATGATTTCTCACTACATCCATCTGATGAAGCACGAAGGCGAGCAGTTCGACGAGAAGATGATCATTCGCGGCAGCCTGGAACGCCTGGCGCCAGTGCTGATGACGGCGATATGCGCCATGGTCGGCTTGATTCCGCTGGCACTTGGCGCTGGCCAAACGGGTAAGGAGATTCTCTACCCGGTTGCGCTGGTTGTCCTGGGCGGTTTGCTCGATTCGACCATCATGGATCAGGTCGTGACGCCGGCCGTCTTTTTCTTGTTCGGCAAGACGTTTGGACCGGGCATTTACTTCCACAAAGAGAAGGCCGAAACGGAGGCCCAAGAGCTGGAGCGCACCGCGAACGAACAGTTCCCGGATCCTCCGGAGCGAACGAAGCAGACAGCCGATTCTAAAGATGGCCATGTTTCGCCGGCTCGGGACATTGCCGTGGTGGGCAAGGACGGGGCCATCGGAAGCGGATGACTTTGATGCCCTGAAGGGTTTTGCCGCGAATAACGCTGGAAACGATGGCGAAACCCGCTCAGGCCGAAAGTTCGCTCGGCAAGCACCGACGGAAGAACCGATACGAATGGTGCAATCGGCAATTCTCTACGGGAGAGTCTGCGCCTGTTGGCAGCTGAAAACGCAGGTTTGAAAGGAAGTAAGCATGCGAAGCCTTCGAAGCAATCGCCGATTGACGATCCGGTGGCTGGCCGGTCTGCTCGTTCTTCTGGTCAGCGCGGGCACTGGTTATTGCCAACGCATCGCAGCGCTGGGGACACCCCAGGTGGCGCCCGCGCCCAAGACTTCGATTCGCTTGGCGAATCTCATCGATATCGCCCTCGAACGAAACCCGGAGTTGAAGGCCGCCGGATTTGAGATCGAGGCGGCGCGCGGCCGAGCGGTGCAGGCCGGACTGTACCCCAATCCCGTCATCACAATCGTGGGCGATGAACTGGGAGACCGGACCGGACCCAAAGGGGTCAACACTTTGCCGCTGGTAACCCAGGAGATCGTGACGGCCGGCAAGCTGCGCTTGGCGAGATCCGTTGCGGAGAGGGAAACTGATCTCGCGGGTCTTGTCCTTGCCCGTCAACGGCTCATTCTTCTGACCACGGTTCGTCTAGGTTATTTCGAGGTAATCGCCGGTCAACGGCGAGTCGAGGTGCTCACGAAACTGGTTGGGCAGGCAACCGAATCGTCCAACAACGCCAAGAAGCTCGTTGGCGCGGGCCAAGCTGCCAAACAGGATGGCTACCAGTTCGAAATAGAGCTTGAGCGGTTGACGGCGGAAAAGGAAGCGGCCGAGCGTGAGTTGGCCGCTGCCTGGCGCCGGCTGGCAGCGAGCATGGGCGTGCCAACGCTTCCTTATCCGCAATTGGAAGGGAAGCTGGATGCGGCCATTCCCGAATATGATTTCGAGCGGGCCCGCGTGTACGTGATCGCAGTCCATCCAGAGGCTCGTTTCGCCGAGGTGGCCATTACACGCGCCGATCTGTTTGTGAAATACCAACAAGCGCTGCGTGTGCCCAACATCGCGATCGGCGCCGGCTACGTTCGGCAAAACCAGAATCAGTCCAGCGACTACACGCTGCAACTGAGTGTTCCCGTGCCGCTTTTCAATCGCAACCAGGGAAACATCCGCTCGGCCCAAGCCAGTTATTCAAGAGCGACCGTGGACCGGGAAAGCGTGCAGAACGATCTGACGAAACGGCTGGCAACGGCTTACGGACAATACGCGGCCTCGAAGGCCCGCGTCGAACGCTTTCGAAAAACCATTCTCCCGAAGGCCGAGGAGTCCTACAAGTTGACCTTGGCGGCGTTTAAGGGCGTGAAATTCGAGTATCTGAGCGTCCTTCAGGCCCAGGGTGTCAATAAAGAGGCCAACCTTACCTACATCCAGGCCCAATTGGATCTTTGGCGGGCTGGGTCCGAGATCGCCGGCCTGCTTGGCGAAGAAGAGTGGCCGTTCCAGAAATGACGTGCTTTTCCCGTGTGCCGGATTCGCACAGTAACCGGCGTACTCCGCACATCCACGGGGTTGTTGAACTTGCTTTGCTCCGATCTTGACCAGTGCAAACATCAGCGTTGCACGAAATGCAATGTTGGCACGACAAATGCTCTGGTTCTCCCGAGCTTGGACCTCGTGTTGGCGTATTGACCCTCGGAAGAGATTGCCAACAATAGGAACAAGGTTCACCAGTAGGCTGGGTGTCTCCATGATCCGCGTTGGATTGTTTCTGTATCTGATCGTCGCCACGGCAGCCGGGCCGGGCATGTGTTGCTGTTTTGCGGATGGGTTCGGCAGCTTGCTCACGAAGGGAAAATCGACGAAATCCTGCTGTCCGAAACATGACCATAGCCAGAAACAGGCGCCTGCCAAAAGCCCTTCCGCCCCATGTCCATGTCAAGAGGATCGTGTCAGTCCGAATCCAGCCTGGACTGTTGAGCGAAGCGATGTTTTCGGGGCCGTGAGCTTTTTGCTTGTTTCCATGCAGGCGCTTCCTCCGTCGCAGTTGCTGATGGCTGATTACAGCACCACGAGTCCGCGCAATTTTGCTTTCACCTGTCTGAGTTCCAAGGATATCCTGCGCGCCGTTCATGTCCTGCGCTGCTAGTCCCATTCTTCCGCTGACACCGCTTTGCGCTCCACGGCGCAAGCCAGGCTCGACGCAGCCAGTATCTGGCAACGTCGCCGCGGTTGCTTGGCGCAATCGTTCTTTCATCTTTCACGTGAAGTCATTCGGTGAGGATTTGCCAAATGGGGCGCAAATTCAGTTTCTTTGATTGGGCCAGGGGTGATCGGTCAGGAAAAGACTTCCGCCGGCTGCTGATTCTCCTTGGTTGTGTCATGGGGGTTGTTGGATTGCTCGTGGTCGTACGCATGATTTTCTGGAACGAGAACGGCGAGCACCCGCACGAGAAGGGCCCGCACGGCGGTTTCGTCGTCGCAATCGACAAGGAGAATCCGCATTATCACGTGGAGGTCCTCGTCGAGGCGGATGGCCGTATTCACCTTTTCCTCTCCGGTGAACATACGGAAGAGGCGGTGGAAGTCTTGCGTCAGCTCCTGATCGCTCAGGTGAAGCGTCAAGGCGAGAGCGGTTCAACTTCGGTAGTTCTTCGTCCCGCGGAAAAGCCAGGTGCGAGCGACGAGAAAACGTCGCACTTCATCGGGCGATTCAGTCCGGAATTGATGGAAAGCCGTCTGTCGGTGTCGATTGTCAAATTGGCAATCGACGGCCGTGACTTTGCGTTTCAGTTCGAATTACCTGATCGCCGTGATGGCAAAAAGCGGGCTGCTGAAATCGAGAGGGCCTTGGTTCTTGCTTCAAAGGGGAAATACACGCAGGCGGACGTTGAAGCTGCGGAAAAACAATTGCCGTCGGAAAAGTACCTGGGAATCATTGTGGTCCACGATTTGCGAGCGAAAACGGGCGACTCGTTGTGCCCGGTAACCCGAGCGAAAACGGATCCGAGGATTCGCTGGCAGGTGAACGGAAGGACCTATCAGTTCTGTTGCCCGCCTTGCATCGTGGAGTTCGTTGGCGCGGCGCAGGCCAGCTCAAAAACCATGGTTGCTCCCGAAGACTTGGTGAAAAAAGACTAACGTCCTTGCCAGGAGATCGTGCGATGACCTTGTGGAATCAAAGCGGAGCGGCGGTTATGAGTGACGAAAAGGCTCCGGCCGACCTCGTTGAATACATCACGACCCTGCTCGAAAACCGGCTAGGGTCCAGAGTGCGAAATCTGCGCGTTCGCGTGGAAGATGGCGGGCTGATCTTGGAAGGCCAAGCATCCACGTATCACACGAAGCAACTGGCGCAACATTGGGCGATGGAAGAATCCTCTCTTCCGATCTTCGCCAACAAGATCGAAGTCCGCTGAAAAGATACCGCGAACGACAACCGTCCGGAGTCGAATCATGCAGACCAACAACAAGCAACTGACTGAACTGAAAGCCGGCGACTTGATGAGCCGCGAGGTCGTGACGATCCGCCAGGGAATGTCGATGTGGGAGGCGGCCGATTTGCTCATCAAAAACCAAGTCAGCGGAGCGCCGATCGTCGATGGAAACGGAAAATGCGTCGGCGTCTTGTCGGCGGCGGATTTCATGCGAGCGGCCCGAGAGGACGCCGATGCCTGTCGTGGCTCTGGCTCGACGCCGGCGGCCTGCTCGTTTCAGAAGTCAGGTAAGACCCAGTCCGGCGAACAGGTGGTGGTTTGCACCTTGCCGGCTGGAGTGTGCCCGATCCAGAAAAAAGGGAAGGACGCAGCGGGGAAAGAAATGACGGTATGCACCGAACCGCACGGAGTTCTGACGGATTGGCAGACCGTGGAAGCAGAAGACGAAGGCGCAAAAGAAGTCTGGCGCTATATGACAGCAGATCCTGTGACGGTTTCGCCGGATACGCCAGTGCAAAAGCTGGCACGGCTGATGATCGATGCACGTATCCATCGCATCATCGTGGTGGATGATCAGCGAAAGCCAGTCGGCGTCGTCTCCAGCACCGACATCCTGGCACTCGTGGCATTCGGGGACGCAGGTCCCTGTCAACCGATTGCGGAGAAATAAATATGCGTTTACCGCGTTTACCTCATCGAGAACTCGGAAGAGCCTGGCGCATCGCCGGCATCGCCCTTCTGGGACTGCTGCTTGGGTTTTTCTCGCTTCAAGGGCAAGAGCAACCGGCGGCGCCGCAAGGCGTGGCGAAGGAGCACGGCCCATTCAAGGCGGACGATCACGCGATCCCCTATTTGGACATGGCCAAGGTCGCGCAAGCCTACAAGTCCTACGGCGACCCAAAGCCAAGGGTGGTCAAAGCCGGACCGGTCAATGCGGCGACGGTGAGCAAGGCCGCCGAGGAATTCATCATGGCGGAGCTGGCGGACAGGAAGTGCAAACCTCATGGCGGCGCTTGCCTGCGGGCGGGTGACAAGTGGCTCTGCACGTACCAGTTGCAATACGAGGGCATCCCTCTCGCCAAGACCACGGACGCGATGTGCATCATCCACCATGACGGTCACGCGCTCGTTTTTCGCGAACGAAACGTCCCCCGTAAGGTCAACGCGACCAAAGCGAGTGTGGACAGGAAGGCCGCTGTCGAAGCGGCCCAGAAGGACTTCAAGGAGCGGAGCAAGGAACAAAAGGCGGAGACGACTGATCCGTGCTTGGAGATTTGGGTGGAGAGTGAGCTGCAGGGGCGCCTGTGTTGGACCTTCACCGTAACGAACGGGTCAGTGGTAAAACCGCACGCAGCACGCTACTGGGTGGCGGCCGTGGGCGAAGTGCGCGTGGTGGCTGTGGAAAACCTGATCCACCACGTGCATGGGGGCTCGGTTACGGGCACGGTCTGGGCCACGACTCCACTAAGGGCCACGCAGAGTCTGCCGCTGGGTTACCTGGACGTGACGTGCGGCAATTTTAGGGGCCGCCCCCGGCCAAGCGGCTTGGCGGGCGACTACTTCTTCCTTCCCACTGGGGGGAACACGCGGATTCGAGCGACGCTTTCGGGACCGGCCTGTGTGATCGAGGACCACAGTGGGCGCGCGGTGCTGAGGCGGGACAAGCGTGGCGATGGCAGCGGACCGATCAACCTGGATTTCAACGCCAAGGGCGAGTTTGACATCGCCCAGGTCAGCGCGTTCTACTGGACCGGCGTGGCCCGTGACTTCGCCAAGGACTTCTTGCTCCCGTCGCACCTGTGGCAGCTCACGACCCGCGTTAACCTGAACGACACCTGCAACGCGGGTTTCAGTGGCGCGGACGTATCGATCAACTTCTTCCGGGCCGGTAAGGGTTGCCCGAACACGGCCTTTTCCGACATCGTGCTCCACGAGTACGGCCATGCCATCGACTTCGCCCACGGCGGGATCCTCGATCCCGGTTACAGTGAGGGTTTTGGCGACGCGTTGGCGATGCTGGTGACGCGACAGCCGCTGGTAGGCCGGGACCTCAATGGCCCGGGTTCCGCGATCCGGGATGCCCGAAAGGTTGTCGCCTACCCTCCTTTCAGGCCGGAGCCGCACTTCGTCGGGCAAATCTACGCGGGCTTCACCTGGGAGTTGATCCAGCAACTCGACAAACGCTCGAAGCACCACACGGACGAGGATGCCTTTGAGGTGGCCAAACGGTTGATCCTGACCGCCGACGCGATGAACCCGAAGGATATCCCGGATGCGATAAGGCTCGCCTTCCTGGCGGATGATGACGACGGCGACTTATCCAACGGCTCGCCGCATTTCGCGCAGCTCGCGGCCGCGGCCGACTCGCGCAAGATCCCCCGGCCTCCTGAACCGGTAATGACTCCGGGGCCAAGGCACGCTTATATCGGCCGCCTTGGCACACACCATCTTGTCGCCGGCGCGGGTACGGGCATGTATTTTTGGAAATCGGCCGAGCGGCTGGCGACCCTCAAGCTGGAGAAAGCGGATGCGGACTGCTGGTACTACTGCGAGAAGGAGAGCCCCATGCACCGATGGGCATTTGCGCGAATGGCGAATAGCCGGGGGCGATTCGCCGTTTGGTTCATTCCTGCAGGCAGCAGTGAGGGAAGAAAAGTTTTCTTCCATTTCGCCCAGCGGGTGACACCGGACTCGCCTATGGAAAGGAAGTGAGCAAATGAGCGTCCGAAAGCATATTTCGAGACACGGAAAGGCCTCCCGCCAAGATGGGACACCCTTGACGGGGATGACGCTGAAAATCGGCGTCATGGGCGGAGCTACCGGAAGGATGACCAAGCGTCATCTCGACGTGGCGCATCGGGTTGGCCAGGCGATCGCTCGTAATGAGTGCATCTTGATTACGGGTGCATGCCCCGGCCTGCCGTTGGCGGCTGCTTGCGGCGCCAAGCAGGAAGGCGGGTTTGTGGTCGGTATCTCGCCGGGCCTCAGCCTGGATGAGCACATTTTCAAGTATCAGTCGCCCACGGAATTCCACGACGTGCTGATTTATACAGGCAGCGGCCTGATGGGACGGGAAGTCGTGAACATCCGCAGCTCCGACATGGTGGTCATCATCGGCGGCCGCAGCGGCACGCTGGGCGAGTTGGCCATCGCCTACGACGAGGGAAAACTGATCGGCGTGTTGACCGGCACCGGTGGCATCAGCGACCTGGTGGCCGACATTCTCAGGGCTTGCAAGAAAGAAACCGGATCCAAAGTTGTCTACGACGCTGACCCAGAGAAGCTAATCAAAACGTTGCTGCGAGTTTACCGGGCCGAGCATTATCAGCGACCATCGTGTTTCTGCGCGGAGCGTCCTCCCGGCTTCTGTGCGCAACATCCTTCCGGCGAAACCGGCGACGGGGAACCGGAACTGGCCGTCGATCCGGTGTGCGGAATGAAGATCGCTCCGCAAGCAGCGGCGGCCAAGCGCAAAAGGAGCGGACAAACATTCGTTTTCTGTTCGCCAGCCTGCGTCAAACAGTTTGACGCTGATCCCAGCAAGTATGCCGGAAAGGAGAAGAGCCATGTTTGATTCTCCCACTTTGCAGTTGTTGGGCGGAGCCGGCACCGTCACGGGCTCCAAGTACCTGTTGAAGGCGAATGGCAAGCAGGTGCTGCTCGATTGCGGCTTGTTCCAGGGACTCAAGGAACTGCGTGAACGGAATTGGCACACGCCTCCGTTCGACGCTCAGGATATTGACGCCGTACTCCTCAGCCACGCCCATATCGACCATTGCGGGTATTTGCCTTTGCTGGTTCGACGCGGTTTTCATGGGCCCATCTATTGCACGGCCGGAACCGCAGACCTGCTGCGGATTGTTCTGCCGGACTCGGCGCACTTGCAAGAAGAGGAAGCGGCCTACGCCAATCGGCACGGGTTTTCCAAGCATCGGCCGGCGCTCCCGCTTTATACCGGCGTCGATGCCGAAGCGACCTTGAAGCTGGTCAATGCTCACTCGTATGGCGAAGGATTCACGCCGATTGACGGATTGCGGACGGTTTTCCGCCGTGCCGCCCACATTCTCGGTTCAGCCTCGATTGATGTGCAGATTGAAGGCGAAAGGAGTTTCCGTCTCGTGTTCTCAGGGGACCTGGGGCGCTGGGATCGACCCATTCTGCGGAACCCAGAGCCCGCTCCAGCGGCTGACTTGCTCCTCGTGGAATCGACCTACGGGGACCGCAATCATACGAAGGATCCGAGCCAGGACCTGGCTCGGATCGTCAACCGAGTGGCCGAAGAGAGAGGCGCATTGCTGATTCCGGCTTTTGCCGTGGGTCGAACTCAGGACATGATCTGGCTGCTTCGACAATTGGAGGACGCGGGAAAAATCCCGTCGTTGCCTGTCTACATCGACAGTCCGATGGCGATCAACGTCGGGCATCTCTACTGCAAACATCCGGAAGATCATGCGCTGGACATGAAGCTGCTCATGGATGAAAAACGCTGTCCTTTGTGCTGCAAGGAATATCACCTGGCGCGAACGCCGGACGAATCGAAGGCACTCAATCAACATCCTGGCCCGCTCATCATCGTGTCCGCCAGCGGCATGGCAACCGGCGGGCGCATCGTGCATCATTTGAAGCAGCGTTTGCCCGATCCTCGAACCACAGTTTTATTCGTCGGCTTCCAATCGATCGGCACGCGAGGCCGGACACTCCAGGATCGCGCAAAAAAGGTTCGAATTCACGGGCAGGACGTGCCCGTTCGCGCCAAGGTGGAGACGGTGTCTGGATTGTCCTCCCACGCCGACCGAAGCGAAATCCTTCGCTGGCTGCAAGGTTTCCGCACACCGCCTGCCGAGACTTTGATCGTCCACGGGGAACCGCTTGCGTCCATGAGCCTAGAAGGGCTCATCAAGAAGGAGCTGGGGTGGCAGGTACGGACGCCGCGTGACGGTGAGATTGTGCATTTGCCCGGAAGCTGAACGTAACCTGTGTTCAACATGGGCTGCATCAGCGTAAGGGCATGGAGGTGTACATCACATGAATACCCAAATTGATCGGCGAGTGAACCGAATCGTCGTGCATTGCGAGGGCAACCTGGACGGCTGCGGCTCGCCGGAATTGGTTGAGACGATTGAGTCCCTGGTGGACGGCGCCACACCGGTCGTTCTCGATCTTGCCGGAGTTCCGGCTCTTACCGAGGCCGGCGTGCGGACGCTGCGTCAAGCATTCGAGGCTGCGAGCGACCGACAGGCGACAGTCGCACCCGATGGGCCATCGGTGCTCCGTCTGGCGAATGCGACGTCGGCCGTCCAGAACATCCTTGACATCTCTGGGTTCACCGAGCGGCTCGCGGGCTGGCGTGTCGAGAAGCCCGAAGCCAGCCGCACGTATCGACGGCTGCTCCCGCGCGTGCGGGAAATCTTTCCGACGCCGGTTTCGGACCCGCTGCACGATGCTTACTTCGTGCAGTCGGTGGCTCGTGCTCTGGATCACGTCGATCAGTTGAAGAACGGCCATCCCTATTTGGGTAAGCAGGTGCCGTTGGATTATGACGCGGCCCGCGCTGTAACCTTGCCCGTTGCCATGTCCTCGTTGGAAACGGTCATCGGCGAGGTGGCGGACTACTTACAGGGGCAGGTGAACTGGGGCCATAGCCATACCCAGGCCCAGGTGATTCCGCCGGTCACCATCGGGTCGATTCTTGGTCAGATGTTCGGCGCCATTTACAATCCCAACCTGCTCTGGGACGCCTACAGCCATCGCGTGGCCCAGGCAGAGATCGAGCTGGCGGCCATGTGCGCGGGACTGGTCGGCTATGATCCACAGCAGGCGGCCGGCATCTCCACGTTTGGCGGGACGGGCACGGAACTCTACGGCGTCAAGATCGGCGTGGAGAAGGCGCAGCCCGGCGCCTTCCGTACCGGTGTCCGTGGCGTCTTCAAGGTCGTCAGCTCCGATGCAAGCCACTATTGCAAGCTCAACGTCGCCGCCTGGTTGGGGCTGGGTCTTGAGAGTGTGGTGTCCATCCCTACGGACAACGACAACTCGATGAAGCTCGCCGCGCTTGAGGCGACTCTGCGCGACATCTTTGAGCGTGGTGAACAGGTGGCGTGCATCATTGCCACGATGGGCACGACCGACGCGTTCGGCCTCGATAACGTTGAGGCCATCGTTCGGATGCGTGATGAACTGGCGAACGAGTATCGGCTGCCCTATCGTCCCCATGTCCATGCCGACGCCGTCATTGGCTGGCCCTGGGCGGTGTTCAACGATTACGACTTCGCCGACAATCCCATGGACTTCCCGCCGCGAACGCTTCGGTCATTGTGGGACGCGCGAACGATGCTGCGGGGCCTGCACCTCGCGGACTCGATTGGCATCGACTTTCACAAAACGGGCTATGGTCCGATCGTTTCCAGCTTGTTCCTTTGCAAGGATCACGCGGACCTCAGCCTTATCAGCCGCGATCCGGCTCAAATGCCTTATCTGTTCCAGTTCGGAAACTATCACCCAGGTATTTACACCCTGGAAACGTCTCGGTCTGGAGGTGCCGTTCTCGCCGCCCTGGCCAACTTCAAGCTATTGGGCAAAGAGGGCTACCGTGTCATCCTGGGGCACATCGTCACGATGGCGGAGGTCTTGCGGGCCAAGCTCGAAAAGGCGCCCCATGCCTGTCTGGTCAACGATTCCAATCATGGCATGGTGACGTTGTTCCGTGTGTATCCGGACGGCGTTGACGCCAACTTGGCCTACCATGAAGAGACCACGCGGCCGAAAAAGGTGGACAAGCTTCAGGCACATAACGCCTACAACCGGCGGGTCTTCGAGGCGCTCCGCCGGCAGGTGGAACGGGGCGACGGCATGAACCTGGGCCTGACGGCTCAATACCGCCTCTCGCCGACTGGCTGCCCGATCGTGGCGTTGAAGTCGTTTGTGATGTCCCCGTTCGTGGACGAGGCGGCGATGGATTACTTGCTTGCCTGCGTAGAAAAGGCGCGCCGGGAGGTGAACGAGCCGGCGATGCCACGTTCAATTCCGGAACTGAAGGAGCAATGAGCGCTGTCCCGCAACGAGAATGTTGGCTGACTCTCAGCCGAGAAGACCGGCGAACAGGCTGTCGATCCTCTAAGTTGTCAATGCCTGGAGAGATTCTGGAGGTGTAACATGAGAAAGTTCGTTTGTCTCGCGACCATCGGCATGGTGGCGTTGGCCGTCAGCGGCAACGCGCAGGACTCCAACAAGCAACCGGCCAAGGGAGAGATCACCAGGGCGATGTACTGGGTCCCGAACCAGCACTGACTGGAATGCGCGACGGCCCTGGAGGGGTCGATGAAGAAGGTCGGTGGAGTCAAGTCCATCACGGTGAGTTTCCTTACCAGGTGGGCCACCGTCGAATTCGATGAAAGCGTCATTTCGGCGCAAGAGCTTTCCCGTGCGATGTTCCAAGCCCCGCACGCGATGGGCAAGGATATGAAATATGGCGGGTTCCTGCTCCTGAGCCTGCCGGACGCCAAAGACAAAGCGACGCAAAAAAAAGCGACGACCACCCTGGAGAAAGTGGGAGGCGTGGCAAAAGCGGCTTACTATCCGCAAACAAAGTTCGTCGCCATTCAGTTCGCCGACAAGGGCAAGGTTACGAGCATCCAGCTAATCAAGGCGCTCGAAGCCGCAGGCGTGAAGGCAAGCCAAGCCGGCGCCAAGACTAAAAAATGAGTAACTCTTTAGCCGTTTGAAGTTGGCAACAAGACGGGACCTCTAAGGAAGGCAGGAACGCAGGAACCTGAATACTTGACCTTTCCTGTCTTCCTGCCTTCTTTAGAGTGTTATCTATTTCAGACGGCTAAAGAGCAACAAAAATGAATGCTCCACGGGCCGCCTGGTTACGAGGCGGCCTCGTGACCAGGCATCGGTGTTACCACGGCTTCTCTCAACAGGAGGAAATGTCCAATGTTCACGGCAAAGTCTGTGCGCGTTCGTATCGCCTACGCTTGCCTCTTGCTCCTCGCCGCTGGTGCTTGGATCGGCTCGGGGTCGAGCGATTCATCACTCGCAAGGGCGCAAGAGCCGAAAGACGGCAAAATCAAGGAACTCCTCAAAGAGCGGCTGGAGGTCCTGAAGGACGTCGTGAAGGCGACCAAGGCGGCATACTTGGGAGGAAAGGTGTCATTCGTGGAATTAGCACAGGCAAATGCGCGGCTGAACGCGGCTGAACTTGAGCTGTGCACAACTGACAAGGAGCGTCTTGCCGTCCTTGAAGCGGCGGTAGCAATTGCCAAAGAGTACGAGACCGCGGCCGTGCGGCAATTCAAAGCTGGACAGGCCACACACGCTTCGGCGCTCTATGCCACGGCGAATCGGTTGGAAGCCGAGATTGCCCTGGAACGGGCCAAAGTCAAAATGAACGCCAAACCGAAGTAACCCATTCTACTTGGCGCCAGGCGGATACTACGAGCCAGGCAGGTTGAAGCAAGGCAGATAATCATGTTCCGCATTCGTTTTCATGGTCGTGGGGGACACGGCGTCAAAACCGCGAGCCGCATTGTCGGCACAGCCGCATTCCTGGGCGGTTGGCAGGCGCAGGATTCGCCGGTCTACGGGGCGGAACGGCGGGGAGCAGCCATCGCCGCCTTCACGCGCATCGACCGAGAACCCATCCGCGAACGTGGCGTCGTTGTTGATCCGGACCTGGTCGTCGTTGCGGATGAGACGCTTCTGGACGACCCAATGGCAGGAATATTCGCGGGGTGTGAAAGCGCCTCGGTGGTTTTCGTGAATTCATCTCGTGATGGTGTCGCCATCGCACGAAAGCACCAGATCGGTTGTCGCGTTCTGACCGTTGATTTGACGGGGCGGGCGATCGAATGGCTTGGCCGAGGCTCGGCCCTCAGTTCGGCGTTGGGCGCCGCCGCGTATGCACTTACCGGGATTGGAACCGTGGAATTGCTCGCCGAGGCGGTTAGGCGGGAGCTGGCCGAGCTGCACATCGCCTCGGAAGCGATCGAGAAGAATGTCGCGTTGGCGAGGCAGGTTCATGGCGGCCTGCCCGCGGGCGATTTTTTGGCGCGACAGGCGATTGCTGCGTCGTGCCTGATGCACGTGCCCACCTACGCGGCTGGTCCGCAAGGATTGCCGATCATTTACGCGCCCGGCAATTCCGCAGCCCGACATACCGGCTCCTGGCGAATCTTTCGGCCGCTCATCGACCTTGATGCGTGCACGCGCTGTGGGATTTGTTTCTCGTACTGCCCGGATGCGGCGATCATGCTCGATCCGAAGGGTTACCCGGCCATCGACTACGACAATTGCAAGGGGTGCATGATTTGCTATCGGGAATGCCCGCTGAAGTGCATCCGCGAAGAGAAGGAGGTGAGAGCATGGTAGCTCCAGCAACTATCCAGCGCGAGCGGGTTCCGGCGAACGCGAGTATTGCGGCTTCGCTGGCCGGGAGAGAACGGCAGATGCTCACCGGAAATGCCGCGGCAGCCTGGGGCGCGCGGTTGGCGGACGTGGACTACGTGCCTGCGTTTCCAATCACGCCGCAGACCGAAATCATCGAACAGCTTTCCACCTGGTTCAGCGACGGCGTAGTGTGCGGAAAGTTTGTCATGCTTGACAGCGAGCACTCGATGATCACGGCCGCTGGCGCGGCCGCCGCCACTGGTTGCCGGGTGTTCACGGCCACTTCCAGTCAGGGGCTCCTGTACGGTCTCGAAGCGCTCCACACGGTCGCGGGCTGGCGTGTGCCCTGGGTGCTGGTGAACGTGTCGCGTGGTCTGGCAGCGCCCATTACGCTCGAACCGGATCACAACGACGTATTGGCCACGCGCGACACCGGCTGCATCCAGATCCACGCCGAGACCTGTCAAGAGGTAATCGACTCGATCCTGATTGGGTTCCGCATTGCCGAAGATCCGCGGGTACTTCTGCCGGTGATCGTCAACATGGACGGATTTTACCTGTCGTTCACCCGGGAGCCGGTGGAAATTCCATCGCAGGAGCAAGCTCGGCAATTCCTGCCGCCGTTTGCAGCGCACCATGCCGAAGTTCGCGCCTCTCGTCCGATGGCCCAAGGGGTGTCGGTGCTGGGCGGGCACCTTTACAGCCATTTCCGTCACCAAATGCATCTGGCCGCTCGCAACGCCCTGGAGGTGTACGCCGAAGCCGCCCGCGACTTCGCGACCATTTTCCATCGGACCCATGACGTGGTCGAGTGTTACCGGCTGGAGGAAGCCGAGTTGGTGGTTGTCATGACGGGGTCGTTTGCGACCAAGGGAAAAGCAGCGATTGACCTGCTGCGCCGGGAAGGTAAGCGCGTGGGACTGCTGCGGCTGCGCATGATCAGGCCATGGCCGGCGGCGGCAATCGGCGCTGCCCTGGCGGGGCGGCGCGGCGTTGCTGTGATCGATCAGAATCTCTCCCCCGGTTTGGGAGGCATTCTTTACCAGGAGATCGCGGCTACCGTCTTGCCAAGACCCGACCGACCGTCCCTGATCCGCTCCTTCGTCGGCGGCCTGGGCGGCAAAGACATCAGCCTCGGGGAATTTCGACACGTGGTCGAGACGGTGGAACGGGCTCGGCCCGGCGAAGTCGTGGAAGGCGCCGAATTGCTTTACACCGAGGCCGATTGGGCCCGAGCGCGGGCACTGATCGAGACGGCGGCGCCGGAGACCTCACTGCTTGACGGGACCGGCAGCCAGGAGACGAGCCAATGAAGACGAAACGAGAGTTTGTTCACAACCTCAAGGAAATACCCCGAGACGAGTTGCTGGTTCCCGGGTCGCCCCTTTGTGCCGGTTGCGGCGGGCTACTCGCCCTGCGGTTGATGCTCAAGGGGATCGACGGCAACGTGGTCGTGGTCAATGCCGCCGGCTGTATGACATTGCTAGCCGTTTACCCGTTCACGCCTTTGCGCTCGTCCTGGCTGTACACGACCATGGGTTCGGCGGCGGCCGGGGCCCAGGGAGTCCGCGACGCGCTGGACGTTTTGATCGCCAAGGGACGTATTCCCGCGGCGGAAGACCTTCACGTCGTCGTGGTCGCCGGAGATGGCTCGACCCTGGATATCGGCATGTCATCGCTCTCCGGCGCCATTCATCGCGGTCTCGACTTTTACTACCTTTGCTATGACAACGAAGCCTACGGCAACACCGGCTTTCAGATGTCGAGTGCATCTCCCTTCGGTTCCAGGACTGTAACATCGCAGCCAACCGAACATCAGAGCGCCGGAACACTCCAGCGGAAGAAAGACCTGTTTGAAATCTGGCGTGCCCACCGGCCCCCGTATATCGCCACGCTTTCGACCGCCGATCCGGTCGATTTGACCGACAAGGTGCGCCGGGCCGGCCAGTTCCGTGGCCCCAAGCTGTTCACCGCGTTCGCCACGTGCCCTCCAGGCTGGGGCTACGATCCCAGCCTGGGGCATGAGGTCGCCAAGCTGGCGCTCGACACGGGAGTTTGGCCGCTCAAGGAAGCCGTACAAGGCGAAGAGCGGCACACCTATATTCCGGATCATCTCCAGCCCGTTGAGAAGTATTTGCAGACCCAGCGACGGTTTGCGCACCTGTTCTTCCCCCAGCGCAACGTGGACGCTCTGCGCAAGATTCAGGAAGACGTCAATGCGTATTGGGACCGAGTCGAGCAGCGTGAATCTCCCCGAGGTACGCCATGAATGTCACCCGCGAAATCCTGGGCATACGCTACGAGTTGTATCAGGCAACTGACCTTGTCGAGATGGCTGCCGTTCAAGCCGCGGCCTTCACTTCCGGCGCCGAGCCTGTCATCGGCGCCGTCGGCGCTTCGTTCCAGCAGTTCGAAGACTTCATCAAGCTGCTTGGTCCTTTGATCGAGCGGGACGGCCTGACAATCGTGGCCCGAGAAATCGCTAGCGGGGCGATGGTCGGATCCTCGATCCATCTTGACATGGCGACCGAAAATCCAGCCGAGGTGCGGGAACTTGAGTGGTTCGCCCCGGCGTTGTCCCTGCTGGATGAAATGGACGCGCTCTACTTGCAGCAATACTGGCAGGGCCGCCATCCCGGGCCGGGCGAGATGTTTCATTTCTGTTGGGGAGCTGTGTTACCCGCGTTTCAGGGGCGGCACATTGACCAGAGAATGGTTGATGTGTCCATCGAGCTGGGGATCGCGAGAAACTACCGAACTGCGGTGGTCGAAGCATCCGGACTGGCGTCGCAGCACGTGTTCCGTAAGCGAGGGTTCGCCGAGCGCGTGGAGATTCCTTACAAGAGCTACCTCTACCGGGGCCAGCGCCCCTTTGCGTCTGTTGCTGAGGTCCCCAGCATCATCCTCCTGGACAGGGCGTATCCATAATGTCGTGCCGTGCCAAGCGAGGAGGTTCGAATGCCATATTCTTTCAAAGACCCGGTGTGCGGCATGTCCGTGCGCGATGATGGTGCTTTCACCGGGTCGTTCAAAAGCCGAGGATAAGGAGGAACTATGAACCAATCGTTGACTATCAGGCAACGTCGATAATGTGTTCCTTCGTCGTCCGCTATCGTGAAGGTAATCACGATTCCCGCCGAGATGCATGCGACCTCATCGCATCTTGGACTGACCCAGCGGAACGAAGCTTAATCATGGCGAACGATTCTGGCCCATCGTTAGAGGTGAATGCGTCGCAGCGTGTTTGGATTTGGCTGGCATTTCTCTGCGCCGCCGCCACGCTCGCCGGCAGCCTTGGCCTGAGCTATGGCCTGGGATTGAAGGCGTGCCCGCTTTGCTTCTATCAGCGGACCTTCATTATGAGCTTGGTCGCGGTTCTCGGCATCGGCTTGCTCACTCCGGCGGGCCGCGGCGCGAGGCTGGCGTGGTTGGCGCTCCCCCTTGCGGTCGCGGGCTTGGGGGTGGCGAGCTTCCATGTGTTCCTGGAATTGAGCGGAAAGCTGGAATGTCCCGCCGGAGTCATCGGCGCGGGAACGGCGCCACAGCAAAGCATGGCCATGTTCCTGCTGTTGACCAGCCTGTTGGTCGCCGGACTCGTGCGCGAACCGTCGTGTTTCCTGTCAATCGGCAGTTCGCTCCTGATTGGCCTGTTGCTCGCGTTGGCGTCATCAACCAGTAACCCGCCGATGCCCAGTCCGCCCGACCGGCCCTATCCGGGCCCGCCGGAAATTTGCCGGCCGCCTTATCGAACCCCATGAAGATGGATTTTCCTCCAGCGAGAAACGAAGATGGATTATCTCAAACATGAGCCGCTACTTCGGCTTGGTTTCTTTGGCGGCGTTCTTGTTATAATGGCGCTGGGCGAACTTTTCGCGCCGCGGCGACGGCTCACCGTGAAGAAGCCGCTGCGCTGGGCAAGCAATTTGGGACTGGTCGCCTTGAATTCGGTCGTCGCAAGAGTTCTTCTGCCGATCGGCGCCGTCGGTATGGCCTTGTTTAGCGAAGAACATGGCTGGGGCCTGTTCAACAACATCGAGACGCCGTTCTGGCTGGTGGTAGTATTGTGCGTGGTTGGGCTTGATCTCGCGATCTATCTGCAACACATCATGTTTCACGCGGTGCCGATTCTTTGGCGCTTGCACATGGTTCACCATGCTGACCTGGATTTCGATGTCACGACCGGCCTGCGTTTCCATACCATTGAAATCCTGCTGTCGATGGGCATCAAGTTCGCGGTGGTCGTTCTGCTTGGCGCGCCCGCGCTGGCCGTGTTGATCTTCGAGATCGCGCTCAACGCCACGGCCATGTTCAACCATGCCAACGTGCGGCTACCCGGCTGGCTCGACCGCGTGCTGCGCTTGGTCCTCGTGACGCCGGATATGCACCGCGTTCATCACTCGGCAATACCTGTGGAGACCAACAGCAACTTTGGCTTCAACTTCCCCTGGTGGGACTTGCTGTTCGGAACATATCGTCCGCAGCCCGAAGCGGGCCACGAAGGCATGACCATTGGGCTGGCCCAGTTTCGCGATCAGTCCGTCGCATGGCTGCATTGGATGCTGGCGTTGCCTTTTCTTGGCGCGACCGGAAACTATCCCGTCAACCGAAGCCGCGAGAACGACGCGCTTCGCGATGGCGAAGCGAGAGACCAATCCGACGCGGCCGTCGTCGATCCGGCGAACGAAGATGACCACCAGCATGTCTGTTCGTGAGGATCCCTTCGTTTGTGTAGCCGACGGCGGTGCCGAGGCACGATGCCTGGCAGCGCTCTACAGCGCTCCCCCTTTGCTTCGGCGGGTTCATCGGTATGGCCGTTCGACTGCAATCGCCATGAACTCGTACGCCTTTTGACTCGGCACGTAGTTTGCTTTCAAATCACTCTGACCTTTTATCCCGGTGCGAGGAAGCATTCATGCACGCTGTGACCGATGCTGTACATCGAGAATATGATCGACTCTCGCGCAACTATGATGTCCGCTGGCGAAAGTACGTAGATCGCACACTGTGTGCGGTCCTGGAGCATCTGCCATGCACGGGGCATGATCGAGTGCTGGATATTGCCTGCGGCACCGGTGAACTGGAACACTTGCTTCACCCGACCTATCGCTGGTCGGCGTTGACGTAAGTCTCGGTATGTTGAAACAGGCGTCGAAAAAACCCAGCAATGAGGGCGTCGTCTGGATTCAAGCTGATGCGGCCTCGTTGCCGTTTCCAAGCGAGTCGTTCGATCACGTGATCTGCGCCAACAGCTTTCATTACTTTCCCGCGCCCTTGAAAGCGCTGCGGGAGGCGTATCGTGTCGTTCGCCCGGGAGCCTCCCTCGTTTTGGTCGATTGGTGCGACGATTATCTGAGCTGCAAGCTTTGCAAAATCTGGCTGCGGCTGACGGATCCGGCTTTTTGCCGCACCTATTCGTTTGCTCAATGTAAGTCGCTGCTTGAAGATTCTGGATTCGCGCTTGTGCGCGGCGACCGATTTCGCGCCGGATGGATCTGGGGCATGATGCGTTTTGTGTGCCGAAGGCCCGCGTAGAAACTGGGGCAAGGATAAATGGCTATGCAGTTTTCTTTGAAAGACCCGGTGTGCGGCATGTCCGTGCGCGATGATGCCGCTTTCACGGTGTCGTTCCATGGGCAGAGATTCTGTTTCTGTTCCGAGTTCTGCAAGAAGGCATTCGTGCAGGATCCGGAGAAATATGCGGCCCCGAACATTCCGTTGGGCGCCACCGATAATGACATGGCGCGGCGGATTGCCTACTTCTCGATGGAGGTGGCGGTTGAGCCGGACATGCCGACCTACAGCGGCGGGCTGGGCGTCCTGGCGGGGGACACGCTGCGCTCCGCGGCCGATCTGCGGATTCCCGTGGTCGCCGTCACGTTGCTCTCGGCGAAAGGATACTTCGATCAACAGCTTGATGAGTGGGGCAATCAGCGAGAAGCCCCGGTCGCGTGGAACCCGGCTTCCAATGCACGCAAGTTGCCGGAGCGTGTTGAGGTCACAATCGAGGGGCGGAGCGTGCACGTCGGTGCTTGGCAACATGACATCATCGGGAATACGGGCTATCGCGTTCCGTTGTTGCTTTTGGACACAAATGACGAAGGCAATTCGCCCGCCGACCGAGAGCTGACGGCGTATTTGTATGGGGGCGATCAGCGCTACCGGCTGGCTCAAGAGGTCATCCTGGGGATTGGCGGCGTGCGCATGCTTCGTGCTCTGGGCTATCGTCAGGTGGAACGATTCCACATGAACGAGGGACACGCCGCGTTGCTCGTATTGGAACTCCTTGGTGAGGGGCAACCGTCGGCAAAGCCAGGTTGGGATTTCAACGGCATTCGGGAAAGCTGCGTTTTCACCACGCACACCCCCGTGCCGGCCGGCCATGACCAGTTCGGCTACGATCTCGTTTCCCAGATCCTGGGCGAACAATGGCCCCTGGACGTGCTGCGGATGCTCGGAGGCGCGGATCGGCTCAACATGACTTGCTTGGCCCTGAACCTCAGCCATCGCATCAACGGCGTCGCCAAGAAGCACGGCGAAGTCTCGCAAGCGATGTTTCCGGGCTACGCCATTGATTCCATTACCAACGGCGTCCATTCCGTCACCTGGACAAGCGACTCATTTCGATCGCTTTACGACCGTCACATTCCGGGCTGGCGCAACGATCCCGCGTCACTGCGACATGCCATGAGCATCTCCGTGAACGAGATTTGGCAGGCCCACGTCGCCGCGAAGGAGAAGTTGATCGAGGCAGTGGCCCGCCAAAGCCAAGTAACCCTCGATCGCGACGTGTTGACGATCGGGTTTGCCCGCCGCGCGACCGCCTACAAACGGGCGGACTTGATCTTTGCCAATCTTGAGCGTCTGCGCGAAATCAGTCGCACGGCCGGCCCGTTGCAGTTGGTGTTCGGCGGGAAAGCGCATCCGCACGACAACGGCGGCAAGGACCTGATCCGGCGCATCTTCGATGCGGCCAGGCAACTGAAGGATTGCATCAAGGTTGTTTATCTCGCCAACTACGATCTAGCCTTGGCCAAAGTGCTGACCGCAGGTGTCGATCTCTGGCTGAACACTCCGCTTCGGCCCCTTGAAGCCTCGGGAACATCGGGCATGAAAGCAGCGCACAACGGCGTGCCGAGCCTGAGCATTTTGGACGGCTGGTGGATCGAGGGCCATATCGAAGGCGTCACTGGCTGGTCCATCGGCAACCGAGATTCGGCCTCGTCTTCCTCTGAACAGATGACCGCTGAAGATGCTGCCGACCTCTACGCGAAACTCGGCACGGTGGTCCTGCCGACCTTTTACCGAAATCGTGAGCGGTGGATTGAAATCATGCGGCAAGCGATTGCGTTCAACGCATCGTTTTTCAACACGCATCGCATGGTGCAACAATACGCGGCAAATGCGTATGTGTGATTTCGGAACTCACTCGCCCATCCTGTGGGCTTGATGTCTCGGTCAGCACGCCGTCCCAGAGCCACGCGATCGATCGCCGCTGTTTCCGCACGCAAGCGTTGGTTTCCCCGAGGGGAAGTTTGATCTTGGTCGGCATGGGTGGGTGCCTCGACGGGCGTGTGCAAAACTCGCAGGCGCAATGCAACTTATTTCCTCGATCGTAATCAATCTCGAGCACGCGAATACAATGTCGGTTGTGGCGGGAGGTGTGTCGGTGTGAGGTTGTGCATGAAACTCGCAGGCGCAACGCAAGTCATTTTCGTGACGGTCTTGCTGCCGGGCCGGGTGGGCGTGAGGGTGCCACGGGCATGATCGTGCTAATTTCCCTTTGCTCTGGTTTTGCACGAGCCGGCCGTGTATGATACTTTTCCGTCTCTGTTCACTGGTTCGGTAGACCTTGAACAGGGATCCCGCCAGAAACTCTGCTACGCTTTCACTTTAAGGGGGATGTCGCATGTTCCGCCTCGATTTGGGTTCCACGAAAAAATACTGTGACGGCATGAGCCGGCGTCATTTCCTCACGCTGGGCGTTTCCGGCATGGCCAGCGTTGGTTTGCCGAGTCTCCTGCGTGCCCGCGAACAATCGGCCAGGCCTGGGACGGCGACGCGGCAGACGTCCGTCATTCTGATCTGGTTGGATGGCGGACCCAGCCACATGGATCTGTACGACATGAAACCCGATGCGCCCGCGGAATATCGCGGCTTCTGGCGGCCGATCCGCACGCGCGTTCCAGGTTTCGACATCACCGAGCTCTTTCCCAAGCAAGCCCTCATCACGGACAAGTTCTCGATGGTGCGCTCCCTGCACCATGACACCGGCGATCACTTCGCCGGCGGCCATCGCATGCTCACCACCAAGGACATGGGCGTCAACGGCGACAACCGCGAGCAGAGGTTTCCGGGAATCGGCGCCATTGTCTCGCGCGAAATCGGCCCGCGCCGCCCCGGCATGCCGGCCTTTGTCGGCATCCCCAATGGCATGGCGATCGGCCTCAACCCCGGCTATAACGGCGGGCACATGATCGGCGCCCAGTACAATCCGTTCCAGACCGGCGGCGCCAGGGGCCAAGGCGACAACAACCCGAATCTCCCGAACTTTGCCGTGCAGAACCTCAACCTCGCCGCCGGACTGACGCTGGATCGCCTGGAAGATCGGCGGTCGATGGCGCGCCATTTTGACGACGCCCTGCGCCGCATGGAACAGAACGACATGACCCGCACGATGGACCGCTTCACCGAGGAAGCCTTCGAGTTCGTGACCCGCCCGACGGCGCGGCAAGCCTTTAATATCCATCAGGAAGCTCCTCGCCTGCGCGACACGTATGGCCGCAATCCCTGGGGCCAAGGCACGCTTTTGGCGCGGCGTCTGGTCGAAGCGGGTTCGACGTTCGTCTCCCTTCACTTCGGCGGCTGGGATCATCACTTTGATTTGCAGGCGGGCTACGAACACTTCCTGCCGATGGTCGATAGCGCGGTGTCGGGGCTGTTTGAAGATCTGGAGCAGCGCGGCCTGCTCGATACGACGCTGGTGGTTTTGTGCGGTGAATTCGGCCGCACCCCACGCATAAACGACGGCGGCGGCGGCGGCCCTCCCGGCAGCAGGGGCGCCGTAGGCCGCGATCACTGGGGCAACGCGATGTTCTGCCTGCTCGGCGGCGGCGGGATTCGCGGCGGCCAGGTCATCGGCTCCACCGATCGCCTCGGCATGCGCCCGCAGACACGCCCGCTCACGCCGTCAAACATCCACGCGACCATCTACCGGATTCTGGGCATCGACCCGCGCCTGCAATTGCTCGAACCCAGCGGCCGGCCTGTCAGCGTGCTCGATGATCCAACTCCCATCAGCGAGTTGCTGTGATCGAATCACCGCGCCAAGACGTTGGACGCGCTGCTCTTCCGGCAGGAATCGCTCGAACAGGTCGGAAAATGCCGAATCTCGCGATCCTGACTATTTTGTTTGACCTGCGGAAGCCGATGATAGGAACAACTGTTTGGGTCTGTCAGGCAGACAAGTGGGCAAGCTGGGCAATCAGGCCTTTGAATCAAGCGAGAAAGACATGACGACAAGCCTTCGTTCGTGGACTCGGATGTGGTTGGCCGGCGGACTGTTCGCCGTGCTCGGTGGAATCTTGGCGTTCGCCATGTTCGGAACCAATAACCTGGAAGCTTCGGGCTTCAAGTTCTGGCGGTTCCGGCAGGGGCCCACACCGCCCGCAGGTGTGAACGATATCGCGTTTAGCAGTGAACCCGGTGGCGCCTGGCACTGGATGCGCAGTCCGGAAGAAGAGAAGCGGCAGGTCGTCGGGCTTTACAACCGCTATTGCATCCGTTGCCACGGCGTGGATGGCCGCGGGGTCTGGGACATTCCCGACGTGCCTGATTTCACCAACGTTCGCTGGCAGTCCTCTCGTTCGGACGGTCAGATCGTGCGGGCAACTCTGGAGGGGCGCGGCGCCTGCATGCCGCCGTTCCGCGGAACCGTGACGCTCGAAGAGGCCTGGGGCATGGCCCGTTACCTGCGAACCTTCGTTCCTGGAACGGAGATGCCTCGGCCGGACCGCGTGCCCGTCGTGCCGGATGTGAAGAAGGATCCTGGCATCAAGAAATAACGGATCCGCTCACCGAGGGTCACGCAGTTCACGCAGCTTGCCATTACGAACCTTCGCCAGTTCCATAACAGGCGTCGCTTTCTGAATGAAGGCGACGCGCTAATTGACAGATGACCACGCTGCTAACGCACCGGCTTCGACGGCACGTTAGGCAAATGTGGTGTAAAACGGCCATCGAGAGAATGCCGATTTATTGAGATGGTTCAGCATCCATTGATGCTGGCGAGTGCGGTAGGTATTCACCTATAAAACTGTCTCGGCCGCGATCCGGCGTCTCCCGACGCCATTTCCAACAACGCGCCGCAATGGCCGAGGCAATCATGTGGCAGTCCCTTCTCGTTTGCATGAGCATTTCGATTGGCCAGCCCAACGGGGCTTCCCTGGGGCCGCCGGTCCTCCCCAATTCTACTCCTGTTCATTCCGGCTGCTTTTGCGATATCCTATGGCTGCGCCCGTGGCAGGCCGACGATTTGCAAATGAAGCCGTTCGAGCAGACGCCGACCTTCGGCGGGTGCAAGGGCTTTTTCTGGTGCCCAAAGGAGGACAAGAACAATAACGGCAACGGCGAAAAGAAGAACGGCAACCAGGAAGATAGCAAGAAGGAAAACGAAAAAAAGAACGGTGAAGAGGAAAAAAAAGACGACGAGCCGAAGACGCCGGCGCCGCTGATGCAAATGCTTGGATGCTACTTTCCCCGCTGCTACGAGCAGAAGACCAAACGAGGCGACAACATTTACGGCTGGATCCAGCAAGGCTTCACCGGCAACTTTGCCAGCCCGCGCGATCGCGTGAACTTCGGCGCCAACTTCAACTGGCGCTCGAACGACTACCGTTTGAACCAGACCTACCTCGTGTATGAAAACACGCTCGAACATGAGGGCAAGGCCAACCTCGGCTATCGCGTCGATTTTCTCGCCGGGCACGATGCTCCTTACCTCGTGTCCAACGGGCTCTTCGACGCGTTCACGGGCTTCGATCCGGCTTCCGGCATCGGTGTCGCGGGGCCGGCGAGCTTTCGCCAGATGAATCGCATCGGCATCGACCTGCCGCAGTTTTATCTGGACGCTCATCTTCCTCACTTCATCACGGAAAAGGGCATCGACCTTCGCGTGGGCCGCTTCTACACGTTGATGGGCCGCGAGGTCTACCCAGGCAAGGACACCGATTTCTACTCGCGCACGTTCGAGAACATTATTGGCACGCCCTATACGCACACGGGCGCGCTGGCGACGCTCCACGCCACCGACACGCTCGATGTCATTGCCGGCGTCGTGCGCGGCTGGGATGTCTTCGAGGACAACAACAACCACCCGAGTTATCATGGCGCCTTCATCTGGAACTCCTGCGACAAGCGTTACAACTGGACTACCGCCTGGATCACCGGACCCGAGCAATTCGGCAACAATGGCAACTACCGGACGGTGATCAGCAGCTACCTCACCGTCCTGTTTGGCAGCCACAATCAGTGGCGCATTGCCACGGGCGGGCTCTACGGCGTCGAAGCCAACGCCGCCGTGGACGCCAACACGCGACGACCGGCCTCCGCGGAGTGGTATGACTACTCGGTCCATGCGTTCTACACCATCGATCCTCGCCTGGTCCTGGGAGTCCGAGCCGAGTGGTTCCGCGACGACGACGGCACGCGCACGGCCTACTACAATCGGCCCGGCTTTGCCGCCAGCTTCTACAACGTGACGGCGGGCTTCACGTACAAGCCCTATCAGAATCTGCGCATCCGTCCCGAACTTCGTTTTGATTGGACACCGGATGCGCGTCCGTTCAACGATCAGCGCGACAAGTTCCAGGTGACCGCCGCTTTCGACGTCATCTGGGAATTCTGATCGATCAGCATCTCGCAGTTCACGCAGCTTGCCATTACGAACCTTCGCCAGTTCCATAAGAGGCGTCGCTTTCTGAATGAAGGCGACGCCTCTTTTTTCAGCTTGAAATTAAATCCTGGAATTACTCAATCACTAAACCTTGCGCAACCGATACTATCCGCATCGTCGGCACAAGCCATACCACCGGAAGATTCTTCGTCTTCGGAGCCGATGGATCGCGGAGGAGCGGTGATGCGGGTTCTGATCCACGGATTGCTGATTAGCGCGGGCGTGTTGCTAGGCGCCCCGTGGGGTTGGGCACAAGCTCCTCACGGCGTTCTAGGACTACCAGTAGCGGACGAGAGATCGGTTCCGAAGAATCAACGCGAAATCCAGCGTGTGGGCTTGATCGAAACGGCAGTTCTGGCGCAGCCAGATGAGAAGGTGAAAAAACAGGTCGATCTGCTGCAAAAGCAAATCGAGACGCAGCAGAAAATGATCGACTTGTTGGCGGACCATATCAAGAAGCAACCCCTGATCGGCAGTCCTGTCGAGAAGCTGCAACAGCAAGTCACGACGATCGACGCTCGCTCAAAGCAAGCGGCACAGCGTGATCAGGATCTGAGTCAGGCCGTCGACAACCTGGCGGAGCATCTTGACGCCGAAAGTCGGAACGGGCCGCGTTTGCCGTCCACGCTGAAAGAGTTTTTTCTTCCCAGCCGACCGAACCAAACTCCCTTGAGCATTTATGGCACGCTGGTGGCTGGTCATGAGCTTTTCCCGAGCCAGAAGGGCGCTGGCCGCTTTGTGTTTGACGGGTTCGAGACCGTCTTTCTCTTGCAGCTCAATGACCGAATCTTGTTGGAAGCCCAGCTGGAATATGGGCTGGAAGAAATCGAACTCGGCTACGCGCAAATGGATTACATCGTCAACGATTGGCTGACGGTGGTGGCCGGGCGCTATCTGACCCCGGTTGGCTTCTTCAACGAACGTCTCCACGCCGCCTGGATCAACAAGTTGCCCGACTTTCCCCTCATGCAGCGACAAGTTTCACCCGGCGACTCCTCGTTGAATGGCTTACAGCTCCGTGGCGCCAAGTACTTGTTTGGATCGCCGGTGAAAATGGAATATGCGCTTTTCGTGGCAAACGGTCTTGGGCTTCCGGGTGAAAATGAGCTGACCGCGTTGGCTAACCTGAACGAGTTGAAGGAAACGACGAGGCTCGGAAACGACGCTATCGCTTCGGGCGGTCGCGTCGGATTTTGGATTCCGGAATTGGGTTTCAACGTCGGCGCGTCGGCTCTATTCAACCGAGCTTATCGCAGTGATGCCGGCCCGTTCATCACTCTCTGGGGCATCGATGCGGGTTTCCACAAGGGGAACTGGGACATTCGATTTGAATACGCGAACATGTTCCAGAAGAGCCCCGGCCTTCCGGTTGAAGCGGCCGAAGGCGGCGAGGAAGGCGCGGCGCCTGCTGATCCGCTGCGCATTCGCCGACGCGGCTTCTACGCTCAGGTGGCCTACCGGCCCTATGACGCTCCCAGCCGAATTCTCAGCAACACCGAAGTTGTTTTCCGCTACAGCCGCGCACGTTTCGGCGGTTTCGATCAAAGCGCGCTAGAAATTCACGAATTCGCCTCACCCGTAGACGCGCCGGTGGATCGTGACCAGTATACGTTTGGGCTGAACTACTATTTCGCTCCATCACTGGTCGTGAAGTTCGCCTACGAGATCAACCAGGAGCGCGGCATCAATCTGCGAGATAACGTGTTCTTGACTCAGCTAGCGTGGGGCTTCTGATGATTGGCCCAGTGAGACGATCAAGTCAGCCTCGCGAATTGGCCGGAGGAAAAAATGATGGGCATCACTCGATGGCGTTGGGTGTTAGGCCTGATGCTTCCGTTGGTCAGCATGGTGTGGGTGGCTGGCTGCTACAACACCCCCGTGAACGTCTCCGGCTACTCGCAGGGTCCGGCACCATTGCGAGAGCCGGGACCGGGATCGGAGGATTGTTCCTACGAAGACTCGTTGCAAGGTCAAAAGGTCTTTCAGATGTACTGCGCTTCCTGCCACAATGCCCGAACGCTGTCGGAGCGCCCTTTCTCGAACTATCAGAACGTGGCTCAACATATGAGGGTTCGGGCCAATCTCACGGGCAAGGAATACGCGGTGTTGATCGCATGGATGCGCCGCTGGCACGACGTGCCGCCGCCGGGACAAGGCGAAGCTCCCTCGCCGAAGCGTTTCTTCTTTTCGCAGCCGGTTGGGGAATTGAAAGACCAGAAGGCGAAGTCGGCTCCCGATCCCGTGGCTGGTCCACGCGCTGGCGCCAACTCGGAACTCAGTCCTGGCCAACCCTTCCCCGGATTCTCACCGAGGGAAGCCCGGTGAAACCGGTAGGACAGCTGAAGGAGCAGCTCATCCCGAATTATCCGACGCGCCGCTTGTTCCTGGCGTCGGCGGACCAAACGCCGATGGACCCGGAGCAAACTTTGTTGACCGCGCTCAGAAACAGGACCAGTTTTGCGCTTTGAAGTGAGGTCAAAAACCGTTGCGGTGCGGAATCGCTCCGCCTTTCAGGGCGTGGCAGCGGTCCGATCGGGCGGCCGGACACCGGATGCCGTCCGAGGCGCATCGGAATCTCATCCAGACTTGATCCACGGAATGGCGCATCCAACGCGGCTGCACAGGTCAATCGCTGCGACAAACAGGGTCTGGTGAGTAGCCGCGGCGTAGAGGTCCAGGTGGTTACCCGCCGAGCCACACCGAA
>JACPPF010000121.1 GCA_016191165.1 Planctomycetota bacterium
CCGTCGCGAACGTCCTGTTTGAGTTGCTCGAAAGCGTCCATGCCAGCAGCTTAGGAAAACGCCCCGTGCCCAGCTGCGCCAGTTTTGAAAAAAAAGCCCGAAATTTCACTACGCAGGTTTCAGAGAATGGACGACTACGTGAGAAAGTGCGTCGGCCATTTCGCGTGGTGGCGTCAACCTCGTCGTAAAGAAAGAGACGTTCCGCCGTTTGCATTGCTGGCGGTAGGACGTCGGGTTCAATGATGGGATCCGTTGCCAGATGATATTCGATCGAAACCACAGCGTTGGGCGGAAATTCAGGACGCAAAATAAGTTCGCAGCGATCACCGCTTCGGCCCAGGAAAACAAGCTCGGCATCGTGAAGCCGCACCTCATCCGCCAGATGCAACACTCCCGCCGGGAATGTTGGCCGAAGCTTTTTGAGATGTTTTTCGTATCGGCCAAGCGCCCGCTCCCACTCGGCGTGGGCGGCGTCCGCAATGTCGTCGTCCGCGGAGCAAGTTCTGGCATGGAGTTCTGGAGTGAAGAATTTCATGTTGGTTTTTTCGCCTTGAATCGGCCCGTGGCGCCCCCTTCCAGTCCGTGATCTGGTTCGTTCGTATTCTACCAAAGAGGGCGCTTCGCAGAAGCTGAAGTTTATTCAAACAGAAGGACCACCCCATGCCCCTCCGCCTCGCCATGCTTGGCATGTGGCACGTTCACGCCGATGGCATCGTGCGGCAGGTCGCCGAGCATCCGGACGAGTTCACGCTCGTCGGCTTTCACGACGGCGATGCGGCCGTCGTTGCCAACCGCGTGCGGGAATGGACGCCGCGGCTCGGGGCGTTGCGTGTATTCGACGATCCCGCCGCGCTCGTGCGCGAACCGATCGACGGCGTCGTCGTCGAAGGCCGGGTGTCCGAAAACCTCGGCCTCGCCCGACTCGCGCTGGAAGCGGGCAAGCCGGTGATGCTCGAAAAGCCGGCAGGTGTGGAGTTCGACGAATTTCGGCGCCTGATCGACCTGGCCCGGGCCAAGAATCTTCACGTACAGATGATCTACTTATTCCGCTACATGAACTCGGTGCGGGAGATGCTGAAGCGAGCCCGGACGGGAGAACTGGGCGATATCTATCACTATCGCGCCCGGCTGCCCAAGGACTTGCCGTCGTATGAGCGATTTGTCAACGAGCTGGCCGGGTACGGCGGCGGCATTTTCTTCGAGATGGCGGGTCATGTCATCGACATGATGATCGCCATGCTCGGGGCCCCGCGGCGCGTTACGCCGTTCCTCGCACACCACCATCGCGAGGGCCCGGCGACGTTCATCGACAACGCCGTCGCGATGTTCGAGTACCCGGGCGCCTGGGCGTCGATCGAGGTGCCCGCCATGGAGGTCGCCCCCCATTCTCGCCGCATCGAGGTGTTTGGCACGGAAGGCGCGATCGTCATCCCGCACCTGGGCAGCGGGCATCTCAAGAACCGCAACGTGCAGCCCATCGAAATCTATCGCCGCGGCGACGACGACTGGCAAACGCTGGAGTTGCCCGCGAACCCATTGCAAATCTCCGACCTGCGCGAGTTCGCCGCGGTGTTGGCGAGTAACAAACAGCCAGATTTCTCGCTGGAGCATGACCTGAGTGTGCAGGAGACGCTGCTGCGTGCGAGTGGGATGTGGGGGGGTTGCGAACTGAAACAATCATGGTAGAATTTCGACAGGCATGATGTATTGGGAGTCGGTCGAAACATGCTAAAAGCCACATTGCGAAAAGGCGCCATCGTGCCTCTGGAACCGTTGCCCCCGGATTGGCACGAGGGCGCCGCCCTGGAAATCGAAAAATCTGCCGATGTCCAAATCGATATCGACGTGTGGGTGAAGCTCATGAAGGAGTTGTGCGCGGATAGTCCGATGGAGGAAGATGGACGAATGCAGGCTGCCATTGATGAACATCGGCTTGCAGCCAAGGAGCAAGTACGCCGTGAAATGGGGTTGTCTCAATGACTCGGCATTTGCTGGACACGAACCATCTGAGCGAGGCCGTTTCACGTGTTTCGGTCGTACGTGACCGGATTCAGCAACTGTATCGTCAGGGACATGCGTTTGGCACTTGTGGCGCCGTCTTGTGCGAATTGATGGTTGGCATTCTCCAACGGAAGGATGCAAATGCTACACGCAGGCGCCTGGATGGTTTGTTGAAATTAGTGAGAGTTTGGCCGATTGATCTTGAAGTTGCGGGGCGGTATGGCGAGGTGTACTTGGAATTGCAGAAAGCTGGCCGGGCCCTTTCTCAAGTTGATATCATGCTGGCGGCCATGGCGCGTCATGCGAGTTTGACGCTATTATCCACCGATCAAGACTTCGCAGTTTTGCGAGATATTCCAACGGAGAATTGGTTGAAATGAAGGGCGCTATCCCTCACCGTGGACTAAATTTAGCTACCGGGTCCGTTGAGTTCTGTAATGGACGTGAAAGCCAAAGTCAACGACGCTCTGGCTGTTTTGGAAGGATTGCCGCTGTGGTCGATTGGCCGAGCAGGAAGTCTGGAGTGGTTCGCGTTCGGCGCCAAAAAAAACGCGATAACGATTCACAACAAACAGAAAGTAGTTGGCGAATTCGCTCTCCATTTGGATTGTCCGTGGAAACTCCTGGGAGTCGATGGGAGCCTTCTTGCTGACGATCAATCAGATCTAAATCTACTTGCTGCTTTGGCCGAACCGGCGTTGCTTTGCGGGCGTAGGGAGGCAGGCGAGATGGGGGATTTCCGGCTCGATTTCTTTGGAGGCGTTTCCTTGATGGTCCATGCGAGCGACCAGCAAGGTGACGGCGAATATTGGCGGTTGTTTCAGCCATATTCTGGGCTACCGCATTTTGTAGTAGGCTCAAACGGCGTTGAAAACGAGGGATGAATGGGGGGGGAACCATGCTACAAATCCTCGGCCACGGGTCGAAGGCTTGCGACGGCTTCACGCGCCGCGCTCTCTTGAAAGCCGCTTGCGGCTTCGCGCTCGGAGGGTCCATCGCGAGCGCTACGCCGCAAGCGGCAAGGCGGGGGCGCATCCGCTCGGTGATCCTGATCGACCTGTTCGGCGGGCCTTCGCATATTGACATGTTTGATCCGAAGCCGGACGCTCCTGCCGAGATTCGCGGGGA
Source organism: Planctomycetota bacterium (assembly GCA_016191165.1). Classification (GTDB taxonomy): domain Bacteria; phylum Planctomycetota; class Planctomycetia; order Gemmatales; family Gemmataceae; genus SIAQ01. The sequence continues at coordinate 3,130 of JACPPF010000121.1, forward strand.
GTTTCAGGCGATCCGGACGTCGTTGCCGGGCGTTTTGGTTTCCGAGCATTTGCCGCGTGTCAGCCGATGGATGAATCGCACCTGTTTGATCCGCACGGTGTCGCATCCTTACAACAGTCATAACCCCTACGCGGTGATGACGGGCTACACGGGCGGGCAGGATCAGCGCGATTACTTCTCCAGCCCGACGAACCATCCGAGCATGGGTTCGGTGTGCCATTACTCCGGGCTGATTCGGCCTGGCGTGCCGCCGTATGTCGTGCTGCCAGCGTATCCGGGTTACAGCCAGGGCTTGCGGCGAGCAGGTCCATACGGGGGGTATCTGGGCAGCCGATACAATCCGCTGTTCAGCCAGTGCAATCCGGAATTTGGGCGCACGGTTAGCGATGCCGACTTCTACAACCCGGCGCTACGGCCCATGGGCGACCCGACGCTGCCATCGCTGGAATCGTCGATCACGCTCGACGCGCTGGATCGCCGGCGCACGCTTTTGCAACAAGTCAACCAGCAGGCATCCCACTACGCCCGCAGCCGAGAGGCTGCGGGATTCAGCGACAATCAAAGGCAAGCCTTCGACCTCCTCATGAACGCGACGGCACGCTCCGCGTTCGATCTCGGGCAAGAGCCGGCCAGCATCCGCGAACGCTATGGCCGCGACTTGTTTGGCTCCAGCGCGTTGTTAGCGCGCCGCCTGGTCGAGGCGGGCGTGACGTTCATCACGATTCACACCGAGTCGCGTGGCAACGGCCACTGGGACACGCACAACAACAACTTCAACTTGCTGCGCGAATGGCTGCTGCCCTACCTCGATCGAATCCTGACGGCGCTATTTGAGGACCTGCACCAGCGCGGCCTGTGGGACAGCACGCTGGTGATGGTGAACGGCGACATGGGCCGCACGCCGCGCATCAACGCCCGGGCCGGCCGCGACCATTGGCCCCAGTGCGGCTTCTGCCTGTTCGCCGGCGGCGGCGTGAAGCAGGGCCACGTGCATGGCCGCAGCGATCGGCAGGCGGGCTACCCGGTCGAGTTTCCGGTGACACCGGGCGATCTGTGCGCGACGGTGTATCACCTCCTCGGGCTCGACCCGCACATGATGCTCCCGGACCAGACGAATCGGCCGCAACACGTGGCCCACGGCGGGGACGTGATACGTGGTATCCTGGCGTGAACGATCCGCTGATTCATCCATGAACTTCCTCGCCATCGAAACCTCCTGTGACGAAACCTCCGTCGCGATCTTCACCGACGAGTTGCAGGTTCTTTCCAACGTCGTCGCCTCGCAAATCGAACTGCACGCGCGCTTCGGCGGCGTCGTTCCCGAAGTCGCGGCGCGCGCTCACTTGCAGCGGTTGCTGCCAACGATGGACGAAGCATTGCGCCAGGCGAACCTCAAACTCGCCGATATCGGCGCGGTCGTCGTCATGAATTCGCCGGGCCTCGTGGGCGCGTTGCTCGTCGGCGTCAGCGCGGCGAAGATGCTGGCGCTCACCCTCGACGTGCCGCTCTTGAGCGCCAATCACATCGAGGCGCACATCTTCGCGGCGCGCATGGCGGCGGGGCGCGACATCTTTCCGTGCGTCGGCCTGGTCGTCAGCGGCGGGCATACCAGCCTGTTTCATTGCAAGACGCCGCTTGAGTTCGACCTTCTCGGCGGCACCATCGACGATGCCGCCGGCGAAGCGTTCGACAAGGTTGCCGCCATCCTCGGTCTGGGCTTCCCCGGCGGCCCGGCGGTCGAACGCGAGGCTGCCCTTGGCAATCCGAAAGCCCATGCGTTGCCGCGCTCGTTTCTGAAGGAGGATCGCCTCCAGTTCAGCTTCAGCGGCTTGAAGACGGCGGTGCTGTACGCCTTGCACGGGCCGAGCACGACGCGGGGGCCGCTGCCGGGGCCGGGGGCGGTGCGCGCCAACCTCGCGGCCAGTTTTCAGCGTGCCGTGATCGATGTGCTCGTCGAAAAGTCCCGCCAGGCGTTGCGTAAGACCTGCGAAAAGCGACTCGCCGTCGGCGGGGGCGTGTCGGCGAACCAGGCTCTGCGTGCGGATCTCGAAGCCATGGCCCAGCGCGAAGGAGCCGAGCTTTTTATCCCGCCCATGGCCCTGTGTACCGATAATGCCGCCATGGCGGCCGTCGCCGTCGAGAAATGGCGGCGTGGCATCGTCGCTCCGCTCGACCTGGACGCGATGCCGAACTATCAGGGCAAGAATTGAGCGCTCGGCAATTGTCCCGGCGAACTTGAAGCGTTTTGGAATGGCGCGCCAGGTTTCGTCGAATCGTCTGCGCGTTGCAACAAAAAAAAACGATCTATGCTTTCTGCCTTTTGCCCCTGCACCCGCGTGCCAACTTTCGGGATTCACGCCGATTCGCTGGCAATTCCCGGCGCGGGCCTGACGATGTTCCACTAGGCGAAAGACCGGCATCACAACGATGGCAGCGGCTGTTTCGCCGGCACCCTCTGGAGTTGGGGCGGAACATGAAACGCAAAATCCTGGCCGTCGGCCTGCTGAGTCTTTCTTGCCTCGCCCTTTTCACGGGTGAGTCCCAGGCCTTCTTCGGCTTGCTTTCTCCCTATCACCCATCGTCGCTCTGGAATCGGCACAATCGGTACGTGACTCACATCACGGTTCGGCCATACAACGCCTTCACGCCGATCTGCTGGGGCAATCTGGTATGCGACGGAGTTTGCCCATCCCCGTGCGGCGTGGCGAGCGGGTGCATGCCGATGACGATGGGCGTGCCGCAATTCCCGTGCTCAGGGGGCGCGTGCGTCGGGATGCCGTACTTCGGGAACGGCTATGCCCAGAATACGGCCACGGTCTCGGACATGCCCATGACACCGCCGGTTTACAACGCACCGGCGCCGCAGCAGTTTGTTCCACCCTCACCGAATCCAATCGGTCCGACGACGATGATGTACCCGCCGCGCGGCGTTTCGCAGGCGAGCTATCCGATGTATGCGCCACAATATTATCCCACCTATTACATGCCGCAATACAACCCGTATTACATGGGTTGGACCGCGCCTCAGCCGATGCCTTACTACTGGCAGGGTTACGGCCGCTAGGGGGAGGTCAAGGAATGCCTTCCGTATTTCGGCGCTCGCGGCTTGGCGTTCGCAAGGCGCCTCGCGAACGCCAAGCCGCAAACAGGAAGCGATGACTTGAAGGTGAGCCCTTTTTCTCGCCAAAGAAAGGAGGTCACGCCATCGGTTCTTTACAATCCGATTTCCCAACGCCGACCCTCGCAAGGGGGTCGGTTTTTTTGTTGGCATCCGCGCGCGGCCAGCTTCATTCGCCCTGGCTTTCGTGGCCGAATCTACTCGACGATCTTCATGCCGCCGCGTGTGCGAATTCTTTCGGTGAGGTCCCGGGCAAGGTTGGCGCGGGTAAGGAACAGGATCGCGAAACAGGTGTCGCCCACGTCGCCGTGGAGGTCCTGCCAGTGGCCGTCGGGAAGTTGGTGCTGGAGGATCACGTCGGAACCCCAGCCGTACCAGTCCTTGCCACGGATCGTCTTGAGATCGTAAATCACCGAGACGCGTTCCAGGCACCAGAGAAAATAGTAATCGCCGTAGGAGTCAGCCTTGATGATCTTGCCGTGATAGTTGTGCTTCGCGATGGGGTCGTTCTTGGTGCGACCGATGACGCTGGAGAGATGGGAGAAAGCGCGGGCGCATTGGTCATCGGCGTCCCGGTTGGCGGGCGGGTCGGTGATGCCGGCCTGGCCCTGGAATTCCTTGTCCTCGCGCAACACTTTTTCCATGGCCAGCGCCAGCAAGCCGGCACAGGTATTGGAGTCCTGAAAGTTGCGCGGCATATCGGGCCGGGCGTAGCTCCAGGTGCCATGCGCCCATTGCGTGGAATGAAAGCGCGCCGCGGCATGCAGAATCGGTTGGCGCACCGGCACCTTGTTTCGGCTGCCCCACAGGGCGAGCAAAGCAAACTGGGTCATGGAATTCGAGGTGGAGATCGGCGGCTTGGTGGGGCGATACGTTTTCGCTTCCAGTTCTTGCAGGAGCCGATTTTCCTGGTCCTCGGTAAGGTGCGGATTGTTGTAGGTCCAAAGCCCGTTGCTGCGCTGCCCAGCGATGATCTGCAGGGCCAGGTTGCGTTGCAGGCGGCGATCGCCATCGTCGAGGGCATTGGCCTCGCCCAGGCGGTTGAGGAAGAACAAGACCGCGCCCAGGGAATAGATATGGTTGACCCGCGCGATATTCTGGCGCACGACCATTTGCGCGCGAACCACGGCTTCGTCCTTGGGTGAGACGCCGGCCTCGAGCAGGCTCAAGCCGGCAAGCGCGATGGTGCCCGTCTCGACGCCGGTGAAGGCGCCGCGGAACTGCGCGTCGGACAGGTTGGAAAGCTTGGCTCCGGCAAGAATGCGGCGCTTGAGATGCTCGGCGCCGCGATCGATGGCGGCCCGTACCCTGGGTGGCATCGGCGGCGGTCCGATCGGCTTCACGGGGACGACCGGCTTTTCCTTTTCCGGACGATCAACGTTTGGGAGCTTTTCCAAATCGTTCTTGACTTGCCCGGCTCGTTTCTCGGGCGCCGGATCCGATGTGCGGCCGCCGTACATCCAGGCCATGCCGATGCCGATGACCGGTACGCACCCGAGCACGAGTACGGCGGCAATGATGCCGCCCGCGATCAGTAGTCCACCCTGCGAAGTCGCGGCGGGCGGCGCCTGCGGCGTCGGGCGCGTCGGCGCGGCGATCGGCGCCGGCCCGGCCTTCACGGCGCTCGGCGCCGGCTCGGCTTTTCTCTTGATGACCGCGCCGCATTTCCCGCACGTGATCCGATCCGGCGCCGGGTTCGGAATCTCCAGCGGGCTGCGGCAGCGCGGACATTCTTTGGCTTGGCTCATCGGCTGGTTCCTTGCGAATCGGGTTCCTGGGGGCCGCGGCAATTCGCCGGATTTGCTAGGGACTCCTTACGCCTTCACCACCTGAAGCGCTTCAGCACGCGAAGAGCAGATGGTCCAAAACTCATCGAGCCGGGTAATGTGCAAGATTTCCAGCTCGTGCGGCGAAACGTGGCAGAACGCCATGCGCCCGCCGCGCATCTGGGTCTTTTTCCAGAGACGGACGAAAAAACCCAGGGCGGTACTCCCGAAATAGTCCGTCTTGTGAAAATCAAGAACCAGATTCGTGATCGTTTCGTCGGTGAGGAGTTCATAAACCTCCTGGGTCACCGTTTCGTCGTATTCCAACTCGCTCAGGTTTACCAACGCGGTCAGTACAAGCGTATCGGCTTCACGCTCGACCTGGAATATGTTGCGAAGGGACACGGGCGTATCCTCCGGGAAAGCCAAGGAACGAGGTTTCAAGCGGTGGCCGGCGGGACTCATCTGCCATCGGGTCATGGGACCACCCGGCGGCCCATGCCTGCGCCGCCGAGGTTTCAAATCTGAATGCACGCACCGATGGACCGACTTTTGTTGAAGATACCATGTCGGCGTCCGAATTCAAGCCTTCCGCCGAATCGGCTGGTCGAGGACCTGCGTCCGTTGGTGAGGCGGCCTTCCCGTATTGCGAGCGCGATCAAGGCGGCATCCCGCACCCGCAGGCGCTGGCATGGGCCGGCGCTTGCGAAAACTGACCTCGCATCGAAAACGGACGCTTTCGTATAATACACCCACGATTAACTTCCACACGGTTAACTAACTACAAAAGGAATGGCATCCCATGTCACGCTGGAACCTTTGCTGGCTGATCGGCATTGCCGCCGCGGCGGTGCTGGGCATCTCGATCACCTATAGCTCGCCCCCTGCCCAAACCAAGAAGCACCAGAATGTCAAGCTCCTGGTCGATGTACTGGAAGAGGTCCAGAAAAAATACGTCCGCGAACTCGACCAGAACAAGATGCGCGAGCTGGTCGAAAACATGATCAACGGCGGACTCGAAAAACTTGATCCGCATTCCGGATTCGTCGGCGCCGATGATTACAAACAATTCCGCCAGTCCAGCCGTGGGAAATTCGGCGGCGTCGGCATCCGCCTGGGGCTGGACCCGCGCACCGGGCAGTTCCTCGTCGAAAGCCCCATCGCCGGCACTCCCGCCTACGAGGCAGGCGTCCTCGCGGGCGATCTGATCCTCAAGGTCGATGGCAAGTCCCTCGAAAACTGGAGTCTCAAAAAGCTCGTCGAGCATATTCAAGGCGATCCCGGCACCGCCGTGACGTTGACCGTCTTGCATGAAGGCGAAAAAAAGCCGGTCGATCTCAAAATGAACCGCGCCGAGATCAAGATCGAAAGCGTCATGGGGGATCACCGCGACAAGGTCGATCTCAAAAAATGGGACTTCTGGCTCGATCCCGATACCCGGATCGGTTACGTGCGAATCACCGCATTCACCGAAACCACGGTGGACGAACTCACCCGCGTGGTGGATGCCCTCACCAAGGCCGGCATGCGCGGCCTGGTGGTCGATTTGCGCACCAACCCCGGCGGGCTGCTACGGGCGGCCGTCGACGTCGCCTCCATGTTCTTGCCGGACGGGGAAAAAATCGTCTCCACCAAGGGCCGCGGCAACGACGATCAGGACGTCTTCAATGCCAAGCTCAAAAACCCCGCCCGGCCCGGCACCGGCTACCCGATGGCCATCTTGCTCAATCGCTACAGCGCAAGCGCCAGTGAAATCGTGGCGGCGGCGCTGCAAGATCATGGCCGCGCCGTCATCGTCGGCGAGCGCAGCTACGGCAAGGGGAGCGTGCAAAACCTCATCGAGATGGAAGACGGGACCACGGCCCTCAAGCTCACCACCGCCAGCTACTGGCGCCCCAGCGGACGCAATATCCATCGCTTTCCCGACAGCAAGGAAAAGGATGACTGGGGCGTCAAGCCAGACAAGGGCTACGAAGTGAAGCTGACCGACGAGGAGCGGAACGCCTTTTTCAAATGGCGTCGTGAACGCGACATTCTCAGGCGACCCAGAGGCGACGTCAAGCAAGTGAAGGGTGAAAAAGAGTTTCGCGACAAGGTGCGCGACCGGGCAGTTGAATACATTCGCGCTGAACTGGCGAAGCGGGCCAAGAAAGGCGCCCAGGCCGTTCCCGCCGGACCGCGTGCGCCCGTCGCCCAGGCCGATCCCCGGCCGGCATTGCCATCGCGCCAACGGGTGATTGCGGAGGTTGCCGATCGGAGCTATCGCAATATCGCGCGGTGACAATCCGATAATCGTTTAGCCGCCCGCCCTTGGCGGGCGCGCTAATTTCGCCAATTGCGGCGCCCGCTCGCTTGCCAGAGGCGAGCGGCTAAACAGGTCAATTTTCACGCCGCCCGCGCCTGCGGCGGCTCCGCGTCCGGGTATTTGATGCGCGAGTGGAACAGCGCGATCAACGACTTGCTAAGCGTTTCCTCGATGATGTGCAGTTCCGTCAACGTCAGCCCGCTTTCCTCGAACTGCCCGTCCAACAATCGCTTCATCAGCAGGTCGTGTACCAGCTTCCGAAGACTGCCCGGCGTCGGGTTCGACTGAGCCCGACTCGTGCTCTCGACGGCGTCCGCCAGCATGAGGATGCCCTGTTCGCGGGTCTGTGGCTTCGGTCCCGGATACCGGAAGCAGGCCTCGAGATCCACGCCGGAACCGGTCGTTTCCTGGACGCGCATCGCCTCGCGGTAAAAATACTCGACCAGCGTGGTGCCGTGGTGCGTGGAGATGAAATCGATCATCGGCTGCGGCAGGCGGTAGCGCTGGGCGAGGGCAATGCCGTCCTTGACATGGCCGATGATGACCAGCGTCGAAAGGGCGGGCTCAAGGGCGTTGTGACGATTTTCACCCGTCTGGTTTTCGATGAAGTACTGAGGCTTGAGCATCTTGCCGATGTCGTGATAATAGCTGCCGACGCGAACGAGGAGCGGGTTGGCGCCGATCGCCTCGGCCGATGCTTCCGCGAGCGTGGCGACCGTCATGCTATGGGTGTAGGTTCCGGGAGCGCGGCGCACCAGTTCTTGCATCAACGGATGCGACCCGTCGCCGTAATCCAGCAGGCTGATGTCGGTGACGAAACCGAAAGTCCTCTCCACGATGGGCAAGATCCCGGTCAACAGGAACCCGGCCAGGGCGCCCCAGGCGAAACGGCGCGAGGCGTCGGTCAGCGTCAAGGACCAGGTCTGGTCGGAAAAAAGGCAGGTGGCAATCGTGGTCGCAAAGTAGGCCGCTCCCGCGGCGCAGGCGACCTGCACGAGCTGCGTGCGCGTCCGGACATGCCGAAGCGACAGCACCGCCGTCGCCATGCCGCCCGTGTGAATGAGAATCTGATCGACGTTGCCGCCCACCACCACGGTCAAGGTCAGCTCCAGGGCAAACGTCATCAACAACGCAAACTGCGGATTGTAGGCCAGGGTCAACACCATGGCGGTAAAAGTCAACGGCAACAGGGCTGCCCGCCACGGCGGCGGGTCGAGGACCACCGCCAGCGCGATCGTCGCCAGCGCCAGCATGGACACCTTGCAAATCATGGGCAGGTTGCAGGCCAGACCCGGCTGAAATCTGGCCACGTACATCGCCACGACTGCCGACAGCAGGCTCAAGATCATGAACAGCGAAATGCCGCGGAACCAGTGTTCCTTCACCGACAGGCTGTCCAGCCAGGCCACGTGCTCCTCGCGCAGCAGGTCGGCCTGACGTTCCTGGATCTGCTCGCCGCGCGGCACCAGCAACATGCCGCGCGGATATTTTTCAAATACGGGTTTATTCGTATAAGCCGCCTTTTCATGGACGGCTTCGCGTTTGCGTTCCTGGTTGACCAGTTCGACGTGATTGATGACCGTGAAATCGACGCGGGCGCGCAGGTCATGAGGATAGACCTCGCCCACGCGGTAGCGCATCGGCACGTTCCACCACATCGCCAGCGCCGTCACCAGCAGCGTCGCCGTCCACACGACCGCCAACCGCACCAGCGCGTGCTTGTGCGCCACTTGCTTCAGCAGCGGCTCCTCGTGGCGCGACGAGCGCGTCCGACCATTCCATTGCAAAAGCCGCGGCAATTTTTTGAGGGGTCCGAACATATCCGGGAAGAATTGTAGATTTCAGATTTCAGATTTCAGATTTCAGAATGAAGGCAAGCGTATTTCATTCTGAAATCTGGAAACTGAAATCTGAAATCTGAAATCCTTACTTCCTCCTGCGAGGTTTGTCGTCCTCGTAAGCCTTGACGATTTTTTGAACCAACGGGTGCCGGACGATGTCGTGTTCCGTGAGATAGACGATGGCGATGCGTTCGAGCCGGCCGAGACGGTCGGCCGCGTCGATCAGACCGGAGCGCATGTTCGCGGGCAGATCGATCTGCGTGACGTCGCCGGTGACGATGATCTTGGAGCCGTGCCCCATGCGGGTCAGGAACATCTTCATTTGCGGCACGGTCGTGTTCTGGCCCTCGTCGAGAATGATGGCCGAGTGATTGAGCGTGCGCCCGCGCATGAACGCGAGCGGCGCCACCTCGATGATGTCGGAATCCATGTAGCGTTTGACCTGTTCGGGCTCCATCATGTCGTTGAGGCCGTCGAAGAGCGGGCGCAGGTAGGGGTTGATCTTGGCGACGACATCGCCGGGGAGGTAGCCGAGCTTTTCGCCCGCCTCGACTGCCGGGCGGACCAGGACGATGCGCTTGACGGCGCCTTGGCGCAGCATGTTGACGGCCATGCCGACGGCAAGATAGGTCTTCCCGGTGCCGGCGGGCCCGATGGCGAGGGTGACATCGTTGTCCTTCATGGCCTGGACGTAGAAGGCCTGCCCGTCGGTGCGCGGGCGTACCGAGCGATTGTTGGCCATCGCGGTCACGGGTGCTGGCACGGCGGGAATCCCGTTCTCGCCGCCTTGGGCCGCCGCCAGCGCCGTGCGAACCGTTTCCGCCGTCAAGGTCTGCTGGCGCTGAAGCATTTGCCGCAGCTGGGCGAATACGCGTTCCGCCTGGTCTACACTCGGCTGGTCGCCATCGATCTGCACCGTGTCGCCGCGGGCGATGATGCGCACCCCCAGCGCATCGCGGATCAAGCGGAGATACTGATCGCGCTGGCCGAACAACAGGACCGCTTCATCGCGGTCGTTGAGAGTCAGGGTGATGGAGGTGTCGTTCATGCGGGGAGGTTTCCATTTAGCCGCGGGCCTTGGCCCGCGCGGAGCTAGCTCCGCGGCTAAGAGGGTGTTTTTGAATTCGATTTCTTGCCCAGTTTGCCGCATCGAAACGACTTTTCGAGCCGGGAAACGGCCATTTTAGTAGGTGAAAAATCGTATTGAAGTAGCGCCTGTTGTGAACAAGCGTTCAATTGCAGCGCCTGTTGTGAACAAGCGTTCAATTGCAAAACACCCTCTAAATCCGAATCAAATAAAACCAAAGAAAAGCAACGGGCGCCGAAAAAATAATCGCATCGACAACGTCCAGCACGCCGCCGAAGCCCGGAACCGTTGCCGAGGCGTCCTTGGTCTGGCAATCGCGTTTGAGGAGCGATTCGGCCAGATCGCCGAGCATCCCGGCCAAACCCACGCTCAAGCCGAAGCCAATCTCCCATCGCAGATCCTGAAGCAACACCGCCGTGGGCCCGAGCCGATCGATGGCCACGGCCGCCAGCACCGCGGTTGCCAGTCCGCCCAGCGCGCCTTCCCAGGTCTTCTTGGGACTGAGCACCGGCGTCATTTTGGTTCGACCGATCAGTCGGCCGACGCCGTAAGCGCCGATGTCGCAGCACTTGGGCACGAAAGCCGCCAGCGCGATCCGCACGCTGTTAGCCTGGTGGTCGCCGGGGAGCCAGCGAATCTGGGCGAAGAAGCAAGGCAGCAAACCCAGGTAGGCCACGATCAACCAGGTCAACGCCATGCGCTCCACGGACCGGCCCGGCGCCGCGAACGTCGCCATCTCATATAGGAAAACAAGCAACAGGAATCCAGCCAGGATTCCTGTCAGAAATGTAAAAAAATTCGCATCGTAACCCAGGTAACTTGGGAACCAGTTGGCAAGCACGAACACGGCGACGCCGAGGTAACAGACGACCGTTTGAGGACACCGCTGGGGGCCCAGGAGGTTCACGAGTTCCCGGCAAGCCGCCAAGGTCAGGCCGAACTGGAAGAGAAAGAGGAATGGGAAGTACGGCGCCAGATGCTGATCGCCCAGAATCATGCCGAGGGTGAGCGCGATCAGGATGGCGCTCATCCACAGTCGGGTTGTAAGCATGGGTTGCCCCGAACCGCCTTTCGGTTTAGCCGCTCGCGCCTGGCGAAGTCGTGCAAGGCTTGCCGCAAGGTTGCCTCGTCGAAATCGGGCCAGCATTTCTCGGTCACCCATAATTCCGCGTACGAGATTTGCCATAGCAGAAAGTTACTTATTCGCATTTCCCCCGCGGTGCGGATCAGCAAGTCCGGCTCTGGCATTCCCGATGTGTACAGCGCGTTGGAAATCGTGTCTTCATCGATGTCCTCGGGGCGAAGCGTATGGTGTCGCGCCTGTTCGACCAGGTCGCGCACGGCGTCAACCAGCTCGGTGCGGCCGCTGTAGTTGATTGCGAGGCACAGCGTCATGCCGGAGTTGTCGGCGCTGACGCGGATGTTTTCGTCCATCTCCGCCTGCACGAAATCGGGCAGGCCCTCGCGCCGGCCGATGACGGTGAAGCGGATGTTCTGCTGCATGATCTCTGCGCGTTCCCGGATCAGGTACTCCTTGAGCAGAGCCATCAGAAAGCTAATTTCCTCGGCCGGGCGTTTCCAGTTCTCGGTGCTGAAGCAATAGAGCGTGAGTTGTTCGATGCCGAGCCGGCAGCATTCTTCGATGGTGGCGCGCACACTGCCGACGCCGCGGAGATGGCCTTGAATGCGTTCCTCGCCGCGTTCCTGGGCCCAGCGGCCGTTGCCATCCATGATGACGGCGATATGCCGCGGCAATCGGGCGGGATCGAGCCCGGCGGCGGCGAGGCGTTTCAGGGTTTCAGGAGATTTCATCATCATATTTCACGCCCGCGGCCGACAGGCTGCGGGATATATCGCGCACGGCTACGATCCCGCAGCCTGTCGGCTGGGGGCGTGGTTGGTCACATCATCGGAATCGTCTGTTCCCGGTCCGGGCCCACCGAGACGATGCTCACCGGTAATTCTACCAGTGCCGCGATGCGGTCAACATACCGCCTGGCCGCCGCGGGTAGGTCACTCGGCGTTCGCGCCGCCGAGATGTCTTGCTTCCAGCCCGGCAGCGTTTCGTAGATCGGCTTGCAGCGGTCCAGCAGGAACGCGTCGCCTGGAAAATCGGTCGTGCGCTGTGCGTCAATTTCATACGCCGTGCAGATTTTGATCTCGTCAAGCGTGCTGAGCACATCGAGCAGCATGATCGTCACTTCATCGACGCCTCCCAGCGCGGCCGAGTAGCGAACGGCGACGAGGTCAAGCCAGCCGCAACGGCGCGGGCGCCCAGTCACGGTGCCGACCTCGCGGCCGATTTTGCGAATCGTCGCGCCGATGCCCGTCGGGCCGTCGTCGAGTTCGGTGGGGAACGGTCCCCGGCCAACGCGCGAGGTATAGGCCTTGATGACGCCGATAATCCGCGAGAGGTTTCGCGCCGGCACGCCCGAACCGCTCCAGATGCCAGCGGTCGAGCTGTTGGAACTGGTGACGTACGGGTAGGTGCCGTGATCGACATCGAGCAGGCTGCCCTGGGCCCCCTCGAACAGCAGGTTCTTCCCGGCCTTGAGCGCCTGGCGTAACAGACGCCCCGTGTCCTGAATGTGCGGCCGCATCGTGGCGGCGTAGCCCAGATACTCGTCGCAAAGCGCGTCGGCGTCAAACCGTTTGGCGTCGGCGGAGAACGCGGCCAGTGCCTGATTTTTTCGGGGCACAATCGCGTGCAATCGTTCGCGCAGATGTTCGGGATGGAGCAGCTCGCCGACGCGGATGCCGTTGGATCGCGAGACCTTGTCCTGATAACAGGGCCCGATGCCGCGGCCCGTGGTGCCGATGGCGGAGGCTGCCCCTTGCTCGGTGAGGCGTTCTTCTTCCATGTGGTAAGGGAAGATCAGGTGGGCGTGGTCGCTGACCACGAGATTGGCGCCCACCGCGATGCCGGCGTCGCGCAAATTGGTGACCTCTTCGAGAAAGCGCACGGGATTGACAACGAGCCCGTTGCCGATGACCGCTTGCATGTGCGGCGTGAGGATTCCCGTGGGTAGCAACGAGAGCTTGTAGGTCTTGCCGTTCTTGACGATGGTGTGCCCGGCATTGGCGCCGCCGTTGTAACGAACCACAATGTGATGATCGGCGGTGAGCAGATCGACAATCTTGCCCTTGGCCTCGTCGCCCCATTGCAGCCCGACGACACAGGTACAGGCCATGCGAACCTCGCGCGAAATCGAAAGGGAATCCCAAATCATAAGTATCGCCGTTTTCACAAGATCGTCAAGCCGCTCGCGGGGAGTCGCACCGTTTGAAGTAGGTCAGGCATTCTTGCCTGACAGCCGTCGCGAAAAGGTCAGGCTGGAAAGCCTGACCTACGGGAAGTAGGTCAGGCATTCTTGCCTGACAGCCATCGCGAAAAGGTCAGGCTGGAAAGCCTGACCTACGGGAAGTAGGTCAGGCATTCTTGCCTGACAGCCATCGCGATGCGTCAGGCTGGAAAGCCTGACCTACGGGAAGTAGGTCAGGCATTCTTGCCTGACAGCCGCCGCGATGGGTCAGGCTGGAATGACTGACCCACGGTGAAGTAGGTCAGGCATTCTTGCCTGACAGCCGTCGCGAAAAGGTCAGGCTGGAAAGCCTGACCTACGGGAAGTAGGTCAGGCATTCTTGCCTGACAGCCTGACTTGCCTCCGGGAGGGTCCTGCCATGACTCGCAACCTGTTCGCGTCGGCGCTGATCGGCTTGACGCTTTTTTCGCTTTGCACTCTGAGAACCAGCGGGCAGGAAGAAAAAAAGAAGCCGACGTTGATTCTGGGCAAGACGATCGGCGAGTGGATCAAGATTCTGCGCACGCACGAGAATCCGAAATATCGCCGCGCCGCCCTGATCGCCCTGGAAGGCGCAAACGAGGCGCGCAGCACCGGCCTGCCGGCCATCCTCGACGCGATCGAGAAGGACAAGGAAGCGCGCGTGCGTCTGGATGCCGTCAATTTGCTGGGCCGCATGGGCCCGGAAGTCAAGCCATCGCTCAAGGCTCTGGTCGGCGCGTTGCAGACAGACAAGGCGGACGAGGTTCGCGAGGCGGCGGCTTCCTATATCGCCACGAAATTTGCGGAACCGGCTGCCAATTACGTTGACGCCCTGGTCGGCGCGCTCAAGGACAAGCACGCCGGCACGCGCATCGCCGTCGCGGGCGCGCTGCGCAACCTCGGCGAGAACGCCCGGCCAGCGGTCCCGGCCTTGCTCGACGCGGCGGGCAACCCGAAAGAAGATCCGCAGGTCCGGGGCGCAGCCATTCACGTCATCAGCCGGCTCGCCAAGGACGACCCAAAGACGCTGGCTCTCCTTGTTGAAATCGCCAAGGACGCCAAGGCCGCCCGCATTTTGCGCGAAGCCGCCGTGGACGGCCTGGGCCGCTTGGGCAGCACCGCTCCGGAAGTCAGCGCCGTGCTGTGCGTGACACTCGTGGACAAGAGCCTCGAGCTGCGCAAGGCATCCGCCGCCGCCCTGGGCGCGCTGGGCGTCAAGGCGAAAGCGGCCTGGCCGACGATCAAACTTCGGCTCATCCAGGCCAACGAACCTGATAGCAGTGTGCGCAATCACCTGATCCATCTGACGGGCGTGCTCGGCAAGACGCTGGATGAGGCCGTCCCCGCCCTGGGCAAAGTGGTTCTGGACGACACTTCCACGGAAAACCGCATCGCCGCCATTCAGGAGTTGGCGGAGCTGGGTGCGCGTGCCAAGAGTGTGATCCCGACGCTGGCCAAGGTTGCCAGCAACGACGCCCGCTTTGCCATCCGCGAAGCCGCGGAAAAGGCAGTGTTGCAGATCAAGACCGCGCCATGAGTGCGCAATGGGTGCGAGCCGCCGGGCTTGTACCGGCGGTTTTTCGGAAGATGCACCGCCGGGACAAGCCCGGCGGCTCGCCGATGCCCTTCTTCAACGCACTATTTGTAAACACCCCACCAGATGCACCGCCGGGACAAGCCCGGCGGCTCGCCGATGCCTTTCTTCAACACCCTGTTTGTAAACACCCCACCAGATACACCGCCGGGACAAGCCCGGCGGCTCGCCTTGGGGCGCGTGGAAACATCCGTTCAGTCGCCGTCTTTCGTCGAATCCACAATTCTCGCCGGATTTTTGTTCACTTTTCCCCCCAGCCTCGTCATAATTGCAATCGGCCCGTTCCCTGCTTTGTCCCTCTCAAGGAGATTCATCCCATGCTGCGGCGATGTTGGGGCTTTGCGATTGTCACCATCTTCATGCTTACCCTTGCGCCCGCCTGGGCGCAGAATCCCGCTTACAACAAGGACGCAGTCAAGGCGCTCAGCCAGCGCATCGACGCGCACCTCGCCAAGGCCTGGAAAAAAGCCAAAGTCACTCCTGCCCCGAAGGCCGAGGACTACGTCTTTTTCCGCAGGCTGAATCTCGACCTGACCGGGCACATCCCCAACCTCCTGGAGATCGGCGATTTCATCGACAACGACGAAGCAGACAAACGCTGGGTCTGGGTGGACAAGCTCCTCGATAGCCCCGACTACCCGCGCCATTTTGGCAACGTCTGGCGCAACATCATGCTGGGCTACCAGACCAACCAGCAGTTCCAGTTCCTGATGCCGCAGTTTGAAAACTGGGTTCGCGGCAACGTCGAAAAGAATGTCGCGCTCGACAAGATGGTCCTCAACTTGTTGACGAGCCAGCAAGGCAACATGGGTTTCCGCGGCGGGGTCAACTTCCAGATGCAGGGGAGTCCGCAGTTGTTTTTCCAGGCCAACGAGAACAAGGCCGAGAACCTGGCTGCGGCCACGTCGCGCGTGTTCCTCGGCGTCAAGATTGAATGCGCCCAGTGCCACGCCCATCCGTTTGCGAAGTGGAAGCAGGATCAGTTCTGGGAATTCGCCGCCTTCTTTTCAACCCAGCCGCAGGTGTTCCGTCGCCCGGGCATTCAGCCCAAGCAGGCGCCTCCCGCGTTCACGGCCGGGCGGGAAATCCGCGTTCCTGGCACAGACAAAATCGTCAAGGCGAAGTTTCTGAACGGCAAGGAACCGAAGTGGGAAGGTTTCACGAATTCGCGTCAGACGCTGGCCAACTGGGTCACGGCGCCGGACAATCCTTACTTCGCCCGGGCGATGGCCGACCACCTCTGGTCGTACCTCATGGGCGTGGGCCTGCTCGAACCGATCATGGAACCGAGCGACGACATCCCGATGACGCACGAAGCCCTGTTGGACGACCTGGCCAAGGCTCTGGTCGCCAACAACTTCGACGCCAAGTTTCTGATTCGCGCCATCGTCCATACCGACGCCTACCAGCGTTCCTCCGGCGGCGCCAAGCTGGCGGACAAGGAAGACTATCACCTGTTCGTCCGCATGCCGATCCGCGCGTTGTCGCCCGAACAGCTTTTTGACAGCGTCGAGATGGCGACCAGCAGTGGCCAAAAACTCGCGGTCCAGCAACCGCTCAATCCGCAGTTTTTCAACCCCAACCAGATGCAGTCGCCGCGAGCCCAGTTCCTGACCAAGTTCCAGAATCAGGACCGCCGCCACGAGCCGCAGACATCGATCCTGCAAGCCCTCTTCATGATGAACGGCAAGCACATGGCCGAGAAGACCCGGCTCATCAACAATGACGATCTCAAGACGCTCGCCGCTCAGCCCGGCGGACACGAGAAGCGGCTGCGCTCGCTCTACATGATCGTCCTATCCCGCCCGCCGCGCGCCAGCGAATTGCAGCGCCTGGTTCCATACCTCGAACGAGGCGGCTCGCTGGAGAAGGGCTCGCCAACCGAGAAACTGGGCTCCGCCCTCAGCGACGTCTACTGGGCGCTGCTGAATAGCTCGGAGTTCATGCACAACCATTGAGGCCGACGCCCGTTGCTTGCTGCGTAGCGTTCGCGCAACGTTACGCAGCAAGCGGCTATTGATGCGAATGCACAAACAAGTGCCGCGCGGTCCCAAAGATTTGCTGGAGCGCCTCGGCCGTGATTTCTCGCGGCGGCCCCTGAAA
This sequence comes from Planctomycetota bacterium, assembly GCA_016191165.1. Lineage (GTDB taxonomy): Bacteria > Planctomycetota > Planctomycetia > Gemmatales > Gemmataceae > SIAQ01. Next base: position 20,228 of record JACPPF010000121.1, read on the forward strand.
GTGGATCAACCCGTCCTTCATGCACATCACCTGATGCACGTGGGCGCCGACGGTCGAGAGATCGTGTGAGACGAGCACGACGGTGGTGCCCCGCTCGCGATTAAGCCGGCTGATGATGTCGTAAAACTGCTCCTGCCCCTGCACGTCGATCCCCGAAGCCGGTTCATCCAGTAGCAACAACTCGGGCTCGGGCCACATGGCCAGCGCTAATAGAACACGCTGCTGCTCGCCGCCGGAGATTTTCTCGAGTGGGCGATCGAGCAGGCTCTCGGTGGCGCCGACCCCCTCCAGCATGACCTTCATCTGTTGCTTCACCTCGCTGCGCAGCCCCAGGAAGATCGGCCGGCGCTGCATGGCAATGCCTAACAGGTCGCGCACGGTGAGCGGCATGTTCGATTCGATGCGCAGCTTCTGCGGCACGTAGCCGACGTGGCGTGGATTGGGTTTCGAGTGATCGTGTCCGCAGTGGAACTGGATGGCGCCGGTATAGGGAATTTCCTTGAGCAAGGCGCGCAGCAGCGTCGTTTTTCCCGAGCCGTTGAGGCCAAGGACGGCGGTGATCTTGCCGCGCGCCAGCTCGCACGAGAGCCCGCGCAGGATCTCGTTTCCTCCCAGCTCGACGCGCAGGTTGCGTACGGAGACCAGCGAAGCGATCATGGCAGGCCCCTGGCGATGGCGTCGATGTTCCTTCGCATGGTGCGCACGTAATATTCCGGATCGGGGTTTCGCGTTCCTTGCTTCATGTCGGCCGTCTCCAGCGGATCGAGCGTGACGATCGGCACGTCGATGCCGGCCTTCGCGAGCGTCTCTTGCAGCGATTCGGCCTGCGCCTTGGAATACTGTGGCTCGACGGCGATCAGCGAGATTTTTTCCTGCTTGCACAGCTTGACGAGCCGGGCGCGTCCCGCGGCATCGGGGTCGGTGCCGGGCAGCTTCTGGATGGTGCCGACGATTTCCAGGCCGAAGGCATCCGCGAAATAGCCGAAGGCCTCGTGCATGGTCACCATGTGGACGTGTTTTCCCTTGAACTTTTTTTTGCCGTAGTCTTCGACCTCTTCCTTCACGCGTTTGATGAACGCGTCGGCGCGTTTCTCGTAGTTCTTGGCGTGAGGCGGATCGATCTCCGCGAGCTTGTCGGCGATGATGCGCGTCATGATCATCGTCTGCTTGGGGCCGAGCCAGACGTGGGGATCGTGTTCGCCGTGCTGATGGCCCGCGTGGGGGTCGGGCTTGCCGTCTTTTTTGTCGTCTCCGTGATCGTGGTCGTGGGCTCCGTGGAGCAGAACCTCGTGGTGCTTCTTCTCGAGGACCTCGCCGACATTCAGCGTGACCAGATGGCGGTTGCTATGGTTGTTGAGTATCTTGCCGACGAAAGTGTCGTCAAGGGAAAGCCCGTTGGAGATCAACAGGTCGGCCTGCTTGACCTTGCGCAGGTCGTGAGCGTTATAGTCGTAGCCGTGAGGCCCGGTGCCGCAGAGCATCGACAGCACGTAGGCGTCCTCGCCGGCAACGGCGTGGGTGATGGCGTAGAGCGGCGGAAAGGTGACCAGGACTTTCTTCTGCGTCGGCTTGGCATCCGCCCAGAAATTCGGCGCTGAACTACAGCCGGCCAGGCCGAGGACTGCCAACAAAAAGCCTGACAAAATAAGGAGATAAGAACGGCGCATGGAGTAACTCCACCGGGAATACTTCGTTATACCATGCTTGATTGTAGGCGCGGGATTTGAAGTTGCCAAGCGGCGCGGCCAAAAAAGTCGCATCATCCGAACTTGAAGCGTAAGCGAAGGGCGGTTCCCGTTCGTTGGCGTCGCCGAGATACCCCCCGCGTCCTTGAGGAGGCGTGTTTCAAATCCATCGATGTTAGGGTTACAAACAACCCGCGAGCCGCCGGGCGTGTCCCGGCGGTGAACCAAGGCGGACCGGGATGCACCGCCGGGACAAGCCCGGCGGCTCGCGGTGACCTTGTCCGTGAATCTTTTGAGCAAATCTGGTATTACCCGAACACGCTGACATTTGACGCGGGGCGAAAATGGAAAAACGCCATCCGCGTTTGAAGTATTGAATCGCAAGCGCCGACTATTCATCAACCACCAACGTTTTTGACACGGAAGCCGATTTCTGCCATGGCCGTCAAGTCTCGTTCTCGCTTATTTCAGTTCATCGGTTACCTTGCGATAAGGGCTTTTGATTGGTTCATCCAGTCGATCCCAATCTCGTGGGCGTTGGCGGATGCGCGTTTGATGGGATGGCTGGCTTACCACCTGGACCGGCGGCATCGGCTCGCGGCGGCGGAGAACCTGCGCCAGGCGTTCCCGGACTTGCCTGACGACGAGATTGATCGCCGCGTGCGATCTTCTTTTGAGCACCTTTTCGTGATGACCGTGGAAACCCTGCTGCTGGCGCGGCGAATCACGCCGGCCAACGTGGGTCGATTCGCTCGTGTCGCCATGGACCCGGACAAGTACCGCGAAGTGATGGATTTGCTGTCCTCACAGCGTCCGTCGATCATCATGACCGGCCATCTGGGGAACTGGGAAGTGATGAATCTGGCGCTATCGACCCTGGGGCACCACGCGTCGATCGTCGCCCGCCGGCTCGACAACCCGTTTCTCGATCGCTACATCCGGGAGATGCGCAGTTCGCTGGGCTTGCAAATCATCGACAAGGATGGCGCTTCCCACGCTGCGGAGGCGGTTCTTCAAAAAGGCGGAATCCTCGGCCTGGTGGGCGATCAGGATGCGGGGTCGAAAGGGTTGTTCGTCGAATTCTTCGGCCGGCCTGCCTCGACGTTCAAATCGATCGCTCTGCTGTCGCTGCAATTCAACGCGCCGATCCTGGTCGTGGCGTGTGTGCGGACCGGCGAAGCGCTCAAGCACGAAGTGTTTCTTGTTGACTCCATCGATCCGGCGGACTATCAGTCCGATCCGAATGCGGTGCGCGCGATCACGCTCCGTTACACGAAGGCGCTGGAATCGATTGTGCGTGCTCACCCGGAACAATACTTTTGGCTTCATCGCCGCTGGAAAAGCCAGCCCAGGGCTGGTAAAGCACGCCAGGCGGCGTGAGCGAACGAGTCCACCAAATTTATACGGCGGGGACAAGCCCCGCCGCTCGCTATTCGGGCGCGGGCACATTCAGCCGCTGGGCGAGCGTGGTTAGCTGGGTCCAGGTGCCGTCGTCCAGCGGGATTCCCGTCTGCCGGCGTTGCACGCATGAACGCCGTTCGGGTTCGCCCGGGACGAGGATATCGCCGGCGCCGGCCGCGCGCGGACACTCCTTCACGTTCCTGGCCAGTCCGCTCACCTCGCGCAGGAAATGTTCCGCGCCGGCGAACTGGTCCACGTCAAGCACCAGAAAAAAGACGGCATTGCCCGACATGTTCGGCAACCCCGGCGTGCTGCACGGGGCGCCAGAGAAACCGCCGACGAGCATGTCGAGCACCAGGCCGATGCCGAAGCCTTTGTACGCCTGCGATCCGCCCAGCGGCTGGATGGAGCCGCGCGGATCCTTGTAAAGGACGCTCGGATCGGTGGTCGGTCTACCCTCGGAATCGAGCAGCCAGCCCTCGGGGGCTTGTTGTCCCTTGTTGAAGGCGACGCGCACCTTGCCCTCGGCCACGACGCTGGTGCCGATGTCGAGTACGACGGGATCGCCACTGGTGGGAACGCCGACGCACAGGGGATTCGTGCCGATGCGCGGCTCGCGCCCGCCGGGTGGAGCGACGCCGCGACCAAAGCCGTGGTTGTTGACGCTCGCCAGGAAGGCCATCTTGCGTGCGGCAGCGGCCTCGGCGTATTCGCCCAGCCGACCGATGTGCCCGCAATTCTTCAGTGTCCCGGCTGCCAGGCCCAGACCCTCCGCGCGCGGGACGAGCCGATCGAGCAAGCGATGCGCTTGCACCTGTCCCAACCCCCAGCCGCCATCGACGACCAGCACCGCGGCGGTCTGCTTGACGATGGTGAACGGGGCCCCGGGCTTGAGTCGGCCATCCTTGATGGCGTCCGCATACTGAATGACGCGGATCATGCCATGCGAATCGTGCCCGCACAGGTTTGCCAGCACCAGGCTCTCGGCGACCCGGCCCGCCTCGCCCTCGGGGACGTTGCTGGCCAGGAACAACGATTTCGCGAACGCGGTCAGTTTCTCGGCGCTAAAGGTTGGCACGGGATTGATTCCTCGGTAAGAAGTTGAATGAATACGCCCCAGGATGAGCGCAACGATTCCTGGGGGTTCGCCCTGGGGGTTCGCGTCCGTTCCATTCACTCTATGCCCGCCGAGATGCGTCGGGGAGGATCACCCGTGCCCTTTCAGATTACCTGGGAAACGCGCGACAACGCCTTGGGCCTTGAGGGCTCCGTTGCCGTCCTCGGCGATGGCGCCAACCGCCTGGAGGTCTGGCCCGCGCTTGGGTTCAACGCTTTTCGCTGGCAGGCGCGTGGGCTGGAGTTGCTGTATCGACACCCGCAGTTCTTCAGCGAACGCAAGCCGACGCGCAGCGGGTTTCCGATTCTTTTCCCGTTCGTCAATCGAATTAGCGCCGGTAGGTTCGTCTGGCAGGGAAAAAAATACGACCTCCCGCTTGGCGATCCGGCGCAGAAAAACGCCATCCACGGCTTCGCGTTCGATCGCCCCTGGCGCATCGTCGATGAAGGCGCCGACACGGGCTCCGCATGGATCACCGGCGAATTCCACGGCTCCAAGGACGCGCCGGAAACGCGCTCGCTCTGGCCGGCGGACTATCGGCTGCGCGTCACCTATCGACTACTTGATCGAGTGCTGCGCGTCGAGGCCGACGCGGACAATCCAGACACCGTGCCGTTGCCCTTCGGATTCGGCTATCATCCCTACTTTGCGACCGCCGGCTTCGGCGGCGCGCAGGCCGGCGTCACCGTGGCGACCGGAAAGTTCTGGGAACTGAAAGATAACCTGCCGACCGGGAACGTCCTCGATGTGGATGAGCGGCGCGACTTGCGTCACGGCCGGCGCTTCGCCGACCTGCAACTCGACGACGTGATGACGGACCTGTACACGTTTGCCTTCGATCAGGAGGAACGGCTCGGGCTGGTCGCGGTAATTCAACATCCGGGCGGGGAACGCATGATGACGCTGTGGACCTCGGAGGACTTTCGCGAACTCGTTCTGTTCACGCCGCCTCACCGGGAAGCGATCTGCCTGGAACCGTATACCTGCACGACCGACGCGATCAATCTATCCCAAAAAAGTATCGACGCGGGTTGGCGAATCCTGCAACCCGGTGAACACTGGCACGGCATCGTCGAGATGCACGTCGCCTGATGGCGGATGGGTCCGAGCCTGAGCAACAGCGAAGGGCGCCGCCGGACGAGAAAGTTCCCATGCGAAAAACCAAGAAGCGAGCCAAGACGTTTCCCGAACTGCTCGAAGCGGTCGCGACGAAGTTGCGCCCGCCGTTTGGCATCCTCCTCGGTTCGCCGGGCGAGGTCGCGGAACTCCTGCCCGCGTTGCCCGAAGGCGACGTTGCTTGCTACCAGATGGACCTCTACCAGGCCGACCGCCTGCGTGAACATCTCGGCGACCAGGCCGGGCGCGCGACCATCGAAATGCATGCGGATTTGTGGGATACGCCCCTCCCCTCTCCCGCCGGGAGAGGGGAGGAGGGTGAGGGTGAGGCCTCTGATGTCTTGGACCTCCCCCCTCACCCCCGGCCCCTCTCCCAGGGGGAGAGGGGAGGGTTCCAAACCCTGATCTACCCCGTCCCGCACGGCGGCGAGCGGGCGCTCAAACTCGACATGCTCGAGCAGGCGTTTCACGTAATTAGGCCGAACGGTGCCTTGATCGTGCTGTCGCCGTACGAGAAAGAAGATTTTTTCCAGGGCGCGCTCAAGAAGGTCTTCGGCAAGGTTCACGCCCCGATGGACGGCGACGGCAAGGTGCTCTGGGCCTTGCGCACCGGCGAGCGCCGGCGCCGGCGGCATGAAATGACCTACCATGTGCGCGTCGATGAGCAGACCTCCTACTGCTTCGTCTCGCGCCCCGGCGTTTTCGGTTACGGCTTCTACGACGAGGGCGCCCGCGCCTTGATGGAAGCCACGGAATTGACGGAAGGCCAGCGCGTCCTCGACCTCGGGTGCGGCGTTGGAACGAACGGCATCCTCGCTGCTCGCCGCATCGGCCCGACGGGCTCGGTCGTTTTCGCCGACAGCAACGTTCGCGCCATCGCCCTGGCCGAGTTGAACGCCCGCGCCATCGGGGTGCCGAATTTCGAGACGCTCGTGAGCCACACGCTGACCGAATTGGCTCCTGCCTCGTTCGACGCCGTCCTCGCCAACCCGCCGTACTATGCTCAGGGCGCGATCATTCGACTGTTCATCGAGCGCAGCCAGATGTTATTGCGGCCCGGCGGCACGCTTTACCTGGTGACCAAACGAGTGGATACGACCTGGCCGACGATCCAGGAATTCTTCCCTGAGCCCGAGATGTACGAGAATCGCGGCTACGTGATTTTCCGGAGCACGAAAACGTAGCAAGGACCCCTGCGCGAGGAACCGAAATGTCAACCGCCGACGAACTGATTCGACACCTCGGCTTGCAGCCGCACCCGAAGGAAGGCGGTTTCTTTCGCGAGACCTACCGCGCGGCCGAATCGTTCGCGCCGCCGGCGCTGCCCGGTCGCTATGTCGGCACACGTTCAGCGAGTACCGCCATCTACTACCTCCTCACCCCCAAAACCTTCTCCGCGCTGCATCGCCTGCAAACCGATGAAATCTTCCACTTCTACCTCGGCGATCCCGTTCGCATGTTGCAACTGCATCCCGATGGATCGAGTCAAACCCTACTTCTCGGCAACGATGTGCTCGCCGGCCAACACCCGCAAGTCGTCGTCCCACGCGGCGTCTGGCAGGGCAGCCTGCTCGAACCCGGCGGCGCCTTCGCCCTCCTGGGCTGCACCGTGGCGCCGGGCTTCGATTATGTCGATTACGAACACGGCAATCGCGACGCCCTCTCCGTTCAATACCCGTCAGCAATCGAAATGATCCGTCACTTGACCCAGGATTGACCCCACTGCTTGCGGCGATTCTTGCTCCCCTCTCCCCTTGCGGGAGTGGGGTTGGGGGTGAGGGGAGGGACTTACGGCAAAGTAATAGTCGCATCGCATTCACGTCGATAGGTTGCTCGGAAATTGCCCTGTAATACCAGACCCAAGGATCAAGCCATGACTCACGGACCTGAACATCACATCGAACACGCCGAGCACGCCGCCCACGCGGCCCACGATGGCTTCAACAAGCAGGTGACGATGTCGATCGCCATCGTCGCCGCCGTCCTCGCCTGTGTCACCATGCTCGCTCATCGTGCTCACAACGACACCTTGCGTTTGCAAGGCGAAGCCCTGGAGCTGCAATCCAAGGCCAACATCAAGAGCACCGAAACGGCCAACAAGTGGGCCTACTATCAGGGCAAGAACACGTTCAACCTCTTGTCGGAAATCACGCTCGACACCCTCAAAGTTGTGGCCGTGCGCGACGAGAACAAGAAGGACTTCAAGGACATCGTCAAGCGCTACGAGGACACGGTCGAATACTACAGCGGCGACAAGAATAGCCGATCGACGGCGAAGAAGAAAAAGAAGTCGGCCGAACCGGACGCGACGGAGGTGAAAGGACAACTCAAGAAAATCGAGAAGGAGGCCCGAGGCCTGGCCAAGCAGACCGACGATCTGATGAAAGCATCCGAGACCAAGCTCAATGAGAGCCACGTCATTCACGCCAAGGCCGACCGCTTCGACTACGGCGAATTGGGTCTGCAACTTGGCGTGGTGTTGTGTTCGCTGGCGATCTTAACGAGAGGCCGCGGCTTCTGGCTCGCGGGCATCATCAGTTCCGTGGTGGGCGCCCTGGTGGCGCTGACTGGCTTGCTCGGGTTGTTCATGGGGCATCATTGATGCCGAGGCGGATTGTAGTGCCGGCCGAGAATCGTGCATGAAAATGACCGGGTAACGGAGAACCGAGAACGGGGCTAATTCGAAACAGTCTATTTTCAGGTAACAAAAGTCAGCGAGCCGCCGGGCTTGTCCCGGCGGTGGACCAGGCCAACCCCGAAAACACCGCCGGGACACGCCCGGCGGCTCACTGTGACCTTGGCTTGAATTAGGTTCCCCCACGAATGACTCAATCGATCCCCCGCGTATCACCCGGCTGCATGGCCGCCAGCGGCGAACGCGCGAATTGAAAACTGATCAGCTTCGAGATCGGCAGCGGCAGAATGCCCGGGCCCTTCTTGGCCGCGGGGAACACGCCCTCGCTCGCCGACGCCAATTCGTCCACCGCGTAGAACGCGCCGGGGTGGTGCGTCTCGATCAAGCCGACGATCTCCGGCAACTGCTTGCGCTTCACCACGGTCATCACGATTTGCACCTTGCCGCGGGAGCCGATGCCCTCAACGCAAGTGACGCCGAAATCGGACGCCCGCAGCTGATCGATGAGTGTCGTGGCGTCGCGGTGCGTGATGATGCGGACGATGGCCATGCCCAGGGCCAGGCGCTTTTCAATCAAGATGCCCAGATAGTTCCCCAGGGTGAAGCCCAGGGCAAAGGCGATGAAGCAATTCCAGTCGCTCAGATTCTGCATGATCTGACTCATGGCGAAAAGCCAGATCAGAATCTCGAAAAAGCCGAGCACCGGCGCAATATAGCGATGGCCGCGGGCGACGAAGATGATACGCAAGGTCCCGATCGTGACCACGCACATCTCGGCAACAAAAATCACCAGCGGCAAAATAAGATCGGACCCATCCACGGCGAGCGGACTCCTTTCCCTGCGTTTCGGGCAAGCGAAGCGAGGCGGGAGAATAGCCATGCCGTCGGCGCGTGTCAATCGGAGTCGGTTGGGTCACGAAATTGTAATTCGGCGCCAGTTAGCCGGAAGCGCAAGCGATGGAAGATATACTGCACGCACTCGAGATTAACATAAATACTACGAGCCGCGACCGTAAGGGAGCGGGAAGGAGCCAACGCTCCTTTACGGTCGCGGCTCGTTATTGATGATGGGTCATTTCGTGGCGGGTGCGGTATGATCCGAGGCGACGAGAATTCCCATCCGTCGCTTGCGCTTCCGGCTAACTTGCGCGATGCTCAAGCCGCCAAAGGGCCAGCCACCAGCACGCTGCCGCGCCAATGGCGCAGACCGCCAGGACGGTTAATGTCGCGAAGATATCCTTTACATCCACCAGCGTCACCTCGTGCCGCGCCGAATACGCCAGCGCGGCGAAAAACGGAGCGTCGCCATGCATCAGCGTCGGCAGGATGAAAAAGAACGCCACGGCGATCAAGATGACGAACATCGTCAACACGGCACGCAGGACCGTCTTCATCGTCAGCGACAACAACAGGCCCAAGTTGGCGACGAAAAAGAACACGGGCCACGGCGCCAGGCATAACAACACGCCGCTGAACGGATGAAGATAACCCGTCAACACGCCGATCGACACGACCCCCGCGCTCAAAGCGAGCCAGGGCCAGCCGTGCCAGAGCGCCCCGTAGACCTTCGCAATGAGGATCTCGCGGCGATCAATCGGCAACAGCAAGAGCGGCTCCAGCGTCTGCTGCTGGTGTTCGCGCGCAAGTCCGACTGCCGCGCGCCAGGCGACGCCGATGGTGTAACCGCCGAGGAGAAGAAGATAAAATGAAAACAAGCCGGCGATCCCAAATTCCGACGAGTTCTCGCCTATGATGCCCGATAAGCACGGCACGCTGGCGAGGGAAATCACGAGGCCGATGACTGCCGCAAGCGGTGTAAAAAAGATCGATGGCCCGCCCAGATACCGCTCTTTCCACCACAATGCGTTGTCGGTTACATCGGGTAGCTTGTACGGCATCAAGAACCCGTCCAGCGGTTGCTCCTCCGTTTTCGACTTCCCGCCAGGCCGCGGCAGACCAGCCGCGGCCAATTCGCCTGGCAACCCTTTCAGGCCCACAGCCAGGTCGCCCCCCAGGTCCGTCAACGAGTCGCTCGCCGTCTCCTTTTCTCGCAACTGAAATATCGCAAAGACAAGGCAAATCGTGCTGACGAACATATGAGCAGGTCCTAGCACCCAAAGATACTGCACGGTCACAATGCCCAACCCCGCCTGACTGTCGTGCTGCAAAACGAATGGAAAACCCGTACACGCCCCGGCACAGCAAAGCCCGGTGGGGAGCACGATCGCGTAGGAGACCATCACCGCCCCCGTCACCGTGCGGCATAGCACCGACGCGATGATGCTCACGCTGCCGATCGTCAGCACGTTGAGCAGCGTGTTGGCCAGATTCCCCACGATGAGCTCCAGGTCCACGCCGCCCCATAGCTGGACCAGGCTCAAAACGGGAAACCCGGCGATCACGAAGCCAAACAGGTGAACCATGCGCGAGGTCAAATTGCCGAGCACGATCTCGGTGTTCGTCAGCTGCGTCGTGAACAGCAACTCCAGCGTGCGACGTTCCTTCTCCTCGGCAATCGCGCTCGCCATGTACGCGGGCGCCAGCACCAGGAGGGCGAGGTTCTGGATGAGAAAAAGCGTGAACGTGAACCGCTCGGCAACCAAAGCGTAGGTGTTGATGTCGTCTGACCCGGTGTTCGCTGGATAGATCCACGCCAGCCCCGCGAGGAGCACGAGCAAATAGACGCTGCGCAACAATGTGCTGCGCCCGCGGCGCGCCAGGCGGACCACGTCGTAGTAAAAGTGCGGTCCCACGAAGCCGCGAACGGGCACCCAGGACCAGAGCCGTTGAAGGAACGAAGCGGGCATGACGTTCTTTGTATGCGATTGCCGAGAAGAAATAGCCTGGGCAGGCGGGGCAAGTCGCGGGAGCGGCATGGAAGCGATTTCGGCTTTTCTTTTTTCATCGAATGGCCTATACCCTGCGCCGCTTGTATTTGCGTTCCTGACCGACAGGTGGTTGCCATGACTGTTTATACTGCCGCCCAATCGCAAGAAAAGGAACCGAGCCCGCGCGTGGGGCTTTGGCATCGCTACCGTCCCGGGGCGGGAGATGGGCGAACGTCCGCGTTGTTCTGGCTGGCCGTGCTGGTGCTGGGCCTGGTGGCCCTGGTCTTCGTGACCTGGGGTGCATCGGCGCTGTTGGCGCAGAACGGTTCGGAAAAGCTCTTGCGGGTGAAGCTGTTACTCCCTAAACTCAAGGGTAATCACGGGACACGGAAAGCCGCCCCTTTCCGCATGTCAGAGCCTGAACCCAGCGAGTTGGCTCACCCGAAGGACCGGAAGACACCGCCGCCGGTGGTCGTGCCACCCGCGGTGATCGATGCACCCAAGGCGGCGCCGCGCGTCGCCTCTCTGGAACCTGGGCTGCATCTGATCCCGCAGGTCGAGATGACACCGATCGCCAGCGCGTGCGGCGAACCCGTCGTGTATCTCAATCCCTGTAGCCCGCCACCTGGAGACAGCCCGATGATGCGCAACTGGAAATCGTTGACGATGTACTCCCTCCTGACCGCGGCCGCCGTGACGTTCGCGCCTCCGCCCGCGGTCATCCTGGCCCAGGAAAAGAAGGAACCCCCCAAGACGCCGGCCGTCGATACCGACGCGCTGCTCAAGTCGCTTCAGGCCGACATCAAGAACCTGGAAACCGGCCTGTTGGCGAAAATCGACAAGAAACTTCAAGGCGTCGGCGATGACGTTCAGGTCGTCAAGAAATCGGTCGAAAACCTCAAGACCGATCTCGACGCGTTGCAAGGCGCACAGCTCAAGCAAAAGATCGAGCTGGATAAACAAAAGAAGGAAATCGAACTCCTGGCCGAGGAGGTGCGCAGCCTGCACAAGAAACTGCTCGCCGAGGGCAAGCCGGCCACGCCAGCACTCGACAAGGCGATCCTGGAAGACATGCGCGACGCGCTCAAGGCGATCAAGGACGGCATCGCCAAGCTCGGCGCCGCCGACACCAGCAAGCGCTTCGCCATGTCGCCTCCCAACGGCTCGAATGGCTCGGCCGTCACGTCGGGACGCGTCCTGTTGCAGAACTTCTATTCCGAAGACCTGTTGTTCCTGATCAACGGGGCTCCATTCCGCGTCCCGGCTGGCAAGTCGCGCCTTCTGGATGGCGTCCCGCTCGGCACGCTGAACTACCTGGTTCACTCGGATCGTTTCGGCACGCTGCAAAGCCGCAGCACGGTCCTGACCGCGAATGAAAGCACGTTTACCTTGACCGCCAACAGCCCGCGTTGATCCGAGCCTGAAGCGTTAGCGAAGGAATTGCTTCCGTCGCTAACGCTTTGGATTTGGAGCTGTCCAATCGACCCGCCATGATCGTGACCATCGACGGCCCCGCTGGTGCAGGCAAGAGCAGCGCGGCGCGCATGTTGGCGGCGCGGCTGGGCTTCGCGTTTCTCGATACCGGCGCCATGTATCGCGCCGTCACGCTCGCCGGCCTTCGCGCTGGCTGCGATCTCGCCGATCCCAGCGCGCTCACCAAATTGCTGATCAATCTTCGCATCGAGCTGCCGCCGGGGCGCGTCCTGCTCGACGGCGAAGACATCACCGCTCTCATTCGCACGCCGGACATCACCGCCGCCTCCGGCGCCGTCGCCAGCAATCCCGCCGTGCGCAAGCAACTCGTGGTCTGGCAACGGGAAATCGCCGCGCGCGGGGACTTCGTTTGCGAAGGGCGCGACCAGGGCACCATCGTGTTCCCCGACGCGCTTTGCAAGTTCTTCCTGTTCGCCGATCCCGATGAGCGCGCGCGCCGCCGACATCGCGAGCTGGCAACCCGCGGCGAAACGATCACGCTTGCGGAAGTTACCAGCGCCCAGCGCGAGCGCGACGCGCGCGATGCCGCGCGCGACATTGCGCCGATGATCCCGGCCCAGGACGCGATCCTGCTTGACAGCACCCGGCTCACCCTGGACGATGTGGTTGCCCGCATGGACTCCGAAGTCCGCCGGCGCATGAAAAGCGACTGACATGACCGACCTTCCCAAGTTGCCGCTCAATCCCCATCTGCGCATGGAATCCGCCTGGTTTCGCGCCTGGCACCGTTCGCTTTACACGGCCTACCATGCCGCGTTCACGCTGGGTTTCAGTCTGCGCATGACGGGGGAGCGGAACATGACCCAGGCCGGGCCCGCTCTGGTCGTGGCGAACCACCAGAGCTTTCTCGATCCGCTCATCATCGGCCTGGCGGCGCGGCGGCCGCTCGTTTACCTGGCCCGCAAGACGCTGTTCCGCAATCGCTTCTTCGCCGCCATGATCCGCAGTCTGAACGCCGTGCCCATCGATCAAGAGGGCGTCGGCAAAGAAGGAATCCGCACGGTTCTCGAACAGCTTCAGTGCGGCAACGCGGTCGTCGTCTTCCCGGAAGGCGAACGGACCCTGGGCCAAATGATCCCGCTGCGGCCCGGGATTCATCTTCTCATCAAGCGGACGCATGTGCCGATCGTTCCCATCGGCATCGCCGGCGCCGCGGAGGCCTGGCCCCGAACGCGCGCCTATCCCTGGCCCGCGCCGCTGTTCCTGCCCGCGCGGCCCGGCACGATTGCCGTATCGATTGGCGCGCCCATCGACGCCCGCCGGCTTGCCGAACTGCCGCGCCAGGAGGCGCTCGCCAAGCTATTTGACTTGATTCACGCCCAGAAGGACATCGCAGAAAAACTGCGCCGGCGCTGAATCGTTTGCCGCTTGCGGCTTGGCGTTCGCATGGCGCCACGGGAACGCCAAGCCGCGAGCGACTTTGAGATTCCACCATGAACAAGACCATCCTCTCCGTTCTGGCCCATCCGGACGATGCTGAATTCCTGTGCGCGGGCACGTTGATCCGCCTGAAACAAGAACACGGTTTCGCCATTCACATCGCCTCGATGACGCCCGGCGACTGCGGCTCCGCGGAACTCGGCCCCGACGAGATCAGCCGCATCCGCCGCGAAGAAGGTACGCGCGCCGCGGCCTTGATTGGCGCCACCTATCATTGCCTTGAGGAAAAGGATTTGCGCGTGTTCCACGGCGAACTGGCGCTGGAAAAAGTGACCCGGCTTCTGCGCTCGGTCCAGCCGGGCATCGTGTTGACTCACAGTCCAGCGGATTACATGCTCGATCACGAAATGACCAGCACGATCACGCGCGCCGCGGCATTCGCGGCGCCGATCCCGAACTTCATGAGTGAACGTCCGCTCGGTCCGGTGTTGGCGCATATCCCGCATCTTTACTACTGCGATCCGATCGAGGGGAAGAATGCGCTGGGCGAGGACGTGACACCGGGGTTTCGCATCGACATCAGCGGCGTGATCGCGACCAAGGCGGAAATGCTCGCCGCGCACGCCAGCCAGCGCGAGTGGCTCCTGAAACACCACGGCATGGATCAATATTTGCAAGCCATGCGCGACTGGGGCGCCCAGCGCGGCCGCGAGTGCGGCGCCGCCTTCGCGGAGGGCTTTCGCCAGCACCTGGGCCACGGGTATCCGCGCGACAACGTACTTGCCGATTTGTTGCGTTAGTCTGAACGGTTTTGACTTGAGCCTTATTTTCTGGTTCCCAAACTCTGTTTGGGAACCCACGAGAGCGAAACTCTGTTTCGCAAGAGAAACGCCGCATTGAAACGGAGTTTCCCAACTTGCGTTCCCAAACAGAGTCTGGGGAACGAGGGCAACGATTTTGACTTGGGCCTTATTTCGCTTGCACGACTTGCAGCACATTCTGCACGTCGGCCACGCCCGGCAAGGTGCGGACCAACCCTTCGACGATACGCTTTTCGCGGGCCGAACCCACGCTGCCGGTCAGGATGATGACCGTCCCCTGGGCGGTGACCTGGATGTTCTTCTTGCCTTGCAAAAAGCTGGAACGCTCGATGGCTGCCTTGGCATTGGCATAGAGGTCCGACGATTTGTGAACGATGCGCGGCACGTCGTCACCCAGAAAGGTGGAGTAGACCGGCCCGCGCGGCTGGCCGACGGTGTTGAAGCCCGTGCCCTGGGTCGTCGTGGTGGTCGTCCCCTTCGCCCCGGCGCCGCCTCTCGTGGTGGTCGTGGTGGTGGTGTAGATACCCTGGCCAAAGGTGCCGGTCTGGGTGCGGGTCGATCCAACCGAAGTGGTGAATTTGCTGGGCATTCCCACGGAGAGATAGTCAACGTAGGAGGAGACGAACGGGTTGGAGTTGCTGGGGACGGAGGTCGCCGAACCTTTGCCGCTGTTGATGGCGGAGAGGTCCAGACTGGTGGCGCCGGCCGAGCCCTGGTTGGCGTTGGCGCCGAGGTTGGCCGAGGTAAGCCCTCCGCCGCCGCCGGCTCCTCCGCCCATGCCACCCCCGCCAGTCCCGATGGTCGTCCCGCCGCCGCCGGTCGTGATCGTCTGGGCGCTCACCGCGGCCGGCATTCCGATAAGGACCATTCCCACGACGGCGGCGATGGATAAAAAACGTTGGCGCAACATGGGTCACATTCTCCACACCGGGAAGGGAGTAGCGGTTATCGTCATTGTATCGTCATCGGCCGCCATGCGTCATCAATCAAATCCCATTTTTCATTATGAGAATGAGAAAGACGGTTTGCAATCCGAACATCTGGGCGCGGCGGTAGTGTCTCAGTTTGACGGTAGACCTCACGCGGAGCGTGAGGTCTACCATGCGCCGAAGCAAAGTGAGACACCACCGGCGCGGCTCGATTTACGCTCCACCGGGTTGAATCCAGTGCCTCCTATGGATGCTGCTCTTTTCCACGCCAGCGGGCCAGGAGTTCCAGGCGGGATTTGACCTCCAGCTTCCGATAGATTGCCCGAATGTGGTTGTGAACCGTGTGTTGGCTCAAACCCATGGCGCTGGCGATTTCCTTCTCTCCCAGCGGCGTCAGGAGTTGATCGAAGACGCGCCGTTCCGCCTTGCTGAGCTGTTCCAGTTCCGCTGACCGCAAGGGCGGCCGGGCGAAGGCCAGGAACGTGGATGCTTCCGATAACTCATCCTCCGCCCGCACGGGCTGATCGTGGGCTATCAACTGGAACTGGGCAAAACCAAAGCGAACGAGCTGCCCTGGCTGAACCTCGGCCTTGGTTATGGGCTGACCGTCGAGAAAGGTGCCATTGCGGCTGTTCAGGTCCTTGAGAACAACCGACGCCTCCTGTACGAAAAGGTCCGCGTGCTTGCGCGATACCGACAGATCGCTCAGGACAAAAGCGCAGCGCGACAACCGGCCGATTCGGTAGCTTTCGCCAACCACGAGGTGGCCGGGGCCGTTCTCCAAGGACCGATCGATGCATATCAGGCGAAGCACCATCAAGACTCCCGTTCGCCAAAAAAAAAAGCGCCCTTTTGCCAAAAATGACCTGATCAGGTCATTGCACGCGTGGCGAACTTGTTGCATAGTGATTCATGTCGGCGTCGCTCCATCAATCAGCCCCCATCCCGATGTCAATCGTCTTGGCACTCGGGATGGCTCTTTTTACAGACACCCCCTTCAACGCGGGATGGTCGTGCGGGGCACCCTTCTCAAACCAAACAGCCACGGATGAAACCCGGCACGGGCAAGCCACAGCCAAATCAGCCACGGAATCACGTTGTACGCAAAAATCCACCAGATAACGACCGCGGCGAAGCACGGTTTTTTTGACGCTGGTCTTTGCATTTGATCCGTGTTCCATTCGTGGCCAAGACCTTTTTGTTTGTAATGGTGCCAAGGCCTCTTTTTCTCCGTGTTTTTCGGTTCTACCCTACTGCACGCGACACGAAATGACACCTCCTCATTAACGACCCGTGACCGTAAGGCAGCGTTGGGCTTGTTCCCGCTCCCTTCCGGTCGCGGCTCGTAACAACTTTGCCAATCTCGAGCGCGTGCAGTATAATCCCGTCCTTGAAACGAGTAATTGTTTTTTATCCGGTTTTGTGTTGGTCGCCTTTCCGATTTTTTAGTTCCCTATCCTTTCATTTTTTTTTTAGGTGACTCCGCGGCAGTACCGGTTCCTGTGGAAGATTTTTGAGTCCAGATTTCAAGCCAGGCACGGCGGCTTCAATCTTCTGGTTGCCGTCGCTCCCATTCCTCGAGCGTCGCGGCATAGGCGTGCGCTTGAGCCACGAAATCGATGCCAGCCAGGTTTTTCCAGGCGTCCATCAGTTTTCGGAACACGGGACCGGGACGGCCATCGGCGACAGTTTGCCCCTCGAAGGTCGTGGCGTGGACGAGTGCGAACGTTGTCGCCGTGCAGAAAATCTCCTCGGCCTGAAGCATTTCATAGCGGCCCAGGTTGGTCTCGCGGGTGGCCAGGCCCAATTGTCGGGCCAGTTCAATCGTCGTGGCTCGACTGACCCCCAGCAGTATGTTGCGAGGCTCCGGGGTGAGGAGGACGTCGTCTTTGACCAGGAACACATTCCAACCCGGGCCCTCGGCCAAAAATCCATCGGGATCGAGCAACACCGGCCAGCGGCCTTCCCCCATCCGTCGCGCCTGGAGATTGGCCATCTGGTAATGCAGTCGGCTACGCGTTTTGGCCTTGGGATCGACCAGCGTCGCGGGCAACGCTTGCTGAGCGGGAATAACCAGGTGAACGCCGTTTTCATATGTGGCGGCGAAACGACCCATGTGCGTGATCAGCGGCCAGCAGTTGATCGAGATCGTGGGCCGCAACGGCTCGGCAAAGGCGCGGCGATACAGGTCGAGCGGCCCGCGCGAAACGTCGTGCATGATCTGCCAGTCCATGTCCGCAGCTTCCGTGGGCAGATTTCTTTTTAGCGTTTCGAGCGTAATACGCTCCATCTCGGCGGGGGACAACCCACAGTCAATCTCGAGCAGTTTCAATGAAGCGTACAACCGGTTCAGATGGTCGCGCAGTTTGAACGGCTCGCGGCGGTAGGTTCGCGTCATCTCAAAGGCCATGTCCCCGTACATGAGAGCCGAATCGAAGATCGAAACACGGGCCTCCGCCTCCGTCACGAATCGCCCGTTGAAAAACACCGTACGCTGTGCCATCGCTTCCTCGGAATTAAGCCGGCTCCCGCCAGGAGCCGGGATTACGCCGGTCATTCCCTTGACGCCTGGTCCCTGACACCTGAAACCTGGCCCACGGGGATCAGGCTCACGACGCTACCGACGACAACCCCCGCCACAAACGCAGCCGGGCCCGTCCAAAGAAACTCCAGCCCGCCGAGCTTGAAGAACGCTATCCCCACCGCCACGCCGACGCTGGCAACCGTCGCCGCCGCGCCTCCCAGCGGGCGAGCCCACGGCACAAAGAGGGCCAGGAAAAAAAGCACGAATAGCGGCGCGGTCAAAAGGTTCACCACCTTGATGCACAACTCCAGCAGGTTCGAAGCTAACTCCCCCACGAATGTGCTCAACAGCACGGCAATCATGCCAACCCCGATCGAGGCCCAGCGGGCCACACGAACCTCGTCCTGCGGGCTCCATTTCTCCCGGCGATACCGGCCAATGAAATCGGTCGTGATGACGGCACTGGCTGAGTTCATCCCCGAAGAAAGGCTCGACATGGCCGCGGACAACATGGCCGCGATCACCAGCCCCGAGACCCCGGCCGGCAGGACGTCGACGACAAACCGAGGCAACATTTCATCCGCTTGCTCGAGCAAGGGCCTTTCCGATGCGAGCACCTCGGGATGGGCCGTGAAGTAGGCGAGCACCGCCAGCCCTGCCACCGCCAGCAACAACGCGATGGCGACGTCGGCCAGCAAGTGGATGCCAAACGACCAGCGCGCCGCGCCGGCATCGCGCGTCGAGAGGTAGCGCTGAATCGCCATCTGGTCTGCCCCGGCCGTGCAGGTCATCCACACCACCATGTTGAGGAACGCCCCCATGAACGTCACGCGAACGTCGGCGCGGAACCAAAACACCGGCTCCTGCCAATGCGGCGCCCACTCCGTCGGCCACCACGCGGCAATACCTCCCAGGCTCACGCTGACAACCACCACGATCGCGATGGCGCCGCCAAACATGATGAACGATTGCAGGGCATCCGTGACAACCACCGCCCGCATCCCGCCCTCGGCTGCATAGATCAAGGTAACGACGCCCATCGCTGCCGAAATCAGCGGCGCCCACAGGGGATCGATGCCAAGCAACGGCACGATGATCTTGTTCGTGGTCGCATAGAGAATGGCCGCCATCCACACGGTGCGCAAGGCCATGAACATGACCGCGCCCAGAAGTCGGCCCCCGAGGCCGAGGCGCGATTCGAGCAATTCATAACCGCTGGTGACTTTTTCGCGCATGATGCGCGGAATCAGCACCCACCCGACAATTAGCATCACAACGGGAAACGCGGTGAGCTGGGCGAACATCATCGGTCCGTTCTTGATCATCTCCCCTGGGTAGGCCAGGTATGACAAGGTGCTGGTTAGCGTGGCAAACAGCGACAGCCCGATCATCCACGGATTCATCCGCCGACCGCCCAGCAAAAAGTCGTCGGCGGTCACCGCGCGCATCCGGTAATATCGCCCCACGGCAAGCATGGCCACCGCATAGCCGCCGATGACCAGATAATCGAGGAGGTCCATGCTTCACCAGGGGCAGGAAGTGTTGTCATTGATTCGTCGCGAATCGTTGCCCGCGGAAAAAATCATTACACCCATTGTGGCTTCGCGTCGGAAACGTCCCTGTCCGCGGCGGAACGCAAACCCACGCGGGATCGAGAGAGGGAAAACCAACCTTGAATCGGGCCGACAACTCCATTGACTTTAGCAAGCGCCGCGGTAGGATCAAGTTGTTTTCCACCAGGAACCAAAAACCTCGAGACGAAGAACAGGGAACCAGCATGACGAGAACCCCGTCCGACACCCCGCAATAGGTAATCGAGTGTATCAAGTGTGCGAGTGTGAGCGCCATGGTATGGGACGACAAAAAGAGACCCGCTTGCGGACCTGATTTGACGTTGAATCATCCAACACTTTTGCCACGAAGGCGTAACAAAACAAACCCGGCGTTCGCGGCGGCCCGAAAACAGACCGTTGACTTTGCGGTAAACTGCGACCAAGATAGGTCTGCCCCAATCCCACCTGCCAAGGAGCCTGCCAATGTCCCTCCACTTCAAGTATGTGCCCGTTTTGGTGTTGGCGTTCGCGCTGCCCGCATCGGCCCAGGAACATAAAGAGGCCAGGCCGGGTAACTTGATCCGCTCGGCCAAGAGCGGGGCGTGGTCGGCGGCCTCCACCTGGCACGGCGGGAAAGTCCCCGGCGCTGGTGCTCGGGTCCAGGTTCGTGCCGGCCATGTCGTGATCTATGACGCCAAATCCGATGCCGTCATTCGCTTCCTCCACGTCGCCGGCACGCTGTCGTTTGCCACGAATCAGGACACATTACTCAATGTCGGCCTCATCAAAATCCAGGCTGGACACGATGCCAGCGAGAACGGTTTCGACTGCGATGTCCACACGGCAGTCGATGACGTGAAATGGCCGCAGCCCGTCTTTCAGGTCGGCACACCGACGAACCCCATCGACGCCAAGCATACCGCGCTCATCCGCTTGCACTACATCGAAGGGACGGACAAGAACTCCTGGCCCGCCATCGTCTGCTGCGGCGGACGCATGGACCTGCACGGCACACCCATGAACCGCACCTGGGTTCGGCTCGGCGCCAACGCCGCCAAGGGAGACGCGACGGTCACGCTCGATCAGCCGGTCGCTGGATGGAAGGCCGGCGATCGCATCATCGTCACCGTCACCAATCGCAACTACGGCAAGGGCGGGACGACGGAGACGCGACTTATCAAGCAAATCGACAAGACCAGGATCATTCTCGATGAGCCGCTGGCCTACGCGCATCTGGGCGAGGGCGATTTCCGCGCCGAGGTCGCGAACCTCTCCCGCAATGTCACCGTCGAATCGGCCGACCCCAAGGGCATTCGCGGGCACACCATGTACCATCGCGGCTCCGCAGGCTCGATCAGCTATGCCGAGTTTCGCCACCTCGGCAAGGCGGGCGTCCTGGGGCGATACAGTCTGCACTTTCACCTGTGCGGCGACACCATGCGCGGCAGCAGCGTCATTGGCGCTTCGCTCTGGGATAGCCACAATCGCTGGCTGACGATTCACGGCACCAACTACCTCGTGGTTCGCGATTGCGTCGGCTACAAGAGCCTGGGGCACGGGTTCTTCATGGAAGACGGCACCGAGGTGTTCAACGTGCTCGACCGCAATCTCGCCGTCGGCGCGGTGCGCACCAAACGGTTGCCCAAGCAAGTGTTGCCGTTCGATTCAAACAACGGCGCCGGCTTCTGGTGGGCCAACAGCCTGAACACGTTCACGCGCAACGTCGCCGCCGAGAACGACAACTACGGCTTCCGCTTCGAGGCCACCCAGGGGAGTTCGCTCAAACTGACGATGAAAGTCGCGCAGCCTGATGGCACGAAACGGACGGTTGACATTCGCACCCTGCCGTTCGTCCGCTTCGACGACAACGAGGTCCATTCCAGTACGGGGCTCTATGGCCTCAACCTCGGCGAAGGCGTCAACAAGGTCGGCCCGGACGCCCGGCATCCGTTCATCGTCCGCAACATGAAAATCTGGGACACGCATTATGGCTTCCGCCCGCAGGTGCCATCCTTGCGCGTCGAGAACATGGTGATCCACAAGGTCGCCTATGGCGTCTATCATCCCAACTATGACAATCACGAATACAGGAACCTCACGATCAGTCAGACCCACACGGAGCCATTCAACCGCGGGCATGACGACATCAGCATCCAGTATGGCCGGCTGACCGTGGACGGCTTGACGTTCGACGGCTGCCGCTCGGGTGGGATGCCGCTCATTCAAATCAGCGACGACAATCCGACCGGCAAGGCCGAGACGCACATGAAGAACGTCAAGACGATCAACTGGAAGGACAACAACAAATCGAAAGCCCTTATCAACCTCGGCGGCGGCCCGCGCCCGACACCAAGCACCGAGAAGGGCGTGCCAATCTACTTGCACGACTGGTACGGCCCCGGCAAACACGCCCAGGTGTCGAGCATGCGCTCGGGCGAATTCAAGGCCGATCCGACTAGGTTCAAGATCGATTTTCCGCTCACCGGCAACCAATCTCGTGTAGCTGAAGTCAAGGGCCTCACGTTTCCCAAGCTGCTCGACCCGGTGGATGACCTCGCGCCGACCACCGTCATCACGCACCTAATACCAGCCGGGAGCGCAAGCGACCGGAAACTCCTCATCCGCGGCACCACCGCCGACAACGGCACGGTGACCAAGGTGATCGTCAACGGCGCCGAGGCCAAGGCAACGCGACCGAATTTCGCGGAGTGGGAGATCGTTCTCGACCAGCCCCGAGCGCAAGCGAGCAGGACACCCATTGCGGCGCACGCGGTGGACGCGGCGGGGAATGTGGAGAAGAAGGCACACGTGGTGCGAGTGCCATAAGCCAGCCGCGGAGCGGCGGAGGCCAATGGCCAAGGGCGACGGCCCTTGGTATGATGCCCGAGGAACCTCCGCTCCGTAATACTCCGGATTTGCCTCTATGTCGATGCTTCGGCGACTCGTGCTAAAGGGCTTCAAGTCAATCAAGGCGATGGACCTTGAGTTGCGCCCACTCAACGTCCTGATTGGCGAAAATGGTGCCGGCAAGAGCAACCTTGTTTCTTTTTTCAAATTACTCCAAGAAATGATGGCGGGACGGCTTCAGCAGTTTATTGGTGCGAATGGCTACGCTCACTCCTTACTTTATTTTGGTCCAAAGCTAACACCTCAAATGGACGCACAGTTGAGGTTCGAGGTGGAAAACGGGGACGTGACCTATGCAATACAGCTTACCCACGGGGCCGAAGATTTGCTTTTTTTTTCGCATGAAAGTTTAACTTTTGTTCCTAATGATCACGGAAAGCTAAAGTTCATGCCCCTTGGTTCTGGGCATAAGGAAACGCGAATAAGGCGGCCAACAAAAGAACGCGAAAGGCTAAGGTTGCGACGCCTTTTGGATCGTTGCCGCATGTACCATTTCCACGACACATCACCAACGGCGCGCGTGCGTCAGTCCTGTTTCATTCGTGATAATCGTGCGTTGCTGCCAGACGCCGGTAATTTGGCGGCAATACTCCTGGATTTGCAAAACTATAACCACACGGCTTACCGACGGCTAATCAGCACCATTCGTCAGATCGCGCCATTTTTTCACGATTTTGCATTGAAAGTTGGCACCGGCGATCAGGAAACCTTTCTCGATTGGAGGGAAATGGGATCGGATTCTGTTTTTGGCCCCCATCAACTCTCAGATGGCACTCTGCGTGCGATTTGCCTCCTAACGCTTTTGTTGCAGCCGGAAGATAGTCGTTGGCCGGATCTAATCGTGGTCGACGAACCCGAACTTGGGCTGCATCCCTATGCGCTCGACATTATTGCTTCCTTGTTCAAGAAGGTATCTCATCACACTCAAGTTATCATTAGTACTCAATCCCGCGGACTTGTCGATCATTTTGATGCGCAAGACATCGTTGTTGTAGACCGTGAAGGAAACGGCCCATCGACTTTCACACGGCTTGAGCCGGAAAGGCTGGCCCCTTGGCTTGAGGATTACAGCCTCGGCGAAGTCTGGGAGAAAAATGTCATCGGCGGAGGACCACACTAATGGCGAGACTCTACGTTTTCGCCGAAGGCCAAACCGAGCAGACGTTCGCGGACACCGTGCTCAAGCCACATCTAACGAACCACGGTGTTTATGTGATGGGACCGGTGCTGGTTGCCCATGCCAAGAAAAAGGGAAAGGTTCATCGCGGCGGCGGTAGCAGGTACGTGCCCATGAAAAACGACATCCAACGGTTTCTCAAACAAGAGAAAAACGCGGATGTGTTTTTTACGACCATGATCGATTTGTACCGTATTGGCTCTGATTTTCCTGGTCTAGCCGAAGCCGAGAAACTTCGCCTTCAACCCGACAAGCGGGTGAATGCTCTTGAAGAGGCGTTCGCAAAGGACATCGGGGATGCGCGTTTTGTGCCATTCATTCAGTTGCACGAGTACGAAGCTTACCTTTTTTCGGACGTGACCTGTTTGGCGTTGTTTTACGACCACCACGAGAATCAGCTCGGCAAACTCAAAGCGATTGCGGACGGCCATTCCACGCCGGAATTCATTGACGACGGCCCGGCGACGGCCCCGAGCAAACGCATCATCGCCGAAATCCCAGACTACGCGGATGCAAAGCCGGTCGTTGGTCCGCAGGTTGCTGAGCTTATTGGCCTCCGTACGATACGTGCCAAATGCCCGCACTTTTCGGCATGGGTTTCGCGACTCGAAAACTTGGCTGGGCCGACCCCGTGAAGCCGGCGGTCCCATGCGGGGGTACGCTATGCGATTTCCTTTTTTGATTCCGTCGATTCTCGCCCTTGGTTTGGCTGTGACGCAGGCCAATGCTGGAAACGCCATGCCCACAACCCACACCTACAAAACCACCGCCACCCTCCCCATCAAGGCCGACGTCTACCGCCTCCCCGGCAACGAGATTCGTCCCGTCATCGTCTGGATTCATGGCGGCGCCCTTATCACGGGCAAGCGCGGCGGGCCGAATGCGGAACAGCGCAAGCGCTATCTCGACGCAGGGTACGTCATCGTCTCCATCGATTATCGCCTCGCCCCGGAGACCAAGCTCAAGGGCATCATCACCGACTTGCAGGACGCCGTCAAATGGGTGCGCGACAAAGGCCCCGCGCTTTTCAAGATCGATCCGAAACGTGTCGCCGTCATCGGGCATTCCGCGGGCGGGTATCTCACCTTGATGAGCGGGTTCATCCTCGAACCGCGGCCGCAAGCGCTCGTCGCCTTCTATGGCTATGGCGACATCGATGGCGACTGGTACGCCAGGCCCGATCCCTTTTATCGCAAGACGCGACCCATCGTCACCAGGGAGCAAGCCTACAAGGCGATCGGCAAGAAGGCGATCGCGGAAGGCAACGTGAAAGGCCGCGGCGATTTTTACATGTACTGTCGGCAGCAGGGGCTTTGGCCGCTCCTGGTGACAGGGCACGATCCCGCCAAGGAGCCGCGGGCGTTCGACCGCTTTTGTCCGATTCGCAATGTGACCAAGGACTACCCGCCGACGCTGCTACTACATGGTGACAACGACACCGACGTTCCCTATGAACAATCCGTGGCGATGGCGAAGGAGTTGAAGCGTGTTGGCGTCGTCCACAAGCTGGTATCAATGAAGGGCTACGGCCACGGTTTCGACGGCAAGGGAATGAAGGACACCAAGGTGGCGGCGGCGTTCGATCAAATCGAAGTGTTCTTGAAAAAGCACGTCAGCAAGTAAAGGAGCCATATCATGTCGCAGCCGGCCACGGATCCCATCGGCGCCACGCCAATGCCGCTGCGTGGTCCCGCCATGCTTGGCATCGTCGTTGCGGTCGTATTCGCGCTCCTGCTCTGGCTGACCGTCGCCTTCCAGGTGCTGCTGGTGGTCCCACGATTTGAGAGAATTTCGAGGGACTTCCATCTGCGGCTGCCGTGGATGGCGGAGCGCGTCATCCACGACACCTGGTGGGTTGCGTCCGCCTGTCTGTTCCTTTGCTTTTCGCGTGCCTGGCATAGCGCACCCGGTGGGTGGGGCTCGCTCTCCTGGTCGTGGCGCCGTTCCTGATCAATCTGCTCGATGCCGTCAGCCTATATTATCCGCATGCGGAACTGATCGACGGCCTGGCCGGCGTTGCAAAATAAATAACCCGAATGACGGGAGCTCCCTCATGAATCGCATTCACAACCTGATCGGCTTGATGTTGATCCTCGCACCTTCTGCATTGTGTGGCGAAGCCGACGCCGACCGCAAGGCATTGAACGGCACCTGGCTGCCCACCGCCGCCGAGTTGAGCGGCCAGGCCTTTCCTGACGACGTCCGCAAGGCGATCACGCTCGTTATCAAGGGCAACGAATACACGGTGACGATCGGCCAGGTCACCGACAAGGGAACGGTCAAGATCGATGCGACCAAGAAACCCAGGGCCCTGGACATCGTTGGCGGCGAGGGGCCGAACAAGGGCAAGACTTTCCTCGCCATCTACGAACTCAAGGGCGACACGCTGCGAATTTGTTATGATCTCCTGGGCAAAAAAAGGCCGACCGAGTTCGCGACCAAGAAAGGCGCTCCCCTTTTCCTGGTCACCTATCGCCGGGCGAAATCTTGACAGGCCAACCCGCAGAGCGGACGAACCATGATCGAGTTTGATTGCCCGAAATGCGGCGAGCCGATGGAGGTCAAGGAACACAAGGCGGGCGAGCGCGTCCGCTGCGTGGAATGCGATCGGCTCGTGCGCGTGCCTGATCGTTACAACGATCGGCCGATTCCACGCGGGCGAGCCCCCCGCGACCAGGGGCTCACCGGCAACGAATGGCTGCTTTATGGCCTTCTGTGCCTTTTCGTCCCCGGCGTCAACGTCATCTTCACGTCAGTCCTGTACTACACCTGGCAGCGCGACCAGCCGACGCGGGCCGGCCAGATCAACATGCTCGGCTTCGGCGTCTTCGGCATCCATGTTGCCGCGGTCGCATTCATCGTCTGCCTCGGCGTGGTGCTGAGCGGCCAGTGAGTTTTCGTGAGGCGGAAATCATGCTCGCAAGGATGACCCGAAGCATCTACCGCCGCTTTCTGGCGCCGCGCGTGCCAGCGTGGTTCTTCGAGCAACTGCTCGCCAAGACGCAAAACTTCAACCAGGTCACCTGGCTTGGCCAACCGGTCTGGCAGAACGTGTTCGACCTGTGGATCACGCAGGAGACAATCGCCGAGATCAAGCCGGCGCTTTTGATCGAGACCGGCACGAACCGGGGCGGGTCGGCCTTGTTCTTCGCGCATCTCTTCGACCTGATGGGGCACGGCGCGGTCGTCACGATCGACGTGGAAAAACTGCACGGCATCGCGCATCCGCGCATTCAATTCCTCATCGGCAGCTCCATTTCACCCTCGATCATCGAAACCGTGCGAACGCTGGCGGCGTCCGCGGCCGGCCCGGTGCTGGTAACGCTCGATAGCGATCACCACGAAAGCCACGTTCGTGCCGAGCTGGAAGCCTACGCCCCGCTGGTGACGCCGGGCAGTTTCTGCCTGGTGCAAGATGGTGTCATCGACACGTTGCCGAGTTTCGCCGGTGGCCGCCCGGGGCCGTTGCCGGCGATCGAGGATTTTTTGCGAACGCACCCGGAGTTTGAAATCGACACGGAACGCTCGCGCAAGTTTTTGATTACGCATCACCCCAGCGGCTGGCTGCGCCGCGTAGGTCAGGCTTTCTAGCCTGACGTTCCGCAAACGCTGTCAGGCTGGAAAGCCTGACCTACCTGACGCAAGCAACGCCAAACCATAGGATAGGCCGGTACGCGGGGGCGTGAAACGCCGCCTCGCAAAGGACTGAATCTGGCCGAAAGCCCAAAAGAACAGGAATCGTTGATGACCATCGACTCGCGCGTGGCCCTCATCACGGGCGCCGGCCGCGGCCTGGGCCGCGAACTCGCGTGTGCCCTCGCATGTCGGGGCGTGGCTGTTGCCGTGCTCGATCGCGACCCCGAAGGGCTGGCGACTCTGGAGGCGGAGCTTGGCCCCGACGTCAAGTTCGCGTGGGAACTCGCCGACGTCACCGATGCGCCGAGCCTGGCCGCCAAGGTCGCGCTTCTGGAGGAACGCCTGGGCCCGATCGATCTGGCCATCGCCAATGCCGGCATCGGTCGCGAGACGCCGGCACACGACTTCCGCTCCGAGGACATTTCCGCGTTGATCCATGTCAACCTGCTCGGCGTCTCCAACACGATCGCCGCGGTGCTGCCGGGCATGATCGCGCGCCGCAAGGGGCACATCGTCGGCATCTCCAGCCTTGCTTCGCTGCATGGGTTACCCCGCATGACCGGCTACTGCGCGAGCAAGGCCGGCGTCAACGCGCTTTTGGAAAGCCTGCACCTGGAACTGAAGCGGCACAACATCGCCGTGACCACCATTTGCCCCGGCTACATGAAAACACCGATGAACGCCGAGATGGACCAGGCGGGTTTGATGGACCTGGAAAGCGCGGTGGGCCATATCCTGCACGCCATCCGCCGCCGGCATCGCCTGTGCGCGTTCCCTCGCTCGCAGGCGTGGGGTCTGCATCTCGTGCGCTTGCTGCCCGGCTGGATGCGCGATTGGCTGGTGCTCAGGAACGTGCCGCAACATCTCGACCAACCCGCCGCAATACCCACCGAGGTCGAAGCAGCAGTTGCGACGAGAGAATGAGAAGTAAAAAGTAAAAGGGAAAAAGGAAAAAGTCGCCGCATGACTTTTTCCTTTTTCCCTTTTACTTTTTACTTCTATTACCGGAGCGATTGCAAATACGCCAGCAGATCGCGTAGTTCGCGCGGCGTCAACTGGGCGTCCAGGCCCTGAGGCATGATCGAGACCCGGCTCGGGACGAAGGCGTCGATCTCATCTCGCGCAATGCGAATCTCGGTGCGTTCCGTTGTCAAAAGGTAAATCGCGTCCGCGCTCTCGCGGGCCAGGATGCCCGTGTGGGTCTTGCCGGCCTTGGTCTCCACGACATAGGGCTCGTAGCCCCGGGCGAAGCTGGCGCTGGGGAAGACGATCGCCTCCAGTATATCGCGGCTCGACCGGATGGCGCCGATCTTGCCGAGGTCCGGCCCGATGCCGCCGCCGCGATTGTTGATCGCATGGCACGCCGAGCAGGATGCCTTGTTGCCAAAGAAGATGTCACGGCCCTGTTCCAGGCTGCCGCCGCGGGCGAGGGGCATCAGTTCATCGACCCTGGCCCTTTGTTTCGCGACATCAACCTGGAGCCTTGCAGTGAGCTTGAGCGCCTGTTTGCGAACCTCGTCGGGGCATTGGCGCACGGCTTTCTCGATCGCGGCCGGCGTCACGCTGACGAGGCTTTTGCTTTTGGCCAGGGCGCTGACCAGGGCATTTCCGACCGTTGCCGACCTGTTCCTCTCAAACGCAACCAACAGGGGCGGCAACTCCAGCGGGCCAGCGTTCGTGATGCTCGCCGTCAACGTCAGTAGTTGCTTTTCGTCGAGGTTCGCCTGACTCAAACCCTTCGCCGCCGCGAGGCGGGACAGCGGCGGGCGGTCGTCCTGCAACTGGGCGAGGATGAAACGAAAGGTCGAATCCGCCACCGCTTTTGCTCGTCCACTGGTCAGGCCAAACGCTTGCGCGCGCGTGTCGGCTGGTCGCTTGACGTCCTGGGCAATGCGATGAAGTGCCCCGTCAAACTGCGTGAGCTGGCGTGCGCGAATGGCGGCCATCGCTTGCTGCGTCAGCGCGTCGTCGGGTTGATCGAGCGATTTGCCAATTTCAACCATCCAGCCCGGCGGCATTTTCACGACGCTGGCTCGGCCCATCGTCTCCACCAGCAACAAACGCACCGCGCGCCCGGTCCCGGGATTGCGCATGGATTCGACGATCAGGTTCTGAATAGCCGGCTCCTTGCTCAGGGCCAAAAGCAACGCCCGCACGTTTTCGCGCGGCAGCGAATCATTGGGTTTGGCGAGCCAGGCGCGCAGTTGGCCCGTGATCTCGCCGGCCCATTTCGGGCGCGACGCCACGATGGCGAGAGCCGTCTTGTGGAGCGCCATGTCCTGACGGTTGAGCTGGGCCGCCAGTTCCTCGCGCGTGAGGTTCCCGTGCGGCATCTGGTCGAGCGCGATGAGCGCGGCCCGCCGCGCCAGGGGGCTAGCGTCGTTCAGGTATGCAGCCGTTTTTTCTCGGTGGTCAATTTGAATGAGCGCGTAGATGAGTGCATGTTCCAGAAAGCGATCGCCGCCTTGCTTGACCGCTTCCATGATCGGCCCGATGGCATCCGGGTGGCGGAGGCGACCCAGCGCGGTCGCGGCCTGGCGCTGCGCGGCTGGGTGGTCCTTTGCAACGACGGCGAGCAAAGCCGGCAGGGCTTTTGCATCGCGGTACAGGCCGACCGAATGGATCGCCGCCAGCTTGACGCTCAGGTCCTTGTCCCTTACGAATCCACGCACAAAGCGCCTGGCGTCGGCATCGTCGATGCGCGTCGCCACCCAGACGGCGTCGCGGACGAACTGGGTATTGGTGGGATTGAGCTCGATGACTTTCTCGAGCGCGGGTAATGATGCCTTGCCACGCCTGGCCAGTTCGTCAATGGCGCGGTCGCGCACAGCCGGTCCAAAGTAAAAAAGCGGGTGAACCAGTGCATGCGGGCCCCGCCTGGCCCAGGCAAAACCAAGCTTTCGCAGGTCATGCACCCGCTCTTGATCCATGACCTTCATGTCCGCCTTGCGAACCCGGTAAATCGCGCCTTTGAATTCGGGCCGGGCGATCTGCGAGGTCGGGCAGCCAATGCGGAACCAGCCGCCCGTGTCGATGACGATCAAGCTACCGTCAGCGTCCTCGAAGACGTCGGTTGGGTGAAAGTTCTTATCGTCGGTGGTGAGGAAATCCTCGGTCGTGCACTTGAAGCCGGCGCCGAGCCGCTCCAGGATGTGTCGCTGAATGCGATGCCGATTGAATTGGGCGGTGAAGAGGTTGTTGTGGTATTGCTTCCCAAACGCCCGCGAACGATAGCGCATGATTCCGGACGGGGCGACCCAGCCGAGGTTTTCGATCGCGGGTAAGAGATCGCCGGTGCGTGGAAATTCCTTCGAGACTTCGTGCCAGGGATAGTTACCCCCTTCAATCGCGAAGATGATGCCGTCGTTGCGCGACGGCTGATTGTGCAGGATATCAACGGTGACAAGCGGCTCCCCCTCGGCCGTGAAGGCGATCTCGACCGGGTTGTCCATGCCGCCGCCGCACACGACCTCCACGTCAGAACCATCCGCCTTGCAGCGAAAGATGCGGGCGGCCTTGCCCTTGGAGATCGACCCGTCGGGCCGTTTGATCTCATGCCCATGCCGGCCGTCGCACCAGTAGATGCGCCCGTCGGGGCCGAGGAACGGGCCGTGGACATCCGCGGCGTTGCCGACGAAGTTGAACTTGCTGACGAGTTCTTTGCGCTCGATCCCAGGGCCTTTCGGCCCTGGGCGTGGGGTGAGCTTCCAGATATGCGGCGCCGCGGTGACGTAGAGCGCGTTCCGATGCCAGAGGGCGCCGGAGGGAAACGTCATCTTGTCGGCGAACACCCGGCTCTTGCGGAAACGTCCCTTGGCGTCAACGTCCTCGAGCAGCAGAATCTTGTTGGGCAATTGCTTCAACAGGTCCGGCGCGCGAAGATTGAGGCCCGCCGACTCCGCAACGAAAAGGCGGCCACGCTCGTCGAAGTTCGCCATCATCGGATGGTTGACCAGCGGCGGGCCGGCGATGACTTCAACGACGAAGCCTGGCGGGACCTTGAGGCGGGCGGCGAGGCTGGGCGGGGCGGGTTGCTGAGATGTGACGGTCTCCACGCCCCGAAATCCGAAAAATCCGGGCAGAAGGAGAACAGCCAACGCAAGTATTTCCTTCATTTCAAAACCGGCGCTAGGTAATGAATCGGTTTGAGGGGCAAAAGTGCTCGTGCCGCGTCATCAAGCCGAGCATAGTTGGCTATCCACAATTCAACCAGGCGTTCTAGGTCAATCAATGTGATTTTGCGGTTTTCCTGTGTACGTGCCAAATCCTCTGCGTCTTTGGTGAACCCGCTTGTCGTCACAAATATTCCGACCTCGTCGTGACCGAGAACAGCCATGAAAGAGCGAAGAGTGTCCACGGCAACCTTTTGCCCGATGCGTTTCACTTGGACCTTTATTCGAGGAGGTCGCGTACCTAGCTCGTCACCCCACGCGACAATATCGATCCCGCCATCTTTGCCTCGCTCAGCAACCCATGGAACGAAGTACCCCATTGCCCGTAACAAAAAGGCCACCAGTTCTTGGAACTCGTACGGTGGCATCGACCGGAGATATTGTTCAATGTTGTTCCAGGCTTGCTCTTCGGCTTGTTCAAACGTGATTTGGCTTTTCTTTTCACCTTGGTCCGTTTCCCCTTCCAGGAAATCTGCCGCGATTTCTTCCGGCTGCCCCTTCTTCCAGTCCCGATAGAGTTTCACGGCTCTCTTGTAGAATGTTTCGGGATCCTGAAACTGGGAATAAGCGGCTTTTCCTTCTTCAGTTACGCTCCAATTCCCTTTGTGTTTTTGAAGCCAACCAGCCTTCACAGCATCGACTGTTGCAAACCTGACGATCTGGTCAAAGCGCACCCCCCTGACTCATAACTTCCCTTTTCATGATCGGTCAGCGTGACTTGGCCCCGAAGGGTCGCGAGCGCATCGCGGGCCTGCATTCCGTCGGCGTTAGCGATCAATATGCTAAAGAGCTTTCGTATCAACTCGCCGGTTCGCTTGCGTGTGACTTCGGCCATCTCGAGGCTCCACAAAAGTGACAATTCTTTCACCAATCTACTTGTGGTCAAGCTGGCCGCCAATCGTACCCCCAATTGCTATTCACGTTTCATCAGAGGCCAAAATGCCCCGATACGGCGGTAGCGAAACAAGATCACCGTTGACAATCCAGCAGATCGCACGCTTCCGCACGCAAACGATCGCGTTCCTCGTCGGTCCACGGCGTGTCGTCGTAGGATTCCTCATGGATCAGCCGTCCGTATTCAGCCAGCGGCACGAGCACGTACGTTTCCTGCGTCTGCGGATTGACCACGCGCGCCGGGCCTTCCTCGCGCATTGTCAAAGCCTGGATTTGGTCTTGCGTCAGTTGAATCATCGCGGTGTTATTCATCGTCTTTGATTGTATCCCAAAATAAATACATCATCACCCATCAAAAAGTGGATTTCGCGGGAGTCGAAGCTAGCGGAGTACGATTCACTTTGAGCCATGCGAACGCTACGCGGCAAACGCCTGAAAAAGTCTGAACTGGGCAAACGGTAGGCCGATCTGCAAAACCTGCTCCTGAATAGTCAACTTTTCAATCACTCCAGAAAATGTTTGCACAAAGCCCGCGAACCTGTCATTTTGACAGGATGTTCCGCGCGGAACATGCGCCCATTTTGACCAAATTTGGCAGTCTCGGCAATCGGGGGTGGCAATCATGCGATGGTGCGTCGGTGCGTTCCTCGTCGTTTTTGGTTCGATGGTCCCTGCATGGGTTGCGGCACAAGATAAAATGACGATCCTGTCGCCGGACCAGGAGCCGCGCACCATGCTGCGCCGCTTTTTGCTGGCAGAAACTCAGAAGCACTTCGACGCGCGCAAGAAAACCGTCGCCGCGCTGAAGACGCCGGACGACATTCACAAACGGCAAGCCGAATTGAAGGCGAAGTTCATCGCGGCGATCGGCGGGTTCCCGAAGAAAACGCCGCTCAAGGGCAAGGTCGTCGGGACTTTGAAAGGCGATGGCTTCGTGGTCGAGAACGTCATCTACGAGAGCCGGCCGAACCATCATGTCACGGCGAATTTTTACATCCCCAATGGCAAAGGCCCGTTTCCTGGCGTGCTGGTGCCTTGCGGGCACAGCAGCAACGGCAAGGCCGCCGACGCCTACCAGCGGGTGTGCATCCTGATGGCCCGCAACGGCCTGGCGGTCCTCTGCTACGACCCCATCGGCCAGGGGGAACGATTGCAACTGCTGGACTCCCGCCTCAACCCCGACCCCTCTCCCAAGGGGAGAGGGGAGAAAACGCCAAAGGGCGCGATCAGGGGCAGCACCAGCGAGCATACGATGGTTGGCGTCGGCGCACTTTTGGTGGGCCAATCGACCGCGGGCTATCGCATCTGGGACGGTATACGAAGTATTGACTACCTCGTCTCCCGACCCGAAGTCGATCCCAAACGCATTGGCTGCACCGGCAACTCCGGCGGCGGGACTCTGACCGCCTACCTCATGGCTCTCGATGATCGCATCGTCTGTGCGGCGCCGTCGTGCTACATCACCTCGCTGGAGCGACTCTTCGCCACCATCGGTCCGCAGGATGCCGAGCAAAACATACCAGGCCAGGTCGCGTTCGGCATGGAGCACGCCGATTACGTCACCCTGCGCGCCCCCCGGCCCACGCTCATCTGCATGGCGTCCCAGGATTTCTTCGACCAGGCCGGCACCAAGGCAAGCTTCGCGGAAGCCGAGCAAATCTACAAAAAGCTCGGCCACGGCGAACGCGTCGGTCTGTTTGAGTATGACGACAAGCACGGCTTCTCGAAGCCGCGCCGCGAGGCGGCCATGCGCTGGATGCGCCGCTGGCTCTTGAACAAGGACGATGCGCCGAGCGAGGGCAAGTTTCCTTCATTCAAGGATGAGCAACTGCAATGCACGCGCTCGGGCCAGGTGCTTGCCGACTTCAAGGGCGTCTCCGCGTTCGGCTTGAACCTGCTGGAGGCACGCAAATACACCGCACAACGCGCGCAGTTCGCCAAGTTGCCGGTCAAGGAACGACAGGCGACGATTCGCCGCTTACTTGCCGTGCCAGAAAAGGTTCCGACCGCGAAGCAGCTCAGCCAGAAGATTCATTCCCTCGAAGATCGCCTGAGCACACACAAGGTTGTTTACGAAACTGAAAAAGGCATCCTGTTGCCTGGCCTGCGTTTCAAGCACATTCAAGCCAGGGGACCGGTCGTCTTATATTTTCCTGGCGCCGGCTTGCCGACCGATGGCAAACTGCCTGCCTGGCTGAAGGACAAATACGAAAAGAATCATCAAGAAATCTGGATGTTCGACCTGCGCGGTCTGGGCGAGACGGCGCCGGGCGTGGCGAAAACGCCGGGCTACTTCGGCGTCGATCAACGGGAGGCCTGGCTCTCGCTGCACCTCGCTCGCCCGCTCCTGGGTCAGCGCGTGCTGGATGTGCTGGCGCTGATGAATGCCATTGCCGGCGACAACGTGGAGATCATCGGCGTCGGAACCACGGGCCCGGTCGTGCTGCACGCGGCCGCGCTGAACGGGCGCATTCGCGAGGTCACGCTGGAAAAATCTTTGCGGTCGTGGATGAGCGTGGTCGAGCAACCGATCAGTTTCAATCAACTCACCAACGTGGCGCCGGGCGTCTTGAAGGCTTATGACCTGCCGGACCTGGAGCGATCGCTGTCGCCGCGCAAGGTGATCGTGAAATGACCGGGCGTTCGTAAGATGACAGGATGCCAACCACCACCGCCCAAAAATGGCGAGCGTTCTTCGGGCAGCGCTGTCCGCAATGTTGCGTCGGAAGAATCTACGAGCGCGGCAACAAGATGAATCCGCGCTGTCCGGAGTGCGGTCTGGTGTTCGAGCGCGAGCCGGGCTATTTCCTGGGCGCGATGTATATCAGCTACGGCATGGCCAGCGCGATATTGGTCACCGGTTTGCTGATTTTTCACGTTTTTTTGCCCGGGCTGGACCTGGGCTGGGTGGTGCTGATTTGCGCCGCCTGTTTCCTTCCCTTCGTGCCGATGACCGCGCGCTATGCGCGCGTCATCTGGATTTACTTTGATCGATGGGCGTGGCCTTGATTGGGGAATGCATCCCAGGGATTCGCTGCGCTCATCCGTGGGCTTGCGGATTATTTTGTGCGCCAGAATGACATGGAGATGTGCATGATGGCCCAGTAGGGGAACCAGGTCTTCGACACCAGGTCGCACACGATACCGGTCCGTTCCCAGACATGCGTGCGCAATGCAAACAGCAGGAGCGCGATGGAAGTGACGGCCAGGTGCAGCGTCAAAAAGCCAGCCGGGGTTTGCCGCAGCCAGGACCATGGGCCGGTGGCCTGGACAGGGTTGTCGCTCAGGCGGCGCAGCATACAGACGAACCATGTCAGAGCGTGAATCAGTATGACCAGGTTGGTGCCAATCGAACCAAACAGCGACCCGACGAGCAGGATCCCGATCAACGCCGCATAGACGGTGAGAAGTGGCCGATAACATGCTCCCGCTTCGGCCAGCGAGCCGCAGCATAGTCGAGCCAACACCACGGTACGGTGATAAGCGAGAAGCGTCACGGCGACCAGAGCGGCCCAGGCTGCGATGAACCAGTGCATGGGCAGGTAGTGTGCGATTCCCGACCGTGCGAAGATTTGCTCGCGCGCGATCTGCGATGTCGCCAGCAGGGTCATGAACGTCAGCGCGACGCTGAACCCGAGGGCGCGCAAGAAGCGTTCGCCGGCTGGACTTGGCGCCGGCGCTTCACCGGAGGTTCGGAAGAGATACGCTTCGTCCAACGCCTCGTGGATAAAGAAGAAGCTGTAGAATGCCATCAGCGGAAGCGGATTCTTGTCAGCGCCGCCCCAGGCGAACACGGCACAAAACGCCGCGCCGAACACCGTGAAGAAGAACAGACGCGACAGGGCGACCCGATTGCGCAAGCGCGGCGACGAGAAGAGAAACAGCCAGCCGATCGAAAAATGCGCGATGCCTACGGCCCGCATCATCACCTCGGTCGGATTCTCGACGAATCGGCGTTCACAGCCGAGTAGCAACGTCTCCACGGCGTAGAGCGCGCAACCGACGCCGATCGCCAGACCAACGCAGCCGCAGGTCCATTGAAACTGCTGCACAGTCGGGCTTTTTCCGATTTCAGACTGATGGATGGCGATCGACATTCCGGGTCTCACATTTCCTGAGACTTCACTGGCCTGAAACGCAGCGCAACGGCCTGGGCAGTCTAGCACGAGACGTTCGCCGAAATAAAGGTCGATTTGGAATCAGGCGCCCACGGCCGCGACCAAAACGGGTACCGTACCTATGAACCGTTGCTCACTGGATAGGAGGATTTGCTACCGGTTTCGTAGAATTGACAGGGGCCACAGGCTTGTAGCCCCATCCTGGCGTCGGAAAAGACGGCCCCGAATGTTATTCATGTGGAACCCCTTCCGGCACTGGCGCGACAAACCCCACGAATGCCCGCGGTGCGGCTGGCAAGGGTTGCGCCCCATCACCGATGAGGTCTTTTGCCCGGAGTGTGGCTGCAACCTGTGGCGCCGCACCTGGCTCGAGACCTGGGGGCTGACGCTCTTGATCCTGGGCGTCGTCGTCGCGGTCGTTCTTTTCGTGGCGTATTTTGGAAATGGCTAGCTGGACATCGCCGCGGGTCCTTTTGGGGAAAATTGAGCGCTGGCGTCCCTTGCGGCTTAGCGAAGCGCCGGCCTGGACCGCGGCACTGACGGCACGCCACATTCGCAGGAATCATTACGGTTCCATTTTGAAACCCGTGAAAACCCCCGAGGTGAACCAATGAAACGAATCGCACTCGCATTGATCTTGATCGGCGCGACTTTTCCGTGGACCATGCCGGCGTCGTCGCAGCCCGCGGCAAAGGAAAAACAAGCCATCATCGCCACGTTTTCGATTGCCGCGGTGGATCCCGAGACCGGCCAGTGCGGGGCGGCGGTGGCAAGTCGCTTCCCGGCGGTCGGCAAGGTGGTCGCCCATGCCCGCGCCGGCGTGGGCGCGTTTTGCACCCAGCATCACGACGTGCGGCGTCTCGCGCCCAAGGCACTTGACTTGCTCGCCGACAAGAACCTGCCCGAGGAGGTCCTCACTGCCGTCTTGAAGGACGACCCGCAGCCCGGCATGCGCCAGCTTGGCATCATCGACATGCACGGCCGATCCGCCCAGCGCCATCCCGTCACCGCCCCAAAGGCCAGCAACTACTGGGGCGGCATGAGCGGACGTTTCTACGTTTGCCAGGGGAACACGCTCCATGGCCGGGAGGTGATCGTCGCGATGGGCAAGGCGTACGAGGAAACGAAGGGCAGCCTGGCCGATCGACTGATGGCGGCGCTGGTCGCGGGCGATTGCGCCGGCGGCGATCATCGCGGCCGACTCGCCGCCGGCATCCGTGTGTGCAAGAAAGACACCGAAGGCTACTGGCTTGACCTGCACGTCGACAAATCCACCGACGCCGTCATCGACTTGCACAAAAAGTACCTCGAATCCGACCACCCCGCCCGAGGCGAGTGGGGCAAGAAAGCGTATGTCCATCCCTGCCCCAAGCGGGTGGCGCCGAAGCGCCCGGACTAGTACCGTGAATCCAAAATGAAGGGCATACCAGCCCCACGCGCCAGCGTGGGGATCGGTTGGAATCCCCCCAAGCCCCACGCGGGCGCGCGGGGCTGGTGTGGCTCGAATTTGTGGGTCTGCGTACTAAAAGCCCGACCTACATTTTCGTATCAAGGCCCCGCCCTGGAGACAGCCTCCCCTACGATCGACCGCGGCCTTTTTCGTTGCTCCCCGTGAAACGATCGTGATAAGATGCTGCAACGATGAAATGGCGATCGGCCTTCGTTGAGGGCACAACCCGGCGGAGTTGGAGAATGAGATGGGTACAACGGTAGTTTTCCGATCCTGTGTGGCGTTTACCTGCGCAAGTTTTCTGGCGGCTCTGCCCAGCCTGGACGCTGGTGAAAAAACAGTCGCGAGGGTCGAATTCAATCGCGACATTCGCCCCATCCTTTCAGATAAGTGCTTCTTTTGCCACGGGCCCGACGCGGCGCACCGCAAGGCGAAGCTGCGCCTTGACACCGAGGAAGGCGCTCGCGTGATCGTGGGCGGCAAGCCGGCCGAGAGCGAACTTTATGGCCGCATCACGCAGGTTGAGGGCTCCAAGCGCATGCCGCCCCCAAAGTCCGGCAAGACGCTCGCCAAGAACGAGATCGAGCTGATCCGCCGCTGGATCGAGCAAGGCGGCACGTTTCAACCGCACTGGTCGTTCGCGCCGCCCAAACGTCCCCAGGTTCCCGTCAGTCGGCACCCCTGGCCGCGCAATCCGGTCGATGAGTTTGTGCTTGCGAAGTTGCAAGCGCTGAAGCTGACGCCGGCGCCGGAGGCCGCCAAAGTGACGTTGATTCGGCGCGTTTATTTCGATTTGCTCGGCTTGCCCCCATCGCCGGCTCAGGTCAAAGCTTTTCTCAAGGATACGCGCGCCGACGCCTACGACCGGCTCGTGGATGCTTTGCTCACGTCGCCGCACTTTGGGGAGCGCATGGCGATGTACTGGCTTGACCTCGTGCGCTATGCGGACACCGTCGGCTACCACGGCGATCAGGAGCACCATATTTCTCCCTATCGCGATTACGTCATCAAGGCGTTCAATGACAACCTCCCGTTCGACCGCTTCACGATCGAGCAGCTCGCGGGGGACTTGCTGCCGAATCCGACGACCGACCAGCTAATCGCCACGGGTTACAACCGGGTCTTGCAGACAACGCATGAAGGCGGCGCCCAGGACAAGGAATACCTGGCGATTTACTCGGCCGACCGGGTACGGAATCTCGGCGCGGTGTGGATGGGGGCGACCATCGGCTGTGCCCAGTGCCACAACCACCGCTACGATCCTTATACGCAAAAAGACTTCTACCGCCTCGCCGCGTTCTTCGCCGACATCGACGAGCGCGGCGCCTTCAAGGGCCCGGACCAGACGCCGACCAAGAGGCCGCCGGAGATCGCCGTGCTCTCGCCGATTGACCGCGCCGAAGCGGAGGCGGTTCGCCAACAGATTGCCGCGCTCAAGCTCAAACCCAACCGAGGCGATGATCTTGCCGGGCGGGAGAAGTTGCTGGCGGAGATCGAGAAACGCAAGAGCTTGACGATGATCACGAAATCGGTGAAGCCGCGCGTCATTCGCGTCCTCCATCGGGGCGACTGGATGGACACGAAGAGCGAGATCGTCGACCCGGGGGCGCCTCATTTCATGAAACCGATCGGGGCCAAGGGTCGCGCCACCCGGCTCGACCTCGCGCGCTGGCTCACCTCGGCGGAACATCCGCAGACGGCGCGCGTGTTCGTCAATCGATTGTGGTATCTCTACTTCGGCAAGGGCTTGTCGAAGACCCTCGACGACGGCGGCTCGCAGGGCGATTGGCCGACCCATCCCGAATTGCTCGACTGGCTCGCGGCCGAGTTTACGCGCCCCTCTCTTTCGCGCGGGAGAGGCGCCGCGGGCGCGGGGGAAATCCCCGCCTGGAACGTCAAGCATCTGGTCAAGCTCCTGGTGACATCCGCGACCTATCGCCAGTCTTCGCTCGAATCCGATGCGCACCGCAAGCTCGACCCCGGCAACCGCTTTTTCTCCCGGCAATCGCGTTACCGTCTGCCAGCCGAGATGATTCGCGATCAAGCCCTGGCCGTGAGCGGGCTGCTGGCCGATCGCCTCGGCGGCCGCAGCGTCAAGCCGGCGCAGCCGGACGGGTATTACGCTCACCTGAATTTCCCCAGGCGGACCTATGTCGCCGACAAGGGACTCGATCAGTATCGCCGCGGCGTTTACACGCACTGGCAGCGGACGTATCTGCATCCGATGTTGCGGGCGTTCGACGCGCCGACGCGCGAAGAATGCACCGCGCAGCGGCCGATCAGCAACACGCCGCTGGCGGCGCTCGTCCTCTTGAACGATCCATCGTTTGTGGAGTGTGCGCGCGTTTTAGCCGCGCGCATCATCAAGGAAGGCGGCAAGTCGGACGCCGAGCGCATCGCCTGGGCCTGGCGTCAGGCGCTGTCGCGCGCCCCGCACGAACGCGAAGTCGCGGCCCTTGCCAGGCTTTATCAAGCGAATCGCAAGCAATACGCCGACGATCGGGCGGCCGCGCTCAAGCTGACCAGCATCGGTGCGGCGCCGCGCCCTGCCGACCTTGACGTGGCCGAGCTCGCTGCCTGGACGAGCGTGGCGCGGGTGCTGTTCAATCTCGATGAGACGATTACGAGGAACTGAGTCATGGATTCACATGAAATGACGCGCCGTGCTTTCCTGGGTCGCACATCAATCGGTTTCGGCGCCACGGCGCTGGCGACGATGCTCCCGGCGTCGCTCACGGGTGCTCAATCCGCAGACCCACTTTCCGGGCTGCCGCACTTCGCGGCGACGGCGAAGCGGGTGATTTTTCTCTACATGTCCGGCGGGCCGTCGCACCTGGAGTTGTTCGACCCAAAACCGGCGCTCACGCGCATGCACCTGGAGCCTATGCCTGAATCCTTCACGCGCGGGCAGCCAATTGCGCAACTGCAAAATGCCAGGCTCCGGTGTTTCGGGCCGCAGTTTCGTTTCCGCAAGGCAGGCCAGTCGGGTCAGGAACTCTCGGAGCTGCTGCCAAACCTTGGCCGGATTGCCGATGATATCGCCATCGTGCGTTCGATGCACACGGATCAGATCAATCACGATCCAGCTCACACGGTGATGAACACCGGCACGCAGATCTCTGGTCGGCCGAGCATGGGCGCCTGGATCACCTACGGTCTGGGCAGCGAGTGCGACAACCTGCCCGGCTTCATCGTCTTGACGAGTGCCGGCGGGCGTAATCCGCAGCCGATCTCCTCGCGTCAGTGGGCGCCTGGGTTTCTACCAGGCCGCCATCAGGGGGTCGAGTTTTATTCTTCGGGCGATCCGGTGCACTACGTGCGCAATCCGCCCGGCGTGACGCGCGCACAGCAGCGCCAGACGATCGACGCCGTTCGCGAACTTAATGCCATCCGCAACGAACCGCTGCGCGACCCGGAGATTGACACGCGCATCGCTCAGTACGAGATGGCGTTTCGCATGCAGACCAGCGTGCCGGAATTGATGGACATCGCCAGCGAGCCACGCCATGTTCGCGAAATGTACGGTGTCACAGGCGCGGACGGCAGCTTCGCCTACAACTGCCTGCTTGCCCGCCGACTGGCCGAGCGCGGCGTGCGTTTCATCCAGCTCTATCATCGCGGCTGGGATCATCACGACAATATTGTCAACTACCTGCGCCAGTGCTGCGGCCTGTGCGATAAACCGTCGGCGGCGCTGGTGCAAGATCTCAAACAGCGCGGCATGCTCGACGACACGCTCATCATCTGGGGCGGAGAATTCGGCCGCACGCCGATGGTGCAATTCAAGGGCAGCGCTCCGGGCCGGGATCATCACATTCGCGGCTTCTCGATGTGGCTGGCCGGCGGCGGCGTCAAGGGAGGCGTCACGTACGGCGCCACGGACGAGTTGGGCTACGCCGCAGTCGTTAATCCGGTCCACGTGCGCGACCTGCACGCCACCATGCTGCACACGCTGGGGATCGATCACGCCCGTTTGACCTATCGCCATCAGGGGCTGGACATGCGTCTGACCGGCGTGGAACCGGCGCGCGTGGTTGACGAAATTCTGGCGTAGGTGGATGGGCATTGCCCAGGTCGCGGTGAGCGTCGCATGGTGGTAGTAGGCAAGCTCACTTGCCCGCGGCTTCCTTGCTCATCCGCGCCTTATATTCGACCGCCTCCTGGCGCTCCAGTCGGCCGCGCAGGCGGAAGACGTGGTTATCCATCCGCGTGGCCAGGTCCTTCTTCGCCTGCGGGTCGAAGGTCAGGTGATACAGCTTGTATGTCGTCGTCTTGCCGTGGTTGACGACGAGCTTCCACGCGCCATCCTGAATCGTCTGCTCACCGGTGCGTTGAGGGATTTCGATCTTGGCCTTCTTCTTCAGGCCGGCCCAGAACAGCTCGTCGGCAGTGCGAAGGTCTTCCTTGCCGCCAGGTGCGCGCAGAGCGTTTTCCTTGAGAGGCCTCTGAACGCCGTCCAGGGAGACGGCCTTGTCGCGCGGATTCTTGGAGATCGCGATGTTGCCGGCGACAAGTGCGTTGCCGATGGGTTTCTTGATCGTGATGGCGGTGCCCTGAAAGTTGCGGATGATGTTGTCGGTGACGGTGACCTTGCAACCGGTGCTGTTGAGAAGGTTGCGGTAGCCATCGACTTGATTGGCAATGACGGTGAGATCGGCCTTGCCCCAGCCCCAGACGGCCGAGCCGCTCTTGCCGCTGCCTTGCATCCGGTTGCCACGGATGCGTGCGGTTCCATCGACCAGGATCGCGGCGACTCCGCCACCGTGGATCGTGTTGCCGGCGATGAGGGCGGAGGAGCCTTCCCGGACGGCGATGAGCGGCGGCATGCCGCCGGCGCGGCGGAGCTCGTTGCCAAAGAGGTAGGCGAACGAACCATGCCTGAGGCCGACGGCAACCAGGCGGTTTTCCAGGCATTTGTTGTGCAGCAGGATGACGACTGCCTTGTGGCGTGCGCCAATGCCGGCGGCCTTGTTTTCCTTGCATTCGTTGCCTTCGATCAAGCAGAAGGCCCCGTCGCGGGAGCCAATGCCCGCGAATTCGTTCTTGAAGCAGCGGTTGCCCTGGATGATCGGCATCGCCCCCTCGCGCGAACCAATGCCGGCGAGCTTGTTTTCGTAGCAGTCGTTATCGACGATGAGCGCCCTGGCGCCGAGTCGGCTGCCAATGCCGGCCATTTCGTTTTTGTAGCAGCGGTTGCCGAGTAGGGTCGGGGCGGCCCCATCGCGTGCGCCGATCCCGGCCATTTCGTTCTGGTAACATTCATTGCTTTCGATGATCGGTTTCGCTCCATCGCGCGCGCCGATGCCTGCCATCTTGTTCTTGTAGCATTTGTTGA
Organism: Planctomycetota bacterium; assembly: GCA_016191165.1. Classification (GTDB taxonomy): domain Bacteria; phylum Planctomycetota; class Planctomycetia; order Gemmatales; family Gemmataceae; genus SIAQ01. Next base: position 63,400 of record JACPPF010000121.1, read on the forward strand.
AGCGGATGGTGGGGGCGGCGTCATGGCGCGCGCCGATGCCTGCCATCTCGTTTTCGTGGCAATCGTTCGATTCGATGATGCCCCTGGCGCCGTCGCGCGAACCGATGCCTGCCATCTGGTTCTTGTAACAGCGATTGTTGCGGATGACCGGGGCGGCGCCGTCGCGACTGCCGATGCCCGCCATCTCGTTGCCGTGGCAATCGTTGTCTTCGATGATCGGATTGGTTCCTTTCATGCGGACGCCGATGCCGGCGCGGCGGTTGTTGTAGCACTTGTTGCCTCGGACGATGGGGGTGGCGCCTTCGCGGATCCCGATGCCGGCGCGGACGTTGTCGAAGGATTCGTTGTTGAGGATGGTGGCCTTGGAGTTGCGATTGCCAATGCCGCCGCGGAGGTTGTTGAAGCAGACGTTGGCCTCGATGGTGGGCGTGGCGCCGTCGGCGATGCCGATGCCGCCGCCCATGTTGCGATAGACGACGTTTTTGTAGATGCGTGAGTTATTTCCCTTGCCCGAGCAGCCGATGCCGGCGTGGCCGTTGTCGTGGACGATGCAGTGCCGCACGGTTGCGGTGACGCCGGGCACGCCGACCGCGGGGACGGCGCCCTTGACGCCGACAGCGCCGCGTTCATCGGGGAGCAGTTCGCCGCTGGTTGCGTAATGGAAATCGTAGTCCTTTTGATCGAACACACCGGCGCGGGTGACACGGAAGCCGTCGAGAACGGACCCCTCGGCCATGATGACGGCCGGCCCCTTGGCGTTGACGCCGGCGTGTGCGATAATCGTAACCTCGGCACGTTTGAGTCCGCGCTTGGCGGGCGTGTCATCGCCGGCGCTCCTGAGCGTCACGTGCTCCTTGAGACGAATCTGCTCGCGGTAGACGCCGGCGCCTACCAGCACGGTGTCCCCAGGTTTCGCGGCGTCGATGGCGGCCTGAATGGTCTTGAAATCCCCGGGCACTCGCAAGGTGGCCGCACGAAGGGGCCCCGCGCCGCAACCCAGCAGAACCAGCGTGACGATGACACAGGAATTCCTCATGGTAGGTCTCCTAACGCGGCCGCGCCGCAACCGGGCGGGTAACCAAGAGCGCCGAACTCGAGGTCTCGCAAAGGCGCCAAGGGCGCAAAAGAATTCAAGATAGTGACCACCTGGAATCATCCCCACTCGGTTGGCGCTCCTCGTCTCTTCGTTCCCTTTTCTTTCTTTGCGCCCTTTGCGTCTTGGCGAGAAACAAACTCGATGTCGGCTCCCTCAAGAGTTCGTCGCACCGTGCGAAGACGTTGAAAGGCAGGAATCCAATCCTCGGCCAGGCTAACACGGCCCGCCTCAATCGACGCGGCGATGGGCAGCGGTCATTTTGCTCAAGAGCTTGGCCAATTCTTTGCGTTCGGGCACGGTCAACCCTTTCATCACCAGGTCCATCTGCTGCTGATGGACCAGCCAGATACGCTTCAACAACCTTCGCCCGCTCGCGGTAAGCTGGACATACTTTTCACGCCGATCCGCGGGGTTGCCGCGACGCTCGACGAGTCCTTTGCGCTCCAGGCGTTTGAGGAGCAAGGTGACGTTGGGAAACGACACGTACAACTCACGCGCCAGCCGCCGCTGGGTGGGTGGCGCGTCGCCAAACCGGTTGGCGATGGTCAAAAGCTGAAACTGCGGCGGCGTCAGGTCGAAGCCGGCAAAGTACGGCTCCATCAACCGCTGGAGCGTCCCGTAACCTCGCAGCACAGCCACCATGGCCGCGCGGGACGCGGATTCGGGAAAATCGTCGCGCAAGACCGGCGCGGCTGAATTGTCTTGAACAGGCATCGAAACAACCCCTGCGGTCCGCGGAGATTCAATCGTTAAGTATTTAACTATTGAACCTGCGCCTTGTCAAGTAGGTTTTCCCAGAGGGAGGGTATTTGAGGTTTGCCAAGTTTGCGGACGGGCGTGGAATCGAACGGACGAAGCATGGCTCCGATCGTTGCTCGGCAAGCGCGAGCGAGGCAACTTTCCGGTCGCGGCAATCTACTTCCGCGGCAGCGACGAGCGCATGAACTCGGCAATATGATTGATGGCCTCCCGGGCTTCCGGGAGCAGCGGTTCGTGAGATTGGAACACGTGGAACATGCCGGGCCAGATTTCGAGCGTCACGGCGATGCCGTTCGCCCGAGCTTTCCTGGCCACGCGGATGCTGTCATCGCGAAGCATCTCATGTTCGCCGGCCTGGATCAACAGCGGCGGAAGTCCGCGATAGTTGCCAAACACGGGCGAGGCCAGCGGATTGCGGGGATCGGTCTTGCCCAGATAAAGATCGCGGAATACGGGCATGGTTTTCGCGCTGAGGATGGGATCGTAAACGGTCTTCAGGGATTCACTTGCCAGGGTCAGGTCGGTGGTCGGTGAAATGGCGATGCCACCCGCGGGCAGTTTCATCTTGCGATCGCGCAACGCCAATAGGGTTGCCAGGGTCAAGTTACCGCCCGCCGAATCGCCGGCGACGAAGGTGGCCCGGGCCGGTTTGGGCCCGGCCGGCCCATTCGCGACCATCCATTGGTGGGCGAGGACACAATCGTCGAGACCGGCGGGGAAGCGGTGCTCCGGCGCCAGTCGATAGTCAGGCAGGAGGACCGCACACTTGGCCGCCGCCGAGACGTGTGCCGCCTGGGCGAGATAGTATCCGCCGGACCCCGAAACGAAACCGCCGCCGTGCAGATACAGCAGGCGCACATCGGGGTCGGCGCCAGGCGCCAGAAGCCATTCACCATTCATCGTGCCGATCTTCACCTTGATGAGCTTGACCCCCTTGACGGTGGGCAGGCGCCGCGACCCCATGCCCGCGCGCAACGCCTTCAGATTGAAGTCGTTGGTCCCGAACGGCGTGCGCTTGCGGAGCTTTTGCAGGTAGGCGATACCCTCCCGCGAGACTTCGCGTTTCAAAAGCCCCGGCACGGCCGACTGGGCTGGGGACCTGAGCAATTCGGTCAGCGGGATCCTCTCGAACACAAGATGCGCCTGGCTGCCCTCATACACGATGCCGATATGGCGTTCGTCGACGCGCGTGAGGCTGGGGTAGCCGGCGCCGCGGCCCTCGTCGAGCAGCAAATGGTGGGAGGTTGGCCAGGTGCGGCCGTCGTCGAAGCTCACCTGGATCGTTTGATGCGTGCGTCCCTTTTGCGTATGCGGATTCGAGAAAAGGAGCAGGTGCTTCTTTGCGCCGGCTTCCACGTAGTCCACGCGGAGGAGGCTGCCGTTGCAGTTGGGCTCAATCAGCGTTTTGCGATTGGTGGCGTGGGGCTGCCAGCTTTTCCCCAGGTCCCTGGTCACGAACACGGCACGAAAGCGTTCGCGCTCGTTGCGCATGTTGAGCATGAGGGAGCCATCGCCGAGTTGCACGGCCTGGCATTCGCTGCCGCCGCGGTACGCCGGCGTGCCCACGGTCCAGGTGGCGCCGTGATCGCCGCTCGTCATGATCGTGGAGAATTCAACGCCCTTTGCGTCACGCCCTTGCACGGGCATGACGAGCGTGCCGTCGGCGAGGTGGATTCCCTGCTGCGGCGACGGCGCGAAGAGCCACCACGCGGCCGGCTTCAGCTTGCGAGTCAGGTTGACCGGCTTCGTCCAGGTGCGCCCGTCGTCGTTCGAGGTGACCATGAGAATCTGCGCGGCCTTGCCGATTTCGTACCCCGGCGCCGAGCCGTCTCCGGTCCACTGGTGCTTGCCGGGATTGCCGTGCATCCAGACGGCGAAGCAAAAAATCGCGCCGGTCTTGCGATCGACGATGATACCGGGATCGCTGCACCCGTTCTGCTCTTCAGGAAGTCCGCCGTATTTCCCCATGTCCATGATGACGCGGGCCGGTTCCCACGTCCTCCCGCCATCCGTGCTACGGCTCAGGCCGATGTCGATGTCCTCTTGAAGGTCGCGCCCCTTTCGCCGCCGCATGTCGTACACGCACAGCAAGGTGCCCTTGGGCGTCGTGGTCAGCGCGGGGATGCGATAGGTATGGACGCCATCGTCTTGGTGCTTGCGCAACGCGACGCCGATACGTTGACGGATCGCCGGCGTCAGTTCCTTCGCGGGAACCTTGCCGGCGGCGGTTTCGATCGAGGTGCACACCGCCCTTACCCTGTGCGAAAGGTTCGCGGTAGGTTTTAGCCGACACGACAGCCAGAAGACGTTCTTCCCAGGCCGCAACGGGAGATCGCCACGCAGGGCGAACGTCTTCGCCGCGCCGGTCGGTTTGCCGAAAGGAGTGGTCGTCGCGAAGTCCTGCCTGGCGCCGGTCGAGAACAGGCCCAGCGACTCCAGGTCGCTCACATCGTCGGTCCCGTCGAGCGCAAAGTGCATCGCCTGCAGGCGCAAATCCGTGTCGCGTTGCACATCGACGACAATTTGCAGCAAGGCGCCGGCCTCGTTGCGAATCAGCACGGGATGCACGCGCCGCGCTGTCGTGACGGTTACATCCTGCCCGGCCGCAGGAACGCCTGGATTGGCGATTGAAAGAACAAACACAAGTCCGGCAACGATCGCCATGCGGTTCATTGGTTGCCTCTTGATGTAGGCCAATTCCGAATGCAAAAATGCAACGGGTCGTTTCGACCGCCTTCTTGTTATACCACTCGCGCGAGGGTTGGACACGTTTGGCCGCAATACCGTTCGTAAAGCGGAGCGATACCAGCCGCACGCGCAAGCGTTGGGGGGGCTTGGCAGCCTCGCATATCCCCCAGCTTGCGCTGGGGGCTGGTCAAGCGCTCTTCGACGAACGGTATTGCGGCTATACGAATGTGCCTTTTCTCAATCGCGGAGTATACAATCAACAGTCGGTCGAGGAAAGCGAGCGCCGATACTTTGGGAGACAGCCGAATGAAGACCGTCCCTTTTCTTGTTGGCCTGCTTGTTGTCTCCATGTTGAAGGCAACGTTGGTTGAAGCGAAGCAGGGCCGAACCTTCACGGCGGCCGAACACGCCCGCACGACCATCTACCACTCGCCGCAGAAACCGGGATTCACGAGCTGGGTTGGCGCCTGGATCATGCCGAACGGCGACCTGATGACCTGTTTCACTCAGGCGACTGGTCCGATCAAAGGACGCCCGCAGGCCCCGAAGGACGTCCAGGAGAAACTCAACTGGCCCCCCAGAGGGGCGCCCGGCTACGACATGACCGGACTTGATCTCAAAAACGTCCATCTCCGGTCGAGCGACGCAGGAAAGACGTGGAAACAAGTCAGCGCCGACGCGTTCAAATCGTGCATGAACGGCGTCAGTGGGGAGGCCCAGACCGCTTTAACTGACAACCACCCGCTTTATTGATGGGGTGACGCTGCGTACCGTTTTTCGAGTTTTCGCAATAACCCCGGGCGTTTCTTTGTCGAGCGTGCAGCTCGCATCACCTTGCGGCGGTGGATCACTTCCTTTTGGCTGGCTGGAACC
>JACPPF010000122.1 GCA_016191165.1 Planctomycetota bacterium
CGGAGGCTGGTCGAAAAATCGAGGGGAAAAAATTTCGCCGCATCAATCCGCTTAAAACTACGTGATCGCTGGGGGAACCGCATTTGCCGACACCGCTGCCGTTAGGAAAAAGAGCGGGACCGCGAACTTCGCAATAGCCTCCGTGAACGCATTTCACTCTTGCCCGTTTTCTCAGGTCAGGGATAATGAACGTCTGGTGGAGCAAGCCCAACCTATGAGCAGACATGAGAAAATGATGGAGAGGATCCTCGGCGGATCTGCTGACAAGAACATATCTTTTGGAGATTTACGAAGTTTTCTCAAGGGGCTTGAATTTGTGGAACGAATAAACGGGGACCATTACATCTTCAGCAAAGAAGGGGTTGAGGAAATCTTGAACTTGCAGCCGAAAGGTTCCAAAGCAAAACCTTACCAGGTCAAGCAAGTTCGCAATTTGATACTCAAGTATCAGATGGGGAGTTCCGCCGATGATTAAATACGAGGTCATTATTTATTGGAGCGATGACGACGGCGCCTTTGTCGCGGAGGTTCCGGAACTGCCTGGATGCGCCGCGGATGGGAAAACCTATAAGGCCGCGCTACGCAATGTGGAAGTGGTCATGGCGGAATGGATCGAGACGGCGAAGGAGTTGGGCCGGGCCATTCCCAGGCCGAAGGGGCGGCTGATGTTTGCCTGATTGTTTCGTGCCTCCTACCCTTGCACCACATCGGCGAGTTTTGCGATTGCCACGATGTCATCGCGCATGAGCCAGAGTTTCTTGCGGTTGCGCTTGATGCCGGTCGCGGCGGAGTCGGCGACGTAGTTCTCGCGTGAGGTTTCCGTGTCGCGCAGATCGTGCAGGTCGGCGTTGCGAAGTTCCAGGCATTCAGGCGTAACTTGCGTCAACTTGCCCAGACAAACGAACGCGCTGCGCAAGTCAACGACGACGATTTCGCCGATCAGTTCTTCCATGGCGTATTTCCACTTCGCATCGGTTTGGTAGACTGAACGGTATTCTACGATTCATTTTCCACGATAGCACACCGATGTCAACCACGCCGCTTGCCGCTGCCGAACGATACTTTCAAGAAGCGACGGCGCGTCTGCCAGCGCTTTTGGACGGACAGCGCGATGCCCTTGACCGGGCGGCAGCACTTTGCACGGACGCCATCGCCGCCGACGGGTTGGTGCATCTCTTTGGCTGCGGACATAGCCGAATGATGTGCGAGGAGATGACGCCCCGGCAAGGCTGCTTCGTCGGCTGGCATACCATCGTGGAACTGGGGCTGACTTTTCACAATTTGATCGTCGGCCCCAATGGCCTGAGGCAAAGCCTGCACCTGGAAAAAACGCTCGGCTATGCCGAGCAAATCCTGCGCAATTTTGCGTTCGGTCCCAAGGACGTCTTGATTGTGGTTTCCACGAGCGGCATTCGCGAGGTCATCATTGAGATGGCCGAAGGGGCGAAGCAGCGGGGCCTGGGCGTGATCGCTTTGTTAAGTAGGGCCCACTGCGAGCAAGCGGAACCGGCGCACCCCTCGGGCAAGAAGCTGCTGGATATTGCCGACGTCGTGCTCGACAACGGCGCGCCGATTGGCGACTCGCTCCTTACGATTGACGCGCCCTCGAAGCCCCCGGGTGAGCGCGGCGAACCCGCGGGATCGCGCCGCACTGGCCCTTTCAGCACGGTCGGCGGCGCGCTGGTGATGAATATGCTCCGGTGCGAAGTTGCCCAGCGTCTAATGGAGCGCGGGATCGAGCCGGTGTTCTTGCCGAGCCACCAGTTCGTCGGCAGCCGCAGCGTGGAGGAGCAACTGGAATATTTCTATGCCCAATACGCGAAGAGGGTCGCGCCGCTGTACGGGCGGCAGGGATAACGGTGATTCGTTTGGCGCCCGCGCGGCGTCAGGTGAGCGCTAAACCCAGAAGGACTGGGCAATGTCCATTCGCCTGGAAAATAGACGTTGCCTCATCGTCGGCGGCACCAGCGGCATCGGTCTAGCCGCGGCGCGCCGTTTCCTCGACGAGGGCGCCCGGGTGGTCGTCGCAGGCTTGACCGCGCCGCCCTTGGACGACGGGCTTAATTTTCTCGCCTGCGACGTGACCTCCGAAACGCAGGTCGAGAACATCTTTGCGGAAGCGATCACCAACCTCGGTGGTCTCGACGTGCTTTTTCATGTCGCCGGCAGCAGTGGGCGCAAACACGGCGATGGCCCTCTCCACGAATGCACCGACCTCGGCTGGCAAGGAACCCTCGACGCGAATCTCAAGGGCGTCTTCCTCACCAACCGCGCCGCCGTCCGGCACTTCCTCAAGCAAGAAACGGGGGGCGCGATCCTGAATATGTCGAGCGTTCTGGCATTCTCCCCGGCGCCACGCCACTTCGATACGGTTGCCTACGCGGCGAGCAAGGGGGGGATTATCGCGTTGAGCCGCCAGGCGGCGGCGCGTTATGCCGCCGACAGGATACGCATCAACGTGCTCGCGCCCGGTTTGATCGACACGCCGATGGCGGCCCGGGCAATCGGCGATCCGGCCATTCGTGCTTTTCTTGAATCGAAGCAGCCTCTTGGTCCAGGGCCCGGCACGCCCGAGGATTGCGCCGACGCCGCCGTGTTCCTGTGCAGCGATGCGGCGCGCTTCATCACCGGCGTCGTGTTGCCGATCGATGGTGGGTGGAGCGTTTGTGAGGGGCGTGGGGCGAATCCATAAGTCAACGCCGCTCCGCCGACTTGGTGATTTTGTTTTGGCGGCTAGAATAGTCTCAACGCCGTGCCGACCATTTTTCTTTGGCCAAGTTTGCATGAATCCTCTTGAGGAAACCGTCGTGGCCGACCCCTCCGCACTGGCGGAGTGCTGCGCCCATCTTGAAAAGGCAGCGGTCGTTGGCCTCGACACGGAGTTCGTGGGTGAAGACACCTATGAACCGGAACTTTGCCTGATTCAAATCGCGACTTCTGATGCGCTATTTCTGATCGACCCATTGAGTTCCGGGCCGCTCGATGCTTTCTGGAAGTTGCTCGTCGATCCGTCCCGCACAGTGGTGGTCCACGCCGGGCGCGAAGAAATGCGCCTGTGCCGGCGCTATAGCGGCATCGCGCCGAAGCATTGGTTTGACCTGCAAATCGCCGCCGGTCTGGTCGGGCTTGCTTTTCCGCTGGGGCATGGCCCGCTTGTTTTTCAGATGGTCGGCAAACAGTTGTCAAAGAAGGAGACGCTGACCGAATGGCGTCATCGTCCTTTGTCACCCGCCCAACTCAACTATGCTTTTGACGATGTGCGCTACCTTCTGCCAATCTGGCACCGGCTCGACCTTCGCTTGACCGAGCTGGGCCGGCGCGAATGGGCGGCGCAGGAGTTCGCGCGTTTTTCCGCCCTGGCGCTGCCCGAGCTAACCAGAGAACGGGCGGCACTCGACAAGTGGCGAAAAATCAAAGGCACGGGCACGCTCGATCGCCGCCGGCTGGCGCTGGTGCGCGAGATGTTCCTCGCGCGCGAGGCCATCGCCGCCCAGATGAATCGCCCCGCGCGCGTGCTCGTCCGCGATGATTTGCTGGTGGAATTGGCACGCCGCAATCCAAAGTCGCCGCAGGAAATTCAGGCAACCCGCGGCATGGCCAAGCGGTTCGTGCAGCCGATGTGGGACGCGATCGAGCACGCTCGCACGTTGGCGCCGGAACAACTGCCGCGGATCATGGAGCGCGATCAAGATCGCCCGCAGGTCGCCGTCGTGGTGAATCTTCTGGGTGCGATCCTCAACGACTTTTGTGCCCGCGAAAAGCTTGCCGTCAGTCTGACGGCGACCGTTGGCGACCTGAAAGACCTGGTGCGCGCGCGGATGCAAAATGTTTCGCCTTCGGAGACGAATCTTCTTTTGACTGGCTGGCGCCGGGGATTCGTGTTGCCAAACCTGCTGGACGTGCTTGAAGGCAAGCGTGCGGTGCGCATTGGAAATTTGCAGGCAGAGTCGCCGTTTGTCCTGGAATAATACAATAGGAAAACCCCCAATCGCGATCGGAGGTTGACTCGTGCCCGTCCTGGAAATTGTTGACCTGAAGAAACGCTATCGCAAGATCGAAGCCCTCGCCGGCGTGACGCTGACCGTCAAGGAGGGCGAAATCTACGGCCTTTTGGGCCAAAATGGCGCCGGCAAGACGACGCTCGTCAAAATCATGCTCGGCATCACACGCGGCTGGGAAGGCAAGGCCTTTCTCCTGGGCGAACCCGCTGGCACGCCGTACGTTCGAGCACGCGTCGGTTACCTGCCGGAAGATCATCGCTTTCCCGACTATCACACCGGTTACAGCCTGCTGGATTTCTTCGGCCAACTGCTTGGCATGTCCGGCGCGGAGCGAAAAAAACGCATTCCCGAGATGCTCGAACAGGTCGGCATTGCCGATCGCATGGACTACAAGATACGCACCTATTCCAAGGGCATGAAGCAACGCCTCGGCATCGCCCAGGCGCTGATGCACACGCCCGATGTCATTTTCCTCGACGAGCCGACCGACGGCGTCGATCCCGTGGGCCGGCGCGATATTCGTGAACTTTTGTTGCAGCTCAAGAAACGTGGCACCACGATTTTTTTGAACTCGCATCTTCTGGGCGAAGTGGAATTGATCTGCGATCGCGTCGCGATCTTGCGCAAGGGCAAGATGATTCGCGAGGGGGACATCAATTCGCTCACCAAACAAAAGGGCCGATTCCTGATCGGCCTGGCGCCGGGCCAGACCATGCCGATGGATGAAATTCGCACGCTCGGCTACGACATCAACCCGCGGGAGGAGCGCTGGGAAGTCCATTTGACCGACGGTCAGGGCATTGACCCGGTCATTGACCTGCTTCGCACGCGCGGGTTGAACCTGCGCCATCTGGTCGAAAAACGGCAAACGCTGGAAGACCTGTTCATTGAGACGCACGACGAGGATGCCGGGAAACGCCCGAAACGACCGCGACGCGAGCAAACCGAAGAAATCATGGTCGTGCAACCGATCGATGAGGACCGCAAGCCATGAAATATCTCGCCATCTTGAAGGATTCGTTGCGTGAAGCCCTGGACAGCACGGTGCTGTATGTCATGTTTGCCCTGGCCACCGTGATTATCCTGGTTGTGGCTTCGTGTTCGTTTGAGCCGGCGCCCGCCGACACCGCGATGAAGCAGTTTTTCTTCGACGCTCATCGGGGTCCCATGTTCTTGGCCGCGATCAATATGCGCAAACCGAAGAAACTGACCAAGGAAGCGCTGGACAGCGCCATGGATATCATGGTTCGATTCCGGCTTGAAAAAGTGGAACTGCTTGGCGGCGAGCCCGATGCTCCGGAAAGCAAATACGAGCTCACGGTGGCCGAGCCGAATGCGGTGGCGGCCATGCGGGCCAATCCGGCCCTGGAAAAGCGTGACGCCGTTGCCGATCTTAAAAGCATCTTCGCGGATGCCGAGGACCTTGGCTATCTCCACGTCGTTACGGTTGAACCCCTGGCGGAGGGCGCGAATCAGTTCACGCCGCGCTATCGTGTGGTCATTCAAGGGACCTCGCAAATGCACCGCGTCTGGCCGACGCGAACGACTCTGTTTTTCGGCGCGTGGACTTTTCCCGAGAGCGCCACGGCGCCCCTGGCCATGCAACTTTTCGTGTTCGCCAAGCTTGTGCTCGGCTTCGGATCCTGGGGCACGGTATTGATTGGCGTCATTATCACGTCGTTCTTCTTTCCGAACATGTTACGCAAGGGCACCATCGATTTGCTGCTGGCCAGGCCGATTCACCGGTCGCTGCTGCTCGTTTACAAATACATTGGCGGGCTTACCTTCATTTTCTTGTGCACGGCCTACGCTCTGCTGGGGGTCTGGCTTGCCCTGGGAATCCGCACCGGCGTGTGGCCGAACGGGTTGCTCCTCCTGGTGGTGACGACGACTTTCTTCTTCGCCATTCTCTATTCTTTCTCGACGCTGATTGGCGTCGTAACGCGCAGTACGGTTACCTCAATCCTCCTGACGCTCGGGGCCTGGGTGGTCGTCTTCGCGGTTGGGGCCGCTCACACGCAGTTTGATACGCTTCGCATTGTCGAGGAAAGTTCCGACAAGGGCCGAAATCCCATACCGGACGATCAACGCTGGGGCGATGGTTATTGGGCGCGCAGCCTTCGCGCGGGCAATGCGATCCTGCCGCGCACCGAAGACCTGAACATGCTCAACGACATGATCGTTTACACCGATTTCATGACCGGCAACCTGACCGACATGAGGAAGTTGAGCCCGACCGACCGCAACTGGTGGGAGGCGCTGCTCGTGTCCAGCCTGTGGATCGCGTTTTTCCTGGGCCTTTCTTGCCTGTGGATTTCGTTCAAGGATTATTGACGTGCGCCTCACTGGCTTGCGCGATGTCCCACTTTGCAAAAAACCATAAACCTATCTGGGAGCCGCCGCCTTCATCCCGGCGGTTCCCACGACGGGGACAACCCCCGCCGCTCGCCATGGGCCGCACCGAGAGGGCACGATCTTGAGCGCCGACGCGGTCTTTCAGCGCTGCATCCACCCGCACTGCGATGGCGCCGCGGCCATCGAGGAGACCGCGTTCGCGTGTCCCAAGTGCGGCGGCCTGCTCGATGTCGCCTACGACTGGAACCGTCTGCAGCCTCCCAGGTCCCTCACCTATTTCGAGAACAAATGGGCCGAGCGGTTGAATCCCCTTTCCTTCAGCGGCGTGTGGCGATTTCGCGAGTTGTTGCCCTTCGCGCCGCCGGACAAGATCATGACGATCGGTGAAGGGCAGACGATCTTGCAACAGGCCGACGCCGTCGCCAAGTTTACGGGCATCAACGCCGGCTGCCTGTTTTTGCAGTACGAAGGCATGAACCCTTCGGGCAGCTTCAAGGACAACGGCATGACCGCGGCCTTTACGCACGCCCGCATGGTTGGCGCCACGCGCGCCGCCTGCGCTTCCACGGGCAACACCAGTGCTTCGCTGGCGGTTTTCTGCTCGGCCACCGGGCTCATGCGCGCGGTCATCTTCATCGGCTCGGGAAAGATCGCCTATGGCAAGCTGGCGCAATCGCTCGACCACGGGGCCCTCACCGTGCAAATTGCTGGCGATTTCGACGACGCCATGCAGCGCGTCCAGCAAGTCTCCAAGAAGCTCGGCATCTACCTGGTCAACAGCGTCAACCCATTTCGTCTGGAAGGCCAGAAGACGATCATGTTTCGCATCCTGGAGGCGCTGCGCTGGGAGGTGCCCGACTGGATCGTCGTGCCTGGCGGAAACCTGGGCAACGTCAGCTCGTTCGGCAAGGCGTTCATGGAGCTGGTCGAGCTGGGTCTAATCAAGCGCCCGCCGCGCCTGGCGGTCATCAACGCCGCCGGGGCCAACACGTTTCATCAGCTCTACGAACGCTTCGGACTTCGCTGGAACGCGGGCAGGCCGGACACGAAGGTTAGCGAGGGATACTATCAGAGTCTGGCAGGGGAGAAGATTCGAGCCGCGACCATCGCCAGCGCGATCGAGATCAATCATCCGGTGAACCTCAGCAAGGCGCTCCGGGCCCTGGATCGCTGCGGCGGCGCGGTAAGAGAAGTTACCGATCAGGAGATTCTCGATGCCAAGGCGAAGGTCGGCGCCGGGGGTCTGGGCTGTGAGCCGGCATCGGCCGCCAGTGTCGCCGGCGCCAAGAAGCTTCGCAAGGAAGGCGTCATCGCGCCCAGCGACCGGGTCGTTTGCATACTGACCGGCCACCAGCTCAAAGATCCCACCGCCACGGTCGCCTATCACAGCGCCGATCGCAAGACCTTCGACGACGTGCTCGGCCACCGAGGCGTTCGGCGCGCCACGTACGCCAACCGCGCCGTGCAGGTGCCGAACGACCTGGACGAGATCATCAAGGCGATCGAGGTGTATACTTGAGTTTAGCCGCGGGCTTTGGGCCCGCGGGGAGCGCGCGCCAGAGGCGCGCGGCTACACGCGGAGGCATCCATGAAAACCAAAGTCGGCGTCAACGGCGCCTGCGGCCGCATGGGGAAACGCATCGTGCAACTCGCCCATGAGGACCACGATCTGCAAATCGTCGCCGCAGTGGATTATGCCGGCAATCCCGAAATGGGCCAGGACATCGGTGTTGCGGCGGGCGTTGGCAAGCTCGGCGTGCCGGTGACGGCGACGATCCCCCTGGAGGTTCACCCCGACGCGGTGATCGATTTTTCGATGCCCGAGGGAACGATGGGCATTCTGAAGACATGCGTTGAACGGCATATCCCCTTGGTCGTCGCCACGACGGGCCACACCCCGGCGCAGACGCGCGAAATCGAGACCGCCGCGCATCACACCGCCATCCTGTTCGCGCCGAACATGAGCCTGGTCGTCAATGTGCTTTTCAAACTCGTCCACGAGGCCGCGTTGGCGCTCAAGGACAAGGGTTTCGACATCGAGATCATCGAACGGCATCATCGCTTCAAGAAAGACTCCCCATCGGGCACGGCGCTGCATTTCGCGAAAGTCATTCAGGACGCCCTGGGCGAGATGAAGGTCGTTCATGGCCGCGAGGGGCTGGTCGGCGAAAGAACCCCGCGCGAGATCGGCATGCACGCGGTCCGGTCGGGTGACAACGTCGGCGAACACACGATCCTGTTCAGCACGCTCGGCGAGACGATGGAGCTGGTCCACAAGGGGCACACGCGCGACGCCTATGTGCGCGGCGCCTTGCAGGCGGCCAAGTTCCTCGCCACCAAGGGGCCGGGGCGCTATTCGATGACCGACGTGCTGGGGTTGTAACGCCGGTGCTCGCGCCGATACGATGAGGATGAAAGGGGAATCGCATGACGATCCATACCACCCAGCACGTTACCGGCCCCACCCTGACCATCGCCGTGCCGCCTGAATTTGACGGGAAGGAGGTTGAGATTGAGGTGCGGGTCGTTAAAAACAAACAACCCTGGGGTGAGCTAAGGCGCTGTGCTGGAATACTGGCCGATGAGCCGGAGTGGGATGCCATCATGGAGGAAGTTTATCAAGCCCGCAAATTGGAACGCCGACCCACGCCGGAGATGGAATGACTCACCTTCTTGACACCGATACTTGCTCGGCGCACATGCGCCGTCCTTCGGGCCTGGCCCATCGATTCATTCAGTATTCGGGCGGAATCGCCGTTTCAAGCGTAGTCCTGGCGGAGTTGTTTTCTGGCGCCTACAAGCTACCCAATCCCGCGCGCGTTCTTGCTGGCATCACCGACCTGCTGGCCGATGTGACAATCCTTGATTTTGATAAGGTGTGCGCAGAGCAGTTCGGCAAGATCCGCAGTGCTTTGCTCAGGCGCGGAATTCAGGTTCCTACTGCCGACCTGATGATTGCCTCCGTCGCCCTGGTCCACAACCTTACCCTGGTCACACACAACACGGCTGACTACTAGAACATTCCGGGACTGCGGTTAGACGACTGGCTGATCCCCTGATGAAATCGTCACCATCGGGCCGGCATTTCCGCGGCCCTCGCGAATTCATCGCCAGACGTCTCCGCCGTCGCGGTCCGGATACGGCCGCCGGTCAGATGAGCGAGGGCCCAGGCCAGGGCGTTCCAGGTTTGGCGGGTGGGTAAATCGGCATTGCCCCAGATCACGAGCGTGATGCCGTCTGGTTCGCGGCGCAGAGTCACCATGCCGCTTGAAGACGCGACGCGCAGCTCGCGCCAGGTTTCCGGCGGGGTCTCATCCGGGAAGGCGAGTTCGGCGTCGATCATGCGCATTTGTACCAGGAGACCGCGAGCGGCCAGCAGGTCGATCAGCTTCTGCCAGGGCGGCGTTTTTTCTGACGGGAAGATTACCTTTTGATCCATGCCCATGAGGGTTCCCTCATTCCCGCAGCCTTTCGGCTGCGGGCGTAAGCGGATTTTACTTTTTGGTCCAGGCGTCTTTGAAGAACCGCAGCCAGTTGCCGTGCATGATGCCTTCGATGTCGGCTTCCGAGTAGCCGCGTTTTTTCAGGTACCCGGGGATGCGTTGCAAGTCGGCGATGGTGTCGAGATCGGCCGGGGATTGCTCGCGCCCGTACCCGCCGTCGAGGTCGGTGCCGATGGCGGCGTGCCTGGCGTTGCCGGCGATTTGACAGACGCGGTCGATGTGGTCGCAAATCTTTTCCAGAGGCACGGGCGTCGTCGTTTCGCCACGAACCCAGTTCGGGATCATCATCCATGTGTCCAGTGCGTGGCCAATAACCGCGCCGCGTTCGATCAATCGTTTCGTTTGTTCATCAGTGAGCTGGCGCTGATTGGGAACCAGCGTGCGGTTGTTGTGATGGCTGGCAAGCATCGGACCGTGGTAGAGATCGAACGCTTCGTCGAAGCATTGATCGGACAGGTGGGTCACGTCGAGAATCATGCCGACGCGCTCCATCTCGCGCAACAGGGCCGGGCCTTGCTCGAAAAAGCCGCCTTCGGTCGCCGTGCCGTGGCCGTACGGGCTGACGCCGTAGTGCGTGGGGCCGACGATTCGCAGGCCATAGTTGAACCACTCCTCGACCTGGTCGGGCCGCAGGATGGCGTCGGCGCCTTCCATGCTGAGGATGAAACCGATGGGGAGCGTTTTGGATTCTTCGTCCGCCTTCCACTCTTTGATGTGCGAATCGAGTGCGGGCCAATCCTTGATCCAGCGCATGTGGCCGTGCTGGCACATGCCGTGGTAGTAGCCCATTTGCCCATAGGCGTGACCGAAGGCCGCCTCCATGTGGGCAAATCGCTGGATCGCCGGCATCGCCCCGATGCGCAGGATGCGCGGCAGTAGCGTCGCGATCACGATGATCACCTTGCCTCGGCGTAGGTCGGGCAGCGAGACCGTGTTGCAGCAACGCCCCTTGTCGGTCATGCCGACTTCCGTCTCGTACTTGCGAATCTCCTCGCAAGTTTTCCGTAAGTCGCGATTCCAGTCGATGGCGTTCCAGGCAAGATCGAGGTGTGCGTCAAAGATGATCATTTTTGGTTCTCCGTTTAGCCGCGGGCCTTTGGCCCGCGCAAGCGCGGTCGATGTTACAAGGTGGGAACTATTATCATCGCGACGATAACAATAATGGCAACCGAAATCAGCAACGGAAGGACAACTTGTTTGGACAATTCCAGCGGCTTCGTCCCGGTCATGCGGGCACACATCACGCAAACTGCGGAGACCGGCGACATCGTGCGCCCGGCGGCGGCCGCCAGCGACACGACGGCGCCGACGTGCGTCGGGTCCATGTTCACCCGCAAGGCCGGCTCGGCGAAGAATCCGAACAGGCTCTGGGCGGTCGCCATCCCCGAACCACACAAGGCGGCGAAACCAAGTGACAGGAAACCCGCTCCGGGAATGAGCAGGCCGGGCCAGGTTTGCACGATCCGCCCGATTATCGCCGCGATACCGATCTCCTTGACCGCCGTGCCGAAGCAAGTCGCGGCCACAATGAGCGAGACGATGTGCGCGAATCCGTAGCCCGCCCCTTCGCAGAAAACGCTGGCGGTGTCCTTGAGTTTGCTCGGCGCCGTCAATGCCGCGACCACGACGCCGAGCAGCATCGCAAAACCGATCAACCGGGTTTGATAGCGCCCCGTTGGTTCGCCGGATTCCAGCCACGCGGCGTCCAGATGCAATAACTCGAATGGGTAGGAGCAAAGGTAAAGAAAAACCAGCGGCACCAACGGCACCGCGGCCTTGAACCAGTTGACCTGGAACGCCTCCTCGGCCGGGGACGCATCCGTCTCATTGTCGCTCGGCGGCAATCGACGCTCGTATCGACTCGCCAGCCACCAGAAAACGAGCGTCGCGGCCGTCAGGCCGATGAAGTTTAACGGCGCAATTCGCCGCACGCAGCGTGCGCTGTCATACGCAGATGGATCATGGCCCAATTCGGGAAGCCTCTTGGCGGCCTTTTGGCTTTCAGTGATCGTCGTCAATAACTCCGGCGCGCCGGGATTGAGCAACTCACCGCCGATGGAACAGCCCAGCAAAAGCGCGGAGCCAATCGTCACCGGAGACAATCGGGCGGCGCGCAACAGCGGAATCACAACGAAGCCGATCGTCACCGCCGTGCTCGTCTGGCTGACGATCGGCATGTTGACCAGGAAGCCGACGATGACCGTGCCCGGAATCAGCAAGAACCGCACGTAGGTCAACGGCCTTACCAGCAGATGCACCAAATGTTGATCGCACCCGGTGTGAGTGAGCACGCGCGCGAAGCCCATGCCGCAGCAAAGGGGGATGATGAACTTCTCGTTCGTGAACGTCGCCAGGAATTCACGCACGATGGCCTGCGGGTTGAGCGCGATCGCGCCCAGTGCGAGTGCGGCGGTGAACAGAACGAGCCGGACCTCCAGTTCACGCCACACGGCCCACACGGCGAGCCCGATCACGATCGAACCCAGCAGCGGCTGCCAAACAGCAACCTCGGCGAAAAGCGTCATGCGTGGCATGTTATGTTTTTTGGTTGCGTTTGGCGGCGCGCCGTTGTAGGGTGTTGAAATGCCAAGCGGTTGCGGCGCTGGCGGACGGCAAGTTGATTGCCGAGAATCCGAAGGCGAAACCCAATCCGAGTGTTTAGGTCCCGGGTGGTTTTGGTTGCGGCAAAGCGGCGAACCAAGATGGTTGAAAGTAAAGGGCAAAGTCTACTCGGCGGTCGGTGCGGCGTGATGATCCTTCGTGATAGAATGATCTTGGCCAGCGACTTCATTCGGAGGCACAAATCATGTTCGACCGCATCACCTTTGACCAGAAAATCATGGGCGGTCGCGCCTGCATCCGCGGCATGCGGATTCCCGTCTCGCTCATCGTCGGTCAAATCGCCCACGGTGCGGCCACGGACGAGATTCTCGCCGATTACCCAGACCTCGAACGGGGCGACATCGAGCAAGCCCTGCAATATGCGGCGTGGTTGACACAGGAGCGCGTGCGCAGCGCGTGAGGGCTTGCCGATGCGATTCCTTGCGGACATGGGTGTAGCGCAACGGATTGTGGATTGGTTGCGCACCGAAGGCCATGACGCAATTCATCTGCGCGAACAAGGGCTGCACAAGTTTCCAGACGTTGACATTTTCGCCAAGGCTATTGCCGAGAATCGCGTCGTCCTTACCTTTGATCTGGATTTCGGAGAAATATTGGCACTTGCCGGAGACGCGGTCGTCAGCGTGGTCCGTTTTCGCCTTAAAGGGTCTAAAGAAATGAAGTAGGTTGGCTTTCCAGCCTGACCGTCAGGCTGGAAAGCCTGACCTACTTTTATTGTTTTGGGCACTCTTAAGCTATCAGCATTGCTGGTTTCGCGAGTCTGAGAAATTCGGTGAAGAGGTAGTTATCCCATCGTTGGAATCGTGTCGAGCATGTAAGTGCCAGCAATGTGGATTTATCGGAATTCAGCCGCGCGCCGCTAAATAACCCTTAAACGTCGGCATCGATACTCAAGGAAATCTGTCATGAGAATTCTGGCAACATTTTCGCTGGCATGCCTGTTAGGCGTTGATGCCGAGACCGGGCTGGCTCAGTCGAGCGGCATCATCTTCCGCGACATCACCAAACAATCCGGCCTCCACAAGCCGCTCGCCGGCATCATGGGGCACGGGGCCGCGGTCGGCGATTTCGATGGCGACGGCAAGGTGGACATCTACGTCGGCGGGTTCTGCGATCGGCCCAACGCGGAGTACACACCCGCCAAGGGACCGGTACACAACTACCTCTTCCGCAACCTTGGCAATGGCAAATTCGCGGTCGTCGATCAGCCGGTCGTCTCCTACTTTGGCCGAACCAGCGGGGCCGTCTTCGCGGACCTGCGTAACTCCGGTAACCTCGATCTTTATGCCGCCAACAACACCAAGGGCAAAACCAACAAGACCGGCGAGCCGCAACGGTCGGCTCAAATTCGCTACTCGCAACTCTTCAAGAACGACAAGGGCAAGTTCACCGACGTGACCGAGTCGTCCGGCGCCTGTCCCAAGACGCTGCGCACCGCGCGCAACATCGGCGTTTTCGATTACGACGGCGACGGCCTGCTCGATCTTTTCGTCGTCGAGGACCGCTTCATCGCCAAACCGAACTGCCGGCTCTTTCGCAATCTTGGCGACATGAAATTCAAGGACGTTACCAGGGAGGCCGGTCTTCCCGAGGATATCCACGGCCTTGGTTTGGCGGTTGCGGACCTGAATGGCGACGGTCGCCCCGACTTTTTCGTCGCGCACTCGAATCGTTTGTTTTTAAGTCAGATCAAGAATGGGAAGACCACCTATCGCGAAGCCGTCGAGTTGAAGGACGTGCTCGGTTGGAAGCCTCTCAATCGCGAGGATTGGCCCTGCGGCGCCGCATTTGCCGATCTCAACAATGACGGCCGGCTCGATCTTGTGCTCACCATCCATTGCACGCAGGCGCGCAACAGAGTTTTCATCAACGATGGTTTGAAAAACGGCATTCCGCAGTTTCGCGATGTGACCAAGGAGGTGGGCCTGGGCGATACCGTGCCAATTCGCTGCCCGCATGTCGAGGTGCAGGATTTCGACAACGACGGCTTGCCCGATATCTATACGTCGGCCGCCTGGATGGACGACAAGGGGAACATCACGCCGCTCATTTATCGCAATCTCGGCGTGAAAAATGGCTTGCCGCGTTTCGCACCTTTGTTCCCCGTGAAGCCCGCAGGTGAGGGCAGCGAACCTGCGGGATCCGGCGGCAAAATGGTCTACTTTCCCGCCGGCCCAACGCTCGATTTCGACAACGACGGTCGCATCGACCTTTTCCTCGTCAACTGGTTCCAGGGCAACCATTGCCGGCTTTTGCACAATCAATCGGCCAAAAGAAACTGGCTCGACGTCTTCGTGCAGGGCAAGAAGATGAACCGCATGGGCATCGGGGCTCAAGTCAGAATCTATCGCACGGGCACGAAGACGCTCCTTGGCTTCCAGGAAGTGACGACGGGCTACGGCTACGCCAGCGGCCAGGTGGCGTATTGCCATTTCGGGTTGAACGACGTCGTCGCCGTCGATGTGGAAGTGAAGCTGCCGAGCGGTCAGCGCATCAACCGCGCGAAGGTTGCGGCGAATCAGCGGCTAACAATCGGGGAGTAGTCCCTTCGCCCTGCCAAAGGGTGGTGTTTTCCCGCACCACGAAAAAAACACTCGGACCATCATGGAAAAACCCGCCAGCTGAGGCGCGGGTGCGGCTCAACCGGCGGGTTTTTGATGGGGTGTTGGAACCACGCATCACGCGAGCACTTCGCGGATGGGCCGGGCGACGCGTTCCGTGATGGGAATCGGCCGACCGACATTCGACATATTTTGGTTGGTGTGATCGATGCCCAGGGCGGCGAACAAGGTGGCGAGAAAATCGGGAACGGAGACCGGACCCGGATCTTCAACGGTGGTGCCATCTGGGCTGGTGCGACCGTAGACGGTGCCGCCGCGGATGCCGCCGCCGGCAAGGACCGTGGTCCAGGCGTTCGGATAATGGTCGCGCCCTTGGCCGCCATTGATGCGCGGCGTGCGACCGAACTCGCCCATCCAGACGATGGTGGTGGTTTCGAGCAGGTTGCGCTGGCGCAAGTCTTCCATGAGCGTGCCCCACGCGGGGTCGAGGATCTGGCTCAGGCGCTGCACGTTCTGGAAGTTTTGACCGTGCGTGTCCCAGCCGATCGGGCTGCCTGGCATCGGGCCAAGCGTCACTTCGACAAAGGGGACGTTGCGTTCAACCAGCCGGCGCGCCAGCAAGCAACCCTGGCCGAAGAGGTTCGTGCCATACGCCTGGCGAAGGGCGGCCGGTTCTTCCGTCAAGTCAAACGCCGTGCGCGCCGAGGTTCGCATCAGGCGAACCGCGCGTTCGTAGGCGGTCTGATGGCTTCGCGCCGCAACGGCTTGATGGCGCTGGGTGAAGTCGCGTTCCATGTCTTGAAGTATGTTGACCCGGGCGTCGAATTGCCGGGCCGAGATGCCTTCGGGAGGCCGCATGTCCTGAACCTGGAGAGCCTGGTCGTAGTTGTTTTGGCCCCCCTGTTGATTGAACGCGAAGTTGGTGACTTCGCCGACCATCAACGGGGCATATTGCGGACCGAGGAAGCCAGAGGAGAAGGCCGCCTGGTTGAAGAGCCGATAGGGAGCGATGCTGACGAAACTCGGCAACGGAAGGTCCGTCGCGCCGATTTCCTTGGAAACCAGCGAGCCAAGCGTCGGATACTGAATCGGACCTTGCGGCAAATAGCCGGTGCGCAGGTAAAACGTCCCCCGACCGTGGTCGCCTTCGCGGGTGCTCATGGCCCGGATCAGTGCCATCTTGTCCATGTGGCGTGCCACGCGCGGCAGATGCTCGCTGATGCGGATGCCCGGCACATTGGTCTGCGTTTCCCGGTACGGGCCGCCGTTGACGTGACCTGGTTTGAGATCGAAAGTGTCCATTTGGCTCGGCCCGCCGTTCATCCATAAGAGGATGCACGACCGCCGCCGCTGCGGGTTATTCGCAGCCTGCTGAGCCGCAACCTCCAGCCAGCCGGACATGGAATAGCCGACGACTCCCGCCGCCGACAATTGCAATGCCTCACGACGCGAAATCTTGATGGAGTCGAACATAGATGGCAGCCCTCTCAATCAGCCTTGAATCAGGTAGAATGCGGACAAATCCGAATTCGACGCATGGTCTGCAAGATAAAACTGTTTAACAGGGTAATTCTAACCGAGCGGGGTGGGAAAAAGCCAGAAATATTTCGCAATATTTGGGGACCGGGCCGGACACGACCTGTTCGATTCTTCAACCGCCGGGGCGACCCGTTTGGCCGTTTCGCGCAGCTGGCAGGCGCTCAATATCGAAACTCCATTCCCACCTGCACGCCATGTGCCCAAAAATCACTGGGCCGAAACGATGGCAGCGGCGAGGCGTCACCGACCAGTGCGCCGGGTGGGACCAAAACCGGTTGCTGCGTTGGGTTCACGTTGCGATCGATTTGATTCCCCGGCCGAATCGCATTGGTTAGCCACAGGCAGCTGTAACCAATGTAGGGCCGAAAGTGCTCAGACACGGCGAAGCCCATTTTGAATTGCAATTCGGGCGCAATCGCAAAAATTGTCTGGTTGACCTGACCGATGTTACTCGCCTGCGCGAATAGGCCCGCCCCGGTTGTGCCGTTGTTCATGCCGAAGGCGTTGTTGGTGACGGTGGTTGTGCCAGAGATATTCTGCGTTTGGGCGTTGATGCCAAGGGCGATCTTGGCGTCGGTGTCGAAGGTGAAGCGTCGCCAGTTCAGGGCCAGTCTCAGGCCGATCTGGCCGCCGTAAAACTGATTGCGCGCCGCAAACCCATCCGTGACCGCGAAGCCGCCGCCGGTGGCTGTATCCAGCGACGTGCGCGAGAGGGTCAGACTTTCGTTCAAATCGAGATAGCGAAAGCCAAAGAGACCCGACCAGCGGCAACGCTCATTGCTTAACAGGTCCACCAGTTGATTCAGTTCGCCGCCCCACAGGATCGAACTGAACCCCGCCGTTGCATTGTGAGGCGCATTGCCCGCGTTCAAACTCGATTCCCCGGCTGGATTCAGCATAAAAGGCTGGGTCGAGTTGAACGGAATCGAAACGACCGGACCGGCCCCGCCGGGTGAGGAAGCTTGAAACAAATAGCCGCCGCGAGCGAACAGGAAGCCAGCGATTTCCCAGCTGAACAGCCGCTCGTTGTCTAGCCAGCCGCCGACGGAGAGGCGCGCGCCGGGAAGTTCGCCGAAGTCGACTGAACGACCCGAACCGGCGCCGAACAGAATGACGGTCCCCGGTTCATTGAGGGCGGCAATCGAGGTTGAATCGGCATTCCCGGTAATCAATGGGATGGCGACTGGCGCGTTGCGAATGCGCCATTGCAAGAATTCGAGGCTCGCCCAGCAGCGCGACCTGGGCTGGCCGTCTTCTATTGGAAGCAGGGGCGCCTGGGAAAACAACGGAGAACGCGGCACGCCGTCGGGCTTCGCCCCGGTTTGCACGATCGGTTCCGTGCCAACCATGCGGTAATACGCCGGCTCCGCCTGGGCGCGGACCAGGCCCGTGCAGATCAAAAGTGCCGCCAGCGTAAGGTTTTTTTTTCCGAACATGAATGTTCAGTCCTGGCCGTGGAAGACCTGCCTTCCCCTTCATCGCCTTTTGCGGGAGGTTTTCTTGAGGTCAATTACGCGATCTTTAGAGATTTTCTTCGTTTTGTAAACCTTCCTTCAATGGGATGTTGACTTGGACGGCACAGACCGCAAAGTTTCACACAATCTGGCAAGAATCGGCCGATTGGCGAAGGTGGAGGGGATGACTTTTGGGCATCCGTCGCTTGCGCTTCCGGCTAACAAATCTTTTTCATGGACATTCCGGGCGCTTTCTTGGATACTCAATCACCAAACTGCCTTCGTCAACCCCGGAGAACCTCTCATGCGTTGCCTCATCGGTATTCCTGTTTTCGTGCTGCTCGCAACTCTGATTCATGACCCACCAGCGCGAAGCGCAAGCGACGGTTCAACCCTGGTCTCTCACTTGCGCTTGGGGCTGGTTTCAAACGTGGTCGGCGGAAAAAAGAACGATGACGGCTACGTCAGCATCTTTGACGGCAAAACGCTCAGGGGCTGGCATATCAGCGCCAAGACCGGACACTCTCGGCCCAGCAAGAACAAGACCGGCGGGCGATGGGTTGTCGAGAACGGCGCCATCCACGGCAGCCAGGACATTCCCGGCAACGGCGGGATCATTATCACCGACCGGAAATACAAGAATTTTGAGGTCGTACTCGAAATGAACAACGACTTCACGCTCGATTCCGGTCTGTTCCTGCGCTCCACCGAGGAAGGAAAATGCTACCAGGCGATGATTGACTATCACAAGAACGGGAACCTCATGGGCATTTACGGCGAAGGTCTACCGGGCGGGCAGCCGCACGTCAAGAACTTCGCGTTCCTCGACAAGGTAACCGACATCAAGGAGATCAAGGCGCCGTTCAAACTCCCAATCAAGCCGGGCGATTGGCCCAAGTTCTGGAAGCACGGGCAATGGAATGAGATCAAGGCTCGCATCGTCGGCAACCCGCCGCGGATCACCACCTGGATCAAGGGCGTCAAATTCATGGACTACCAGGACGACAAGAAACGACTGGCCGGCGAAGGCGGCATCGCCCTGCAAGTTCACGGCGGCGGCGATTACACCAAGGAATTCGTACGCTATCGTAACATCCGCGTGAAGGTCCTGGATTAGAGATCGCCATTACGCGCGTTAGCCGGACGCGCACGCGACGGAGTGGGTGAGCCGTCGCTTGCGCGTCCGGCAAACCGGAGAGGGGCCGGGGGCGAGGCGCTTCGCCGCAAGCGGCGAACCGGGCTAGGCACGCCCGGCGGTAAGATGATAAAATCCCGTCATGCAAAGCGTGGCGCAAGCTCTGGAGATCGTCCTGCAAAATGCGAAGCCGCTGCCAGCGCGGACGGCGCCGTTGACGACGAGCGTTCTGGGCCTGGTCCTGGCCGAGGATATTGCCAGCGACCTGGACATGCCGCCATTCGACAAGGCGATGATGGACGGCTTCGCCCTGCGCGTGAGTGACCTGCGCAACGGGCAAGCGGAGTTGGTTATCATTGAGGAAATCCCCGCCGGCAGGACCCCGACCCGCGCTGTCGGCGCTGGCCAGGCCTCGCGCATCATGACCGGGGCGCCGATCCCTCAGGGCGCGGATGCGGTCGTGATGATCGAATGCTGCGAAACCCTCGCCAACCAAAAAGTGCGCGTCAACGAGCCACGTGCCCGGCCACGTCTCAATATCCTGGATCGCGCCAAGGAAATGCGCGTTGGCGAAATCGTGCTACGGGCCGGCACTCGATTGCGCCCCCAGGAGTTTGGCTTGCTCGCAGCAGTTGGGCGAACGACGGCACGGGTCCAGCCGGCCCCACGGGTGGCGATTCTTTCGACGGGAGACGAGATTGTCGAACCGTCGATAACGCCGGGGCTGGGCCAGATTCGCAATAGCAATGGTCCAATGCTGCAGGCGCAAACGGCGCGCGCTGGCGCCGATCCGCAGTTCCTGGGCATCGCGCGCGACGAGCCGCAGCATCTGCGTTCGCTGATCACCGAGGGATTGCGCCGCGATGTGCTGATCCTGTCCGGCGGCGTATCGGCGGGGAAACTCGACCTGGTTCCAGGCATTCTGGAAGAACTTGGCGTACGCGCACTTTTCCACAAAGTCGCGATGAAGCCTGGCAAGCCAGTGCTGTTCGGCGTATTGTTTGGCCGCGACCCAATGGGGAGCGCGGGGTTGGAAACCAGCCAAACCCTGGTGTTTGGTCTGCCCGGCAATCCGGTCAGTTCGATGGTTGGTTTCGAGTTGTTTGTGCGTCCCGCGTTGCGGGCGCTGATGGCCCTGCCGCCGGGGCCGGGCCTGGTTCAGGCGACGTTGACGAAAGATCATCCGTATCGCACGGATCGGCCAACGTACCATCCAGCCAGGTTGTCCTGGTGCGACGATGCCGGCTGGGCGGTCGAGCCGACTGCGTGGTTTGGCTCGCCCGACCTGCGTGGTTTGTCGCCGGCGAACGCGTTTGTCGTGTTGCCGGAAGGGGACCACGTGCATCGCGCCGGCGACCGATTACCGGTCCTGCGCGTGGAAAACGACTTTTAGCCGCTTGCGGCGCAGTCTTCACACTGCACGAACGAACGTCAGGCCGCAAACGAAGGTAGATTCACACGGAGGTGAATGATGGCCATGGACACTGCTTGCATGGAACCCGCGAATGCCGTCAAAGCGAGTCTAACCCCGCGGCCGGAATCGGCGCCGACCGGGCACGGCCTTTGCTTATTGCTTTACGTGGCCGCCGCGGCGAGCAGTAGCGTGCTGCTCTGGCTTTGCTTTCATCCCATCGCCTGGGGTTTCCTCGGCTGGATCGCGCTGGCGCCATTCCTGGTTCTGGTGCGGGCGCAGGTCAGGCCAACGGTTGTTTATGGTCTGGCCTTTCTGTGCGGCCTTGGCTTTTTCATCCCTGTACTTTCCTGGATGCGGGTCGCGGACCGGTCGATGGTGGGCGGGTGGCTGGCCCTGAGCGTTTATTGCGCCCTCTACTTCCCGGCGGCGCTTTTCTGCGTGCGTTGCCTGGAACGCTGGCGCGTGCCGCTCGTCGTGTCGTTCCCGCTGACGTGGGTCGCGCTGGAGTATTTCCGCTCGTTCTTCCTCACCGGCTTCGCCTGGTACTACCTGGCTCACACCCAGCACGATTTTCTGTCGATGATTCAGATCACCGACCTGGGCGGCATCTATCTGGTGACCTGGATCGTCGCAGCGGTCAACGCTCTCGTTTTCGATAGCGCGTATCAATTCCCGGAGGTGCGGCAGTGGTTCCATCAGCGTCAACTGGAAGCCTATCGCACCTACGCCAGCATCGACCTGTTCAACCGCGGCGTTCTGGCGGAGTGGTTGTTTCGCCGTAACTTGATCTTTGAAGCAGCCGCCCTGGGCGCCTTGCTAATAGGTGTTTATTGGTACGGCGAGATACGGCTGCGGCAGAACCAGTTCCGCGCCGGCCCGGTGGTGTGCCTGTTGCAAAGCAACCTGGACCAGCGGCTGCGCGAAAACGCGGCCGAGCAAGAAGACCCCGGCCAGGCGGCGGAAAGCGTGCGGAAGCACTTTACGCTCCTGTGCATGAGGGCGGCCTTCAACCACCAGACGCCGCCCGACCTCTTGATTTGGCCCGAGACCAGCTTCCCGCGGCCGTGGTATGAAGTGTCGCCGAAGCTGCCGCTCGACCAGGTGCCCCCGGCCTGGCGCGACGCCGAGGTCGACATGCGGGACACGCTCGAGAAATTTGCCGCCGCCTATACGCGCGTGCCACACCTGCTTGGCATCAACTCGCGCCAACTTGACGAGCACGGTGTTCCGCGGCAGTTCAACTCGGCTCTGCTGCTCGGCGCGGAAGGACGCATCGAAGGCAAGTTCGACAAGGTGCATCGTTTGCCGTTTGGCGAGTACATTCCGCTGAAGAACTGGTTTCCGTTCCTGTCCTGGCTTACGCCCTATGAAGGAGATTTCGGCATCCAGAAAGGCGAAAAACTCACGCGCTTCAAGCTCGGCGACCATCATTTCGGCGTGCTGATTTGTTTTGAAGACACCGACCCGTTTTTGGCGAGGCAATATGTCGAACAAACCAAGGACGGCCCGCCGGTCGATTTTCTTGTCAACATGTCCAACGACGGCTGGTTCGACGGCTCGGCGGAACACGAGGCGCACCTCGCGGTGTGCCGGTTTCGCGCCATCGAAACCCGCCGCGCCATGGTGCGCGCGGTCAACATGGGCATCTCGGCCGTCATCGACAGCAACGGCCGAATCCTCAAGGCGCGGGAAGTGCCGGATACGCAACCCACGGTGTGGATGGTGTCGCCGGACCGGTTCGGCTATCCGGAATTGCCGACCTCCGAATGGGGCCAGTTCAAGAAGAAGGCGGGCGTACTCAAGGCGGTCGTGCCCATCGACAATCGTGCCAGTCTCTACGTTGCCACGGGAGATGTCCTGCCGATGGGCTGCTGGGCGATCTTGCTGGGCGGCGGCGGGTGGTCGTTGATCCGCCGCCGACGATCCGCCTAGCGCGTTGGCCACACTAAATTTTGGGGTTGAAATACAAGCGAGCGGCGGGGCTTGTCCCCGCCGTGCGGTCCGCCGGGACAAGCCCGGCGGCTCGCTAACCCCAAAATTTAGTCTGGACAACGCACTAGGGTTCCTTAATCCAAAAAACTCATAGCGCATGAGTCAAGTTTCGATACAAGCCCGAAGCGTTAGCGAGGGAGGATGCGGAAGATTTCCCTCGCTAACGCTTCGGGCTTGTGTGGCGGGCCTTTTGGTCTGAGGTGATTCCCTCGCTAACGCTTCGGGCTTGTGTGGCGGGCCTTTTGGTCTGAGGTGAAACCTCGCTAGCCATTTGACTCGCCCGGCCGCATTTTTTCGGAGCGTATCATGCCTTCCGCAACGGACTCGCCGCGGCTCATCGGGCGCTGGTGGATTCGCTCGGCGCTGTACGGGTTCGGTTGCTACGCGGGACTGGTACTCATGCTGCTTTTTCTCGAAAATCGGCTGACCTTTCCCCTGACCACCGCGGCACAATACTGGCAGCCGCCCCCCGTTCCCACGATCCAAGATGTCACGCTCGCCAGTTCGGACGGAATTCACATCCACGCCTGGTGGCTCCCGGTTGACAACTCCGATCTCGCGATTCTCTATTGTCATGGCAACGCGGGCAATCTTAGCCAGCGTGGACCGGCGATCGTTCGCATGAGCAAGTTATTGAATGCTTCGGTCCTGATCATCGACTATCCCGGATATGGCAAAAGCGAAGGGAGCCCCACCGAGGCGGGCTGCTATGCCGCGGCGGATGCGGCCCATGCCTGGCTGGTGGACCAGAAGAAGATCGCACCGAGAAAAATCTTACTCTTCGGCGCCTCGCTGGGCGGCGGCGTTACCACCGATCTGGCGAGCCGCACGGATTGCCGGGCGTTGGTGCTGGTCAAAACCTTTGCGTCCTTGCCGGACGTCGCATCGGACCTGTACTGGTGGCTGCCGGCCCCGAAGCGCTGGTTGATGCGCAATCGCTTCGACAACCTGGCGAAGATCGCCCAGTGCAAACGCCCGGTTTTCCTGGCCCATGGCACGGCCGATCGGCTCATTCCGGTCACGCACAGCAAACGCCTTTATCAGGCCGCCAACGAGCCGAAGCAATTCCTCGAACTGCCTGGCGACCACAACGACCCGCTGCCGGAGATGATGTTCACGGAATTGAAGGCGTTTTTGGACAGGCATCCGTGAGAGCCAGGGCTTAGTTTCTTGATATTTCGGGGCATCGATTTCGGAAAATGGGCTTGCATGAATGGTAAGTGTCGTTCGGTCCCGCGCCCTTTCTCGTTCGGCTCTTAATCCAATTCCGCGACGACCTTACCGGTCTTGACCTCGAAGACGCGCACGCGGCCGGGGGACATCTTTCCATTACGGGGTTGTCCGCCGCCACCAATCGCGATCCAGTTGCCATCCGGCGAGAAACAGCAGCAATTTGCGCCTTCGGCATTCTTGTCAAAGGTTCGCTGTTTTTTTTGGGCTTGAATAGAAAACAATTCGATGTCACCTGGTTTTCCCTGGACGGCAATTTTCTTGCTGTCCGGCGTGAATGCCACCATGGATGGTTGATAGCCGATCTCAATTGTCAACATGTCTTTTTTGAGATCCGAATCAAACAAATTGACCTTATTATTCTCCCCCAGCGCCAGGCTTTTTCCGTCGGGTGAAAACCTTAGTGGTCCGTTTCACAAATAACGTCGTGGTTAGTTTAGACTTTTGGTATAAGGAGGTGAACCCCCAGAAAAAAACCCGGCAAGGAAAGGAAGCCGCTATGCCAGGTCCACTGCCGACTCCTTGTACCTTCCCCGA
>JACPPF010000123.1 GCA_016191165.1 Planctomycetota bacterium
CGGTCCAGAAAGCCAGTTGGTCCTGCTCGCACATGACAAATCCCCCTTGACGATGCGTGATCCTTGACGATGGGCGGCCAGCTGCTACTTTAGCAAGTTAACGCGACACCGACCAAATCAGCAAACTTGGTGCAGAGCCATATTTCCATAACGGCGTTAGGATGGGGCCGACCACGAGGGGTACGATTCATTATGGTGCGAACGGTCAAGCCCATATCGTGCCTGCACCGCCGACTTCGCCAACCCCTTGATTTGAGGCATCTATGATAAATGCTGATGACACACTTCGCCAAAGAATTGTGCTTTCTGTGCAGCGAGCCTTACTGGGCGAAGTTACGCCCAATCTTCGAGGCGTCGCCGCAGATTGGAACGACACGGAAATCCGTGTTGTTTGCTACTTTGATGGCCCAATTTCGGATACAAACCGAGAAGACATGAGTTGTGTTCACACAGAAGTTGCGACGGATTTTGTTGACACGGCGCCCGTTCACTTTGATTTACACAGGGTGGAAATGCCGACAAAAATGGATGGATTTCGGGCATGGGTTTTCCTTCGCAAAGAGTGATCCTGCAATATACCATCGAGTCATCCTGTTCATGTGGATGAACTCAGGGACCACGATTGGTTTTCCCAAGTAATCAACAAGAGCAAATGTCATAGGGCGAGGAAACCGTAACAGTGGAAATGGGAAGTTGGCCGCGGCGGGCGCGCGTTTTCAATACGGGGAAAGGGAAGTGGCCCATTGAAACCCAATTACCGGAGAATGCGCAATGCCTACCATCACCTGGCAAACCCTGACACGATGGACCGACCAAGAACTCGCGGCGTTCGACGTGGCGGCGGCCGATTTGCTGTGCGCTCTTGGTCTGCCTGGCGCCGAAACGATCGACGTGAACCGCTGTCAGGCCACCCTTGATCAATGGGCCCGGCACATCCACGAAGAAACCAATCGGCTCGCTTACCTGTTCACTCGACACCCGAGCAAATACCAAAACTCCAAAGCCCGGTTCCGGATGATGGTGCTTGCCACGGTCTTGCAGCGCGACCTCGGCGTTCATTGCGACCTGTTCTGGAACGACCTGTCCGACTTTCATTTCTTTTCCAATCCGGACCACTTGTTCGTTCATGGCGTCGTGCAGCAACGACGGGGAACTTGCTCTTCCCTGCCCGTGGCTTATGCCGCGGTCGGGCGCCGGCTGGGTTACCCGCTCAAGTTTGTCACCACCTGGCGGCACGTCTTTTTGCGCTGGGACGAGCCGGGGGGCGAGCAATTCAATGTCGAATGTACCTCGCATGGTTTTGTCAGCCATCCAGATTTCTACTATCTGCATTGGCCGCGCAAACTGTCGGAGGAGGAAGTGCGTCATTTTGGCGCATTGAAATCGCTGACGCCTCGCCAGGAATTTGCTCTCCACATCGGCAATCGCGGCCACGTGTTTCGGGAACTCTATAACCTCCCGGCGGCCGTCGATGCGTATGCTCACGTTTGCCATCTGTACCCGGAAAGCTGGAGTTGGTCGGCGTCTCTTGTCGACACGATGAATCGGTGGGAGAGCCGACTGCGGGCCAGGATGCCGCCCGTGTTTCCGCCGATGACGATTCATTTTTCGCCGCGCGCGTTCACGAATATTCCGCAGGATTTGGAGCGCGGGGTTTTCAACTTGTATGCGCGCGAGACACTACTGACGCATCCCCCGTTCGAGGAAAAATGGTGGAAGCCCGCGCGGCGCGACCCACGCCAGCTACCGGCCGATTACCGGTCGCACATCAAGGTCCGCTTCCCGCAAAAAATCGGGGAGAACTTGCATTTTTCCTTTTCAGCCCGTGGCGTCAGCACTAATGACGTGGACGGCCGACAATCTCCGTAGGGTGCTTTACAAGGCAATCGCAAGGACGCGGTGGGCATCGCTTCGCTCGACCCACCGTACCCTCAACCTGAAAATACGGCTGGGACAAAGCAAAGCCCTCGTCGCGAACCACGCTTGACACCAGCTGGCCACGCTCGTATAAGCCGAGGCGTCAATCCTGGCGGAGGGCGCCTCATGGCACGCTGGTTGTTGCTTTTGCTCTTGCTCGCCCCATGCAGCGGGTGCATGATGATGGAAGACATGCTCGGCTACGAAGAGCCGGCGCCGTGGGTGGATTACGCCAGCGCACAGCAACCCGGCGGTACATGCGGGCAACCGATTCGCAATGTCAGCGCGTTGCAGACCGCGGAGCCGGAGTTGTTGCGTTAATCCGGGCCCGCGACTTGCCCATCTCCCGAAAACATTCCCAGATAACTGAAATAGCGCTGCTCGCTCAAATAGCGCAGGGCCACGGCCTTTTTGACGGCACAGCGGTCCTCGTGGGTGTGCGTGCAATCCGGGAATGCGCACAGCGACACGTAGGGTCTGAACTCCACGAAGAAGCCCTCCACCTCCTCGGGAATCGTATCCCATAATCCAAACTGACGAATGCCGGGCGTATCGACGACCCAGCCGCCGAAATCGAGCGCGATCAGGTCGGCGGTTGTGGTGGTGTGCTTGCCCTTCTGATTGACCTCGCTGACCTCGCGCACACGCAGCGCAAGTTCGGGCTGGATGGCGTTGAGCAGCGACGACTTGCCGACGCCCGATTGCCCGGAGATGACGCTCTGGCGATCCCTGAGAAGATTCCGCAGCCTTTCGATCCCTTGCCCGGTCGTGGCACTGGTGAGCAGCGTCGGGATGCCAAGCTGCGAGTAATAGCCGACGATCGGTTGCAAGGCGACCGGATCGGCGAGGTCCACCTTGTTCAGGCAAATGATCGGCTGAATCGCCCCCTTGGTCGCGCTGGCGAGATAGCGGTCGATGAGGTGCAACTTCAAATCCGGCTCGCGGATCGCCATCACGATGACCACTTGATCGACATTGGCGACGATCACGTGTTCGCGCCCGCGCGACGCGCGCGTCAGGACACCGTGGCGTGGTTCGACGCGTTCGATCACGCCTTCGTCCTTGGAGACTGGCAGTACCCAGACGCGATCGCCCGTGGCGACGATGCTGCGCTCGTCGGTCGAAAGGCTCTTGAGCACTTGCCGCACCTTGCAGCGCAAGCGTCGGCCGTCGGCGGTCTGCACGAGGTTGTCGAGCCCAAAAACGGTGACCACGCGGCCGGGCAGGCAAAGGGTCTGATCGACGCGGGGCATATGGTCCGAGTCGGCGTCGGTCTCGATGGTGCGTTTGCGCGACAGATCGCCCTTGGTCCGGACCCGTTCGGCGCTGACCGGGGCCTCCTCGGTATAGCCATGCTGTTGAAAGCCACGCGTCCAGCCCTTGTCGCGCGCGGGCTTGCTGCGGTTCTTCTTGAGATCGACGCGTTTTTTCTTCTTGGCCATGAAGGGGATTGTATCAATCCGAGCCTGAACGCCGGTCACCAGCCCCCGGCGCAAGCCGGGGAGTGAAACTGCTACAGCCCCCGGCTTGCGCCGGGGGCTGGTTGGTGGAAACGGTGTTATGCGCCAAACAGTTCGCGGACATGGTTCCCGCCATCGACGATGCGGATGGGCCGGCCGATGGGGGTTTGGTTTTCTTTGCGCGGGTCGATGCCGAGAGAATGGCAGACCGTGCAGAAGAGGTCCGCGACGCCGACGGGGCGGTTGGTGATATCGTTGCCTCCGGCACTGGTGGAGCCGATGACGCGCCCGCCGCGGATCCCGCCGCCCGCGAGGGCGATCGAAAAGGCGCGCGGGTAATGATCGCGGCCGTTGTTACCGTTGATGCGCGGCGTGCGGCCGAATTCGCCGGTCCAGATGATGAGGGTGCGATCGAGTCGGCCGCGCTCGCGCAGGTCGCGCACGAGGTTGGCGAAGCCGGCGTCGGCCTGGGTGCTGAGTTGTCGGCTGCGGTCGAAGTTATTCTGGTGCGTGTCCCAGCCGTTGAGGCCAACCTCGACGAACGTGACGCCCGTTTCCACCAGGCGGCGCGCCAGCAAGCAGCCCTGGCCGAAGGCATTGCGGCCATAGCGATCGCGCGTGGCGGCGGTTTCGCGGGAGAGGTCGAACGCCTGCAAGCGCGGGCTGCGCACCAGGTTGGCGGCGCCGTTGACGTAGGCGCGATGATCGGTCACACGCGCCTGCCCGCCGGACTCGGCGAAGTCGCGTTCGAGGTCCTGCATCAGGCCGAGGCGGCGGCCGAAACGGGCTTGGGTCGTGCCGGTCGGGAGCGAAACATTCGCGGGCATCTGGTCGGGATTCTGGATCGCGAATGGAGCGTAACGTGTGCCCAGGAAGCCCGAGCCGATGCTGCCACCGCCGAAGATGCCGCGCCCGCCGATGCCGACGAAGCTGGGCAGATCAAAGTTGCGCGGAGCGATCTCGCTGGCGACGATGGAACCGAGGGTCGGGAAGCGCACGCCGCCAACGGGAAGGTAGCCGGTGTGCATGAGGTAGGTGGCGCGCTGATGTTCCCCCTCGCGGTTGCTCATGGAGCGAACCAGGGCGATGTGGTTCATTTCGCGGGCCACGTTGGTCCACGGGCTGGCGATGCGGATGCCGTTGACCGCGGTGTCGATCGCCGTCGTCGCGCCGCCGTTGGCATGGCCCGGCTTGGGATCGAAGGTCTCGAACTGGCTGGGGCCGCCGCCCATGAATAACAGGATGCACGCCATCTCGCGGCGGCGCAGTTCCTGGGCGTGAGCGGTCAGCGTTTCCATCAGGCCCAGACCGGCGGCGCCGGCGGCCAAAGACCGGAGAAACGTGCGCCGGCTGACGACGCCGTCGTGATTGGTTCGCACTTGCATGAGGGACTGCGCGGTCATGTTTTTTTTCCTTTCCACGCCCGCGGCCGAAAGGCTGCGGGATCGGGGCCGTTATCCCGCAGCCTTTCGGCCGCGGGCGTGAATGTTTATTAGCGCTTCATCTGAAATTCGGTGGAGTTAATCAACGCCCAGAGGATGTCCTCGAAGGCCTCGGCCCGGCTGCCCGCGGACTTGATATGTTCGAGACAGCGCTTGGCCTCGCGATCGGTCGGCCGACGCGCCAGCGTGCGCAGATAAACCACGCGCAACGCCTCGGTGTTGTCGTCATAGTTTGCCAGGATGCGGCCAAGCATGTTCGTGCCCTGGGCCCGGATTTTCTGGTTGATCTGCGGATTGTTCATCAGGATCAGGGCCTGGCTGATACTGCCCTCGATCTCCTCGGCCTTGGTGGACGGGTCGAAGAGGAACTCGTTGCGAATTTGCGCTTCGACGCCGCCGCCGAAGCGACCGAAGCCGCCGCCGCCGAATTTACCAAACTTGCCCCCGAAGCCCGAACTGAGCGGGCCAAGCGTACTGGTCAGCGAGGCGACGAGAGCGGTGGAGTTCATGCGCACTGGATTGCGGGCGGCGAACAGCAGGTGCTCGTCGCCGGGTTCGCCCGGACGAATTTGGCGTTGATAGGCGTCGCTGTTGAGGATGTCGCGGAAGAGCTGCTTGATGTTGTAGTCGTTGCCACGGAACGAAGCCGAGACACGTGCGATGACGGTGGGCATCATGGCGTCCTTTTGGGGGCCAAGGTCGTCGATCGGGCTGTAGAACGATTGCCCCATGACTTCGCCCCACATGCGGTTGACGAAGGCGGCCGCGAACCAGGGATTGTTCTTGTCGGTGATCTGATCGGCGAGCGCTTTACGGCGCGCATCATCACTCATGCCGCCGGCGCGGCCGAAGCCTCCCTTGCCGAAGCCGCCCTTTTTGGGGAAGAATCCCCCCCTGCCGATGGGTCCGCTGGTGCTGGGCACAGGCTTGGCGCCGGCGGGTTGTTTGCCGTCGAGGAATTTCGGATTCATCGCCAGGCCGCGCTTGGGGTCTTCCTTGTCGGGCATCCGATGCTCGCCAAACGGGAGCGAGATCAGCTGGACGCCGACGAATTTTTTCTCCTCGAGAATGGGCCGTTCGCCGCGATAGCGCGCGAAGTAGGCCGCGAACTCGTGGAAGTGCCGGCGCTTCCACACATCACTCGGATGATCGTGGCATTGAGCGCATTGAATTTGCACACCCAAAAAGATGCGCGACGTTTCGGCCGCGATCTCGGTGATCGAATCGGCGCCGCGGCGTGACATCAGGAAAAATGCCTGGGCATTCTTGTCGGGCTCCTTGTAGAGGATTTTCCCGCTGGCCGTGAGTTGCGCGCGCGTGATGTCGGCCCAGCTCTTGTTCGCCTTGTATTGAGCGGTCATCCAGCGTTCGTACTGCGGCACCACCTGCGTGAGACGAAAATCGATCGTCGCCCGCGTGGTGATGACGTTCCGCCAGTAGTTGCCCCAGTGCCTGGCATAGGCGTCGGATTCGAGCAGCTTGTCGATCAACTTGGCCCGTTTGTCCTTGGAGGTATCCTTGAGGAAGGCAACGATATCGGCGGGCGCCGGCAGTTTGCCGGTGAGGTCGAGGTGAACGCGGCGGATGAACTGCTCATCAGTCGTCGGGGGCGCTGGCTTGATGCTGACCTTCGCCAGCTCGGCGTTGACGAGCCGATCGATCTCGCCCTTCTCCAGCGGCTTGGTGGAAACCTTGAGCCAATCCTTGGCGTCGAGGTTTCCGACCGGCAGCTGCGCGGCGGGCTTTTTCGGCTCCTTTTTGGTTTCCTGAGCCCATAGCGGGGCCGCGAGCAACAGGCCGGCGAACAGGCCCAGCGCGGCATTTTGGCCGAAAAACCTGGCGAAGACACCCATGACCTGTCTCCTGCGATGACGGAACGACCTTGCGAACGCCCATGATGAAAGTGGATTTATTGGGAAACTAACATAAACGACATGAAAATGTCATTAGAATTCCAAAAAATCTTGGCAACCAAAAAAGGCAAGCCGGGAGGGAAGGACCACACGATCCCCTGAGCTGCTGCGAGTCTTTCGCTGAGGTCTCACGGCTGCCTTCCCGTCCCGCTTGCCCGTCATCAATTGAAACGGGGCACTGGCGGTTTCGTGAGGTGTGTGTGCCCCCGATCATTCCAGGTACTTCATCGCCTCGGTGAGCCGATGATGAATCTCCGGCGGTTCAACGCGGGCCTGAGCGGTGACAATCGCGAAAAAGGCGCCGAGGGTCGCGAACGTTGCCAGGGCGCAGATGCCGGCGCCTGCCAGCATCAAGACGACGACCCGTCCATCGGCCAGTCCGGTAAAGGTCATCAGATTCAAGCCAACGTTGCCTGCCAACAGCAGCCCGATGACCAGGGTCATCCAGGGCAATCCGATCGTGAACCGATCGCGTTGCAGGCGGGAGAACTTGCCGCCAGCAATCCAGATCAGCGCCAGGCCGGCGAAAAGGCACAAAAAGCTGCCCAGATTTCCGAGGGCGCGGGTTTTCGCGTAGACGCCCAGATCGACCTCGCCAAACGCGGCGACCATGGCGAGAAGCACGGCGAGGTTCAGCACGGCGCCAGCGCCTCCGAGGATTAACGCCATGCGGAGGCGGTAACCCGCACGCAGGACAACCTCGAACGCGTCCAGGGCGCGCCAGTCGTCGTCGGTCATCTCGTACTTCGACCGATTGTCGACATCGTCATAACCTGGCACGCCTCGGCGCCGCCGCAACGCCATCATCATCGCCAGAGGCGGCAGGCCGTCGTAAACATGGTTCTCCAAATTCGCCGGTTCGTTTGGGTTTGGTCCCGGGGCCGGTTCGCTCACCGTGAATCCATTGCTGGTTTCGTCGCAATACCGTGATTCGATTAGCAGAGGATTGCCACAATGGGGGCAGCGGATGCGCACGCCGACCATGTCGTCCGGCACTTCGATGGGGCAGTTGTTGTGTGGGCAGCGCAGTCGCATCATGGTAACTCGAACCGGCGTGCGTCGCGGTGGGGCAGGGATCAATAGCGGCGTCGTGCGCGCCCACTCTCCGCCTGGATCAAGTATGCGGTGCTGACCGCGCGGTTGCCAAGGGCGATGATCGCGAGGATCAACGAG
Source organism: Planctomycetota bacterium (assembly GCA_016191165.1). Lineage (GTDB taxonomy): Bacteria > Planctomycetota > Planctomycetia > Gemmatales > Gemmataceae > SIAQ01. The sequence continues at coordinate 7,906 of JACPPF010000123.1, forward strand.
GCGATACAGAGCAAACACGAAATACTGTTGAGGATCACCGTGGGGAGCACGACCCACAGCGGAATCGGCATACCCTGAGACAGCACTACCACATTGATGGCCAGCCCGCCTCCCAGCAGCAACAACAAGAGCACGGTCATGACGACGCCGGTGATGATGATGCCGCGCGAGCCCAGGCGAATCAAGCATGACCCGCCCCAGATCACAAAGCCGATCATGGGCAGAAAAATGAACGCAACGCAGAACAGGCCTGCAATCTGGCCCGCGCGAAACGCGCCGGCGTCGGCGCCGGGCGGCGGCGCCAGGTCCCCCTGCGATAGAAACGTCATGATGCCGTTGACCGTGATGTTCACCAGCACGAAGCACCCGGTCATCAACATGGCAACGCCGGCGGTGCGCGTGACGCGCCGCGCCGTGGCCAGGGTGGCCTCTTGCTCGTCACGAAGATCGTCGATTTCGTCGCGCGCTGGCTCGTTGTCGTCGGTGTCGCGGTCGTAATCGTCGTTGAAGCGTGGCCGCGGCTTGGGCGCGGGCGAGTCTTCCCAGGACGGCGCGGGCGCAACGCTGGTGGGCGTCACCGCAGGCGCGCCTTCCTGCACCGCGACCTCGTGCGCGCCGGCCGGCGCGTCAAAAATCCCATCGCACGAGGGACAGCGCACGCGCTTGCCCGCCATGTCCTCCGGCAGCTTCAGCTTGACTTGACAAAGGGGACAGTTAATTACCATGGGAATCCTCTCACGTGAAACACGTTCAGACTTGCTTCTTTCCTGGCGTCAACCCGTGCGACGACAATCCGTGCAGCACTTCCGCCGCCTCGCCGATGGTTTCGCTCAGGGTCGGATGCGGATGAACGCACAAGGCCAGATCGGCCGCGGTGGAGCCGGTTTCAATTGCCACGACGGCTTCCGCGATTAGTTCCCCGGCGCCGGCGCCGACGATGCCGACGCCAAGAATCTGGTCGGTCGCGGGATCGACGATCACCTTGGTCAGCCCGTCATTGCGGCCCAGCGTCGAAGCCCGACCGGAAAAACCCCAGCGGAAGACGCCGACCTTGACATTGCGATTTTGCCTCTTGGCATCGGCTTCCGTGAGGCCACACCACGCAATTTCGGGATCGGTGAATACGACCGCGGGCATGGCGCGAATATCCCACGAGGGCGCGCGGTCGCCCGTGAGGACTTCAACCACCAGCTTGCCTTCATGCGACGCCTTGTGCGCCAGCATCGGCTCACCGGCGCAATCGCCGACCGCGAAGATGTGGGGCACATTCGTGCGGCGTTGCAGATCGGTCTTGATGAATCCCCGTTCCACCTCGACGCCGACCTTGTCAAGCCCGAGGTTGTCCGTATTCGGTTTGCGACCAACGGCGACAAGAATTTTTTCGAAGCTGGCTGCGGTGTTTGCCTTCTCCCCTTGCGGGAGGGGGGCCGGGGATGAGGACGCCTCGCCTTCAAATTCGACGGTGAGCCCCATCGCTGACGCTTCTGGCTCGTGAACTTTGGTGACCTTGGTGTTGAGATAAATGTTCTCGAACCGCCCACGCAGTTTGCCGTGCAAAGGCCGAACGAGATCGGGATCGACACCGGGGAGCAGGTTCGGCGTCATCTCGACGACGGTGACCTTGCTGCCCAGAGCCGCGTAGACGCTGCCCAACTCCAGCCCGATGTAACCGCCGCCGACGACGAGCAGTGATTTCGGCACGCTTTCGACGCGCAAGGCGGCCGTCGAGTCCATGATGCGCGCGCTCTTGATATCGAACATCGGCAACGTCGCCGGGATCGAGCCGACCGCAAGGATGCAGGTCTTGAAACTTACCCTTGGCCCTCCGTCCACTGTAATCGTGTGCGAATCGACGAACTTGCCCCGGCCGACGATGTGCGAAATGCCGCGATCCTTGCAACCCTTGAGCAGGCTCGTGGCCATGGTATCGACGATCTTGTCTCCCCTGGCCCGCAGTCTGGCCAAATCAACTTTCGGTTCACCAAACTGAAGACCAAAATCGGCCGCATCGTGGGCGAGGTGGATAACCTCGGCAACGTGGAGCAGCGTCTTGGAGGGAATGCAGCCGACGTGCAGGCAAGTGCCGCCCGGCTTTTTCCCGGCGTCGATGAGCGTGGTCTGAACGCCGCGGTCGGCGGCCAAAAACGCGGCGGCATATCCGCCGGGGCCGCCGCCAAGGACAAGGAGATCGGTGCTGATGGTTTCGGGCATGAATCGAATTCTCTCAACCTGGTATATTCCAGTAGTGTAGCGAACCTGTAGCCAATTTCCCGCGTCCCCCTAGGACAAGTTCATGTCGCCGGTTCGCGTTTAGCGCCCGCGCGGCGCCATGCGGGCGCTAAACGAATTAAGGAAATTCACTGATGTCAAAGAAGTTCTATATCACCACCGCGATCGATTACCCCAACAGCCGGCCACATATCGGCACGGCGTTCGAGAAAATCGGCGCCGACGTGCAGGCGCGCTATCGCCGCATGGAGGGGTACGACGTTCACTTCCTGATGGGCAACGACGAGAACACGATCAAAATCTCCCGCCGCGCCGCCGAGCTGAAACGCGATCCGAAGGAATACTGCGACGACATGGCCAACCAGTTCAAGGAGGTGTGGCACGCCCTCGATATCAGCTTCGATGATTTCATTCAGACGAGTGAACCGCGCCATCACGCCGGGTGCCGGCAGTTTATTCAGAAGGTGTTCGATAACGGGCACATCTATAAGGGCTTTTACGAGGGGCTTTATTGCGACGGCTGCGAGGGCTTCAAGACCGACAAGGAAGTCAAGGAAGCGGGCGGCGTGTGCCCCGACCACAGGACGCCGCCGGTGCTTCGCAAGGAGCCGTGCTATTTCTTCGCGCTGTCGAAATTCCAGGACAGGCTGTTGGCGTTCTACGAGCAACATCCGGATTTCATTCAACCCGAATCGCGCCGCAATGAAATCGTTTCGCTGGTGAAAACGGAGTTACGCGACGTGAACATCACGCGGCTCGGACAGCAATGGGGCATCAAGGTGCCGTTCGATCCGGAGTTTACGATTTACGTTTGGTTCGATGCGCTGCTGAACTACATCACGGCGATTGGCTATGGTTCGGATCCACGTTTAGCGCCCGTTGCCTCCGACGCTTCGGCGCGTGCGCTAAACGAGGAAATCGACTTTACCAAGTGGTGGCCTGCCGACATCCACTTCATCGGCAAGGACATCACGCGCTTCCACTGCGCCCTTTGGCCTGCCATGTGCTTCGCCGCCGACATCGAGCCGCCGCGCTCGGTGTTCGGGCATGGCTTTGTCTACATCAAGAAGGACGACGCCAGCGCCGCGGAGAAGATCAGCAAGTCGCTTGGCAACGTCGTCGAACCGATGGAGATCATCACGCGGTTCTCCAGCGATGGCTTCCGCTATTACTTCATGCGCGAATGCCCGTTCCCCGGCGACGGCGAGTTCAGCTGGAGCCGATTCGCCACCGTGTACAACAGCGATCTCGGCAAGAACCTGGGAAACTTGCTTAGCCGGGTGACCACGCTGATCCTCAACAACTTCGCGGGCATGTTGCCAGGCACGGCCGGGCAGACGCCGGCGCCGATTGTCGCCGACCTCGCGGAGACGGTGCGGCAAGTGCAAACGCACATGGAGGCTTGCCAATACAACTTCGCGCTTGAAAAAATCTGGCGGCAGATTCTCGATCCGGCAAATCAATATGCCGAGAAGAACGAGCCGTGGAAGCTGGTGAAGACCGACAAGGAGGCGACGAAGCCGATCCTTTTCAACTTGAGTGAACCGTTGCGAATCGCGGCGATCTTGCTCAAGCCGGTGCTGGTGCGCTCGGCGGAGACGATCTACCGGAGCTTCAACTTCACGCAAGCCTGGGAGCAAGTGCGCTACGCGGATGTGTGCGGGCGACCGGCCCAGAGGGAGGACTTGCGCGTGATTGCGCATCTGGACGAGCGCGGCAAGGTGCCCCCGTTGTTTCCCGTCATCAAATAGCCGTCTTCGTTTAGCGCCCGCATGGCGCCGCGCGGGCGCTAAACGAACATCGGTTACACCGTCGCATCCTCGACAATCGTCGTCGCCCGCCGGCGATTGTTGTGGCGGCGGAATGGCAGCCACGGCCAAATGCCGGCGCCGCCGCCCAGGATGCGATAGGAAATCAGCAGGATCGACGTCCCGCCCAGCGCGACGAAGAAACCCAGGATGCTGATTGGCGTGACATGAACGCCCTCGACGAAAAACGCCAGCAGCGCCGCGCCGATCAGGCTGCCCAGGATGCCAAGGATCACGGTCGCCAGCGCCCCGCCGCCGTCCTTGCCCGGCATCACCGCCTTGGCGATCAGACCGACCAGCGTGCCAAATCCGATCCATTCCAGGCCCAAATGCATCCACTGGGAGATAAGTTCAAAGTCCATCGCGATTGCGCCTCCTGGTTTTGTTAAGAAGATTTCCCTTCCATCGGCAGCCCCCCGGGCCCGCGTGCACCGAAATCGGCGGCCCGGCCATTCGGTTACATCGCGAATATCCGCTACTGTCGCTACCCTTTGCCCATTTCCTCCCGCTTCAAGCGATATTTCCCTTGGCAAGCGACCCAATATCGGCAACAATTTACCCTGAGGGATGGTTTTCTCTCAAGTTCCGCGCCGCGCGAGGGCAGGTCATGGCCAAATCGAAACCGAAGACGAAAAGGGAGCTCGACGACGAGGAAAAAACGCAGCTCAAAAAGCGCGCCAGGAATCGCGACGACGACGTGGACGTCGCCGATGACGAAGGAGAGCCGCAGGTCAAGAAACGCGCCAAGGCTTCCGAAGACGACGAACCGCAGATGAAGAAACGGCCCGCCAGGGAACCGGTTGACGACGACGCGGACGACGACGAACCGCAAATGAAGAAACGGCCCGCCAAACAACCGGTTGACGACGACGACGAGGAGCCCCAGGTCAAGAAAAAATCGACCAAGAAGACCGTTGACGACGACGAGCCGCAGGTCAAGAAAAAATCCTCCAAGCAACCCGTTGACGACGAGGACGAGGAAGAGTTGCAGGTCAAGAGTTCCGACGACGACGACATTGCCGTCGCCAATGCCGACGACATCGACCTGGATGCGCTCGACGACGACAAGGACGCTGAGCCCGCCGGGGCCTTCGACGACCTGGACATCGATGCCGCGGACGCCGACGTCGAGGCGGACGCCCAAGTCAAGGATCTCGCCACCGAGGTTGAGGATGACGACGATGGCGACGATGACGACAAGCCGGTACCCGCGAAGCCGACCGGGCCGCGGCCGAAGGTTACCAAGACCGTCATCGCCTTGATCATCCTGAACTGGATTGCCGCGCCCGCCTTCCTGACCATGGCCCTGCTCGACAACATGGCGCGCATGCAGTACGCGCACCGCACCAATATCAATTACATCCAGTTTCTCGGCCTGCCTCTCAGCGAGGAAGAGGACTTTCCTTCCCTGTCGAACGAAACTCGGCCCCTGATCCGCCTCAACGCCGATCAACTTCGCGAGGCGGTGCAAAACCGCACCCGCAAAAGCTACAAGGACATTCAGCCCTTCGACGAAAAATTCGTGCTTGAATACCGCAAGAAGGGGAATCTCGATGAGCCGATCGCCGTCGGCGAAATCAAGGTTCCGTTTCGGCTCCGGCCAAGCGACATGACGGCGTCGATGCAGCGAGACGTATTCGAGTACCAGGGGCTCACCGATCCCGTCGCCACACTTGACGATGAGATGCTCCGCCTTCAGACGGACCTGCCGAACGCCATCGAAAAGGCTGCCAAAGACGTCGCGGACGTTCTAAAAACCGATGCGGACAAGAAAACCGCCATCCGCAAGGCGCTTTTCCCGATCGCCTGGAACGTGTGGCAGGTTGAGAAGCTCGAAGACACGATTGGCAAAACCAAAGGCGCTGAACTCGACACCCTCCTTGTCGAAAGCCTCCAGCGACGCATGTACTACGACATCCTGGCGCCGCTCAACGTTTATCGGCCTGGCGATCTTGCCGATCCCAAGAACTACAAGGTCGAACGCATTTCCGATCAAGCCTACACGCTCGAGCAGATCAAGGGATTCATGAAGGAACGCCTCGAAGACGCCGTCTCCGATAAGCAGAATTTCGCCCTCAATACCGGCGACGATTATTACAAGGACGCCCCGGCGGACGCCCGTATCAAAAAGAGTGTCGAGAAACGGCAAACGGTTGGGTTCATCATGTTCGCCATCGGCCAAACGCGCGTGCCGCTCGCGATGGAAAAGGAAAAAGACAAGGATGGCAAGGACGTCCTGGTGGCCAAGGCCCTCTACCCCAAGGGCATCCAGCGGGCTCAGGTCGTGTGCGGGCTGAACGAGTTCACCAATTCCTCGATTCGCTACGTCCAGGCCCTGCACGTTCTGGACGAACGCATCAAGGACGCCATCGTCGCCGACCGCGAAGGCTACCGCCATATCATGAAAAACGACCCGACCAAGATGGCGCGCACCATGGGCTTCGCCGCCAGCTTCGAACTTGAGATCGATCGGCTCGTCAAAATCAAGGAGGCGGTCGATGTGGGCAAGAAACGGCTGACCGACCTTCTCGATCAAAAAGCCCAGGTTCAAAAAACCTATGCTCAGCGCGTGCAACAGCACAAGGAGACCTTTGAAGCACTCTTGATCGCCCGTGGAAATACCGAGAAGTACGCCAAGGATCTTCGGGCGCTGCAGGATCAATTGCACGAGGCGTTAGTCCAGCTCTCCGACGCGGCCGAGCAGAATTTCCGCTTGCTGGACGAGATCACGAGAATCGAGAAAGGTCTGCAGAAAAAGGCCGGCAGGAAGGGAGGCAAGAAGCAGCCATGATGAACTTCCTTGGCAAATCCCTGGTGATGATTCATGCGATTCTGAGTGTGGGCGGCATGACGTGGGCCATCCTCCTGGTCGTGCAAGGCCGGGACTTCGGCTGGGCGGAGCCGTACAAGGCGGTGCTCAAATACGACGGTCAGGGCAACCCCACCGAATTCGCCCGGTACGCGTCGGAATACGACAAGAGCTGGGCGGTGGTCAAGAACGCCGAGCGCGTACGGAATCGCACGTACGCCGCGGTGGAGCCGGCCATCGACTCTCTGCGCAACACGGAGCCGTTCCTTGCGAACAACCACCTTCACTATGTTTCGGAACTTCGCCGCCTGCGTGAAGCCAGTGGTCCGATCAAGGTTGCCCGTCTGGACAAGGGGGGCCTGACCCTTGACGTGCCGGAACTGGGTAAACCCGTACCCGAGGACCCTGCGCTCGACAAAATCACCAAGTCCTACCGCGCGTACAAGGCCGACCTGAAAAAGCTGATCGGCGACCTGACCCGCAAGGATCCCAAGAACCTCAACGGCCCGGTCGATCTCAAGGATCTGATCCGGACGGAAGGCGAGGTGGATGCCGTCCATGACGATATCCGCAGAATCGTCAAGGCGACGAAGGACATCACCTTTCAGATGACCGGCAGGAACGAGGCCAACGAATACATCCAGCCTGGCCTGTATGAGCTAGGCGACCTGGAGTTCAAGGCGCAAAGCCAGCTCAAGGATTCGATCGACGAGATCAAGCCGCACTGGTCCAAGGCCGTGGAGCAATCGCGCCTGTTTCGCTATCGCCGAAACGACCTGGAAGCGACGCTGGAAAAGCTGAAAGGCCCGCCGCCGGCGAAGAAAAACGATAAGAAGATCTGACCGACGCCCACGATTGGCTCGACCTTTTGTTAGCTGGAAGCGCAAGCGACGGATTGCCTGTTCCGTCGCTTGTGCTTCCGGCTAACCCCGGCGGTGAATTTCCATGTCGCTGATTCCGCATCGTTTCCTGTTCCGCATCGCGCATCCGTGTCTTTACGCCAGCAAAATGCCGCTGCCGAAGGACGACCGGTTACTCGACTTGCCTTCCGGCCATCGCATCGACAATTTCGCCGGCATGGACGAACAGAGGAACTTCGCCGAGCTTTCTCTGGCGTGGAACGAACTTGGTCTGGGCCTCCAGCTTGAAGTGCGAGGCAAGCAACAATTACCGGTGGGAAATCTCGATCGGCCGCGCGCCTCCGATGGCGTGAGTCTGTGGCTCGACACGCGGGACGCCCGGACCAGCCATCGCGCAGGCCGGTATTGCCATCAGTTTCATTTTCTGGCGACCGGCGCCGGTCCCGGTTTCGATGAGCCAGCGGTGATCCAGACGAAGATCAATCGCGCCCTGGAAGACGCGCCGATGGCGCCCAGGGGCAGCATCATGGTCAAGGTTCACTCCCGTAAGGCCGGGTATATCCTGGAAGCGTTCATTCCCGCGGCCGCACTGAACGGTTACGACCCGAATGAACACCGGCGCCTTGGTTTCTTCGCGGATGTGCGCGATGACGAGATGGGAAGTCAACTTTCAAATCTGAGCCCAGAGTTTCCATTCTGGGAAGACCCGAGTCTTTGGAGCACGCTGGAACTGGTACGGTAACAGCCGGCCCGTGCACTCTTAGGCCTGGCTTAAGTGAAGGTCACAGCGAGCCGCCGGGCTTGTCCCGGCGGTGCATCCCGATCCGCCGTGGTTCACCGCCGGGACAAGCCCGGCGGCTCGCGGATTGTTTGTTACTCTAAAATCGATGGAATTATACTGTACGTGCACGAATTTGACACAATTGTTACGAGCCGCGACCGTAAGGGAGCGAATTCGGGAACAAATGAGGATGGGGCATTTCGTGGCGAGTGCATGATAAGCCAGGCCCACGTTTAGGCCACGCCTTCGTCGGCTGATTCCTTGGCGGCCTGGCGGAGCGGCCCGCGGAAGGTGATGCGGCCTTTGGTAATGTCGTATGGAGAAATCGCGACGGTGACGGTATCGCCGGGCAGGATGCGAATGAAATGCTTGCGCATCTTTCCCGCGATATGAGCGACGATCTCTAGCCCATTGTCAAGTTTGACGCGGAACTGTGTGTTGGCAAGCGCCTGGGTCACTTTGCCTTGTGCCAGGTACGGTTCTTCCTTTGCCATTGCGATTCATCACTCCCTCGGAAGGCGAAATCAACCTAAACGCTAGTATTATGTTTATTAATATCCCGGGAATTGGCCAGTCGCTTCGCCTCCAAAAGCAAAAAAAGCGAGCCAACGTGAAAAACCTGCAACCCTGGGAGGGGATTCAGGGTAGATTGGTTGCCAACCCCGGTACTGAAGCCTTTTCCGTGGAGCGGAGCAGCGAAATGCCTGAATTGCCGAATGATCACCGCGGCAACCTCATCGGCGCCGCCGGGTTTGCCCTCGGGCTGACCACGTTGATCTTCCTGTTCAGCGCCGCAGCCGCACATCGCGAATTGCCCATCTACTTGGGTTGTGCGTCGTGTGTGGGCGTTCCGACCGCTCTGGCGGGGCTGGTGTGTAGCATCATGGGTTGCCTGCGGCGTGGCAGCCCGAAGCTGTTTTCCTTCTTTGGACTGGCAATTGGTGTTTTCCTGATTCTCGCCGCCTTGCCGGCCGCTTTTCTCATACTGAAGCAGGGACGTTGACGCTGAAGAACCCGTGCATGACGCCTTTCTGAATTCCAACTTGAAGCCCGCAGCGAACCGGCTTATGATGACAGGACGCCAGCCAACCCTTCTCGCGGCGCGGTTTTTCTGGAATCGGAATCGGCATGCGCACATGCGACCCCAAACGCGGCTTGCAAATCCTCGCCGCGGCGGCCCAGCTTTTCTCCAAACGGCGTTATCACGAAGTGCGCATGGACGACATCGCCGCGCAGGCGAAGGTCGCGAAGGGAACCCTCTATCGGTATTATCACGATAAGGAAGAACTCTATATCGCGCTGGCCATCCACGGCATGGAGCGCCTCTTTGAAGAATCGCGCGACAAGCTCGCCGATCCGGGCGATCCCGACGAGAAATTGCGTGAATTCATCACGCATGTCGTGCGTTTCTACGAACTTCACCCCTATTTCCTGGAATTGATCCAGCGCATCGAGACCTCGAACTCAACCGTGTCGCTGAACGCCTTGAACACGATGCGCTCGCAGTTTTATCATCTGGTCATTGATCTCATCAAGCAGCTTCATCGATCGGGTAAGCCACTCGCGCGCCGGCCGGAATGGGCCGCCCTGGCCTTGCTCGGCATGATCCGCGGCATCCTGCGTTTCACGGCCCAGCCCTGGCCGAGCCACCTGCCGAAGTGGATTTACCACCAGTTCATGAACGGCCTGGGTGCGCCCATCGAGGACGATGTGCTTGAGGGCCATGTCCCCGAAGTCCGCTTTTTGCCGACCGCTGAACCCAACGAGGCGGCGGCGTCGTAGGGCGGACCTCGTGCCTTTCTTATCAGATTTCACGTCAGCGCAATCGTGTGATTGCTCAGGCGCTCATATCCACTGGGCGTGACGAGATAGTTGTGCTCGATGCGAATGCCGCCGATGCCGTCGATATACAGGCCAGGTTCCAGCGTGACCACGTCGCCGGTCCGCAGCGTTTGCGTCGCGCCGCGCACGAGGTAGGGATCCTCCGGATGGGTGATGCCCAGGCCATGCCCGGCGTGATGCGGGAAGGCGTCGGCAACGCCCGCCTTCTCGAAGATGCCGCGCACGGCGTTGTAGACCGTCAAGCACGGCGTCTCGGCCCGCAATTCCTTTTCGCCGGCTGCCATCGCGGCCATGCACAGGTCGTATAGCCGTTGCTGATCCGAGTTCGGTTTTCCGCCGACGACCAGGGTGTTGGTGAAATCGCTGCGATAACCCTGGATGACGACGGAAAAATCGAGGATCATCATGTCGCCGGTCTTGAGCACTTGAGCGGTGGGAGCGCCGCCGCGCCGGGAAGCGCCGGGGCTGACGGCGAAATCGCCATAGACGATTACCGGTAAACCCGCGGCCTTCACGCACGCGGCCGAGATGCCGCCATAGACATCCAGCTCGCTCATGCCGGCCTGGACGTTTGCGCGCGCCCAGGCATGGCCCGCGTCGGTGGCGCGCATGCAGGTTCGCAGCATTTCGACCTCGTCAGGATCTTTTTGCCTGCGCATGTCGGCAACGGTGTTGATGATCTGCGAAGCCAGCGGATCGCCGGGCCGATCGTGGACGCGCAGACCAGTGCGCATCGGATTGACTTCCTTGAGGCACGCCAGTTGCCTGGGTCCCTTCCCGGGTGTCTGGGCGTCATACCAGGGAATGGAGCGAATCTCCTCGGCATGAGCCAGCTTGGTGGAATGCGGCGCGCGATTGTCGTGCAACAGCTTCGCATGACCGTCCTTGCGCACCATCAGGTAGCCCGGAAACCCGGCGCCGAGGCTGATAGGATCGACAAAGTAATTCGCGAAATAGACGAGGTGAATCGGATCGGCCAGCAGCAAATAATCCGACTCAGGCGGTGGATCAAGCTTCGCCCACAGACGTTCTCGACGGCGACGGCAAGCTTCGGCGGTGAGCATGATCCGGCTCCTGATCGTTGGAGAGGAAGGGCGCGGACTATCTTATCGCAAACGCCGTTTCAATGCCAAAACCCCGCGGTGACAATAAAACATTTTTAGCCGTTGACCCGCGAAGTTTCGTGCGGTTCCATTGTCAGGAAATCGCCGGTGAGCCTTGAGCGGTGGCGTCACGTGTTTTTCGTGGCCCATTTGACCCGGAGCGTTGCCGTTTGTCTTGCCTGACGAGGAACCGCCTCATGATCGGTACATCCGTGACTTCCCTGATTCTTGACAAACGCGAAACGAAAATTCGGAGCATGTTCAACAACATCGCGCCGAGTTATGATTTGCTAAATCACTTGCTGAGTTGCAACATTGACAAGTACTGGCGCTGGCGGACCACGCGGCTGGTGCCGCCGCAAACCGGTCCCTTGCGGGACTCTGCTCTCCAGGCTGCGCCGATCCTCGATCTTTGCACCGGCACTGGCGATCTGGCACTTGCCTACGATCGCGCGGCCCTGGGACAAGTGCCAATCGTCGGGGCGGATTTTTGCCACGAGATGCTGCTGCGCGCGGAAGCGAAGGCGAAGCGGCGCAATGCGAGCGAGCGCATTCGCTTTCTGGAAGCGGACGCCCAGCGCTTGCCATTTCCGAGCGACTGGTTTCAGATCACCACGGTCGCGTTCGGCCTTCGCAACGTCACCGATACGGACAAGGGCATTGCCGAGATGGTGCGCGTCACCCAACCTGGCGGGCGAGTCGCGATCCTCGAATTCTCGCAGCCGCGCGGGTTCTTGATGGGGCCGCTGTACCGCTTCTACTTTCGGCACATCCTGCCGCGGCTGGGGCAGATGATCTCGCGGTCGAAGGACAACGCCTATCGCTATTTGCCGGAAAGCGTGATGCAGTTCCCCGACGGCGAGGCGTTGGCGGAAAGATTACGCGGGCACGGCCTGAGCGAGGTGAAGTGGCACCCGTTCACGTTTGGGATTGCGACGCTGTATGTGGGAACGAAGAAAAAGTAATAAGGAAAACGTAAAAAGGAAAAAGTAAGGCATCTGGTCACAAGTTCTACTTTTTCCTTTTTGCCTTTTCCTTTTTACCTCTTGCGGGAGTGTGCATGACCGACCACCTGCTCATCCGTGCCGCGCGCGGCGAGGTCGTCGAACGGCCGCCGGTGTGGGCGATGCGCCAGGCGGGGCGCTGGGATCCGGAGTTTAACAAGTTGCGCGCGGGCTTGTCGTTCTTCGAGTTTTCGGAACATGTCGAGTTGGCGGCGAAGGCGTCGTTGTTGCCGAGGCGTTTTGGGGTCGATGCGATCATTCTCTTTTATGACATCACCACCTTGACGGTGGCGATGGGCTTGCCGTTCACGTTGCAACCGAATCGCGGACCGGTGCCGGATCGGCCCGTGCGGACGATGGACGATGTCAAGCGGCTGGACGCAGAACCGGCGCCGGAACGATTCGGGCACATCACGGGATTGTTGAAACGCGTGCAGGCCGAGTTGCGCGGCGAGCTGCCGGTGCTGGTTTTCGCGGGCGCACCGTTCACGCTGGGTACTTATTGCATCGACACCGGAAAAAATGTGGGCGAGACGATGCATTTCATCCAAGAAAACCCCCTGGTTTGGGGGTTTCTGCTCGAACGCATACAGCAGGCGACGATTCACTTTTTGAACACGCTGATCGGCCAGGGGGCGGCGGCGTATCAGTTGTTCGATTCCTGGGCGGGCGAATTGACGCCCGCGGAATATATGCGCTGGGCGCAGCCATTCCACCGGGCGATCTTCAAGGGCGCTGCCGGCGTGCCGCGAATTCTGTTCGTCAAGGAATATCCCGAGCTGGAGGTGTTGACGACGAGCGGCGCCGACGTAATCAGCCTGGGCGTGTGTCATGATCTGGCGGCGGCACGGCGCGATTATCCGGAAATGGTTTTTCAGGGCAATGTCGATGAAGAATTGTTGCGCTCCGGCACGCCGGAGCAGGTGATCGCGGCGACGAAGAAGTGCGTGCAAGCCGGCGGCGGGCGACGGCATATCGTCAACCTGAGCCATGGCTGCGACAAGGCGACGCCGGTGGCGAATTTCGAGGCGTATGTTCGGGCGGTGAAAGGTGAGGTTTGAATCCCAGGGGTTCGCGGCGCTCACCCCTGGGCTTGGCGGTTACCATTTCCAGCCTGTCACGCGCTGGATGAAGTTGTTTTCCTCGGGCACTGGCGCGACATCGGCGCGTTGCCAGGCTTCACGCTGAGCGGGCCAGTTCTTGCCGGTGGATTCTCGGAGCGACAACAACGCCCGATTGCGCGGCCCGATTTCCTTTTCGTTTTTCATGACATAGAAAAGCGCCTCGACGCAGTCGTTGTCCTTGAATTTTCCAAGGGCGCGGATGGCGACGATTTTCTCATCCTGCGTTTGCTGACGGTCGGACAGGCTGGCCTCGACCGGCGGGCCCGGCTGCCTTGCGACGCGGATCAGCAGGTGTTTGGAATCGGGATCTTGCATTTTTTCGAGAGCGACGAGGGCCTCTTTGCGGATGAGCGAGTTGTTCTCGGGATCCTTGAAGTGTTGGCGCTGGTAAACGTCTTCAAGGATGCGCGCGGCCCGTGGATCGCGGTATTTGCCCAGGCAGCGAACGGCGGTCAACCGGCACAGCGGCAGGGGATCCTGGGTCGCGGATTTTTGCAGGACGTTCAAATAGGCGTCCTGGTCCTGAGCGTTGCCCCCGTTTTTCAAAGGCTCCTTCAATTCCGCAAGGGCCTGTGCCCGGCGATGGCCGTCGCTGGGATTGTCGCGAATCACTTCCAGCGGGTGCGGTTTGTTATGGCCCGTGATGTAGCGCCAGTCGCGTTGGTGGCTCATCAGCTCGTCCCAGCGCGCGGCACAACCCACGATGGAAAGGAACGCACCGGCAATGCCGAGCAAGCCGACGCAGCGCCGCCAGGGAATCATCCCGCGCAAACCAGGTTGACGTGTCACCGGCCGCCTCCTTGAAACTACCGTGCAAACATCACAAGGGGCCGCGCCTATAACCGAATCGTTTCGCTCGTGCAAGGGGAGTTTGGGCCGGCGCGTTGGGCACAGGGCAATTCGCCAATTGAGGTTGGTTGGTCGGAAGGAATTAAGTAGAAGGGGGAATCGCTTTCTTAGGATTGGAGATTGCCATGATGGCTCCGCTTTCCCTTCTTGAAGTGCTTGCCGATTTGCCTGATCCCCGC
>JACPPF010000075.1 GCA_016191165.1 Planctomycetota bacterium
CGTCCGTTTGCCTGGAAGTTCACTCGACAGGATATGCTGAATTGGCTAAAACGTGCGTCGCCGCATTTTTTAGCAGCTTCCGCTGCCTGAGGGAAGGAACCGGGAAACCACGACGTTATTTGTGAAACGAACCACTTAGCCCAGGGCAAGCGAAGCGCCGCCCTGGGTCGCGGCGCCGGGAAGACGAAAAGCCCTGAAAGGGCGCCACACCACGGGACGTCGACTTGTTGCGCCCTTTCAGGGCTTGGTCGGTCGTGCGACGAATCACCCAGGGCGGCGCTGCGCTTGCCCTGTGCTTTATTATTTGCGCACCTTCGGTGCTCACCGAAACGCACTCTACATTCCCAGGATTCATGACATTCCCAGTTTGAAAAGTGGCGCTGTCCAACCAAGGCGAGTTTCACAAACCCATCACGCAAGCAATTCGCGCACAACCCGGGCGCGCGTGACGCGCGCATCGGTCAGGCTTTCGTCGCTGCCGTGGTGGCGATGGACCAGACGCTCGTGATCGAGTCCGAGTTGATGCAAAAGCGTCGCGTGCAGGTCGGGCACGGTAACGCGCCCCTCCTCGGCGCGATAGCCGACGTCGTCGGTGGCGCCGTGGACGTGGCCTCTTTTGAAACCCCCGCCGGCCAGGATCAGGCTGAACGCGTTGCGATTGTGATCGCGGCCCGCGCCGTTTTGCGATACCGGCAATCGGCCGAACTCGCCGCTCCAGATGACGATCGTGTCATCGAGAAGACCACGCGATTTCAAATCCTTGATGAGTCCCGCCGAGGGGTAATCGACCTTGGCGCAGATGGCGCGATTTTCAGTCAGGGTATTGCTGTGGGCATCCCACGGTTGAAACTGAGGCTGCACCGGTGGGAAGACCTGCACAAAACGGACGCCCGATTCGACCAGCCGGCGTGCCAGAAGGCAGCGCAGCCCATACCCGGCCGTTTCGGGATTGTCCAGACCGTAGAGCCTGCGCGTCGCGGGCGATTCGCGCGCGACATCCAGCACCGCTCCGGCATTGAGTTGCATGCGCGCGGCGAGTTCGTAGTTGCGGATGCGCGCTTCCAGTTCGTCCTCAAGCGGGTAGCGGCGGCGATGTTCCTCGTTGAGCCTCGCCAGGAGGTCGAGCTGATCGCGCTGCACCGCCGGCGCACGCGGGACCGCGGGTTGCAGGTTGAGTACGGCCGCCCCGCGCGTGCTGAACTCGGTGCCCCGGTGTTGCGCGGGCAACCAGGCGTTCTGCCAGAGCAGCGTGCCGGAGGTGTTGTACCCATCGGGATCGCGCAGCACGATGTAGGCGGGCAGGTTTCGATTCTCGGTTCCCAGAGCATAGCTGACCCAGGACCCCAGGGCCGGCCGACCGGGGAAGATCTTGCCGGTGTTGAACAGCACCAGCGCCTCGGTGTGGTTGTTGTGCTCGGAAACCATCGAGCGAACCAGCGTGATGTCGTCGGCGACCGAGCCGAGATGGGGGATGACCTCCGATAGCTCCATGCCGCACTGCCCGCGGCGGTGAAAGCGAAACGGGCTCGCCAGGAGTTGATTGCGCTCGCTGCCGCGCTGGAACATCTCGACGCGCTCTTGATGGACCTGCCCTTCGCGCCGGCGTAGTTCGGGCTTGGGATCGAAGAGGTCCATCTGGCTCGGGCCGCCGTTTTGCATGAGCATGATGACGGCCCTGGCGCGCGGGAGCAAGCGCAGAGAATCCTGGGCACGCAGGTAGGAGAGGGCGACTGCGCCGAAGCCGAGACTGCTCGCGTGCAACATCTGACGGCGTGATAAGTTCATTTTCGTATTCATCCAATCACGGAGCATACAGGAATTCACTGGTATTCAACAACACATGGCACAAACGCGCCAGCGCCAAGTTGGCGGGCTGACGACGCAAAAAGGCGACGCAGGCGGCGTTTTCGTTCTCGGTCGGCCGTCGGCCAAACGCGATCAGGTAGGCCGACTCGACCTCGCCCTCGAGCGACTTCCGCGCCGTTTCACGCCGTACGCGCTCCGCGAAGAAACCGGCCTGCTCGCTCAAAAACGCGGAGTTCAGCATCGTCAGCGATTGTAGCACGACCGCGGACGGCTGCCGGCACAGGCTGTTGGTCGTCATGAATGGTTGATCGAAGACGCTCAACAACGTCGGATGATAATTGCGCCGCGCGAGCAGGTAAACGCTGCGCCGATATTTTCCGGGATCCTTGACGAGCACCAGGCCGTCGGGCCGATTCTCCAGCGGCACGGGCGGGTCGCCCATCGCCAGGTCGAGCTTGCCGCTGACCGCGAGGATCGAATCGCGGATGATCTCCGCATCCAGACGCCGCAACGGCATGCGCCACAGCAAGGCGTTGGCCGGGTCGATCTTCGCCGCTTCCGTCGCCGCGATGGACGACTGGCGATAGGCGGTTGAAAGCATGATCTGCTTGATGAGCGGCTTCCACTTCCATTTCCTGGCAATCCATTCCGAGGCGAGCCAGTCGAGCAGTTCTGGATGCGACGGCCTGGCGCCGGACAGCCCGAGGTTGTCCGTGGTGCGAACGAAGCCGGTGCCGAAGAGCCGTTGCCAGACGCGGTTGACCTGCGTGCGCGCGACCAGCGCGCCGGCCCGGGAATCGGGCGTCGTGAGCCAGGTCGCGAGCGCCAGGCGGCGCCCGCTGGTGGCGCCGGCCTGCTTCACGGCGGGCAACTGGAGCCTGCCAGGCGGACACAACACGTCCAATCCGCCCACGGCGATTTCCTTTCCCGGCTTGAGGTGGCTGCCGCGCCGCAAGAGAAAGGTCGGGCTGACTGGACCGGTGTCGTAGACAGGGCGAAGGGCAGCAAACGATCGCCTTTTGGCAGACGTCTCCTGGATCGATCGCTCCAAGTTCGCCAGCTGCTTTCTGTCCGCGTTCGGCATCTTTTTGAGGCCCGCCAACTTTTTCTTGAGGTCGTCGATCTGCCGCGTCAGGCTGGCGTTCAACTTGTCGATCTCCGCTTTCTCTTGAGCCGACACGTCAACCATTATGCGCTGGGCCGGTTGCAGCCATTTTTGCGGGTTGAAAGCAGGCGTGAACGCGGCAACGAAGCGATAGTAATCCGCCTGGGCGATCGGCTCGTACTTGTGATCGTGGCACTTGGCGCAGTTCAGAGTCAGCCCGAGCAGGTTGCTGGCGACGACTTCCGCGGTGCGATGCAAGACGCCGTGGCGGATGTCGAGCGTGTTCAACTCGTTCTCCGCGGTGTCGTCGGCCGCGGTGCGCAAGAAACCGGTGGCGATCAGCCGGGCGCGAATCTCCGGCGTGAAATGCCTGGCCCGCCGCCAGTCGTCCAGTTCGTCGCCGGCGAGTTGTTCAAGCAGGAACTGGTCGAAGGGCATGTCGGCGTTGAAGGCGCGGATGACGTAATCGCGATAGCGCCAGGCGCCGTCAGCCATGCGAATGATGTTCGCGTCGTTGTCGGTGCCGTTGATGTCGGAATAACCAGCCGCGTCGAGCCAGTGCCGGCCCCAGCGCTCGCCGAAACGCGGCGACGCCAGCAATCGATCGAGCAGGCGTTCGTAGGCGTCGGCACGCGAATCGCTTTGGAAATCGTGGAGTTCTTTCGCGCTGGGCGGCAGGCCGATCAGATCGAGGTGGACACGCCGCGCCAGCATTGACCGCGATGCGTCTGGAGCGAAGCCGAGGCCCTTCGCTTTGAGTTTCGCCAGCAAAAAGGCATCGATCGGCGTGCGCACGCGCGATGATGGCGCCTTGGGCACGGCGGGACGACGCAGGGACTGAAAGCTCCAGTGGGCGCGCTCCTCGGCCGTCGGTTCGGCATGGGAAGGAGTGACCTGGAGGGAACCGGCGAGGGTCAACACCAGACATATGAAAGCAAGGCGAGTTTTCATGGTTGAATCGTGGGGTAGGTCGAGCGAACCGAGATCGCGGCAACCATCCTACCGCGCACCAGGTCCGCGGAACAGCGAATTCCTGACTTTAACCTTCACCATTCCTCCTTCCCTTCGGCTCATGGACAGAATATTCAGGGCGGGTTATTCGTCTGAAACATAAGATGTTCGCTGTCCCGCGTGCATCTTGGCCGCCGGGTCCGACGATCGGCAAGGTTTTGCGTCGGTTTTGGGGTCCGCGAGTTGGCGTCCAGGCGCCAGACGCGCGACGCCGCATGCGGTGAACACAATCCAAGGAGTCTGCCATGAAACGAATTGCTGCCCTGTTGATCCTGCTCTCGTTGAGCATTCCCGCGTTTGCCGACAACTGGCCCGCCTGGCGCGGCCCGACGGGGCAGGGTTACTGCATGGAGAAAAACCTGCTGCTGAAGTGGAGCGCCAAGGACAACGTCAAGTGGAAGATCAAACTCGATCATCCCGGCTACTCCACCCCGATCGTCTGGGGCGACAAGGTTTTCGTCACGCTCGGCACTCCGAATGGCGAAGTGCGCAGCCTTTACTGTTTCAGCCGAACCGACGGCAAACAACTCTGGAAGAACGACGTTCCGTTCGATGGCAAGGAACAGCGCTGGGGAAAATACCCCTACTGCCACGCCTCCCCGGTCACCGATGGGCAGCGCGTCGTCGTCAGCTTCGGCTCAGCCGGCGTCTATGGCTATGACCTCGCCGGCAAGGAACTCTGGAAACGCACCGATCTGGGGGAATGGCAGCACCAGTTCGGCAATGCGTCCTCGCCCATCATCTACGGAGATATCTGTATCCAGTGGTGCGGGCCCAATGGCAAGAAGGGACGCAATTTTCTGCTGGCTGTGGACAAGAAGACCGGCAAGACCGTGTGGGACAAGGATGAAAAGGACGGCTCCTGGGGCACGCCGATCATCGTCAACATCGGCGGGCAGGATCAATTGCTTCTGGGCTTCGGTCCGCAACTCAAGGCGTACGCGCCAAAGACCGGCGAAGAAATCTGGCATTGCAAGGGCTTGACCAGTTATGTCTACACCTCGCCCCTCTACAAGGATGGCTATGCCGTCGCCATGTCCGGGTACGGCGGCGCGGGCATCGGCATCAAGGTCGGCGGCACCGGCGACATTACCAAAAACGGCCAACTCTGGCGCCATCCCCGCAATAACCAGCGCGTCGGCTCCGGCATCATCCTCGGCGAACACGTTTACATCCTCGAAGACAACGGCCAGCCGCGCTGCTACGAACTCAAGACCGGCAAGGAAGTCTGGCAGGCCGACAAGGGACCCATCGGACGCAACTGGGGTTCCCTGGTCCATGCCGACGGTCGATTCTACTGCCTGGCCAACGATGGCAGCACCGTCGTCTTCAAGGCCAGCCCGCAATACGAAGTCCTCGCCATCAATCGCCTCGGCCAGGGCGAAAGCACCAATTCGTCAATCGTCATTTCCAATGGCGATTTCTTCCTTCGCACCAATCGGCACCTGTGGTGCATCGGAGAGAAGAAATAGGCAACGACGCTGATTTGATCGCCCACACGGAGCGGCTTGGCCCCAATACTCGACGTCCGAAAGTCGGCCTGGCTCAAAGCATGCGATTTTCAAGTAAGAAAAAAAATCAGCGAGCCGCCGGGCTTGTCCCGGCGGTGGACCGGGCCGCCTCGGAATGGACCGCCGGGACAAGCCCGGCGGCTCGCCGTGACTTTCACCTGAGCCTTCCCCGAAAGCCTATAACAAAAAAGCGGCCCCCCGGGCACGAGCGTATATTTCACGCAGATTCCCCAGTTTTTCATTTGCTCGCAAACCGGGCGGTCGGATAAGATAACGCAGGCCGAGAAACTGGAGACTTTGTTGATTTTCCATATCAAGGAACCGATACTACTCACATTCCGGTGAGCACGACAAGGCGGCTCCACCTAGCCAACCTAATAACCTGGCTTACCCAGCCTACCAGCGAATTTTTCGCGCGCAGGATTTGCCCACGGCGCCGGAAATGGTCCCAACCCGCAGGAGACATCATGCCTTCACATTCCTGGTGGAAGAGGCTAATCGCCATGCCTTCCCACAGCCCACTTCGTCGCAATCGTTCGACACGGCTCATGGAATTCGAAGTGCTGGAAGATCGGCTTGTGCCCGCGGTCATCTTCGTGCCCAATACCTCGGACGGGCTTGTTGATCTCCCCGGCATGGTCAACAACGGCGGCGGTCGCTTCACGGCGCCGAATCTGCGCACCGCGGTCGAATTCGCCAACAACCGGCCTGGCGCTGACGTGGTCCGCTTGAACACGGCGACGTATCACCTGAGCGATTCCTACGGCGGGCAGATCGCCATCGAATCGGTGTTGACGATCAAGAACCGCTTTGGCGGCGACAACCAGTCGATCATCGACGCTCACGATCAAAGCCGAATTTTCGAGACCTACGGCGGCAGCGTCGTGAAGCTGGATCATTTGACCCTGACCAACGGCCGGGCACCAGCGCCGCTGTTCGACATCGCGTATGGCGGCGCCATCTTCAACCAGGGAAACCTCACCGTCCTCAATAGTCTGTTCATCGGCAATCACGCCATCGGCCGCGACGGGGCCGAGGGGTTCGCGCCGGAAAAGGCGGCGGGCGGCGCCATCTACAACGCCAGCTTTAATTCAGAGCAACCGTCCACACTGAAAGTTGTCAACACGCTCTTCAGCGGCAACACGGCGGAAGGCGGCAGCGACGAGAACTACAACGGCGCCTACGACGGCGCCGGCGCCGAAGGCGGCGCCATCGCTTTCGCCTTCAACACCGGCCCAAGCTCCATCACCGCAAGCACGTTTGACCAGAACCGCGCCGTCGGCGGCAACGCCAGCTTCTACCGCGGCGAAAGTCTACCAGGCGGCAGTTACGGCGGCAACGGCGGCACGGCCTACGGCGGCGCCGTCTGCGTCGAACACTACGGCGCCCAGGTCAACATCGTCAACAGCACATTCGCCAACAATGAGGCCGTCGGCGGCGCCGGGTTCTACGTCGATGACGGAGGTTACGGCGGCGGCAGCTATGGCTCGGTCGGCGGCGGCGCGTTCGGCGGCGCCATCGCCGTCCGCGCCAACCTCTCCGAAGACAGCACCGTCAATCTCGTCAACGACACCATCGCCGAAAACTACGTCCTCGCCGGCTACGGCTACTTCGCCGGTTCCGCCTACGGCGGCGGCGTCGCCAATCTCAGCCCGATCTTCGAGGACGAGGCCGATTCCGAAACCGGCGCCGAACAAGTCACCGGCGCCAACGTCATCAACGTCCTCAACACAATCATCGCCGACAACTACGCCAGCTACGCCTCCGTCGGCGCTGCCGATTCCGATGTCTCCATCTCCACTTCCACCAGCGGCGGCAACTCCGACGATGTCTTCGGCATCTTCGATAGCCGCGGGCATAACCTGATCGGGAACACCGACCACAGCGTTGGTTTCAACTCCGGTTTCCCGCAATTCGATCTCCTAAACATTCCCGAGGAATACATTGGCCTCGACCCGAACGGCCTGCAAGACAACGGCGGCCCGACGCCGACCATCGCGCTGTTGATCACCAGTTCCGCCATCAACGCGGGCGACAATGTGGTCATGCAAGACAACTTCGAGAGCCTGGGAATCAGCAAACTGAAAACCGATCAGCGCGGCCCCGGCTTCCCGCGCAAGATTGCCGGCATCGTGGACATCGGCGCGTATGAATTCAAGATCAACCTCGACAAGTCATACACGTTCCGCAGCGCCAGTGTGCCCGTGACCTTCCGTGTGCCAGCGCCAGGCGTTTTGGCTGGCGCGCCGCCCATGACGGACGGAAGCTATTGCGTCACTTTTGAAAACATCACGAACGGCGCCGGTACGAGCCTGAGCCTCCTGGAGGACGGGTCGTTCTTTTTCACGGTGCCCCCGCGCTTTAACCGGACCGTCCAGTTCCGGTTCCGTGTTTGCGTTGTCCCCGGCGACGACGGCGGCGAGGGCAGACCGGTATCGACCAACTTCGTCTTCACCGCGACCATTCACGTCCTGCCGACCGGCGGTCGTGGCTCCGCGGGCGCCTTCCTCGGCCTGGGGCTCGGCATCGGTCCTCCGGTGCCCAACGGCAACCCCAACGAGGAAAATCCGCCGCATTGACACGGTCGGCCAATGCCCCGGTGACCGACGCTGCGCAGGATCGCTGCCTCGCCGTTTCCGCACAGCGTCGCCAACTGGGGACCCCTCCCACAATCGCCACCCATCGAACAACCGATTCATCCCGACGATCTTGCCCGGTCAACACGATACACTTCTTCGATTTTGCCATCATCCCCGGAGTATCAGGCGCGGAAAGAACGATACAACCTATGCGTCCAGTCGGCTGTAGGGACGTTAGGGCCGCGACACAAACGCGGCTGATGATCTCAGAAAAACGAGGATGCCATGCGAAACGGATTTCGAGTGTCGTTGGCGGTTTCGTTGCTATCAACCACGTTTCTTGCCGCGCAACAACTGGGCGTGCCAGCGGAGAAGCCGATTCCCGAAATGAACCTGATCACCTTTCAGGCGGGGCAGCCGGCCAAGGCAAGCCAGATTCCGGCGGAACTCGGCAGGGTCTTCAACGCCGCGCCGGTCGATCCGATCCGTTTCTGGGTCAACGCCGATTACCTGTTGTGGTGGGTCAAGGACGGGCCGATCAGCAGCCCGATAGTCACCACCACAACTTCTTTAACCGACCTCCCGCCCGGCGCGGTGGGGCAACCCGGGACGCGGGTCGCCTTCGGTGATCGGCCTATCGACTACGGCACCTTCTCGGGCCTGCGCGTCGGCGCCGGCTTCGACCTCGGCGGCGGTCTGTCGCTGGAAGGCAGCTACTTCGCCCTGGAACGCCGCGCGGGTGGATTGATCCTTTCCTCGGACGCCGCCGGATCGCCGGCCATCGGCATTTCGACCTTCAATCCAGTCATCGGCATCGAGGACGCGCTGTTGACCAGCAACCCGGATCCGGTCGTCGGGATCTGGACTGGCACCGCAGTCGTCGCTTCGCGCACCCGGCTGCAGGGCTGGGAGTTGAACCTGGGACTCCAGGGAATGCAGACCAACACGTTCGCATTCAAGTGGATCGCGGGCTTCCGCGCCATCGATCTGAATGAGGACCTGGTCGTGCAAAACACCTTCACGCCGCTCGTGGGCGGAAACCTGACTTTCAACGGTGCGGGCGTACCGGCCGGGACCGTGCTCACCGATCACGATCGCTTCCATGCCACCAACCATTTCTATGGCGGGCAGGTCGGCGGTCATGCCCAGTGGCGCAGCGGCGCCCTGTCGCTGGATGTCGTGGGCAAGATCGCCTTCGGCTACACGCAGCAGGTCGTCAATATCGACGGCGCCAGCACGATGACCCCTCCAGGCGGCACCACCACGGTCGCGCCCGGCGGCGTCTACGCTCAGCTCACCAACATCGGCCGACACTATCAAAGCTCTTTCGCCGTGTCCCCGGAAGTCGGCATCGGCCTGGGCTGGAACCTCACCGACGCAATTCGCGCCAAGGTCGGTTACTCGCTACTCTATCTGAGTCGTGTCGCTCGACCCGGCGCCCAGGTCAACCACACCGTCGATCAAACGTTGATCCCGACCCATCAGGCGTTCGGCCTGACCCCGCCCGTCGGCCAGCCGACGTTCGCCTTCCGCGAAACCGACTTCTGGGCCCAGGGCATCAACTTCGGGCTGGAATTCATGTACTAATCGTGACGAAATTCAGATTTCGGATTTCAGATTGACAGGGCATTCAATTTGGGTGCAACTGCCCATTCTACAGGTGAATTTACGTCTTTGAATCGAGAAGGAGCAGCGTTTTGATGGATTAATTGCACGGAGCGCAGCTGAAAAGGAGCATGGAGCATATCCTTGCCGTTACCAAAGCTCGGCTCGGA
>JACPPF010000129.1:0-13182 GCA_016191165.1 Planctomycetota bacterium
TTTCATCGTATTTCTCCTGTGTCGGGAAAACCGTTCGCGCGGGTTCACCGCGACCCCGCGCGTTATTGCTCTGCCTTGAGAATTCGACCCGTCGTCGTCCACGAGAAACGCAACCTTGCGGGTATAGATGCCAGGGCGAGCCGAGAGTGAAATGTCCACCGTGACGGCGCGCGTTTCACCGGGCGGTACCGTCAAGGGCAGATCGCCCAGGACCGTGCAGGAGCAATCTGACGTGCCGCCAAGGACGCGAATGGGGTTGTCGGTCCAGTTCGCGACCTGGACCTCCACTGATCGGCCTTCGCCTTCGGTGCCCGTTTCGACCTGCGCGAGACCGGGATAAACCGATACTCGTTCACCGCGAAAATGAGCGAGCGCGGCTGGCACCGATCCGAAGGCTGAGTGCGCCCACCCAACCAAAATGGCGAAAATCGCAACCAGCCCACCCAACCCTGAAATGATAGGCAGCAACTCCCGCCCAAGATGACCGCGCCGCTCGTCTCGCAGCGCCGCGAAGTCCGGCCGCCCCAACAGCAGCAAGCCGATCACGACCGCGTCGAGTGCGAACGCCCACCACGGACTTGGCGAAAACCGCCCGAAGCAACCGCATGAGGTTTGTCCGATCACGCCCAGGTAAAAGCTGATGCACGCGAAAACCAGAAACGTCGCCAGCGCGGTCAGCCAGGCGCCCACCGATGCCAGACCGGTCAAAAGCCAGATGCCCAGGAAAATCTCGAACTCGATAATCGCAAGTTGCACTTCCGCCGACGAAAAGAACCCCGCCCGACCAACCGGGTCGAGCGCCAGGCCCCAGGCCTTGAGCGCCGCGGCGGCGAGCAGCAAGATCGCAGGTAGTCGCAGGATCAGGCCGGACAGACGCATGGGTCGCCTCCGAAGCCGTATCAATCTGCACGAGTAAAATGAATCCGATTTTTCAGACAACATGACGTTTGACTGAAAGAGATTCTATCAAATCCATGGGGGGGGGGCAAGGACATTTGCGAATTTTTTCCGGATTATTTTGGTCGAATTATGGTACGACATGAATTTTGATGCTGCGGCGCGAAAAAGGACAACTCAATGACGTTGGACGCGGCTCCCATCGGCCGGTTTGCGGCCTCAACCCCGACAACGATGTTGCAGCTGCAAACGTTGGCTGAGCCAAGCAATCCGAGCCTGAGCGCCAGCGAAGGGCCAGGGAAATCGCACCGTCTGCCCTTCGCTGGCGCCCAGGCTCGGATGCTCATCCCTTCTGCCAACTCCGCTTGACATGCTTGCCCATTTTCAAGGATGATGGCCGACGGCGCCCGAGGAGAACCGGTCATGGATGATGTTTGCGAACTTTCTCTTATACTCCCCGCCTACAACGAAGAAGCCGGCATTGCGCACGCCGTCGCGGAGGCGGACGATGCGCTTGGCCGACTAGGCGTTTCCTATGAAGTGATCGTCGTCGATGACGGCAGCGGCGATCGCACTGCCGCGGCAGTGGCTGAAGCCGGGCTCAGCCGGCCCCGTGTGCGGCTGGTGCGGCATGACGGCAATCGCGGCTACGGCGCGGCCCTGCGCACCGGCTTCAGCGCGGCGCGCGGACAGCTCGTTGCTTTCACCGATGCCGATTGCCAGTTTCATCTTGATGATCTCGCCCTGCTCCTCCCCCTGACGAAAACGCATCCCATCGCGGTCGGGTATCGCGTCGATCGCCAGGACCCCTGGCTGCGCAGGTTCTATTCACGCGGGTACAATCTTCTCGCCCGCACGCTGCTTGGCACTACCGTGCGCGACATCGACTGTGCCTTGAAAGTTTTTCGCCGCGAGGCGCTCGACAAAATCCTTCCCGATACGAATGGCTTCTTCGTCAACACCGAGATGTTGACGAAAGCGCGGCAACATGGCATGACGATCGCCGAGACTGGCGTGCGGCATCGGCCACGCGAGCGCGGCGAGAGCAAGGTGAGCGTTGGCGATATCCCACGCGTTCTTGATGCGCTCCTGCCCTTCTGGTGGACGCGCGTGCTGTTTGCGAATACGGCGGAAGGGCCCCGTCGCTTGCGCTCCGGGCTGGTGGGGCAACTGGCGCTGATGGGCGCGCTTCTTGCCATGACCTGCGCCTTGTTCTTTGCTCGATTGGATCACGCGCTCCTGGAGCCTGAAGAAGCCCGGTACGCGGAGATTCCGCGGCAAATGCTGCAAGAGGGACGCTTGCTCACGCCGGTCTTGCACGGCGCGGACTACTGGCAGAAGCCGCCGCTCTTGTACTGGCTGGTGATGGGGAGCTATAAGATATTTGGCGTATACGACTGGTCGGCCCGGCTCGTGCCGTGCCTGGCGGGCGTTCTCACGGTGCTGGTCAGCGCGGCCTGGGGTTGGCGCGTGCTCGGGTTCTGGCCCGGGCTGGTCGGCGGCGTCATCCTCTCGCTTTCGGCGCGGTTTCTCTATCTGGCCGGCATGTTGTCGATGGACGGCCTGCTGTGCTTCTTCGTCGTCGCGGGATTGGCGTGCGGGCATCTGGCGTTGACTGACGATGGGCGGCGCCGGGTTTTCCTGGCGCTCGCGGCCATGGCATGCGGTCTGGGCATCCTCACCAAGGGACCGGTGGCGCTGGTGTTGATCGCGGTCCCCTTGGGCGCGTGGGCGTTCCTGGATCGGCGCGGGCGGTTGCCCTCGAAACTCGAAGGCGTCGGGGCGCTCGCCCTTACGGCGGGAATTGCCTTGCCGTGGTTCGTTTTCATGGCGATGCAGGCGCCGGCGTCGGCGGAAGAGTTTGTCTGGCTGCACCATCTGCTGCGCTACGTCGCGCCGCTGGATCACGAAAAGCCCGTATGGTTCTTCGTGCCGAGCTTGCTTTTGGGGATGTTGCCCTGGAGCCTACTGCTGGCGCCGATGCTCGGCTATCTGACGCGGCGTTCGTGGCGCATGAGCCAGCGGCGGCCCGCGGGGCTTGGATTCCTCTTGCTCGCGTTTGGCTGGTGCGTCCTGTTTTTTTCACTGTCCGGCTGCAAGCGGCCTGGGTACATCCTGCCGGCGTTTCCTTTGCTGGCGCTGGCCCTGGGAACGTTCGTCACGCACGGCCTGCCCTGGAATCGCTGGATCCACCTCGCGGCCTGGCGTAAGGCCGGGAGTTATCGCGACGCCCGGCGCCTGGCGCGCCGCCTGGTCCTGACGACCGCGGCGATGGGCGTGACGATCAGCCTCGCCTCAGCGCTGAGCGGTCTATGCACCTGGCGCGAAGCCGGCTTCGTGACCCTGGGCATCGGCGCGATCGGCGCAACAATCGTCTGCATGCCGGCACGCCTGCCCGGCTGGACCGCGTGGACCGGCTGCGTCACCGGCGTGTTCCTTCTGCTCGCCCTGGGGCAATCGCTCTGGCTGCCCGACTACCACGCCCGGTTCGGCCTGCGCCGGCAGATGGAAATCGTTGCCGAATACGAACAGGACGAGGAGCTTCCCATTCTGAGCTATCCCAAGCGTTATGACTCAATCGCGTTTTATTCCGGCCGCCGGCAGATCGACAGCTATACGCCCGCGGAACTCGCCAAGTTCATGCACGACCTGCAAGCCCACGGCAAGGCGCTGGTATTCGTGAGGCGCGAGGGTTCGTTGCGAGAACTTTTGGGGGCGCTGCCCGATCATCTGGAGGTGGAAATCTTGAACTCACGCGACGACTTTGTCGTCGTCGGCCTGGTCCGGCCCCGCAAGGATTGACGTGCGGCTCGAGCAGCGATAACCTGAAAGCGTTGGCGGCAAACCAGCCCCACGCCCAAGCGTGGGGATTGAAATGCCCCCCGAGCTTGCGCTCGGGGCTGGTAAACGCGCAAGCGTGGGGATTGAAATGCCACCGAGCTTGCGCTCGGGGCTGGTAAAGGATGTAAAGAACGCGAGATTTCAACATGGCCGGCAGCGTGGTGGTCACATGCCCTGAGTGCGAGAAGAAATTCAAGCCCAAGACCGACGTCCAGGGCAAGAGGATCAAGTGTCCCTTTTGCCAGGAGCCGTTCGTCGTTCCTGAAGCCGAGGCGGACGAGGTCCCGGAACCGGAAGAGAAGGCCGCGCCAGCGCCTGCCCCCCCGCCGGCGCGGAGCGATCTGGATGCCGATCCCGATCCGTACGGTGTCAAGACCGTGGAACTGGTGCCGCGCTGTCCCAATTGCACCGAGGAGATGGAAAGCGAGCACGCGGTCATCTGCCTGGCGTGCGGGTACAACACCTTGACCCGACAATGGGGGAAGACGGAAAAGATCGTCGGTCTGACCTTCGGCCGGCACTTTCTTTACCTGCTGCCCGCGCTGGGAGCGGCGGCGTTCACGTTTTTCTCGATTATCGGTCTGATTCTCTACAGCACCGTTATTTCGCCGTTGCTGGACCCGCTCAAGTGGTGGGGGATGTTCGATCTGGAGGCGCTCAAGTTCTGGATCACGACCGTTTTTCTGGGCTGGATGTGGGGCGCCGGCGTCTTCTGCTACAAGAAATTCATCGAGAAGCCGAAGCCCGACGAGGTCGCGCTGGATTGACGGGTATTGTTTGGCCGCCCGCGTTTAGCCGCTCGCCTTTGGCGAGCGGGTCAGGCGTGCAGCCGCTCGCCAAAGGCGAGCGGCTAAACGAAAACTAGTTGAACAGCGAACTGGGCGTAATGGTGACGCGGCGCGCCTGGGTTACCTTCGTATCCAGAGTGACGCTGATGTCCATCTTGCCGTCCGTGCTGGCACGGACGCGCCACGTCACGGGGCTGGGGCGGCCAGCGCGGATCGGCTCCACGTTTTGCGTCAGGTCTCCTTCGATCAACTTGAGCCCGGCCGGCAGCTTCAAGGTCGCGGTCTTGGCGCTCTGGTCCATCACCAGGCCGACGATCGTGAGTTCGCCCTTGACGAAACTCTGCCCGCCAATGGTGACGCCGAGTTTGTCGCTGGCCTGAATGCTGCCCAGCCCATACGTGAAGGCCAGCTCGCGCTTCTCGCGATATTTCAATTCCTTGGCATCCCAGTACATCACGACGGACGAATCGGAGTTTTTGTTTTTTTCGTCGATGAAATCGACGAGCGGCACTTCCCATTTCTTCAGGAAATCCTTGTTGTAGCGCGTCAATTGAAAGCGATTGGGGGACTCATACTTGTCGCTGAAACGCAAACCGAGTTGGACCACGATGCCGGGGTCGCGCACACTGGTCTTTTCCAGCACCTGGACGAAATCGGGAACGCGAGGCTTTGGATCGATGAACTCCATTTTCTTGGTGATGATTTCGTTGACGCCGGGGAACGTGAACGGCACGCCATCGTTGTCGCCGATGCAGGTGTCCATGAGTACGCGCAAGCCAACGCTATGGGTCTTCTTGGAGGGATCCTGATTTTCGATGGTGTAGCGCACCAGGCAGGTGTTGAGCAAGCGTTTGTATTCCCCCTTGCCGACCTCGACCGCATCGCTGGGCTGATAAGTTACCGTTTGCGTAATAAAGATATTCTTGCTGATGAACGTCCGCGATTTCCCGCCGTACTTACCTACGTTTTTACCGCGCGTGAGCGAATCTCCGGCCCAACTGCCCTGTTCCGGCACCATGCCAAACCTATAGGGTTGATCGTCGATCTTGATGACGGTGCTGTTGCCGAAGCCATTATCGTACCAGTTCAGTTTGACCGGCGAAGCCTTGCCGTCCGGGTCCAGTTTGTGAATCGCAAATCCCATACTGTCGGTATAGGTTGGGTCGCCTTTCTTGTAGCCTTCATCGAATTTGATTTCAATAAACTTGCGCGAATCGACGACGCCGGCCTGGAGGATTTCCGGATCGATCTTCCCGGCATCGGAAAAGATGTCGCGGACAAGCAGGATTAGAAGCAGGAAAAAGAGGATTCCGACAGGGACCAGGTTGAGCCCCAGGCGGATGAGCAGTTGCATTCCGGGTTGGGTTTTGCCTGCCCCGTCCCCGCCGCTCGATGCGATGACGGATGGAGAATCCGAGACCGCGAACGGCGACTCGTCCGCGGCAGGCGAGCCTCCCGCGTAAGCGGGGGGAGGCGCTGGCGTGTACGCGGACGGCGCGGGTGTGAACGTCGGCATCGGTTTGGGCGCCGGGGCGTCGTCGTCCAGAATCTCCAGCGACTCGTACACTTCTTCCCGCTGAATCACCACTCCGGCCTTGCCTCCCGACACGGTCACGTTGAGCGGGATGGTTTGCCGATGATGGCCGTTGCCTACCAGGTGCAGCGTTGCTTCCAGCGTGGGCGGGGCCGGGGACGGGATGCGAATGGTGATCGGAATGGTCGCGACTTTCCCGGTGATCTTGGTCTTGCCGACCTCGACCCAGGGCTGATCGCAGGTGGCCCAGCCGTAGACGACTTTCTTTTCCGGCGTGGTGATGTCGATGCTCGCCGTGATGGTTTGGCCCGGGGTGCCTTGCAGGTCGAGGGCTTTGTGTGAAAACTCGACCTTCGGCGCCTTGGCGACGCCCAGCGCCTCGAAGAACTGTTGAATCGCGCCCATGCCAGGCATGACGGGCCCCTGAACCGGGTAGGGCCAGCCATTGGCGGCGTACCAGCGGGCGATCTCGCCGTTCTCGAAGGAAGCGGCGGCGACCTTCGGGTTGGCTTTCGCCTTTTCCGCGATCTTGCGCGGCGTCACCGCGCCGTCAAACAGTCCGCCCGCAAAGGGGGTGATCGGCACGTCGGCCTTGAAGGTCACCGTCACCGTGCCGCCGTTGCCGTCAACGACGAGGTGCCCCTCCAGCGGCTTGGTTCCCGCGCGAAGGTACTGGCCGCGCACTTGAACGGGAATGATCGCATCGCTGCCGAACTGGTAGAGTTTTTCCGGGTTCCCCGGAGCGTCCCCCAGGGTGAGCCACTTGCAGTCGGAGGTGACCGTGCCGTAAAGGAGCCTCATGCCGAGGTTGGTCAGGTGCAATTCCGTGCTACGGTTTTCGTTGATCTTGATTTGGCCCAGGTTGACTTCGCTGGGTTCAGCCTGAAGTTTCGGCGGCTGGACCGCCTGGGTTGGGAGTTTTTCGAGGAGTTGATCCAGCCCGCGGTCAATGTCGGGGAATTTGGCGGCTTCCTGGGCGGCCATGGCCAAATCGACTCGGCCCATGCCGCCGAAGAAAGACCCCAGGTACCCCTGTTTGAGCAGGTCCACCGCGCCGGCCCAATCCTGCTGGCAGGCCAGGGCGAGTTGATCGAAGTTTCGGCAAGCGGCGCCGCTCGGGAAGACGAACTGGCTGGGGAACGGCGCGGAGCCCGCGTTGATGGGGCCGCTCGCCCGCCCTGCCAGGGCGGCGCCGTCATAAAAACAATAGGACGCCTCCGCGGGATTGACGCGCGAACATTGGCCACAAACCAGACTCATAGGCGTGATCCTTGCCACGAAGAAGCATTCAGCTATCGGCTGAAAACACCGGGTGCGCCAAACGAGATGTACACAACATCCGAGCCTGACCGCCAGCGAAGGACGCCACTTGGCCCTTCGCCGGCGGTCAGGCTCGGGATGCAACTCGACCCATTACACCTTGACGCGCATGTGGACCGTACCGATCTGGATCGTGTTGCCGACGAAAAGCTGCTTCGGCTGACCCGGGTACACCCGTTCGCGATTGACGAACGTGCCGTTGGCACTGTTCAAATCCTCGACGGTCAGATTGCCCGTTGCGTCATCGTAGATCAACAACGCGTGTTGCCGGGAACACCAGACGCGGTCGTCGGGTTCCTGGAAGGTCAGATCGATATCGACCGGTTTCTCATCGGCTCGGCCGATGAAGTTTTCGCCGGCGAAGACGTTGTATTCTTCCCCGACCTTCAAGCCGCGTTGCACGACGAGCTTGACCTGGGCGCCTGGCGCGACAGGGGTTTGGCCAGCGGGCGCCACGGGGGCTGCCGGAGCGACGGCGGGAGGAGCTTGGACAACGACCACGGGGGGAGGGGCAGGCGCTTCCACGATCGGCGCGGGCGGCGCTTCCACGACGGGCGCCGGCGGCGCCTCGGCGACCACGACGGCCGCCACTTCCTCCACGACCGCCACCGCCGGGACTTCCTCCACGGCCACCACTTCCGCGACCACCGGGCTTTCCTCGACCACCGCGGCCATCATCGGCGCGGGCGGCATGGATTCCGGCATCGGCGTGGGAGGCGGCACCGCGGCAGGAGCGGCCTCGGCCGCCACGCTGCTCACGTCTGATTTGCATTGCTCACAAAACAATGCGCCATCCTCGTTGGAATAGCCACAAAACGGACATTTCACCATGACAACTAAAACCTCCCCATCAAGGAGCTTGGCAACGCCAGGTCGGCCGCCGAAGCTTCGTTTTCCCCGGCGGCGCGGGCCGCCCCAATTGTTTTTCCTCTCCGACACCGCGCTCGCCACAGGCGAGCGGCCAAACCAAAAACGTTCCTAGTTCGACGGCATCTCTTCCGCCATGCGGGCCGAATCCTCCATGGCGAGTTGCGTCTTCTTCGACACCCGGCCGCCGGCGTTCAATTCTTGCAACACCTGTTTCGCGAGCATGGTCTTCTTGGCGGCGCGCGGGCCCATCAGCTGGCCCTTTTGCTCGATCTGCTCGGCCACGCGCTGAACTTCCTGTTTGTTGTCGGTCGCAATCGCCTTTTGCAGGTTGGCGTTCAACTCGAAGATCTGCACCTCGTCGATGTGCTTCATCACCTCGGCGTTGACATACCCCTGCGTCGGCGTGTAGGTCACCTCGATCGGGATCGGGCCACTGGATTCGCGGACTCCAGTGCCCAGATCATAGGTCACCTCGAGCTGCGCGATGACATACTTGCCATCGGGTCGTTTGGGCAGACTCAGGTCAAGCACGAATCGCGACGACTGGTCCTTCTGAAGCGTGCCCAGCTTCGCTACCATGTGGCGTTCTTCCGGCTCGGCGGTTTGCAGTTCCTTGATCTCCGGAACGACTTGCCTGATGCGCTTGACCTTGATGTCCTTCATCGGGCGCAGGTGCATCTCGACGTCCATGAACGCGGTGGCCGCCAGCTGTTCGAATTCCTCGACGAAGATGCGCTCGGCCTCGGCCGCCTGGTTGACGTCGATGTAGTACCATTTCCCTTCGCTGAGCTTGGCGAGATCCTTGATCAGGTTGGCTTTCCAGTCGATGCCGACGCCCATGAGGGTGAGGTGAATCTTGCTCTTGGCGGCGCGTTCGGCCAAAGTCCGGCAGTCTTGTTCGCCGGAGGTTTCGCCGTCGGTGAGGACGACGATCTGGGAAAGCCGACCGGGGCCCGCGAGTTTCTCGATCTCGTCGAGCGCCAGGCGCATGCCGTCGTTCATGGCGGTGCCGCCCGGATCGACATCGAACATGTCGATCTTGCGGATGACGTCCTCGATCTTGTCTTTTTCAGCGATGGTGGTCGGCGGCAGCAACGTCAGCGCGTTGTGCGCGAAGGCGACGATCGTCATGGTGTCGTCGGGCTTGAGTTTCTGAATGGCCGCGATGGCCGCGTCTTGAACCCGCTTGAGACGGGGGATGTTGGTCCCGTCCTCTTCATACATGGAGCCGGACACGTCCAGCACCAGCGCCAGGTTCAGCCCCATCGGCTTGGAAGCGCCGCCGGCGCCCAGACCGGACGGGATGAGTTTGATGAGCGCATAGCTTGCTGCCGATTCCCCGGCCACGGCGATGCTGCTCCGGTGCATCATGCGTTCGACATGAATCTTTGCCGCCATTGTTGGACAACCTCGAGTGAATGGAAAACGAATCGTTCCGACCGAACATCAGGAAACCGAGCACTGCCCGCGCAGTACCGTCAAGTTCCGCCAGGGAGCGGAAAAAGTGCGATTGGGCCGTCCGTGTGAGGATCGTGAGGGGAGAACCGTCGGTCCCGTCCTGAGAATGGCGCACTTCTAAAATCCCGTCAATCGAGTTTTACCAGACCGCAAGCGTGACAGCAATAGTTTGTTTGACAGTTTTTCGCATAAATCCGGCAACAATGGTTCCCAAAAGGAAACTATTGAGGGTTAGGAAGAAAATGCGACCTGGCACGGTTATGCCGGACGTGACGCCACGATGCACGCCTGAGCACGCGGCACAAGCCAGCGCGGCACTTGCTGGCGCCGCTTGCGCCCGGAATCTTTCCTTTTCCGTTGGCCTATCGCGCGGCGGCGGTTTATGATGACAAGCAACAACGCCCTCTCCGCGTGACGCATCATGACTTTGACTTTCTCGGCAATCCTGTTGGCGGCTTTCGGACTCAGCTTGATCCTGGTCACCGTTTCGCTGCGTCTTTTGCGCGGCGCCGCGCCGGCCGGCGAGCCTTCGTCCGCCGCGCGTTTTTTCATGGTTGCCCTGCGGGTCGCGATCGGCTGGCATTGCTTCGTCGAGGGGATGGAAAAGCTAAGCGCGCCCGGCTGGTCGAGCGAGACCTATTTGCGCGAAGCGATGGGCCCCTGTTCCGGCCCGTATCGCTGGGTTGCGGGAGATCGCCTCGTCGAAAGGTTGACGGTCGAGGACGACGGCGCGTTTCCCGCCCGACTCGATCGAGAGTGGCGTGATTACGCCGGCGCGTTTGCCGACTACCACGGCTTCACGGATGAGCAACGGTCCCGCGCGATTGAAATCGTCGATGCGCTGGAGCAGGACGCGCTGGGCAAGTTGTTTGCCAAGACCGAAAGCGTCACGAAGGCTTCCGAGTATCCGCCGGACCTGACGCTTGACATGAATGTCAAACAACGGCTTGAGGAACACGAGCGCCTGCTGGGCCGGGTTCGTGATCTGGAAGGGAAGTTTCCAACCGCGGACAAGGCCGTCCACGCCGACTGGAAAACCGCCAAGGCCGATCTGGCGAAATGGCGCGCCGGCCTGAAACGAAGTCTGGACGCCACCACCGCCAAACTAACCTTCGATGAGGCGGACCGCAACCGGCTCAAGGCGCGCATCAAGGCGCAGAAGGACCGGCTCAAGATCACCACCGAGGCGCCGGCGATCAAGAAGATCAACGAAACAATCGCCGAATTGACGGCCGAGCTAAATCTGCCCTCGCTGCTGGATGTGCTCACGTCCGACCAGAAACTAAAGGATCCGATGCCGGCGCCGGGCACACCGCCGCTGCGTTCCTGGGAGTTGCTGGAGGTTTCTGATTTCCTGGTAAAATGGAGCCTGATCGTCCTGGGCGCTTGCCTGATGCTCGGCCTGCTGTCACGCTTGAGCAGTCTGGCGACGGCGCTGTTGATTCTATCGTTTTACCTGGCGATGCCGCCGCTGCCGGGTTGGCCGGAAAGCCCCAGGCTCGAAGGGCATTACCTGCTCGTCAACAAAACGCTCATCGAAATCCTGGCGCTGATGACCTTGACCTTCATCCCGACCGGCCGCTGGGCGGGGCTGGATGGGCTCTTGTGCCTGTGTTGTCAGAATCGACCCAAAAACGACGCCGTTCCGAGTTAGCCGCTTGCGGCTTAGCGTTCGCTGGGCGCCAGGCGGGCGCTAAACGTTAAACGGCAAACGGCCTCGCAAGTGGCAAAAGGAGACTCCCAATGGCTCTCGACATGACCCCCGATCAGAAAGAAACCGGCAAGGGCAACTTCAATCGCGTGGTCGGCAAACTGGCGGACGCCGATCAACAGACACACGCCCAGCAAGGCGTCACGCGCCGGCGCTTCATGCAGGGCCTGGTTGCCGCGGGCGCCACCGTCCCCGTCTCCGCGGCAGCCTTTTTTGGCTACCGCTCGCACGGCTTCCCCGGCACGATGGCCCCAGTCAAGGCGGCCCTCATTGGCTGCGGCGACGAGGGCGGCGTCCTCGTCGGCGAGCACAATCCCAACTTCGTCAAGTTCATCGCCTGCTGCGACGTTCGGCCCAGTAATCGCGATCGCATCTTCGAGAATGAGCAAATTCGCAACCCCGCCAGCCCACGCCGCGGCTTCAAATACCACTACGGCAGCGACGCCAAACGCCACATCCGCTTTTACGATGATTATCGCGAACTGCTACAAAACAGCGAAATTGAATTGGTCGTCATCGCCCTGCCCTTGCACCTGCACGCCCCGGTCGCCATCGCGGCAATGGAGGCCGGCAAGCACGTGCTGTGCGAAAAGCTCATGGCCTGGAATGTCACCCAGTGCAAGCAGATGATCCGCACGGCGCAGCGCACGGGCAAGCTGCTTTCCATCGGCCATCAGCGCCACTACAGCATGTTGTACGCGCACGCCAACGAGGTCGTCGCCAGCGGCGTCCTGGGCGATGTGCGCCACATTCGGGCCCAGTGGCATCGCAACAACGTGCGCCCCAACCCCACCGAGGCGACACGCCGCGAAAGGCCGTTGCTCGATAGCTGGTGGCCGCTCATCCCCGCTGCCGATCGCGCCGCCCTCACCGCGGCCCGCTTGCGAGAACTCGACTACGAGAATATCGAGGAACTCGTCCGCTGGCGCCTCTTTAATCGCACGGGCGGCGGACTGATGGCCGAGCTGGGCAGCCATCAACTCGACGCGTGCAGTATCTTCCTCAACAAGGAGCGACCCCTCAGCGTGACCGCGGTCGGTGGCAGCCATTTCTACAACCAGCACGGCATGCCGCGCGAAGTCGAAGATCACGTCTATTGCATCTACGAATTCCCGGGTCTGAGATTCGACCGCAGCCGGCGCAATTCGCGCGACAACGACATCGTGACCGTCACCTACTCGTCGATCAACACCAATGGCTTTGAGCCCTACGGCGAATGCGTCATGGGTTCCAAGGCCACTCTGGTGGTCTCGGCGGAGCAGGACGCCTACCTCTGGGGGGTGCAGGGCCGATCGACCGACGTGACGGCCAGCACCGCGGGCAATCGACCGGTGATTGATGCGTCGTCGTCCACGGCGCCGGTCGAACGCCAGGCCGCCGCAACCGGGCAGAACGCCCTTGGCCATAACCCGCCGAGCCGGGGATATCGCGAAGAGATGGAACATCTCGCGTATTGCATCCGGATGTTGGGCCCCAATCCGTCGCCGGAGGAACGTGCCCTGTACAAGCCGCGCTGCGACGGCAAGGCGGCGATGGCCGACGCGATCATCGCCCTCACCGCCAACCAGGCGATGAAGAACCGCACGCGCATCGAATTTCGCGATGCGTGGTTTGAGGTCAACGACGACCCGGCCCGCGATCGTCACGAAGTGCCCGACGCCGACATGGTGGAACGCCGGGCGCGTGCGACGTGACGGAATTCTCTCGGGCGAGCCGCAGAGCGGCGAGCCGCCCGGCAGGCGCGATGGCGACGCCGCGCTCGC
>JACPPF010000129.1:13220-16826 GCA_016191165.1 Planctomycetota bacterium
CAAGCCCGGCGGCTCGCTCGTTTGAACGGGTTATCGTCAGCGAAACCGGAACGACTTGAAAAACGCCTCGGCTTCCTCACTGTCAACGTCCTCGCGACTGCCGCCGGCCATCACGAAAAAAAACTCTCGCTGGCGCGCGAAGATGCGCATGCGGAAGGTCGAATTTCGGCGCTCGATCCATATTTCCTGCCCGGAATCGTCCTTGGTTTGGGCCGGCGCCTGCTTGATCAGCTTCGTTGGCTCCTGGGCCTGAATGTCTTCGATCATCTTCTCAATCACTTCCTCTTGTGGTATTTTGGCCATGGTCTCGGCGCAATGCTCGATCTGGACCCAATAACTGCGTTTGAATGCCGAGGTGGACCAGATGGTCAGCGTCATCTGCCCGTAGCGGTTTTTCCCGAGGTCCGAATGCACGAACGGTTCATGCGGAAAGCGCACGCTGAAGCCGCGTTCCGGCACGTCGTAACGGCGCCAGCGCGGGTTGCCCGGCCCGGCGGGATCGGCGCTGAGAAATCCAAAGGCCCAAAGCGCCGGGATGCCGATTGCCGCCATCATGGGCACGTTGAGGAGGATCGACACCCAGATTTTCCAGCGCCGGTTGGGACTGACCCTGCCCTCGGCGCCGAAAACACAGGCCATCAGATAAAGTGCGTATAGCTGCAAGGGCCAGAGGATCAATCCGAAAACGGCGCAGCGGAAGAGCTGATCGGTCAGCTTGTTGATCGGCAGTTTGTCCTCTTGCTCCGCCTGCAAATCCTCGGCAATTTCCTGAGCGGCGATGCCGGTGTGCGGCAGGGGCGGCTCGTCGAGGACGGCCCGTTGCTCTGAGCGCACCTTGTCGATCAGCATCTCGGCGCGTTCGACATGGATCGGCGGCACCTGCAACTTGATGCCGCCGATGGCGCCTGCCAGCGACCAGTTGGTCGCCACGGTGTCCTCGTCGGCCAGCTCGGCGTGGATGCCCTGCGCTTCGAGAAAGTTTTTCACGACCGCCGCCTCGACGGTGTCGTGAAACGTCGCGATGGTGACGAGGCGGTTGGACATGGCTTGCGGCTTCCTTTTGAGAAAACGGCCCCATGACATCCATATGATGGAATGAGAGGAAATCAACGGCGCCGCTGCCGTTTAGCCGCGACCCGCAGGGTGCGCGGGGAACCCTTGGGCCTGCGTCGACGCGGCTTGCCGCGCGCTCCCCTGCGGGTCGCTGCTAAACGTTCGGAGCGACCATGCCCGACCGCTTGCAACCCTCCGTCATCGCAAGACCAGCGCCGACCAACGTGCGCTGGCTCATATTCGTCCTCGCCTGCGCCGCGAGCTGGCTGCTCTACCTGCACCGCTATTCCTGGGGCATCATCAAGCCAGCGTTCCGCGAAGAGTTTCCCGATATCGGCGATGTCGAGATCGGCTGGCTCGACTCGGCATTTCTCATCCTTTATGGCGCGGGCCAAATCCCGACCGGCGTCCTGGGCGATCTGATCGGTCCGCGCATCGTGCTTACCGTGAGCGTCTTTGTCTGGTCGCTGACCACCGTCGGAGTCGCCTGGACGAGCGGCTTTTGGAACATCTTCGCCGCGCGGGCCGGGTTCGGCCTGGCACAGGCCGGCGCCTACCCGATCATCAGCAAGATCACCCGCGTCTGGTTTCCTCTTGCGACGCGCACCACCGTGCAGGGCGTCGTGACGGCGATGGGCCGAGTGGGAGCGGCGTTCGCCCCGCTCATCATCGCCAGCCTGCTCATGGGCCTGCTCGATATGTCCTGGCAAACGTCGCTGCTCATCCTGACACTGCCCGGCTTCGGACTGGCGGTCGCCGTCTGGATTTGTCTGCGCAATCGGCCCGCGGAGCATCCTTGGGTCAACTCGACCGAACGAGAAATGATCGCGGACACTCCACCGCCGGCACTATCCCAAGACCAGAGCGCAATTCGCGAAGGCGAGCCGCCGCTGCGACCCGTGCCGACGAAGGTCCCTTTCCTACAGCTCGGTTGGGCGTCTGGCTTGAGTCTGGCGATGATGTTCCTCTATGTTTTCGCGAGCACGTTCCAGGATCAGTTCTACGTCAACTGGCTGCCGTCGTATCTGCGTGAGGGGGCCGGCTTCGACGTGACGATGATGGGGCTGTTGACGCCGTTGCCTCTGTTGGGCGGCGCCGTCGGCGGCGTGATCGGTGGCATCCTCAACGACTGGTTGATCGCCCGCACCGGCAATCGGCGCTGGTCGCGCAGCGGCGTCGCGTTCGCCGGCAAGTTCCTGGCAGCATGTATGGTCATGCTAAGCCTTCAATTCGAGGCAGGCTGGGTGACGGTGGCGGTGCTGGTCGCCGCGCGTGTGTTCAACGACTGGAGCCTGCCCACGCAATGGGCCGCCGTCACCGACATGGGCGGGCGGGCGGCGGCGACGCTGTTCGGAATTGTCAACACCATCGGCGCCATCGGCGGCGTCGCCGCGGGGCCGATCCTCGGCTACCTCAAACGCGAATACGATTGGCCCGGCATCTTCTACGGCGTCGCCGCCATGTGCCTCGCCGCGGCGCTGACCTGGCTGTTTCTCGATTGCACGAAACGGGTGGTGGGGGATTGACGCATGTACGACCGCTTTACCGATCGCGCACGCAAAGTAATGCAACTCGCCCATGCCGAGGCGCAGCGATTGAACCACGAATACGTCGGCACCGAACACGTCCTACTTGGATTGATCACGGAAGGGACTGGCGTGGCGACCAATGTCTTCAACAACCTCGGAATCGAACTGCCCATGGTTCATGACGAGATTGTTACGATTTGCCCGCCCGCCCTTGACCCCGTTATCCTTGGAAAGCTCCCGCAGACGCCGCGTTGCAAGCAAGCACTCGTGTACGCCGTCGAAGAATCGGGAAGACTCGGCAACCACTTCGTTGACTCGGAACACTTGCTGTTGGGTGTCTTGCGGACAGGAGATAGCGTTGGTGCTCAAGTCTTGATGGCATTCGGAGGTGGCCTGGAGGCGGTGTGGCGAGAAATTCATAAAGTGCTTGGCGCGGAATGCGAAACGCCGATCAATCCATTTCCCCAACCTTTCAAAGGCGATTCAGCCGAAACAATGAAACTACTCGCGGAAGGCGCGGGAGGCATTCCGATCGAACTGTGCATCGCCTTGCCAGCGGTTCTGGCAATCGTGGAGGAATTTGACAACCAAATCAGGTTGATCTGGGAACAAATAGAGGAGGCAATCGCCACCGAGGAAAGGGAAGCAGCCGCCGACCTACAGGAGCTAAAAGACAAGCTCGGGAGGCTGCGCGACGATTTCATTCGCCAGTAGCCGAAGCCCTCGTGACAGGAACACCGCCAACCCTTCAAGCCGGTTGCCGAACCCGGCGGCGCCTAGTGCGCTGCGGAATTTGAATCAAGGGATTCAGGACCCGAACGGTGACATCGGCGAACTTCAATCTCAAGAGAAGCCCATTGCTAAAGAGAATTGAATGTGAGAAAGGTAGCCGTCCAATCTCTGCGCAGCATATACGGCCACGGGCGTCTCGGACGGTCGCGGAGTGATCTTTTGGGGCTCGGGGGAATTTGGCGTCGATGCGTTAGCCGTCGGGGCTGGGGATGAGCTTGTCGAGAATTGGTTC
>JACPPF010000130.1 GCA_016191165.1 Planctomycetota bacterium
CGTTTCGCGACTGCGGTCAGGCAAGAATGCCTGACCTACTTCACCGTAGGTCAGGCTTTCCAGCCTGACGTTTCGCGACTGCGGTCAGGCAAGAATGCCTGACCTACTTCACCGTAGGTCAGGCTTTCCAGCCTGACATTTCGCGTCCGCGGTCAGGCAAGAATGCCTGACCTACTTCACCGTAGGTCAGGCTTTCCAGCCTGACGTTTCGCGTCCGCGGTCAGGCAAGAATGCCTGACCTACTTCACCGGAGGTCAGGTTTTCCAGCCTGAAGTTTCGCGTCCACGGTCAGGCAAGAACGCCTGACCTACTTTCGGTCAGGCAAGAATGCCTGACTTACTTCGCTGGTGAATGCCCCGGTCGGACCTCCCCAAAAATTCTCCCGCGCCGACATGGTTCGCCTTGGCTCCGGGCTCCGATCTATTGCCCGATCTCGTACAGATGCACGGCGACCGGTGCGTTGCCGTAACCTGAACGCTCGCCGCCGTAGCGCTGATAGAGATCAACGCCCGAGAAATCGTCAGTGAAGTAGCCATCGCTTGCGGTAAGAGTTCGGTCCTCGAAGAGAACGCGGATGGTGGTCCCTTTTTTGAGGCCTTGAACCGTGATCTTCGTCCTGGCCAAGGTTTCAGGTGCAGGCCGGTCTTCCTGGTCACCGAAGATTACGGTCTCCTGGCCCGCGGGCGTGACGAGAACGGTGCGTGTCCAGCCCACCCGGCCGCCATCATGGAGGAAGCCGACACCGTCGATTAGCTTGTCCGCGGCGGCGATCTTGTCCAGCGGGACTTCCAGTTTGTGCCATTGGCCGGTTCCAGGCAGGTTGCCCTGATCGCTCGTCTTGGCCGGCAAATAATCGAGCGCATAGGGTGGAACCTTACTGCCCCAGCCAAGAAAGCCGCGGGCGTGGCGGTAGAAGGTGCGCAGGAACCAGAAGGCCTTGTCGTTGTCCGTGCGAACGGCTGGGAGGTCAAACTTGCCCCAGGAGGCAGCGTGTGTCCATCGGCCGTCAGCCTTGACGATGGCGACGAGATTCTTTGGAGGCGTTATGGCGTCGAGTTTGACCCAGGTGACGAGCTTGCTGCCTGCGGGCCATTTCTTCGGATTGGCGAGGTACTGAATGCCGTGGGGACACAGGCTTTGTGATGCGGGCCCGCCGGTGGCGTGATAGCCATCGGATTCGTCGCGGAAGATATGCGGATCGGCGGTGACGCGCGCGAGGCCATACGGCGATTTGTCCGCCGTTTTTCGCCAGTTGCCAAAGTGGAGCCCGTGCGTGGTGGCGGCGATGATGACCGTCTTGGCGCCGATTTTGCGCACGAGATGTTCCAGGCCGGGTTCGATCGAAACCGCGGGAGTTTTTTCGCGGGAGTAAATCGCGGGCTGGAGGTAACGCAATTCGGCATGAAGGCCACGGAAGGTGGACGGGTCACCGGGCCCGTGCGCCAGCTGCCAGCCGCGCGCGCCGCGCATCAACTCGACGAAGACGTGGTAGCGCCAGCGTTCATAGGGGACGCTTTCATACATTTGCGGCCGAAGCCAGATGACCTTTCTTTTCCCTTCGACGAGCGGTTTGAGGTCGGTATGAACGGGCGCGGGATACCACGGTTCGGTTTCGGGATCGAAAATATCAAAGAAACCGGCGCGTTCAAATTCGAGTCGATTCCAGTAGCCGCCGTGCCCCGTCATGATGGGCTTGCCGGTTACTCGGCGAAGATGATCAACGTCGGCCTTGAGCTCGTCGATTTCCTTTTTGCTCATGGCGGTGAAATAGCCGAACGCCTCTTCCGGTCCACGCGAGACGGAGGCGACCATCGGCGCGGTTTTCCAGAATTCAAGCGTGGCGGCGGGCCATTGTTTTCTCTGATGGGGCAGGAACACGGTGGAGGCGTACAACCCCTGCTTCCAAAGTTTATCGAGTTGCTCCCGCGTGAGAACCTTGCCACCCTCCACGTAGCGGATGCAGTTGAGATCCCAAAGTGATCGTTCGGCAAGGTTGCCACCGTGTCGATCGTAAATTCCCCACGGCGTTAGGTTTGCGAGGTCATAGTATTTCCCGGAATCGGCCGGGCCATCGTAGACCGGATTATGGCCATAGGTGACGCCCCAGGGCATCCAGGGTTTATCGTTGATGAGGAAATCGCCATGTACATTGATGCGAACCGACCGAATTGCCGGCTGCGGCCCATCGTGAGCGAGTCGGCAGAATGGCGATGAGACCGCGCGCCACGACGTCTTGTCGTCCGTGCTGATGGCGGACGCCCGCAGGACCCAGTTGCGATGAGGTTCCGTGAACGGCTGGAGCGGCAGAAACGAAACGTCGAGGTCGGTCACCAGCAGGTTGCGAAAATCATCGAGCATTCCAACCGGGATTTTCAGCCGCTGTCGCTGCATTGCCGTGGGCGTTGCGGGAAGGGACCAGGTCTTGAGCACCTGTCCCGTGCCGCGG
The DNA here is from genome assembly GCA_016191165.1 of Planctomycetota bacterium. Classification (GTDB taxonomy): domain Bacteria; phylum Planctomycetota; class Planctomycetia; order Gemmatales; family Gemmataceae; genus SIAQ01. The sequence continues at coordinate 2,447 of JACPPF010000130.1, forward strand.
CGCACGATTTCCAGCCGCAACTCCTTCAGCCGCGCCATCTCGGGATGGCTCAGGCCAAGGTTGACGCGCACGAACTGCTTTTGTTTCGGTCGAAGATAGAGTGAGCCAAGTTCCAGGTCGAATGGGGTTGTCCAGGCAGCGACCGCATGACGACTCGAAGCGATAACCTTGCCCTTGCCATCCAAAAGCGACAGGATAAATTTCTTCTCCTCATATGCCCGGCCCGGTTCGAGTAGCGAATACGGGACGCGCACGGCAGTACGCCGGCCCGTGGCGACTTGAACCCTCCCGCTGTTGGTTACCGGGCCATCCTTGGCGTCATCCCAGGTCATCTGGAGGGAAAACGTCGCGGCCGGCCCCGGATTGGCGATCTCCGCAGTCACTTCATTACGCCCCAGCATTTGCTCACCGAGATCGAGCCTGGCAAGGTGAGGCCGCGACGCCGTTGGCCAGGGCGCGGGAATGACCACGCCGCGGGCCTTTAATTCCGCAGGCGAACTCTCCGACTCGAACACCTCGACATCGTCCCACCAGATGACTCCGGCGGCGTTTTGTTGGGGCTGATGGCCGGTCCCACTCAGAGTATAGCCATTCATGCCACGAGCGCAGAGTTTCAGGCGCATGGACTTGAGCGGAGCGGTCGGTCGGAAGACAACGCGGACTTGCCGCCAATCATTGGTCCCGATTGAGAGGGGATTCTTCTGGATGAAGTTGTAGCCATTGATACGCCGACCGCTTTCATCCTCGGCATCGATCTGCATCATGCAAAGCTGGTGGGTTTTGACCCATGCCCGCACTTCGATGAGCCTCGGGGTTTTTGGTTGCGACAGCATGATGGGATCGCTGACGACACACACTTCGTCGCCAGTCGGCACGACCATCTGCAACGAGGCTTGCCCCGAACGAGGGACGAGATGATCGCGCCCAACGGCGCCGCGGTTATCGGAGTTGCTATTGTGCCAGGTGTTGAAGATGTAATAGACGCCGGGCGGGAAGTAGCGATAGTGCTGGGGTTTCGACCAACCTTTGGGGTAGTCCTGACCATCTGGCTCAAACCCGCCTGTGGGCAGGAGGTTCGGCGATCCGGGCCCCGGGTCGTCCAGAGACGCTTCGAGCAAATCAATCGAACCGGCTCTCTTGTCCGCATACGCAATCTCGCAAGTCACCTTCATCGGCAACTGAGCGCCCTGCTTGGCGAAATCCTTTTCCTTCTTGGCGGCATCGAGCCAGGTCGCGGCGGGTAATTTCACCACGACGAGTTTGTCCGCATAGGTTCCTTCGGGCGCGTAAGCCTTGGCGCCCGGGACGTTGGACAGCGGTCCCGCGCCCAGCCAGGCCGCGGTGAGCGTGACGGCGTCCCTGGGTACGTTGGTTCCCTTGAGCCGAACGCGAAACGTGAGGTCGCGCACCAGGGCGAGCGGGTTCTTTGATCGCACGGCCTCTTCAACAGGATAACCGCCCGCGTCGGGCCAGCCGACCAGCTTCGCGGGATTGTGGATCGTGATCCAGTTGACCGATTGCACCACGCTCGCCGGTGATTTGAGAATCAGCGTGCGTTGACCGCGCGGTTTGTCGGCATCGCGCCATTCCCATTTGCCCCGCAAGCGCCAGCCGTCCGGATTGTAGTCGCGGCGATTGTAGACCTCGGTCGTATAGTTCCAGTGATGGTTCTTCAGCTCGGGCAGATGGGTCAGCCAGTCATCCTGGAAGTCGCCGTTCCGTAGAAGGTTGCCCTGGCCGCATGCCACGGACGCAAAAAGCAACGCGAGGAGACAACCGAGCATTCGCATGAGGGACCCTCGAAATTGACCGGCGCGGAACGTCTTTCGCCTGCAAAGATCATATTGCCGCCCGGCGAAAAAAACCACGCCGGCTGCCGCTCTTTCCGGAAAGGTGCGCGCAGGTTTGGTAAATGCATTCCTTGAAAAACGGAATCCTCTCCGACGTTTGGCGAGTAACAATTGCCAGGGCGCGGTCGCCGCGTCTTGTTTGCGTCTGCCGCCAGTGGCGCGGAGAGCCCTTTTCGCTCTACAATGTAACTGGTGTTTCCGCGACGCGCACGGGACTCGAATCATGCGATGGCATAGGTGGTTGGTTCTGCTTTGTGTCTTGGCCGGCGCCACGGTCACGACGGCGCAGGAAAGGCTCACACTGCCGCCAGGCGCGGTTGCCCGGCTTGGCGCGTCGCCGCTGCGCGTGCCCGAGGGGATCATAGATAGCGCCTTTTCGACGGACCGACGCACGTTGGTTATTATTTTTCACGGCGCCAAGGATCAGTGCAACCTCGTCCTCTTCGACGTCTCGACGGGCCTGGAGCGTAAACGGCTCAATGTTCGCCAGGCACAGCGTTTGGCCCTGGCCCGGCAAAAGCCGTGGATGGTCGTCGATACCCCTGCGGGGTTCGAGGTCTGGAACTTGGCCACGGAGAAACTCGTCAGGAAATGGCCCCATCCTGCCCCTGGTTGGCGCACGACCGGGCTGACAATTTCCCCGGACGGCACGGAAGTCGTCGCGGCCGTCACGCAGCGCGACACGGCCACCATCCTGCGCTGGGACGCGGCGACCGGAAAATCGCTGCCGGCCCGGTATTCAACTCACAGCCAGATTTGCGCCCTAAGATTTTCCGACGATGGCGTCAGACTTTTGACCGCAAGTGAAGACAGGGTTGTCCTGGTCAAGGATAAATACGAGACTATCCCAGGCAGTATCATCGCCTGGGAAACCAGGACTGGCCGAAAGTTGGCCGAACTGCCCACCGTTTACCCCAATGTCCGGTTCTCGCCGGACGGGACCCGATTCGCTCGCGGTACCACGGGTAAGAGCGTGGAGATCATCGAAATTGGCACAGGCAAACGCCTGGCCGAATTTGCCGAGCCGCATGGCCAATTCGCCTTCATGCCCGATAGCAACCGGCTTCTTCTCCTGTCGGGTGGTCAGATACGTCTCTGGGATATTGCCGCCAGGAAAGATGTGCGTCCCTTCGAGGATGCGTCGGGCGCCTTCATTGCTCGGGAATGTTTTAGCGCCGACGGCCGGCTGCTCGCGGTCATCCAAAGCGATTGGCATGCGACCTACGCGCAGTTTTGGGACGTTGCCACGGGCAAACGTCTTCGCTTTCCTACGAGCCATCCTGGCCTGGTCGGTGGCCTGACCTATTTGCCTGACGGCCGTCGCTTGGCGACGTTCAGCGAGAGCACGCTTCTGATCTCCGACGCCACGACTGGCCAAATCCTGCACCGCTGGGTCGGGCACAAGAAAACCATCAGTCAGATCGCGTTTTCGCCGGACGGCAAGCTGCTCGCATCCGCTTCCATCGACGGGACGATTGTTCTTTGGGATCCGGCGACTGCCAAAGAACGACGGCGACTGACGCCAAACGGGACCGTGCGAATGCTCGCGTTCACGCGCGACGGCGCGGCCTTAATCGCCGTGAACGACAACCGAACCACGCAAATCTGGGACGTCCAGAATGGCGTTCTTCAACGCAACTACGAAGTGCCGCAGAGAATGGCTGCGCCGTCGCTCTCCTCCAACGGGAGGGTGTTCGCCTGGTTCGCTAGTTATCCCTTCAGTACGCTCCGGCTCATGAACGCGCAGACCGGCAAGGGCTTGCCGTCAGTCGACCTTCGTCGTGACGGTGAAATTGAGAGAGGCCTCACCTATCCGGCCCTGGCGTTCTCCGCAGACGGCAAACTATTCGCCACGAGCGACAGCCAGAAAATCCACGATCACGCCGTCCGGGTCTGGGAAACCGCCACGCGCAAGGAGATTTTCCGCGTGGCCGGCATTCACAACAGCACGCGCCTGCTCGCGATTTCCCCGGACGGCCGCATCCTGGCGCATGGTTTCCACGCCGCCTTTACGTGGGGTGGGCACGGCGCCGACGCCGCCGTCACTCTGCGCGACATGTCCAGCGGCCAGAGCCTTTCGCTGAAGGCCACGCGGGCAACGCTCGAGGAAAAGAAAAAATGGCCTCCCCCGATCACGGGGCATCACGGCCGCATCACCTGCCTCGCGTTCTCGCCGGACAGCAAATTCATCGCCACCGGCGGCAGCGATCAGGTCGTTTACATCTGGCGCGTCGAGGATTTTTTCAAACGCCCGGATTTGCGGGAAATAAAAGGGGACGTCGCAGCGCTCTGGCGCAAGCTTGCAGAGGCGGACGCTGGCAAAGCGTACCAGGCCATGGCACACCTTGAACGCAAGCCGACGGAGACGCTGGCGCTTTTGCGCAAACATTTGCAACCTGTGCCGACGGCGGATGGGAAAATCATTGCCCAGCAACTGCGGAATCTGGCAAGCGCCAATTTCGCGATTCGCCAACAGGCGGCTGTTGCTCTCGAAAAATCCGGCCAACAGGCGGCGCATCTCTTGCAGGAAGCGTTGAAGAGTCCAGCCAATCTTGAAGTAAAACGAAGGCTTGAGATGCTGCTGGAAAAGCTGGAGCAATCCCTGGAGGAGCCGGGGCAGCTTCGCGCCTATCGCTGTCTGGTGCTGCTGGAACGGATCGGCACACCGGAGGCGCGGAAACTCTTGATAGAGCTATCTCAGGGAGCGCCAGCGGCACGGTTGACAATTGAGGCGTGCGAGTCGCTCAAGCGTTGTCTGAGGCGTTAGCTCGACAACCGTTGATCGTACGGCAAGCCGCCTTCTTGGTTCGCCGACACGCACGATCTGGCATATACTCATTTGCTTTTCCGGGGTTCTGTTGTTAAACTTTCCTTGTTCCAACCGCCGGTTTCCACCTTGCTAAAACAGAAGGCTGGCCCTTCAACGCCGCATCACACATGAAAACCACGTTTGCAATTCTGAGTCTCGTCGCCATTCCCCTGGTCGCAATGCGTGCCAACGCGGATGAACCATTGACGTTTGAACAACACGTGCGGCCCATCTTGAAGGCGTACTGCCTCGATTGCCATGGCGCTGGTGAGAAAATGAAGGGCGGGCTTGATCTGCGCTTGAAGCGATTTGCTGAAAAAGGGGGCAAGAGCGGGCCGGTGCTGGTTCCGGGCGATCCGGTCAAGAGTCTGCTGTTGCAGCGCATGAAGTCGGGCGAGATGCCGACGACCGAGAAAAAGGTGCCTGCCGAGATGATTGCGGTCGTGGAGAAGTGGATCAAGGCCGGCGCCGAGGCCCGGCGCAACGAGCCGGCCTCCTTGCCCCCGGGTATCAATATCACGCCGGATGAACGGGCCTACTGGTTCTACCAACCGCTCAAGCGTGTGACCCCGGCGACGTTTGGGCCGAAGGACCGAATACGGACGCCGATCGATGCTTTCGTGCTGACGAAATTGCGCGAGAAAAAGCTTGCGTTTCAGGCGGACGCGGATCGCCTGACGTTGATCCGGCGGGCGAGTCTCGATCTGTTGGGTTTGCCGCCCTCACAAAAAGAGATCGATGATTTTCTGGCGGACAACGCGTCGGATGCGTATGAGAAACTGCTTGATCGCTTCCTGGCATCGCCGCATTATGGCGAGCGCTGGGCCCGACACTGGCTTGACGTCGTGGGTTACGCCGATTCAGCGGGCGATGGCGTCGCCGACACGCCGCGGCCTAACGCCTGGCGTTATCGTGATTACGTGATCCGCTCGTTCAACGCGGACAAGCCGCTGGAGCAGTTCGTGATCGAGCAGCTGGCGGGCGATGAGGTGGCGCCTGGCCCGTGGAAAAATCTCAAGCCGGATCAGGTCGATCGACTGGCCGCCACGGGATTCCTGCGGACCGCGCCGGATCCGACGGCGAGCAAGGCCGGCCAGGCGGAAGCAGAGCAAGTTGTCGTGGACACGCTGAAGATCGTCAGTTCGTCGCTGCTGGGTCTGAGCGTCGGTTGTGCCCAGTGCCACGATCATCGCTACGATCCGATTCCGCAGGCCGACTACTTTCGCATGCGCGCGATCTTTGAGCCTGCGTTCAACCCGGGGCAGTGGCGAGGCGCGGGGCAACGGCGCATCTCGCTGTTCAGCGATGCCGATCGCGCCAAAGCCGCCGCCATCGACCAAGAGGCGGCGAAAATGCAGGCAGCCGTCAACGCCAAGCAACAAAAATACGTGGACGCCGCCTTCGAGAAAGAGTTGACAAGGTTCCCGGAAAAAGAACGCGATTCGCTGCGAAAAGCCTTTCGCACTCCCGCGGCCAAGAGCACCGCCGAGCAAAAGCGTTTGGTGGCGGCCAATCCGAAACTGAATATCTCCGGCGGCTTGCTCTACCAGTACAACCAGGCCGCCGCCGATGAAATCAAGAAACTTCAGGATGCCGTGAATGCAAAACGTGCGTTAAAACCCGTCGAGGAATTCGTGGACATCGCGAACGAAGTCGCCGGTCCGATCCCGTTGACCAAAATCTTCCATCGCGGCGACTACCGCCAGCCCAGGAACGCGGTCCAGCCAGGCGACCTCACCATTGCCGCGCCGGAAGGCCAGCGTTTTGAGATTGCGCCGAAAGATGCGAAAACCTCGAGCTCGACCGGGCGTCGCCTCGCCTTCGCCAAACACTTGACCCGCGGCGATCATCCACTGTTCGGGCGCGTAATGGCCAATCGCATCTGGCAACACCATTTTGGCCGAGGCATCGTCAACACGCCAGGCGATTTCGGCGTGCTGGGCGAACGGCCCTCTCATCCCGAGCTGCTCGATTGGCTGGCGACCGAACTGGTACGACAGGGTTGGAGCATGAAAAAGATGCACAAGCTCATCATGTCCTCCACCGCATATCGGCAATCGTCGCGGCGCACGCCAGCCCAGGACGCCGTCGATGGGAGCAATACGTTGCTCGGCCGCTATCCGTTGCGCCGCCTTGACGCCGAGGTGCTACGCGATCGCATCTTACTGACCGCCGGTCGGCTGGACCGCAAGCAATTCGGGCCGGCCATCGGCGTCGTGGAAGATGTGGTCGGCCAGGGCAACGCGCCGGACGACAAGCCGCGCCGCAGCGTCTACCTTCAGGTGCGCCGCACGAAACCGGTCGCGTTCCTGGCTGCCTTTGATGCGCCGACATCCGAATTGAACTGCGACCGCCGCGCCGGCACAACCAGCGCGCCGCAGGCGCTGATGTTGATGAACAGCGATTTCATCCTGAAACAAGCCGGTTACTTCGCCGCGCGCGTCCGCAAGGAGACGCCCGCCGATTTCGAGCGCGATCGGTTTGCCAAGATCAAAAGTCCTCGCCTGGCCCAGTACGCGGCGTTTGCCTGGCGCGAGGCGTATCAGCGTCAGGCCACGCCCCAAGAAATCGAAGTTGCCGTGCGTTTTCTCGGTCGCCAGATGGTGCATTTGCGCGCGAACGTCAAGGACGCCGAATTTGCCGCATTGACGAATTTGTGTCAACAACTGCTCTCTTCCAACGAGTTTCTCCATGTGGACTAACCCCACCCGCCGCTCCTTCCTGGCCAAATCCGCCTATGGCATCGGCACGTTCGCCCTTGCACACCTGTTGCAACGCGAAGGCTTGCTTGCGCAAGAAGGAGGCCGGCCGGGCGAGAACCTGCCGCTCAATCTTCGGCCGCGGCAGCCTCACTTCGCGCCGAAAGCCAACGCGATGATCTCGCTGTTCATGCACGGCGGGCCGTCGCATGTCGATCTGCTCGACCCCAAGCCCGAATTGCAGCGCATGCACGGGCGCGACTATTCCGGCAATATCGCCTACAGCTTCGTCAACGCTGCGAGCCGGAAGCTGCTGGGCAGCCCGTTCAAGTTCGCTCGGCGTGGACAATGCGGCACGGAGGTGTCGGAGTTGTTGCCTCACACCGCGGGCATCGCCGACGACATCTGCGTCCTGCGTTCGATGCACACCGGACACAACGGCCATGAGGTGTCGATCCGCTATTTCCACGGCGGCATCGCCGCCGTTACCGGTCGGCCCACTCTGGGGAGTTGGATTGTCTACGGCCTGGGCAGCGAAGCGGACAACTTGCCCGCGTACATGATCCTCTCCGATCCGGGCGGGCATCCCGTGGACGGTACCCACAACTGGTCGAGCGGGTTCATGCCGCCGCTTTATCAAGGCACGGTCCTGCGGCCGCAAGAGCCGCGCATCTTCAATCTCGATGCGCCTCCGCATCTGCGCGGCGCGACGCAGCGGCAGAATCTTGATCTGTTGCGCGAGTTGAATCGGCGTTACTCCGAGACCCGGCCTGGCGAAGCCGACCTGGAGACGCGCATCGCCAGCTACGAACTGGCCGCACGAATGCAGGATGCCGCCCGCGAAGCGCTCGACCTTTCGCGCGAGCCGGCGTCGATTCACCGCATGTATGGCCTCGACCAGGCGGAGACGCGCTCGTACGCCGAGCGCTGCCTGATCGCCCGGCGTTTGATCGAGCGCGGCGTGCGCTTCGTGCAGCTTTTCCTGGGCGGGCAGCCGTGGGACAATCACGGCAACATTCGCGGCACGCTCCCGGCAATCTGCCGGCGGACCGATCAACCGGTCGCCGCACTCGTGCGCGATCTGAAGCAGCGCGGCCTGCTCGACACCACCATCGTTCACTGGGGCGGCGAAATCGGCCGGCTTCCCGTCGTCCAGGGCGAACTCAACGCCAACGCCGGCCGCGATCATAACGGCCAGGGGTTCTCCATCTGGCTCGCTGGCGGCGGCATCAAGGGCGGCATGACCTACGGCAACACCGACGAGGTCGGCCATCGCGCCGCCGAGAACATCGTCACGCCAAACGACTACCAGGCCACGCTGCTCCACCTGTTGGGCTTCGATCACACCCGACTCATCTACCATCACAACGGCCGCGAGCAGCGCATCACCGACGGCCGACCGGCGCGCATTCTTCACGACATCCTAAAATAGGTGGGGCTCGTATCGATTCTCAAATCGAGCGTTTATTGACGCGCGGCTCCTTCCCTCCCAGGGACTCGAATCGTGAAGTACAACGTCCTCATTCTGGGCGCCTCCTACGGGTCCTTGTTCGGCACCAAGTTGTCACTGGCCGGGCATCGCGTTTCGCTGGTCTGCACCAGGCCCACTGCGGAGTTGATTAACCGGGATGGTACGGTTGTGCGTTTTCCCATCAAGGGCCGCGATTCGTTGCTCGACATCGCCTCCGGGCAATTACCCGGTACGCTTTCCGCGGCGACCCCGGACGCGGTAGACCCGGATCGGTTCGACCTGATCGTGTTGGCCATGCAAGAGGCCCAGTATGCCTCGCCAGGCGTGCGTGATTTGATGCCTCGCATCGCCCGCGCGGGCGTGCCATGCCTGGCAATCATGAACATGCCGCCCTTGCCCTACCTGAGACGGATTCCGTCGCTGGCGCTGCCGGCTAACACGAATTCGCTCGAATGTTGCTACGCCGACGCGCGCGTGTGGGACGCTTTCGATCCCGCGTTGATGACGCTGGCGAGTCCCGATCCGCAGGCCTTTCGCCCGCCGGGCCAACCCAAGAACGTTCTCCAGGTGGGTTTACCGACCAACTTCAAAGCCGCACGCTTCGCCGCCGACGCGCCTACCGCGCTCCTGCGTGGCCTTGAGCAGGACATCGAGGCGGCCCGCTTCGATGGCATTGAGGTTCCGGTGAAACTCAAGGTGCATGGTTCCCTGTTTGTGCCGCTGGCCAAATGGCCGATGTTGATTGCTGGCAACTATCGCTGCATCCGGCGTGACGACATGGTGTCCATCAAGGAAACCGTGCTGGTCAACCCGGTCCAGTCTCGCGCGATCTACGATTGGGTTTGGCAACTGTGTACCCGCCTGGGCGCGAGCGATGCCGACATGGTTCCTTTCGAGAAGTACGCCAGGGCCGCCGAGGGGCTCGCCAAACCGTCCTCTGCCGCGCGCACGCTTTTCGCCGGCGCCGAGCACATTGAAAGGGTCGACTGCCTGATCCACCGCATCGCCAGCCAGCTGGGCTTGCAGGCCGATGTTTTGGATGAAATCGTCGCGCTGGTGGACGAGCGGCTGGCGAGGAATCGGGCGAATGCCAACTCGCTCTAATCGACCTGCGCGTCGATCCATAAACCATCCGCAGACAGCAATCCCTCCTTTTTCGCGAGCGCGTTATGAACTCCACCCTTATGCAATTGTGGTCGCCGACATTCGCGTCCCGGCCAGCGGTTTTTATTCCCGATGGGCCGGAGGTGACCTACGGACAACTGCAAGATCAAATCGAAGCGGTGACCGACGTATTGCGTGCGGGAGGCGTGCGGCCGGGCGATCCGATCGGAATCGTGCTGGGCAACAACCTGGAATTTCTTGTCGCCTTTTTGGCCACGACCCGGGCGCGTGCGGTGGCTGCGCCGCTCAATCCGGGGTACAAGTCCGAGGAATTCCGCTTTTACCTGGAGGACGCAGGCGCCAAGGCCGTCATCGTGCCGCCGGGCGATCATCCCGCGCGCGAAGCTGCCAGGCAGTTGCAGATTCCAATCTGGGAATGCGGCCTTGATGTCCACGGACAAGTCTTCGTACGGCCAACGAGCGGACACTCAGCCTTAAGCACTCAGCACTCAGCACTCGATGCTCCGACGCCGACCGACGTTGCTCTTTTTCTGCACACTAGCGGCACCACCAGCAGGCCCAAGGGCGTGCCGCTCACGCATGGCAATCTGATGGCGTCGATCGCCAACATCGCGGCCACGTATCAACTCACGCCGCGCGATCGCAGCTTGATTGTCATGCCGCTCTTTCATGTGCATGGTTTGATCGGCGCGACGCTGTCCACGCTCCATACCGGGGGCGCGGTGGTGGTGCCACCGAAGTTCTCGGCCGGCACGTTCTGGCAGGTGGCGGCAAAGTATGACGTGACCTGGTACTCCGCAGTGCCGACGATTCATCAGATCTTGCTGGGCCGGGCGGAGCAAGACAACGCGCCGCGCAGAGGCCTGCGTTTCATTCGCTCGTGCAGCTCGGCCCTGGCGCCGGCGGTGTTCCATCAATTGGAAGAACGCTTCGGCGCGCCGGTGCTGGAAGCGTATGGCATGACGGAGGCGGCGCACCAGATGGCGTCCAACCCGTTGCCGCCAGGGCCGCGCAAACCGGGTTTCGTAGGCCCGGGTACCGGCGTCGGCATCGCCATTCTCGACGAGCAAGGCCAGCTTCTGCCGATCGGCACGCAGGGCGAGGTTTCCATCCGCGGCGCCAATGTCATGCACGGCTACCTCAACAACGCCGAGGCGAATGCGTCGTCGTTCTGCAACGGCTATTTTCGCACGGGCGATCAGGGCGTTCTCGACGAGAACGGGTACCTGATGCTGACAGGCCGACTGAAAGAACTGATCAATCGCGGCGGCGAAAAAATTTCGCCTCTCGAGGTGGATGCCGTACTTTTAGAGCATCCCGCGGTGGCCGAGGCGGTCTCGTTCGCAGCCCCCGATGCCAAGTATGGCGAAGAAGTCCACGCGGCCGTCGTGCTCAAGGCAACGGCGACCCCCACGGAGATTCAGGCCTTTTGCGGGCAGCGGCTAGCGGATTTTAAGGTGCCAAAGGTGATTCACGTGGCGAAGGAAGTCCCCCGCACGGCGACGGGGAAAATTCAACGTCGGCATGTGGCGGCGCATTTTTTGAAAACCAAGTAGGTCGGACAGGCAGTGCGACACGCGCGTCAGATATGCCGTTGACAGTGCGGCAATTCTCTGGAAAATAAGGTTATGGCACTCAATCACTTACTCAATGCCCGATCTGACGAGGCAGCCGTCCAGCTTGATTCCGGGGAGTCGGCTGACGAACAGGCCGTAATGGAGAGCTTCCTCACGGGTAAGCCTCTCGATCCGGAGGTTTCCCGGCGAGTCCATGATCGCGCCCGAGCTATTCGTGATCGGGTCTTTCGCGTTCATGGCCTGGTAGACATTGCGGTTCCCGGGATCCGTGAGCTTCGCGAAGAGTAGCCATGACGTATGTCGTCGATGCATCCGTGGCAGTGAAATGGGTCCTGAAGGAAATCGACTCGGACAAGGCGGATGCCCTTCGAAATGCCTTCCGTAGTGCCGTTCATGACCTCATTTCTCCCAGCGTTTTCACCATTGAGGCGGCCCATGCTTTGACTCGCGCGGAACGCCAGAAACGAATCGCCGTGGGCGAAGCCCGCAAGCTCTTGATTGACGTTCTGACGACTCCGCCCCGAATCGTACCGTTTGAATCTCTCTTGCTTCAGGCCCTCGACATTTCTTCAAATATGCGCATCGGTGTCTACGATTGCCTTTACGTGGCTTTGGCAGAGCAGGTGAAGTGCGAATTGGTAACGGCAGACACCACGATGGTCAACGCACTGCGGAAGGATTATCCGTTCATCCGGGCGCTGGCGACCATGCCGTGAAATCGCAGACGCGGTGGCGCCGCGCACGGCGGCGGGGAAGGTCTAACGTCGGCATGGGGCGGCGCATTTTCTCACTAGCCTGGATTCCCACGCGTGTTCGTCGTGTTAACATTTCGACCCGGTTGGCGGGTCAAATGTTAGCACAAGACTTAACCCCACGGAGCCTCAGCCGAAGACCAGGCGCAGGCGTTTTTTGCCGAGCCAGGGGATCGC
>JACPPF010000131.1 GCA_016191165.1 Planctomycetota bacterium
AAAGGCGATGGAGTTCGCCAAAACCGCCCTTGGTGCAGGGCTGATAACTCCTACTCGGCAATCGTTCCGGTAGGGGTCTGGAATTGCGAGGCTACCCCGTCCGGAGTTTTTCTTCGGACGGGGCTTTCTTTTTTTGATGGGCCAGACGGGTGGCTTAGCAATGAGCGATCACTTGGACGCTATCCTCATCTCCGAAAATGCACTTCGCACGCCTGCCGACGCCGGCGGGGATCTGCTGGAGACGGTGAAGAGTGTCAAGGCTCGACTGCAACTTGCCAACCTGGAAACGGCTGTTCAAGCCTGTTCGTCGCTGACAAATGAGAAAGCGTTCCTCGATGTTGCCGTGCTTGGACAATTCAAGTCGGGGAAATCGTCGCTCTTGAATGCAGTGGCGGGCCTGGATCTGTTGCCGGTGGGAGTTGTGCCGGTGACGGCGGTAGTCACGCGGTTGGTTGCCGGGCCTTCCCTCTTGGCTAAGGTCACCCATTTGGATGGAAACGCGGACGTGGTGGCGCCGGAGCGCATTGCGGAATTCGTAACGGAGGCGATGAATCCGGGGAATCGCCGCAATGTTGCATTTGTCGATGTTGAGACGCCGGCCCTGCGCGACTGGCCTACGCTTCGGCTTGTGGATACGCCGGGCCTCGGCAGTACGTTCGGACACAACACGCAGGCGACCACGGATTGGCTCCCGAACGTAGCTGCGGCGCTGGTCGTCGTCAGCGCGGAGCGTCCTTTGTCCGAAGACGACCGCCGACTGATCGGCGATGTGCGAGGCTTGACCCCGCGCGTATGGGTCATCGTGAGCAAGATTGATTTGCTCGACGCGGAGCAGCAGGCCGAGGTGATTGCGTTCCTTCAATGCCGACTTCGAGAAATCTTCGCGTCGGAAGTTCCACTCATTCCCTTCTCGGCCCGCCGTGACCCTTCTTACTGGGTGGGCCGATTCAGTGAGGAGGTAATCGGTCCATTGGTCGAAGACCCGGTGCGCGAACGCAAGGGTGTTTTCACTCATAAGGTGCGCGGCCTGGCGGCAGCGTGCATTGACTATCTCAAGATCGCTCAGCAGTCGGCCATCCGTGTTACCGTAGACCGCGAGAGACTTCGTACAGCAATCCTTGACGAGACGGTGCGAGAAGCAGTGATCAACGACGAACTCATTCTCGCGTCTAAGAGCGTTTGCGCCGGTTTTTCCAGGGTCGTCTGGCCACACTTCGAGAACCTGATTTACCCAATTCAGAAGCGACTCGTCGAAGACCTTCGGACTGACATGCAGGGTTGGCGCGGCCATCTCGGACGTCAATCCGACCGTTATGAGGTCTGGATCCGTGACCGATTGACCGCAGAGTTGGCCAAAGTCACCACGACTGGCGCCCCGCTGGCGCGTCAGCTGGTCGATAACGCAGAAACCCGATTCCGCCGTATCGTCGAAGGCTTCCGTGATCGTCTCGGCCGCAATGTCACTCAGGCGTTGAACTTGTCGCTCTCGCCATTATCTTGGGAGGTTCGGGCGCCCTCCGTAGTCGTACCGGACCCCTCATTCTCCAGGACCTTTGACATTAGCTGGGGCATGCTCTGGTGGGCGATTCCAATGCCGTTGTTCGGTTGGCTTTTCCGCCGGCATTTTCTGGGCATGGTTCCCTGGGAGGTAGACAAGAACATTCGTCGCCTCAATTCGGATTGGTACGAAGCGGTTGAGGTTGCTGTGAATAACTTAAGAGGCCAGGCATTGACGTGGGTGCAGGCGGAACTTGCCACGCTCGGCCAACTTCTTGATCACCAGACTGACGAAATGCCTGCGATCGAGGACGCCATTCGCCGCCTGGAAGCTGGACTGTTTTTGTCTTCATCGCATTGAGTGCGCTTGCCGCTTTCAGCGCCAGCAGCAATAATGACGTCAAATGGCGATGGAGTTCGCCGAAACCGCCTCCTCAAGCGAGGCTGATAACTCCTACCGGGCGATTGCCGGTAGGGGACCATGTGCATTGAGACCCCGTCCGGACGGTCGTCCGTGGCGGGGTTTTGTTTTCTCTATCAAAAGGAGGAAGCCGTGCACGTCATGGTTCAAATCGGATTGGTAGGGCTGGGCGGGGCATTGGGCAGCTTGCTACGCTGGGGTGTCGCGGTCACCTGCGCGCGGTGGTTCGGGACCGGGTTTCCCTGGGGAACCTTCCTCATCAACCTCAGCGGCAGTCTCTTCCTGGGCTGGTTCTCGACCATGCTGGCGGACCGCTTGCTCGGCAACGGCGGCACCTGGATTCGAGCCGACGACTTGCGGCTCATGGTCGCCGTAGGCTTCACCGGCGCCTACACGACGTTTTCAACCTACGAGTATGAAAGCCATCAACTCTTCAAAGACGGCGATAGTTTGAAAGGAATGAGCTACCTGTTCGGCAGCATGTTCCTGGGCCTGCTTGCAGTGCGTCTCGGTGTCATGCTTGCCAGGCTTGGGAGGGACGCAACATGAAACTGGAAGGCGAACAGGCACTGCTCCGCGTCTACCTACGGAACACGGATAAATATGGCTGGTCGTCGGCCGGCGATGTCTTGGTCGAGCGAGCCAAGACGAAAAACCTCGCCGGCGCCACGGTGCTGCGCGGGATACTCGGCCTGGATGTTGGCGGACAACTCCTGGAATCGGGACGTTGGTCTCTTGTGGAACACGTCCCCGTTATCATCGAGGTCGTCGATCATCCGCACAACATCGGAGTGTTTCTAACGGACGTGGATGAAGTTGTTCCCGAGGGACTGGCAACCCTGGAGCGCGCCCACGTCCTGGTCTATCGGCAAAACCGTGCCGGCGCGGACAAGGCGGCCATGCGCCTGGAGGTGCCCGGCCCGGTCACGCCGTTTTCCACCGTGCCTTCGCCCGAGGAGTTTCCCGCCATGAAGATGAGTGAAGAAGGTCAACTGCTGCGCGTCTTCTGCGGCGAATCAGATACCTGGGAAGGCCAGCCGCTTTATCGGGCGGTCGTCCTCAAGGCGAAGGCGCTGGGCCTGGCCGGCGCCACGGTGCTGCGCGGACCGATGGGGTTCGGCGCCAACAGCCGGGTGCATACGGCCAAGCTGCTGGACCTGTCCACGGACTTGCCTGTTGTCATCGAAATGGTGGACAGCGCGGAGAAGATCCAAACGCTGCTGCCCTTTCTGGACCAAGCAGTCACCGAAGGGCTGATCACCATCGAAGCCGTGCGGGTACTTCGCTACTTAGCGAATCGAAAAACTATGTGACCGTTCTTGTCGGTGCATACCTATCAATTGTTGCTTCCTTCATGAGAGGTTCGACGCATGGCCATTATTTCAGCAATTCACGCTCTGGAAATCCTTGATTCACGCGGGAATCCGACTCTCGAAGTCGAGGTCGTGCTCGACGACGGCAGTCGCGGGCGCGCGGCAGTGCCGTCAGGAGCATCCACTGGGCAGCGCGAAGCCCTGGAGCTGCGCGACGGCGACATGGCGCGTTACGGCGGCAAGGGGGTGAAACGGGCCGTGCGAAATGTCGAGGATGAGCTGGCGCCGCTCTTGCGCGGCAAAGAGGCTTCGTGTCAGCGCGACATCGACTACCTCGTGATCGAGAAAGACGGCACGCCAACGAAGGAGCGCCTCGGCGCCAACGCGATGCTCGGCGTGTCCATCGCAGTTGCCAAAGCTGCCGCTATCTCGGCGAGACTGCCGCTCTTTCAGTATCTCGGCGGCACCTGCGCGGCGACGCTGCCTGTCCCCATGATGAACGTTCTCAACGGCGGCAAGCACGCGGACAACAATGTCGATTTCCAGGAGTTCATGATTGTCCCGGTGGGCGCCCCCACCTTCAGCGAGGCGCTGCGCATGGCTGTCGAGACGTTTCACACGTTGAAGAAAGTGCTCGCAAAGAAGGGATACAACACCGCGGTCGGCGACGAGGGCGGGTTTGCACCGAGCCTGAAATCGAACGAGGAGGCGGTCGAGGTCATCCTGGCCGCCATTGAGCAGGCAGGCTTCAAGCCGGGCGAGCAGATCGCTTTGGCCCTGGACCCGGCCGCCAGCGAATTCTTCGATAAGGGAACTTACGTCTTTGACAAATCGGACAAGTCGCGGAAAAGTCCCGAAGATATGGTTCGGCTCTACGAAAGCTGGGTGAAACAGTATCCCATCGTTTCACTCGAAGATGGTGTCGCCGAGAACGATGAAGCGGGCTGGAAGCTCCTGACCAGGACACTGGGCAGCAAGATTCAACTCGTTGGCGACGATAACTTCGTCACCAATCCGACGATTTTCGCGGCAGGAATCGCCAAGGGAATTGCGAACGCGATCCTCATCAAGCTCAATCAGATTGGGACCATCACCGAGACGTTCGAGACCATCGCTCTCGCACGTCGCGCCGGCTACCGCTTTGTCGTGAGCCATCGCTCCGGCGAGACGGAGGACACCACGATCGCCGACTTTGCCGTGGCAACGGGGGCCGGCCAGATCAAGACGGGTTCGCTCTGTCGCACGGATCGGGTCTGCAAATACAACCAGCTCCTCCGCATCGAACGCCAGCTTGGTTCGCGGGCAGTTTTTCCGGGCAAGTCGGCATTTCGCCTGCAATAAGTCTGTAACGTGGACGGCGAGGAGCAATCTCATGGAGCAACCAATTGACGCGACCCCGAAAGAGCATTGGCTCAACCGCAATGTTCTCGGAGCGGGAATCACGAGCGCCCTTGGCGATTGCTCCTATGAAACGGCGAACGTCATCCTGCCGGGCTTTCTCGCCGTGCTTGGCATTCCGCCGGCTGCCTTGGGAGCAATCGAAGGCGTGGCCGACGCAATCTCCAGCTTCACGAAGCTCGGCTCCGGCTACATTGCCGACCGCTTGGGACATCGCAAATCCCTCGTGGTCGTTGGCTACGCGCTCACCGCCGCGATGCCGGCGATCATTGCCCTGGCCGCCTTTTGGCCGTTGATCTTGTTTGGCCGCATCGTCGGCTGGTTCGGCAAGGGCGTGCGCGGTCCGTTGCGTGACGCCATCCTCGCCGAATCGATCACGCCGCAGACGCGCGGTCGAGCCTTCGGCTTTCATCGGGCAGCGGACACGGTCGGCGCCGTCGTCGGTCCGCTGCTTGGCATCGCTCTTTTGTCTTGGTCCCACCAATGGTTCGCAGCCGATTCTGCCGAGCCGTTCCGGTTCGTGTTTTGGCTCGCGTTGATTCCTGGCGTGTTGTCAGTCGTCAGCTTTGCTGTTCTGGTCCGTGACCATCGCACCGAGCCCAATCCGAAGCTTCGCTTCTGGGCGACCCTCACGACGCTTCCCGTAGAATTCCGACGTTACCTGGGCGCCGTCGGAATCTTTGGCATGGGAGATTTCGCGCACACGATGCTCATCCTCGCGGCGACACAGCTCTTGACCGACCGATTCGGCGTCCTTCAGGCGGCCCAGATTGCCGGGCTGATGTATGTCGGGCGCAACGTCGTGCAATCACTCGCCTCGTTTCCCATCGGCGCGCTTGCGGATCGTCTCGGCCATCGGCAGATCCTTGTCGTCGGCTACGGCCTCGGCGCCACGATGGCCGTCTTGCTTGTGGTTGCATTTGCGCTTCAATTGGACAACATCATGTTCCTGGCGGCGGTGTTTATCCTGGCAGGTTTGTACATTGCGGTGCAGGACGCACTGGAAGCATCGTTGACGGCCGAACTTGTACCATTGGAAATCCGCAACGTCAGCTACGGCATGCTCGGCTCGGTGAACGGCGTCGGCGACTTGATCTCAAGCGTGGTCGTTGGCTTTCTCTGGTCAGCGGTGTCACCCGAAGTCGGCTTCGGATTTGCCGCGGTGGTCATGTTCGCCGGAACGATCGCCATGTCCCGGCTGCGGAAGTGAAAGCTCGCGCAGATCGGCTTCCAGTTGCTCCACATCGTTGGCCGGCACTGCCCCGGGTCCCGGCCCCTCGGCAAAACGCTGAACTTGTTGGCGAACGAAGTCCGCTTGATCCTCATACGCGGCAATGAGCTGGTCGAGACATGCTTTCAGCCACGCCAGGAGTTGGCGATCCGCAAGGCTGATTTGTTCGCGCAAAGTCACCGTCAGTTCATCCTGAAGCGTGCGCCTGGTTTGCCAGACAGCCAGTGGAGGAATAATGGACGCAAACCACGGACGACGAACGGCGCCATCGACGTGAGCGGGCAGGTGGTCCAAAAACGGCATGCCCCGGAAAACGAGATTCTTCACGGACGCGGGCTCAAGCTTGGCAAACGGATTGGCTTCTCGCAATGCGTCCAGGGTCGATGACAAGGCTTTTTGCACGTCGGTGATAACTTCCATCGCCATTTTTCCGCGCTCCAAGAACATTCTCTGCATCACCGACATGACAGGCGCTTTCCCGTTGGCCTGCGCACCATCGGCTGACATGACGATCGCTTGTGCCGAATCTTGCAGTACGATTTCCAGCAGGGTCGATTCATCGTCTGTCCAGGTTTTGCACTGGTCCCGCGCGCGCCGAATTGCCGCGTCTGCTTGATTCAGAAGCTGGCGCACACGTTGCACATCCATGCGCCTTGACCGGTCTGCCATCTGCCCCCCGCGCTTTGCAGCCAGGGTTTGAAGAACGGTGCCGACCGATTCACGCAGATGGCCGATCTTGCGACGCAAGGAAAGTTCAACCAGCGAACGATGTCGCGCGAGCAGCGGTGCGATTTCGGCTTCGAACCATCGCATGAGCAATGATTCGTCCTCCCCTACCGTGCTTACCGGATGCACAGATAGATCCAATGCGAGTTCACGTTGAATTTGCGCACGAATGTACTCGATCGTCCGCCGCCGATCGGCCGGTGTCAGGAGGTCCGCCTTGCTGAGAACCACCTGTGCCGGCGTGCCCGCTTCAGCCAGAAGCCGCAAGAGATTCAAGTCCTCCGGCGTCAGGGTCGAAGCGGCGTCGATCAACACAATGCCCAGATCGCAATGGGGAAGGTAGGCATAGGTTTCGGTGCTTCCCGACAGGGCGAGCGATCCAATCCCCGGCGTGTCCACGAAGATGATGCCCTCTTGCAAGCGAGCCGCGGGGAGTTGCACCAGAATGTCGGTGACATGCTTCTGATTGCCCGGATTTCCTCCTTCGGAAGCATATTGCCGCAGATCACCGACTTCGATTCGCCGCGCGGGCAACTCCGCAAATGAAATGATGGCGCGGGGTTGCTCTCCACGCACTAACCGCGTCGGCACCGCCGTAATCGGCGTTACCCCAACCGGCAGAACATCCATGTCGGCCAGGTGATTGAGCAATGATGACTTGCCCGAACTGACGCGGCCAAAGACTGCGATCTCGAAACGCGGCGATTCGAGACGCTGGACGATGCGGCCTAAGGCCGGACGAAATTCGACCAAGCCCCAGCGCGTGATGATCTTGTCAAGCGTCTTGAGTTCGCCGGCGCCTGCTGTCGCCGCTGCGAGACGCTCAAGCCGTTGACCAAGGTCGCGCCCCAGGCCTTGGCGGAGATAGGCATGGAGTTGGTCAACGTGGCGCGTGAGTGTCTGCTCAAGTTGAAGTGCCGCCGACTTGCCAGCCTCGCTCAGCGACCCGTAGCCGGCCAGGTACGATGGCGCCAATTCGGCCAGGGACGAGTGAAGATCGATCAAGTGAACTTGCAAGGCCCAGCGCAGGTTGGTGCGACGTACTTCCAGTGCGATGCCAGCGTCCTCTAGGGCGGCGAGCATCGTCGAACGCAAGCGTTCAAGGTAGTCGTGAAAGACTTTTCGTTCGGTGGGAGAGAGATCGTTGGCGTATTGCGTGAACGGTGAGTCCACGGCGCTCTGGGCGAGGAGGCTCTCCATATCCTCCAAGCGATGCTGAACGTCCAACAACCCGGAGAGAACGGCCCGGTTTTGTGATTCATTCCACGGAGACATTATGCACCGGAGAAGGCGAGGATCACGGGGGCGAAAAAAAACTCTCGGAGGATATCCCAAGAGTTTGGCCGTCATCTCCGGCTCCTACCCTATGGGATCTCTCCGGGGTAGGAGTTATCAGCCGCCTCATGGCGGCGGTTGAAGGCGAACTCCATCGCCTGTCTCACTCCTTTATTATTGCGGACGCTCTGGCCGTTGACAACTCGCCTTGATGCGGACGCGCCAACCGGCGATTTCGGCGCGGAAATCGCCCCGTGCGCGAATAGAAACTGCGCATCTCTGGCCGGCGTTTGACCACCCGTGCCGTCACACGCCGATGATGTGCCGGTTTTGACGCGGTCTCTTCGTCAAAAATCTTCGGTACGTCAATTGCTAACTCGTTTCACTTCGCCTCAGTCCCCTCAAGGAGACACCCAATGTTGAGCCGCCTCGGAATTACGCTCGTATGCTCGTTCGCCCTTCTCACGCCGATACTGGCGACCTCGGCGCAGGACAAAGGCGGCGACAAGGACAAGAAGGAAGAACGGCCTTCGCAGGATGCGGTGCTCGCCAACAACACGGTCACCAAGCTCAATCAAGCCTTTGGCAAGGATGAGAAGCAAACTCTCGACGTTTACGCGCCCAAAGGCGCCAGGAACGCGCCCGTCGTCATCTTTGTTCATCGGGGCGAATGGACCAAGGGGGACAAGGCCGAAGTGAGCTTCAAGCCGAAATTCCTCAATGAAAACGGCATCGTCTTTGTCAGCACCAATTATCGTCTGTCGCCAGCGGTGATGCACCCCGCACACGTGAGCGATGTGGCGGCGGCTGTGCGCTGGGTGAAGGACCACGCGAATGAAATTGGTGCGGCGCCGGACAAGATTGTCCTGATGGGGCATTCCGCCGGATGCCACCTGGTCACGCTGACCGCGCTCGATCCGCGGTATCTCGCCAAGGTGAAGCTGACGCCGAAGGACGTGCGCGGCGTTGTCGCCTGGAGCGGCGGCATGTATGACCTGGTCGATCAGGCCAAGCGCGAAGGGTTCTACACGAAATATATCCGTCAGGCGTTCGGCGACAGCGAGGCCGCGTGGCGCGACGCATCGCCGGCGGCCCACGTTGGTGATGGGCCCATGCCGCCGTTCTTGTTTGCTTACATCGAGCGCAAAACGGACGACAAGGAAAAACGCGTTGAGCCTTCGCAGTATCTGGCAAGCTTGATCCGCAAGGCGAAAGGCGCGGCCGACGTGCATCTGCTGGCCGATCGAACTCACTTTTCGGCGAACCACCTCGTGGGAGCGCCGGGCGACACGACGGGAAAGCTCTTGCTCGACTTCGTACGCCGAGTGACCAAGTAACCATCCCATACGAGACAAGAAGAGTGGAGGATACAATGCGAAGGGCGTTCACGTTGATCGAACTGTTGGTAGTGATCGCGATCATCGCCATTCTGATTGGGTTGCTTGTGCCGGCGGTTCAAAAGGTGCGTGAGGCTGCGGCGCGGACGCAATGCCAGAACAACTTGAAACAGCTTATTCTTGCTTGCCACAACTATGAAAGCGCGAAACGCGGTTTTCCGCCAATCTACCTGTCCGGCAACCAACCGGGCTGGGTGACCGCAGTCTTGCCATATATCGAACAGGGAAATCTCGCGAACTTGTGGCCATCCGGCCTGGACCCGAATGGCACCAACTGGCAGTCGCCTGCGCTCACACCGGTCGTGAGTACCCTGATCAACGTGCAGATCTGCCCGTCCAGCCCCGAGGGTGGCAAAGTGCATGGCCCGGCGGATGGGTTCGCTTTCACCGCCGCTACGGCCGACTACGCCGCTGCTGCTTCGTTCAACTCGACACTCTACGCTCAGCTTTACCCGCCGGGCATCCCGGATACGAGCGCGCCGATGCAAGTCGGGACCATTGGCAAGATTGCCGGGATAACGGACGGCACCTCCAACACGATCATGCTGGTGGAAATGTCTGGTCGCCCCTACTGGTATCTGCCCAGCAAGCAACGCTCCACCAGTACCGCGAATAATCCTCGAACTTACGGATTTGGCTTCTGGGCACACAACAACGCCCATAACATCTCGACGTTCCTGGCGGACGGCAGCGGCGTCGGAACAGCCTGTGCCATCAATTGTTCGAATCAGTTTGGCGTCTACAGTTTCCACTCGGGAGGCGCCAATGTCGCGTTCGCCGATGGCACGGTCCGGCTCCTCTCGGAAAGCGTAACGCCTGGGATTCTGGCTGCCCTCATCACCCGCGCGGGAGGGGAGATCGTTAGCAGTGAATATTAGAGATTCTTCGCCGCTGCTCTGGGGCGAATTTCGAAAGCAGTTTCAGCGCCGATCGTGTCAAGCGGCAGTCCTTCTCGGGACGCTTCCCACCCTCGTGCTCACCTCATGTAGCCAAAACAACACCGTTCCGTTGTATCCGGTGAGTGGGACTGTCCTGTACACGGGGAAACCCGCCAGCGGCGCGCGCATTGTTTTCCATCCGTTGGAAGACGCGGTGGCTAATCGTCCTTTGCCGCAGGCGACTGTCGACGGCGACGGATCGTTTCGCCTGAGTACCTTCCGTCAGCAGGACGGCGCGCCGCCGGGAAGGTACGCCGTCACCGTACATTGGCCTTCGGACACGATGAAGGATGAAGACGGAACCCCCGCAGGCCCCGATCGTCTTCAGGGACGTTACGTGAACCCGAAGACGACACCCCTCCATGCTGAAATCAAGGCGGGTGAAAACGCATTGGCTCCATTTCTGTTGCGGTAGTACATCCAGTCCAGTCGCAAACGTCAATCTCAGATCGAGGGGCTTCGAAGCTGGACCAGCGGTTCCAAGGGCGACCGGAATTCCAGCAATCCCTAGCGGGTGATGATGCTATCGAACGCCCCAAGATCGGTTTGAGTTGGATTTGACGAATATGCAGGAATGAGCTTGAATTTTGATCGCAACGTGCCGATAAATGAGATGTGATCGATTCGGCCATTCCGATTCGATCCCGTCACGTTCGACAGATGGGAATGGGGTCTCCCGAAAACCGTCCACGCTGGACTGGTGACTCCTACCTGGCCTTCAAAAAGGCGGTAGGAGCTTGTTGAACCGAGCCGCCGCAAGGCGGCTTTTTTGGGCTCTCCGTCAAATCAGCTGATTAGCTGTTTTAGCCCATCCGAACCGATCCAACACGCGCAGGCGAAAATGGAAGAAATTTGTCATGCCGAAAGCCCGCCACAGGATGTTTCGCAAGCCATGGTTGAAGCCCT
>JACPPF010000046.1 GCA_016191165.1 Planctomycetota bacterium
TCGAGCCTGTGGACGCGATTGGTTCTGGATCTGAACTTGGCTGCCGAGGCAGTGGGCCAGACGATCGAAGCGATTCGCGAGACCGCGGCCGCGTTCCGGCCTATTTTCTCCGCGGCGTGCACCTAAAAACGGAAGAGCCAGATCTTCGGACTGGACGGCGGCGATCACATTCAAATCAGAAACATCGGCCTGGCGGCCGCCGTGGACGGCAGCGGCGGCGCGGACCAACTCGACCTTCACGGCCGGGCCACCGCCAACACCTTTGTCGTGAACCAGACCTCCGTCGCCAGCCAGGGCAAAATAGTCAATCTAATCGACGTGGAAAGCGTGACCCTCGTCGGCAAAGACGCGAATGACCTGTTCGACGTGCAGGCCACCCCCGCTTTCAACACGCTCTTCCAGGGCGGCCTTGGCAGCGATCGCGTCCAGGCACCAAACCAGGCCAACACCTGGAGCATCACCGCGGGTAAGAACGGCAGCCTCAATGGCAACGTCGCCTTTACCGGCGCCGACGTCCTCGTCGGCAACGCCAACACCGACGCCTTCAACACCGACCTCGGCAACGGCTTCAATGGCCGAGTCCTCGGCGGCGCCGGCAGCGATACCCTGAAAGGCGCCAATCTCAACAGCATCTGGAACATCACCGCAAATAACGGCGGACTGGTGGGACTGACGAGCTTCAGCGACATCGAGAACCTGGTCGGCGCGGCCCTCAACGACACGTTCGTATTCACGAACGGCAAATCGCTCACCGGCGGCGTCGATGGCGGGGCGGGCGTCAACAAACTGAATTACGCCGCCTACACGACGGGCGTGATTGTCAACCTCAAAGCCGGCAGCGCCACGGGCATCGGCGGCGCCGTCGCCAACATCGTCAATGTCGTCGGCGGGATGCGCAACGACATCCTCGTCGGCAACGACTCCGCCAACACCCTCTCCGGCGCCGGCGGACGCGACATCCTCATCGGCGGGCTCGGCATCGACAAGCTTCTCGGCGGCGGCGGGGATAACATCCTCGTCGGGGGCAAAACCGACTTCGACACCAACCTCGCCGCCCTCAACTCCATTCTCGCCGAATGGAGCCGCACCGACCTCGGGTACCTGGATCGCGTGAACCACCTCGCCGGAACGGCCGGCGGGCTCAACGCCGGAGTCTTCCTCGACATCAACACCGTCGACAACGACAATGCCAGCGACACCCTTACCGGCGGCCTCGCGCTGGACTGGTTCGTCGCAAGTCTTGGCGACGTCCTGATCGGCAAGACGGCCATGGAACAACTGACCACCATTTGACTTGATTCTCCGCCTGTTTGCCTTGGCCGCGCGGCAAGTAGCCCAGGCAAGCCAGGCGCGAGAAGAAATGCGATTCGGTCTTGGTCCCGCCGCACTCGCGGCCTGGTTCGTCGTCTACTTCGCGCGGGCGGGTTTGACACGACGTAGGGTGCTTCAAGCGCGGGTGCAGCGCGCATTGCAAATGCCCGGTGCGTCCGCGCTGCGCTTGACGCACCCTACATTTCATTTTGCAATTGTGACAGATCGGGCCGGGGAGAGGGTCGAGCGACCAACAAGGGAATGGCAGTCCTGGCTCTTGGGCCCACGCGCCGTCGCCGATTGCGACGCGTTTCTCGAATCGACGACGCCACGGGCGTAGGCGTGTTCATCACTCCGGCAGCATCCCATGCCCAATAAGCGCTGCCAGACCCTGCACGTGTTTGCATCGCCCGTGACGTAAAAACCCCAGACATTCGCAAGAGCTCTCCGCCGGTTCAGCGATGCGGACGTGATAAACGTCGGCCAGGCCCAGGCGATGCACGACGAAACCGCGGCCGCCGATTTCGCTGGGGATCTCCTTGAACACGTAGAATTGCACGCCTTTCTTCGAGGTGATGGCAAAAACGCCGACGCCAAATTCGTCGGGCGGGCGGACCAGGCGAATCACGCGCGGCGGTTGCGGAGCCACGATAGTTTCTCCCCTCTCCCTCTGGGAGAGGGGACGGGGGGGTGAGGGGAAGCATCAGGAGCGAACCGCCACCGCGGCCCCCTGCAGGATCGCGGCGACACGCACGGCGTCGTGAACGTGATCCTCGGTCAGGCCGTGCTGCAAGATGCTCGCTTCGTGATTCTTGATGCACAGTTCGCACCCGGCCAGGGCGGCGATGGCGAGGCTCATCAGTTCAAAGGTCGCCTTGCTTGTCTTGGGCCGGGACATGTAGGTCATCCGCAGCCGGGCCGCCTTCTGTGAATACGACTCCTTGCCGACGAGGTGGCGGAATCGGTAATAGATCGTATTCATGCCCATCAGAACCGCGGCGGCCCTGGCGTCGTCAAAGAGCGCTTCCGGGGCGCCGCCGGCTTTCGCGTCCGCCGTCAGGGCATCCGTCAGTCTCGTTTCGTTGATGAAGAAAGCGCTGGCGAGGGCGACACCCCAGAGTTGCTCGTCATCGAGAAAATCGCTCGCGCCCAGCGCGCCGAGGTTCAGCTTCATGTCCTTGGCTGGCTCGCCGAAGGTTTCGCGCAGGGCGTCGATCTGCGGTAGGGTGAGTTGGGCCATGATCAAAGCCTCAAGCCCCGCCATGAGCGCAGCGATTGGCGGGAATCCCGTCTCGCCTTTCGACCCCCAGGATTCTCTGCGCTCATCCTGGGGCTTGCAGCCAAATTACTTCAACGTCGGCTGTCCCGGCTTCCAGTCGCACGGGCAAAGTTCCTTGGTCTGGATCGCGTCAAGCACGCGCAGCACCTCGACAACGCTGCGGCCAACGGGGAGCGGGTTGGCGCTGGCCCACTGGATCGTCCCTTCCGGATCGACGATGAACGTCGCCCGCAGGCAAGCATTCGCCTGGGGATGGACGATGCCCAGATCGAATGCCAGGCGCGCCGCGTTGATCATCGCATAGGGCAGATCCTTCAGGTCGGCGTGAGCGTTTCGCCAGGCCTGGTGGCTGAATTCGTTATCGGTGCTGCCGGAGACGAGCTCGCAATCGCGATCCTTGAACTCCTTGATCTTTTTGCCGAACTCGACGAGTTCGGTCGGGCAGACGAAGGTAAAGTCCTTGGGGTAGAAGAAATAGCAGACCCACTTGTTCTTGTAGGTGTCGTTGGTGATTTTTTTGAAGCCGTCCTTGCCCAGGCCGACGCAGGCATCGACCGTGAAATGGGGGAATTTGTCGCCGACGGTCAACATGGAGAAAGCCCTTTCTTGAAAGCGAAGGTGAAGAATCAAATCGTCCTAGAGCATTCTAGCGTCGCGTCCCGTCGGATCAAGTCGAGAGGTTTGACGTTCCGTGGGGCCGTTCGTAACCTGACATGGAGAGTGCAAGAAATCGCGCCCGAACGGGTTGTTGTGAACCGGGTTAAACCGGCGCGCCTCCCGCCCCAACAAAACATTCGACAGGAGTTTTATTTCATGGCCAACCAAGTAACATTCAAGGGCAATGCGGTCAATCTCGTCGGTCCGAAGCTGAAGGCAGGCGACACGGCGCCGGACTTCGAATGCCTGACAGGGCTCGAAGTCAAAACGCTCGCATCAACGCCGAGCAAGGCGCGGATGTTCAGCGTCGTGCCATCGCTGGATACCGGCGTTTGCAGCGCTCAAACGAAGAAATTCGACGAATCGATCGGCGCCCTCAAAGATCAGGTCGCCTGCTACACCGTCAGCCTGGATCTGCCATTCGCGCAGGGCCGATTCTGCACCGCGGAAAACGTCGCCAACATGCAGAACCTTTCGGACGTTCGCAATCATTCCTTCGGCAAGAACTGGGGCACGCTGCTGGAAGGCCTGCCGTTGCCGTTGTTGACGCGGGCGGTTTTCGTCGTGGACAAGAACAACAAGATAACCTATGCGGAATATGTGCCCGAGGTGACGAATCACCCGAACTACGACGCGGCCCTGGCGGCGCTCAAGGCGGCGGTGTAAACAAAATTCCCCCCTCTACCCATGTGGGGAGAGGGGAGGATTCCTCGTATGGCCACTTTCACCTACGCGCTCAACGCCCCCATGCCCGAGGTCTGCCGCGGCGGCGCCCTGACCATCGGCAACTTCGACGGCGTCCACGTGGGGCACCAGGCCCTGCTTGCCGAATGCGCTGCGCGAGGGCGAGCGCTTGATGGCCCGGCTGTGGCCGTCACGTTTGATCCTCATCCCTCGCAGATTCTCCGACCCGACACGATCGGGCGGCCGCTGTCCACGCTGGCCGATCGCCTCGTGCTCATGCAGAAGAACGGCGCGGATCATGTGCTCATCCTGCAAACCTCCCGTGAGCTGTTGCAATTGAGCGCTCGAGATTTCTTTGAGCAAATCGTCCTCCGGCAACTGGGTGCCAGGGCGCTGATCGAAGGCTACAATTTCGCGTTCGGCCACAATCGGGAGGGAACCACGGAGGTGCTCCAGAGTCTATGCCTGGGCCATGAAGTGGCGCTGACGTTGTTGCCAGCGAGGGAGGTATTGGGACGACCGGTCTCGAGCAGCCGCATTCGCGAGGACCTTTTGGCGGGCCGTGTCGATGTCGCGCAACAACTATTGGGCAGGCCCCATCGTATCGCGGGCCGGGTCGCCGTCGGGCAAAAGCGCGGCGCCAGCCTTGGCTTTCCGACCGCGAATCTTCACGAAATCGCCACGTTGCTTCCCGGCAACGGCGTCTACGCCGTCCGAGCTATCGTGGATGGGGCGACCTGGCCAGGCGCAGCCAACATCGGCCCGAACCCCACCTTCGGCGAGAATGCTCGCAAGGTTGAGGTTCACCTGATCGGATTTTCCGGCGACATTTACGATCACGACCTGGCCGTTGAATTTGTCAAGAAAATTCGCGACACGCGGGCATTCGCTGATGTAAGCGAATTGACTGCGCAGATCCAATGCGATGTTGCCACGGCCCAACAATATGCTGGCGTTTCGTAGCTGTTTTCATGCCTGTTGTAAGGTGGAACTCGGTTCTTGCCGCTGAGGTGGCCCCCCGTGGACTGCACGGCCGCGACGCCTCAACTCGAAATTTTTGTAAATTTTGCAAATTTGCTCTTGACCCGAATTTCGGGTTCGGTTAGTTTAGGAAAGTTCGATTCGGCCTCTTCTCTGTTCCGGCCCCGCTGCTTCGCATCCCTGCGAACAGCGGGGTTTTTTTCACCGAAATTCAGGAAAGAAACCGAGCGTTTTTCGCCATCCTCGCCAATTTCAAAAGCGGCGTTTTATTACGAAATAGTAAGTTTTCTTCCCGTTTTTTCGGCATTTTTTCAAGCCGGTGGGCGGGTATAATGACAGCGCCAATTCGCAAGGCGTCAGGGAGTCTACCCCCTTGTGGGGGGGATCATCATAAGGAGTTCTACCATGCTTTCTCAAGATTGTGTTCGTGAATTGAAGACCTCCTGGATGCCCAACATCACCGATGTCGGGCTGGACCGGTTGATCGATATGTTGGAAAAGGGGAGTCCATTCCTGATCCACGGCAGTTTCACGCGCAGCGTGCCGATGGGTTGCCTGGCCACGCATATCGCGTGGAACCACCCGCGCACGGCGCGAATGACGCTGGACGCCGGCATCTGTTGGTTGAACCACGTGGCCGGTTTGAACCCGGCGACGTCCCACGTTATTCGCGAGTGGGACCGCTGTGCCGACTACGATTACGAGATTCGAACGGATCTCGCCGCCGCCTTTCGTCAGGAACGCGACGCCCGGCGTCAGCGCGAAAACGCGACACCGGTCAATCGCATCCAGGACTTTGTTTCCGTATAGCCAGGGGTTAGCGTTTGGTTCATTGCCACGCCGAGGGCCGGGTGTGATCGGGAAAATCCGCTCGCACCATGCCCTCGGCGTTTTTCTTTTGGAGAGGATCATGCTGCAACGGATTCTTGAGCCGGAGGTCATGGATTCCGCCCAGGAGGCGCTCGATTACGATCAGATGGATCATGCCCCCGTCAACCGCGTGTTTGTCGCCGACTTCCTGGCGAAGGGCCGCGAATTTCTTGCGGTGCTGGACGTGGGCGCGGGCACGGCGCAAATCCCGATCGAGCTTTGCCATCGACATCCGTGCGTCCAGGTGGTGGCCATCGACCTGGCCGAGGAAATGCTAAGCGTGGGCCGCGTGAATGTCGAACGCGCCGGTTTGGCGCAGCGCATTCAACTCCAGCGTTGTGACGCCAAGCGGATGCCGTTCGAGGATGCGAGTTTTGACGCGGTGATTTCGAATAGCATCGTACACCACATCCCAGAGCCGTCTACTGTGTTTGCCGAGATGGTGCGCGTGGTCAAGTCAGATGGATTGTTATTCGTTCGGGACTTGCTGCGGCCCGTCAATGACGGCACCTTGCGAACGCTGGTTGAAACCTATGCCGCGGGCGCCAATGCCCACCAGAAACAGATGTTCGGCGACTCCCTGCACGCGGCGTTGACGCTGGACGAGGTGCGCGATCTGGTATCCCGTCTGGGGTTCCCCGCCGAGTCGGTTCGGGCGACGAGTGATCGGCATTGGACCTGGGCGGCGCTCAAGCCGCGCGCGGTTTAGCGGTGGCCAGACCGGGCTCAATGAAACCCCTTCTCCGCCAGCCAGCGCTCCGCGTCCAGCGCCGCCTGGCAACCCGTTCCCGCCGCGGTCACCGCCTGGCGGTAATAACTATCCGCCACGTCCCCCGCGGCGAAAACGCCTTCCACGCTCGTGTAGGTGCGCTGCGGCTTCGTCCAGATGACGTAGCCTTTCGGATCGACCTGCAGTTGCCCGCCGAGGAAGTCGGTGTTGGGCGTATGTCCGATCGCGAGGAAGACGCCGCTGACGTCGAGCGTCTCCTTCGCGTCATCGGTGGTGCTCTTGATGCGGGCGCAGGTGACGCCATCGCTTTCGGTTCCCAGCACTTCGTCGAGGGCCCGGTTCCACTTCATGGTAATCTTTGGATTGTCCAGTGCCCGGCGTTGCATGATTTTTGAAGCGCGGAGCTCATTGCGGCGAACCACCATGTAGACGGGGTTCGCGAACTTGGTGAGGTAAGTCGCCTCCTCGACCGCCGAGTCGCCGCCGCCGACCACGATGAGCGGCTTGTTGCGATAGCGAGGCAGCGCGCCATCGCAGACGGCACACGCGGATACGCCGTTGTTCTTGTAGCGGTCCTCCGACGGCAGCCCCAAATAGTTGGCCCGCGCGCCGGTCGCGATGATGACGGCCTGGGCCTCGACCGAGCCGTTATCGCGCGAAGTCAGTTTGAATGGCTGCCGTTGAAAATCGACCTGGACGATGTCGTCGGTGATGATGCGCGTGCCGAAGTTGGTTGCCTGTTGCCTCATCAACTCCATCAGCTCGGGGCCAAACACCGCACGTTTGCCCTGATGAGCGCGCTTACTTTCATAGAGGTGAGACACGTTGGCGTATTTATCCTCACCCAGGGCGGACTTGGCGAACTGGCCGAGGGCGGCATTGTCCACGAAGGGCCAGCCGGGGAAGTTCTCGACTTCGGTGGTGAGGTTGAGCTGTCCGAGCGGCGTCGTGCCGTTGGCGGCGTTGGGGCCCCAGGTCGCAGAGCCTTCAAAGACCAGTGGCTCCAAGTTCGCGCGGGCGGCGTAGATCGCGGCGGTCCAGCCCGCGGGCCCGGAACCAATGATGACGACTTTCTCGGCCATGCTGCTTCTCCTGGGTTCGGTTCACCTTGATTCACCGGCTAATATATGAACCCCACGCATTCGGGCACGCGTCGGTCTAGCCAGGAAGAGCCGGGCGAGTCACCGCAATCCGTACCACGCCATAAACCAGGAACGCCGGCGTGACCAAACGCACGCGGCCGTTGGCGCTCGTTCCTTTCAATACGCCCACGTTCGGTTCCTCCGGGGTGAGCCATTCGATCTTGCCGAGTTTCAGGCCTCTGGGAAGTACCAGGTCAACGGCCACCGATTTCACGGCGCGGGGTTTTTCATCGGCAATGCCCCGGCCGCGATTGGGTGCGCCATCCTCGCGGGCGTAGTTGACGAAGTGCAAGACGAGCGCGTCCTTCGTTGACGTCTGGTCCAGCGAGATACGCACAGTCGGCGGCGCCTTGAATGCGCTCAACCCGGCGGGCAGGTCCGCGGACGCTTTCGTGACATCGACCACCGCCCGATAGCGTTTGCGAAGTGCTGGCGTCAGCAAATCATCCGGCAACACATCGAAGAGGATGTGTTGATCCAGCAACGCTTTGCCGCGCTCCTTGAAGGCGGCGACGGCGGCGACATCGCCCGCATGGACCCGACTGCGTGGGAAAAGCAACAGCACCTCGCCTTGCGGCCGGCTGGCGCGGTAGAGGGCGTCGTGTTTGGCGAGGAAGCGGTAGTAGCGTGTGATTTCCTGGCGCGCCAGTGGATCCTTGAACTGCGTGTAGAAGCCCATCGGCGCGCCGCCGTTGGCCGCCATCTCGGCGATGGCGACGCGGATGCGCGTGTTTTCGTATTTGCCAAGCGTGAACGGCTTGTGCTCGAAGGCGCCGCGCAGGTACCGCGCTTGCAGCGTGCCCTCGCCGTAGTGCCCCTTGGAAAAATCGGTCCACGCCGCGGCATCGCCGGTCGAATACCAGGCGTAATCTTCATCTCGGCCCCAGAGTTCCTTGGGCAGCAGGCAGCGCTCGTCGCCGTTGATCTGGTTGAAGTTGCCCAGGTGGTTCCATTGCGCGAGGATCAAATCCTTTCTGAGCGATCGGCCATATTTCACGAAGACCTCGTCGTAGGCCTCCTTGCAAGTGATTTGCGAGTAGCGCAACATCTCGCGCCGCAGAGGTGTTGATTCCTTGGGGTTGTGCCAGCCAACGATTTCGGTGAATTTGTGCTTGTCAACGTCGCGAATGGCGAATTGTTTTTCGAGTTCTCCGGGCTGATAGCGGTTCTTCAGATGGCTTTTGAAGCCGGCCTGGCAGTGCTCGCATAAGCAATTGTGCCTATAGTAATAATTGCTGATATAGCCATCGACGCCGCGCTCGATGCCAGCCTTGACCCAGGCCTTGAGGACGGCGCGCCAGCCGGGGTTGTTGAGACAGCCCCAGTATTCCTTCATGCCGCCGATGAGGTAGGTCTTGTGAACGATCGGCGTGCCATCGGCGTTTTTCTGCATGAGGTCGAGCGGGTCCTTGGCGGGGCGCGGGCCGAAGGCTTTCTCGTCCCAGTGATCGCGATAGAATTTGAAGAAGCCGCGCGGGCCGTCTTTTGAGGTCGGGTCGCCGACCAGAAACTCCACGTTGAAATGCCCGACGACCTTGACTTTGCGCTGGTGCAGCTTGCCGTTGAGGTCGCGAAACCAGTCGCCGCATTCCTTCAGGCCTTGCACGGGAAAGTGCGCGGGGTAGCCCTTGTACTGCGGCGTAAGGGCCAGGCTCCAGAAATGGCCGCCGTAGAAACCGACCTGCACGACTTCGGGCCGGGCATCGTCAACGAAGGCAAGGTAGGCGGGATCGGCATAATCGGTCCAATGTGCGATCATGCGGCGGAATTCCAGCCGCGGCGGTTGGGCCTGGGTGGAGCCGACGATGGCGAGGAGAAGCAACGAACTGACGATGCGTGGGAACATGAGCCACCTGGTGGGTTAGCAAGTTGCAGCGCCGCCGCCCTGACTTGTGCCGATCATGTGTTGCTGTTGGAGGGTATGGGCATAGGTTGCTTCCAGGTCGAGCTTGATACACGGCCCATTCTTGAGCCAAAACGGCAGGGTCGGCAGGGAGTCGCCCAGGGCCAGTGGATGATGCCACGTCTCAAACGTTGGTTCCTCACCGTGTAGGCCGGGACGATAGGCGGCAGCCCATAGGTCCGAGGGAGTCACCGTAAGGTCGGTCACCCGCTGAACCAATGCCGCGTCCAGATCGGCCTTGCGGCTCGTGACCAGATCCACGACGATCAGGCCCATCGCCTGTTGCAAGTAGCTGGCACATTTCGACACGAAGGCATCGCGCGTCTGAGGGCGCTCCTTGTTGGCTGGGCTGACGAGTTCGATGGCGCCGACCAGCACCGGGCCGGCCTCTGAATTGTAAACCGCGATCTCGACGACATCCGTGACCAGGGCCATCGGCGCCGTCAGGGTTGGCGCCGGCGGGGTCCAGCTAGCGAACCCGTTCTTCGCCCCCTGTTCTTCGAATGCCGCCACGTCGATCTCGATGTTAAACTCGACATTTGGGTCCGCGAAATATCCCGCGGGCAACTGGCGGTTCAGGTCCAGGGCGATCACGGATGCCCACACGGAATGAAACGCGTGCCATTGGCGGCGCTCACTCAGTGGTGGGTGGAAATGATCGAGCAGCGGCATCGCGATCCCCGAGATTGAACCGGTTTCGATTTTGTCCGAAGCTTTCGCTATTATAACGAAGATGCTTTGGTTTTGTCAGACGGGGGACTGGCCATGAAATGGAATCCGGGATTTATTCTTGTGTGCCTTTTTGGTTGGGTAGCGTCCACGGCCGCCCAGGACAACTATCAACTCGGCCCCGACTCGATGCGTCAGCCAGGCGTGCCCGAGGGCGCCGTCACGAAACTGCCGGCATGGAAGAGCAAAGTCTTTCCTGGCACCGTGCGCGACTGGTGGACCTACGTCCCCGCACAATACGACGGCAGTACCCCCGCGTGCGTCATGGTCTTTCAGGACGGCGGCAGCTATGTCAGTGAGAAAGCCTCCTTCCGCGTGCCGATCGTTTTCGATAATCTCATCCACAAAAAAAAAATGCCCGTCACCATCGGCATCTTCATTCAGCCTGGCAATGTTCCCGGCAGTGGTCCGGGCAAGCGGAGTCGCAGCAACCGCAGCTTCGAATACGACCGCCTGTCCGATCAGTATGCGACGTTCCTTGAAAAGGAAATCCTCCCCGAAGTGGGCAAAAAATACAAGCTGCGCCAGGATGCCGCCGGGCGCGCCATCGGCGGCATCTCGTCGGGCGGCATCTGCGCCTTCACCGTCGCGTGGGAGCGTCCCGATCTGTTCAGCAAGGTCCTCTCTCACGTCGGCAGCTTCACGAACATCCGCGGCGGCGATGTCTACCCGAGCCTGATCCGCAAGACCGAACCCAAACCGATCCGCGTCTTCCTCCAGGACGGGTCGGGCGATCTCAACAATCTGCACGGCAGCTGGCCGCTCGCCAATCAATCGATGGCGGCCGCCTTGAAGGTCATGGAATATGACTACCGGTTTGAGTTCGGCACCGGCGGGCACAACGGCCGACACGGCGGCGCCATCCTGCCCGATTCGTTGCGCTGGTTGTGGCGGGGCGTTAAGTGAATAGCAAGCCCGATGGTGAGCGAAGCGAATCGTTGGGACGGAGGCGTGCGATGAAGAAAGCGATGCTGGTAGTCGTTTTTACGGGGTTCTCGGTCGTACCGTTGTGGGGCCAGGACATCCCTCTGGCGAAGATTCTCGTCGCCAGGGAGGGCTGGCATGAGGCGGCCAAGGGAGTGAAGGGCATCACGTTCCTTGATGCCGAGCCGAGCGGGGATGTCGCCATCTACACCGGCGAGCGGACGCATGTCCTGCGCTCCGGCGACAAGCTCGAAAAGTTGCGCCTGCCGCCGGCGATTATTCCTCCGAAGGATTATCAGACCGTGAAGACCCGGGCCGGTGCGCGCTACCAGCTCGACAAGGATCGAAAAGTCGTGGAGGTTTCCATCGGCAAAAAGAAAGTCGTGTTGAAGCTGCCCGGCCTTCGGGCGCCCAACTGTTTGGCCTCTTGGCCCGACGAAGGCCATCTCGTCATCGGCGAGAGCGATGGCGCCTACCTTTGGGCCGTGCGTATCGAAAAGGACGGCTCGCTCGGGCCAGGCGATCGCTACTATTCGCTGCGTGTCCGCAAGGGGGAAAGGCTCCCTGTGACCGCGATCACCATGGACGCGAGCTACCTGCTTTACGCCTGTACGCCGCTGGGGGTGCAGGTGTTTGATCCCACGGGCCGGCTTTCCGGCGTCATCGCGATGCCGTCGAAGGAAACGATGACCGCGATCACAATCGGCGGCGCCAAGGCCGATACGCTCTTTGTCGCCGCCGGAGACCGAATCTGGGCCCGCCGCATCATGGGCAAAGCCGCGTACACGATCAAGAAATAATGAGGGCTCCGCATGGGCTACGTCCCGGAAGGCGGCGGTCCGACCTCGTAGCCCAGGCCATGTAACTTCTTCGCAAATCGATCGCCCGCGGCAATCGCCTCGGCGGAATCGACCTTCGCATGTTGAATTGCCGTGTACCAGTAGCGCTGGCGATCGCGCGGCGGCAGGTCCCCGGGTTCGAGGCCAATTTCCTTCACCGCGTCGGGATCCCAGCGCACCTTTTTGAGCCAGGATGCCAGGTCACGCCAGGTAATGCCGTTGGAAGCGACCACCTTGTCGCTTAGGCGGGTGATCTTACGTCCAATCATCACGTGCAAAAACCCCAGGAGGTGTCCCTTTGTATGGCCGCCTTTTTTGAGTGTGTCCAAAAGTGCCGAAAGAGCATCCATACTAAGGCCTCCGGCCGAGTCCTTGGTTGAGGGACAAATGCTTCCATTTTTGGAATGGCGATTATTGACAATCCAGTAATTTCGCTTATTTACCCATCTTATCAAAAGCGCCTGTCGTGCCTACCGCAAATGTTGCGAAACAAGCAAACTATCCATTTTTCCCGAACTTCGCTGGCCTTTTATCTTGCGGAAAAATTAGCTGCCTTGCGTTGGTGGCAGCTGTAAAGGCGGGCTGGTAGAAATCCGTCAATTCTCGCGTGCCAACAATCAGCGCGCCACCGGGCTTTTCCCGGCAGTGAACCATGCCCGATCGGGATGCACTGCGGGGACAAGCCCGGCGGTTCGCTGTAACCTTCACCTGAACGAAGCCGAATCGAATCTCACCTCTCAACTTCTGCGCACCACGCGAAGAACTTTTGGGGCAGCCGACATCGAGTCTTTGTTTCTCGCAAAGACGCAAAGGACGCAAAGAAAAACAAGCGAACGCAAGACGAGGAGCACAAACTGAGAGGGGACAATTACGGGTGATTCCCTCTCTTTGATTTCCTTTGCGTCCTTGGCGCCTTTGCGAGAACTCAAATTCTGTGCACTCGGTTTCCCGGTTGCGGCTCGGCCGCGTTGGGCTGGACAAACGCAGCTGGAAATCTGAAATGGCGGGGCGTAACACAAACAAGGATGGACGCCTGGTAGGACCTTGGGTTCGGACAATCGCGCGACAAGGAGTTCTTCATGCCACACCCCGCTTTCGATCGTTCCCGACTCAAGATTCAACCTCTCGCGCGCCGGCAGCACGATCTCGATTTTTCTACCCTTCTATCGTTGGCGGCAGCACGGCCCGCGTTTTTCCACGCCGCGCTACCGGTTCTGGGTCAGCGCCTGAAGGACGCCAAAAAACGCGGGGCCTCATGCATTGTGCTGATGGGCGCGCATGTCTTACGCGCTGGCGTGTCGCGTTACTTGATCGACATGATGGAGCGCGGCGACTTGACCCATCTGGCGATGAACGGAGCTGGGCCAATTCACGACTGGGAATTTGCTCTCATCGGTGCGACGACCGAAAGCGTGGCCCGTTATATTCAGACCGGGGAGTTCGGTCTGTGGGAAGAAACGGGGCGAATCAACGATGCCATAAAGCGCGGGGCCGACGCGGGCTTGGGCCTGGGGGAGGCGATTGGGCGGGCGATTCTCGATGGCCCATTTCCGCACAAGGACATCAGCGTCCTGGCTGCCGCGGCGCGGCTGGGCGTGCCGGTGACGGTCCATGTCGGCGTGGGCTACGATATCATCCACGAACATCCCAACTGCGACGGCGCCGCCCTGGGCCAGACCAGTTATCAAGATTTCCTGATCTTCACCCAGAGCGTCACCAACCTCGAAGGCGGCGTCGTCCTGAGCCTCGGTTCCGCAGTCATGGGGCCGGAGGTCTATCTCAAGGCCCTGGCCATGGCGCGCAACGTGGCCCATCAAGAGGGGCGGGAGATTCGCCGGTTCACCACGGGCGTTTTCGACCTGATTGCCATCGACGACGATCACCGCACGCAGGCGCCCAAAACCGATCCGCGCTACTACTATCGGCCCTGGAAGACGATCCTCGTTCGCACGGTTGCCGACGGCGGTGAAAGCTTCTACATTCAGGGCGATCACCGCGACACGATTCCGTGCCTGTATCACGCGATTCGGCAGGCCTTCTAGCCGCATGCGGCTTGGCGTTCGCCTGGCGCCATGCGAACGCCAAGCCGCAAGGGGGTATACGGGTTCAATCGGTACGAAAGCGTGTCTGCGCTTTCGACCAATCGCCGACGACGGCTTCGAGCGTCGTGTTCGAGCGTTCGCGCCACACCTGCATGCGGACGCGCTGGCCCGGGTTCAGGTTGCTGATCAAGTTGATCAGGTGGTTCTCATTGCGGATTGCGATGTTTTCCACTTGCAATATCACATCTTGCGCTCGCAGGCCTGAATCGGCGGCGGGGGTGCCAGCGTAGACCTTTTCCACCATGGCGCCGCGCACGCGATCAAGACCGAGCTTGAGCGCGTCATTCGGGTCGAACGTCAAGACCAGTTGCATGCCAAGGTAGCCCCGCTGGACGGAGCCTTGCTGGAGAAGCTGGTTCATCACCCGCTTGACGAGATTGGAAGGGATGCTGAAAGCAACGCCGCTGTTGGACCCGTTGTGCGAGGCGATGGCGGTGTTGATGCCGATCACCTCACCCTTCATGTCGATGAGCGGACCACCGCTGGAGCCTGGATTGATGGCTGCGTCGGTCTGCAGGAATTCCTTGATGCGAATCGTGTTGCCCAGCGTGACCTGGCCGCGATCGCGCGCGCTGATGATGCCGTGCGTGACGGACTGGTTCAAGCCGAACGGGCTGCCGATGGCCAGCACCCAGCGGCCCACGCGGGCGGTGTCGCTGTTGCCCAGGGTCGCGGTGGGCAGGACGTTGGCGCTGTTGATCGCCAGGACGGCCAGGTCGCTTTCCGGATCGGCGTGCACCGCCGTGGGACGAAACACCCGGCCATCGCGAAGCTGGATGGTGATCTGCTCGTTTTTCGATTGCCCGACGACGTGGTTGTTGGTGATTATGAAATACCCCGCCTTGACATTACTCTTCACGATGACGCCCGAGCCGGATTCCTCCACGGGTTTGCCTTTTCCCGTTGCGGTGACCTTGGCCGGCTTGAGCGCCTCGACGGAGACGACGGCGGGCAGGACCTTGTTGGCGACCGCCTCGAAGCGGTCACTCAGCAGGGCGAGCGGATCGGCGGCAGGCGGGCCGCCTGGCTGCGCGGCGAGCGGCGAGCCAAACTGGAGCGGGACATGGAAGACGACGCCGGTCGTGAGCAACAAGGCGCCGGCCGCCAGGCAAGGCAAGATCATTCGTTTCATGGATGGAGTCCACCCCTGGTTGACGAACCCATGACAGCCGTGTCGCGCGTGATTCGTGTGTGTGAATTGGAAACAACACAGTTTTCAGGAACCTGCCCGCGAGGGAGCAGTGGGCCGCCGACGGGATATGATTTCGTCAGCACGCAATTGTAGCGGGCAACTTGAAGGCAAATCAGAAAAACGATGGGGTGGGCCAAAAAAAATTGCCAGCCGCCATCCTATAAACGCGAAAGGCTCGCCATTTTCACAGCGAGCCTCTCATGCAATTTGCGCAGCCGTTACTTGGAGTAATCCATCTCGAGCTGGGAGAGATCGACCTCGCGCGGCTCGCGCATGCGGGCCTCGACATCCGACACCCGCTCCCAGCTTGCGGAACCCGGACCACTTCCCCACTCGCCCGTGCTTTCCATCTCACGCTGGCACTGAATGCAAGTCGTGCTGAACGGCAAGGCGTTCAGACGGGCCACCGGGATTTTCTTCTGGCAACCTTCGCACAACCCATAGGTTCCCTGCTTCAGCATCGCTAGAGCTCGGTCGATCTTCATCAATTCGCGCGATTCGAGCTCGGCCAACTGGGAGGAAACCTCCTCGCCACAGGACTCGAACGCCTGATCGGCGCTATCGCCCAGTTCGCGGTTGCGTTGCAGTAAATCCTTCAGCCCGCCACCCATGCGCCGAAGCAATTCGTCCCGGCGATCGATCAACGATTTGTGGAGGCCAAGCAATGCGTCACGACGTGCCATAGCTCACCACCTTTCTTTTTACTTGGGAAGGACAGGCGTCACGCCTTAATCTTGTCCTTCAGGACCACGGAAACAAAACGCGAAACCCAAAGAGCAACTTGCATACCGTTGCGATCGAAAAAAAAGCGCCAGATGAGTTTCGTTATCAAATCCCCTTTTTGCCAAAGGACTTAGGGTTAGGCGTTTTCAGAAACCCAAGCCCCTAACGTCAAAGAATAAGACGGTTGGACTGCCTGTTTGGACGTAGTCGTGCGCGAAATTGACCAAACCCTGGCGTCGCTCCAGTATACTCGACAAATCGGGGGCGAACCGAACCTTGGAACCCCAACCTGGAACAATTCCGCCGACTCTCACGGTTTTCCCGGCATTCTCGAACAACCTCGAACGCCCGTGAAGTCCGAACTTGCGCCCGGCGAGCCGCGTAATCGCCAGGTTGATGGCGCCGTCTCATCCACTGGCCGCTAACGCCAGTCGGGTTAGGGATCTGATCCAAGTTCGGATTTACTGAAAGATTCGCTTTTAGGTGGCAGTCAGGTGGGAGGCATCCTGCCGATGCGTTCCTTCGCAAATCCACTATCCTAATATCCCGGAATATACCAACCTGGGTCGCCCTGTCAAGCCAGTTTTTCACGTTTATCAAAAATGCCCCCTTCATTAAATATTAACAATAGTGAACTACCTCGGGCGGACCAAACCAGCAAAGCCTTGACGCGAACCCGAATCCACGGTACGACGCCTGATTGTTGGTGGAAACCTCCCGGTGAGTGAATCGCGGATATGACACGCGTTGGAATTGGCTGGCTCCTTGCCCTGACGGCTCTCGCAGGCCCCGCGTCCGCGCTGCGCGCCCAGGCGCCGCCGGCCACGCTGCCCCGGTACGATGTTGGCATCAACCTCGACACGACCAACCGGCGTGTCCAGGTGCGCCAGGTCGTCACCTGGACCAACACGTCCAAGATCCCAGCCAAGGAGCTTGTCTTCAACGCCCACGCCCATTTTCACATCGCCGACAAGGACGTCGGGTTTCTGGCGAAAACGGTCGAACTTTTGCGCATGTCCCCCAAGGAGGCACTGAGTTTTGATGGCCCGGCCCTGGAGGTCCACAACGTCTGGTATCGGCAAGGCCCGAAACCAGGCCCTGCAACCGGCTCGACGCCGAAGGCGCAGGACGTGCCGATCGATCACTTTTATCGCCCCGACAATGCGACCGCTCTGGTCGTTCCCCTGCCCCGGCCAGTCGCGCCTGGCGAAACGACAACAGTGGAGCTGAATTTCCATCTCAAGCTGCCAGCGAAAAAAGGCCGCTGGGGACAGTGGAACGGCATCACGATGCTGGCGCAGTGGTTACCGGTCCTCGCGGTTCACGATGAAACCGGGTGGCAGCCGACACCGTTCATCCCCTGGCATCAGCCGTTCTTCAACGAGGCCGGCGTCTACACGGTGCGCGTGAAATTGCCGAGCGATCAAAAACTTGCCGCGTCCGGTTCGGTTCGGCGCGAGACGAAACTTGAGGATGGCTGGAAGTTGATCGAGTTCGAGCCGATCTGCGTGCGCGATTTCGCGCTTGCCGCCAGCGCTCGCTTCAAGGAATGGGTGGGCGAGGCCGATGGCGTGCGCATCCGCTGCCTGGCGCCGCCGGAACATGCCTTTTACGCCCAGGCACTTGTCGAGGCGGCCCAACAGGCGATCCCTGTCTACAATCAATGGTTTGGCCGCTACCCGTACAAGCAATTTACCATCGTCGAGGGCTGTTTCGGCTGGGCGGGCAATGAATGCGGAGCGATGGTGTTCATTGACGATCGCCTCTTCAACATGCCGCACATCGCCAAGAAATACCCCACCTACTTGCTTCAGCATGAGCTTTGTCATCAGTGGTGGTACAACGTTGTTGGCACCAATGGCTACGCCGAGACCTGGATGGACGAGGGCATGGCAACCCACTTCAGTCATCGCCTGGTGGATCGACTGGTTGGCCGCAATAATCAGTTGCTTGACTTTCCCAAGGGTTTGAAGTGGTTGCCCAACATTCATCGCGATGATTTCCGCAGCTACACCATGGTCGGCGTCTGGGCACGCGGCGAGGCGCATCCCCCCGTGCAGGAAATGCCCAAGTATGGACACCTCGTCAATCTGACCTCCGCCGCCTACGACCGCGGCGGCCGAGTCGTCGGCATGATCGAACAGCGGCTGGGCGAACGCGCCTTCCTCGATTTCACCCGCGGCATCGTCGCCAAATACCGCTTTCGCATCCTCCGCGTGGCCGATTATCAACGCGAGTTGGAGGCCTACACCAAGACCTCATGGGAGGAGTTCTTCCGCCACTGGGTCCACGGCACCGGGCAATGCGACTGGGCGGTCGAGCGCGTCGAGATCAACGAGCACAAGGCAAGCGTGTTTCGGATGAAGCCAGGCCGGCGGCGTGACGAGCCGGTGCGCGTGACCGTCCTCCTCAAACAGCAAGGCGACTTCAACGAGCCGACCACGCTCGGCTTCCGCTTGAAAGAAGGGACCGAATACCAGGTCCGTGTGCCCATCCATCCCGACATTCCGATACTGCAGCTCGATGATGTCCACGCCGTGGTCACCAGTGTCAGTGACGTGATGAGCGGCAAACAGCGGGCCCGCGTGAAGGTTGAAATCTCCCTGCCGGCCGAACCCGCGCAGATTTGTGTCGATCCCGATCGTGTCCTTCTGGATGCGCGGCCGACGAACAACTACTGGCATCGGGAGTTTCGCTGGCGCCTGACCCCGTTCTACACGCAAATGGACGAGGTCGATGTCACCAACGCCCACGACCGCTGGAATCTCAACGCGGGGCCCTGGGTTTATTTTGCTTCCTATCGCGATCCCTGGTACACCAAGTCTTTGATGGGTGGATTGCGTGCTGGGCTATTCCGTACGCAGGAACTGCAAACGGCGGCGTTTTTGGCGTATCGCTCGAATGATCGTAACATCGTCGCCGGCGCTGATTTGCTGTGGGATCATACTCTGCTGCCCAACGCCCAGGTCGGGCTCGCCGTGGAAAAGTCGATTGCCACCGTGAGCAACACGGACATTCCATG
Organism: Planctomycetota bacterium; assembly: GCA_016191165.1. Classification (GTDB taxonomy): domain Bacteria; phylum Planctomycetota; class Planctomycetia; order Gemmatales; family Gemmataceae; genus SIAQ01. The sequence goes on from JACPPF010000046.1 coordinate 19,089, forward strand.
CAGCCGGGCGGTGCTCTATTCGCGTTACGTGCTGATGTATGGCAGCTCGCTCTACCTGCCGCCGTTTGAGTATATCGAGGCGTTCGGGCTGACGCAAACGCGCTGTTTGCCGAATCCACGCGTGCCCACCCCTGGCGCCGACCCCTTTCGCGAGCGCAGCGCGCTCGGCCTGCATTATCACAAAAATCTAATGACGCCCTATTGGGATGCCGAGGGGGGATACGCATTCGATGTCGCCTACCAATATGGTTTGCCGATCTTTGGCAACAACCGCGACTTTCAACTCCTTTATGGACAGTTTGCCTACGTGAAGAGCCTGGGGGCTGTGCGAGACGCATTCGGCGCAGGGCCGGTGGCAACGTGGCTGGGCGATTCACGCCTGGCCTTTCGTCTCGGTGGAGCGGCCGGGCTTCCCAACGACGGGCAGTTCTTTCCCCTCGGCGGGGGCGATACCTTCCGCGGCTTCGACCTCAACGAACGCCAGGGCAGCCTGATCTGGCTCGCCAGCGTCGAATGGCGCGTGCCGTTGTTGACGAATCTGCCCTGGGATTTCGTCGATCACATTGCCGGCGTTCGCAACATTTATGCCGCCCCTTTTTATGACGTGGGCAACGCCTACGTCAACGGAAAGCAGCTCGGCAACATCGCCCACGCCGCCGGCATGGGCCTGCGCGTGGACGTGACCTGGCTTGGCATGATCGAACGCACGACGCTTCGTTTTGACGTCGCCAAGACCGTCAACAGCGACTACCCCTGGCAATTCTGGTTCGGCGTGCAACATCCGTTTTGATAAAGATCTCCTCTCACGCACGACGAGCCGGAGCCGTGAGCGACGGAAAACTTATCCGTCAATCCCCCGCATGGGCCTCGGTTGGTCCAACCATTTTTCAGGCGCGCGGTGCTGCCGCTCGCAATTCCGGTATATCAAACAGGGTCGCTCGAAATCGAAAGGGGAAAGTCCGATGCGTTGGATGTCAATCGGCACATGCGCCGTTGCGTTCTGGTGCGGCATCGCAAACGGGATTGGCGCCCAGACCGGCCTGGTCGAGCGGAAAGTCGCAACGGCCACGCGGCTCGACTGGCAGTTCGCCGTCCGCGGCTTTGGCGCCGGCGCGGCCAAACTACCTTTGGACTACGACTCGTTGAAGCAACGCTACCAACTCTTCGTTCCCAAAGGCATCCAAAAAAACAAACCCGCGTCCCTGGTCCTGTTCATTTCGCCGTCCAATCAACCCGCAGGTTGGAATAGCTGGAAGGCAATTTGCGAAAAACAGGGAATTCTCTTCGCGTCCCCCTTTGGCGCCGGCAACAGTACCCCGCCCGGACAGCGCACGCGCATCGTGCTCGATGTGCTCAACGACGTCCGCCGCCAATACGCCATCGATCCGGATCGCACCTACCTCACCGGCTTCTCCGGCGGCGGACGCATGGCCTGTTCGATTGGTTTCGCGCTCCCCGAATGCTTCGGCGGCGTCATTCCGCTTTGTGGGACCAACCCGATCAGCGGACCCACCTATTTGCGCCACCGCATCGAAGAACGCCTGTCGGTCGCATTCGTCACGGGTGCGACCGATTTCAATCGCAAGGAAAACGAAGACTACATGGCGCCGTGGTTTCAGGACCTGGGTATCCGCAGCAAGCTCTGGGTCGTCCCAAAAATGGGGCACGCCATCCCGCCCACCGCGGTCGTCGCCGAGGTGCATGCCTGGTTGGCCGAGGATCTCAAACGCCGCCGCGCCGATCGCCAGGCCAGGCCAAAACTGGCCCTGGCGCACGATGACACGCCCACGGGGCCGAACCAGGCCGAGCGATTTTTGGCGGCAGCAGCCGAAGAATTCAAAGAACCCGCTCGCACCTGGCGCGGCGTTGCGCTCCTGCAAGGCGTCACCCAGCGCTGGCCTCAGACCGACGCGGCCGTCCAGGCGCGAAGTCGGCTGAAGGAAATCCTCAAGAATGAAAAATTGCTCCAGCTCATCGATACCCAGGGAACCGAGGATGAAGTAAAATCGCTCTCCGCCCAAGCCAACGCCCTCGAACGCCTCGGCAATCTCCCCAAGGCAATCGAGGCGTGGACCCTCCTGGCCAAAAACTATGACGGAATGCCGGTCGCCGCCAGAGCGATTGAGAACATCAAGCGGCTGCGCGCGAAGGGCAAGTAATCGGGTTATCCGGGCCCGGGCACTCCGGTTGGAAGAATGTATGGTTACCTCGACTCAGGCCTCGGTGCTTTACGACGGCGACTGCGCCTTTTGCTGCAAGTCGGTCGAACTTCTCAAGAAGCTCGATTGGCTTGGCAAGCTGGCTTTTATCAACGTTCGTGACACGGCCCAGCCGCTCTTGAACGCGCCACCCGTGACCGGCGCGCCGCTACTGGAACAAATGCATGTATTGACCCGCGACCGCCTGCGCCTTCACGGCGGGTATCGCGCGATTCGCTGTCTGGCCTGGCGTTTGCCTTTGACCTGGGTGATCGCGCCTTTTCTCTATTTGCCCGGCATGACCTACTTCGGTCAGAAAATCTATCTCTGGATCGCGCGCAATCGCTTCAAGATCATTCCATGCGAACATGGCGTCTGCTCCTTGCCGCACCGTCGTTGAACCTCGCCTTGTGCACGCCAAGCCGGGAGCGACTATCGGTCATACAACAAGGGAACACTAATTCCTCCTTGTGGGGCCGACATGAGCCGACGCACCATTCAACTTTTGACCGACAACGAAGCGATCGACGAAGTCTACATGGTAACGGACAAGCAACTCCGCACCAATCGCCAGGGGAATTTCTATCTCCAGGTGGAGCTGCGTGATCGCACCGGCGCCATTACCGCCCGGCTCTGGAACGCCAACGAGCCGCAATTCCGATCCTTCAACGAGGGGGATTTTCTGCGAATCAAGGGGAAGGTTCAGCTTTTCCAGGGTGCGCTCCAGGTCGTGTTCACCCAATTCGAGCGCGTCGATGCCGGCAAGGTCGCCCTGGAGGAATTTGTGCCCCGCGTCGAGCAGGACATTCACAAGCTCTACGACAAGCTCAAACAGCTGTTGCTCAAGCTCGGCGACCCGCATCTGCGGGCTTTGGCGGAATGCTTTTTCATGGACGACGCCTTCGTCACGGCGTTCTGCCAGTCGCCCGCAGGCATTCGCAACCATCACGCCTATATCGGCGGCCTGCTGGAACACGTCGTCACGATGCTTGACGCCGCCGACCGGCTGGCGCCGCTGTATCCGGAACTGAATCGCGATCTGTTACTGATGGGCGTCTTTCTTCACGACATCGGCAAGACGGTGGAGCTGAGCTGCGACCGCGTCTTTGGCTACACCGACGAAGGTCAGCTGATCGGCCACATCGACATCGGCGTTGAAATGTTGAACGCCAAGGCGGCGAAGGTGCCCGATTTGACGGGCGAGCCGTTTCCGCGCGAAACCTTCCTGCGGCTCAAGCACATGATTGTGAGCCATCATGGCAGTTACGAGTTCGGGAGCCCGCGCCTGCCCATGACGCCTGAAGCTATCGCCCTGCATTATCTTGATAATCTCGACGCGAAGCTGCATTCGTTCCTGCGCGACATTCGCGAGGACAAGAACACGACCAGTTCCTGGACGCCGTACAACCAGGGCATCCAGCGCCGACTTTTCAAAGGGCTGCGTGAAGGTTCCGAACCGGTCGCGGATTGACGTTCGGCCCAGGCGTCACGACGGCGACCGACCGGGAAGTTTCATTTTTCTTGACTGATCGATTGGCATTCCGCTCCAAAATATCCCATAGTTGCGATGGCTGGGAAACCGGCAGGCGCACCGCGCCTGCGCGCGGCGTCATTTGCTTGGGAGGAGTCCATGTCGGCTTTACGATCTTCTCGATGGTCGCGCGCGCTGGATGCTCTGTTGATCAGCGCCGGGCGCGGCCTGGTCCTGGTGGTGCCGGCGTGCATTTTGCTGATTGCGGCGCTGCGGGCATGGGAACGGAACCTGGAGCCCTGGATATTGGTAGGCGGCCTGGCGTTTCAACTGGTCATTTGTTTCCTGACGTTCCTCTCGTCGCGGTCCAACAGTCAGCCGTTGGGACCGTCCATCGTCACGCTTTACCTTACCGGTGTCGGCTGGCTTTGGTTTGGCGACAATGTCAACGATTGGTTCACGCACTTGTGCAAGGGCCTGTTGATCGGCTTTCCGATTCTGATTTTCGGCTATCAAGCGTTGATCGAGTCTGGAGCGCCGGTAATGCGGCGAGCTCATGGCCTGGCCGACCGGCTGGCGCATCGGCTTGATTGGCCCGGCGACCTTTCCCAGTGCCGTGGCTTGCCCGAGGTGAAAGCGTTCCGCGCCACGCTCGCCTATGACGCAGCCCCCGCGTTGGCGCTGCTGCAGCATCCGCGCGTCGAAGTACGCGTCGCCGCGCTGGCGGCGCTGGAGTTTCGCAAGGATTGGCGACCTGGACAGGCGGAGCTGGTCATGCAGATTGCCCAGAGGTCCGAGGAGCCCGCCGTGCGCGCCGCCGCGGTCCTGGCACTTGGGAACCTCGAGGACCGGATGATGATCGAGACGCTGGCCCAGTTTCTCAACGATCCGAATCGTGAGGTTCGCCGGGCGGCGGTCGAGGCGCTGATGTGGGACAGTGAACATCACTGGAGCTGGATTCGCTTTGCGTTTCGCCGCACCATGTCGGATCCGCTCTTCAAGGACGATGGCCCGCTCCTGCCCGAAGGACAACTTCTCACGCCCGAGGTCGTCAACGACCTGACCGGCTGGTGTGCCGAGAAGGGCCTGATCTCGGCTCGAGCCGCGGAGACGCTGGCGGCACATTACAATCGGCTCATGTGTGAACAGGCCGATCCCGCGCTGGTCGCCATCCTCCGCCAACAGCTTGCCGATCAGCAAAGCCCGGCGGTTTTGCGCCTGGAACTCGGGCGCATCCTGCAAGTCCATCAGGAGCTTGACCCGGAACTCCTCGAACAGATGCTTGACGCGGGCACGCCGGCGACCCTGCGGCTCATTTCGTGCGAAACGATTCTCGCGCAGGAAAAGGAAACGCCCCTGCATTCCATCGCGCGGAGCGGGCTGAAAGATCTGGCTCGATTGCCCAATCGCGAAATTGCCCTTGGCACCGCGGACGTGGTGCAGCGGCGCCTGGGCATCGACCTGGGAATCGGCCTGGGCCAGCCTTTGCCCGTCATTAACAGCAGGCAAGCAACCGACGTGATCCGCCGCCTGGCCGCCTGGGCTAACCACAGCGATGACGAGGATTTGGAGCACTCCGGCCAACCGCGCGGGTCGCGCTGGTCGCTTTAGTGTTTGCGGATCACTCCAGCCGCCGGCGACCAAGATAGGGTGCCAGGCCCCGATGCGAACTGTTTGCAACCCATGCAAACAGGCACTAAGTGAATAGTCGTATGTTTATCGCAAGTGCTTGTCAAATAGCTGGTTGCGGAGACGCTTTTGAGGACTTCTCACGGAACGGGGGTGGTATCCCCACCGAAAAGATTAGTAAACTAGAGCGGTTTGGTAGGAATTGATCGACGGGGGATTGTCAGCGCAAATTGAATCAGGCCGAGTTTTATGGGGCGCGGACGCATCACGAACACCTGGATTCTTTTGGAGTTTTTTTGCAATTGGACGGCGCTAAAGTCACGAAACCGGGGGGCCACCTGCGCAACATTGAACCCGCGGGTTCATCTGCACCGACGTTCCGACATTTTTTCTCTTTCCCCCTGTTTGGAAACCACCGATGAAAACGGTGACATTGCCATTCGGTCCTGACACCTTTCCTTTCCTCTAATCCCGATCGGGGCCAATCGTCAATTTGGGCAACGCCATTTGCAATCGACGGATGCCTTCCGCTGTCACCTTTGTACCCATGGATTCGAAGACCAGGACCCTCAACGTCTTGATGTGCTGCAAATGCGAAAGTCCCTTGTCGGTGATGTTGTCGCTCTTCATGCGCATCAAATTCAATCGTTCCAGCTTTGTGCTGCGCAGGTGCCTTAACCCCTCGTCAGAAATGCGCGTATTGCCCAGACTGAGGTGGGTAAGATTCTGGAGTGCCTGGAGATGTTCGAGGCCGGCGTCATCGATTCTCGTGCCGCCCAAAGTCAGCAATGTCAAGGTTTTGATGCGCGACAGGTGCTTGAGACCCTCGCTGCCAATTGCGGTGCCAGCCAAACCAAGCTTTTTCAGGGCAGGAAGGTTTGCCAGGTGAGCCATTCCGGCATCGGTAACCGCGGTTTTGCTCAGGTCCAGATCCGAAAGGCGTTGCAGTCCTTCTAGGGATTTGAGACCTTCGTCGGTGACCTGGATTCCAGAAAGGCCCAATTGCTCAAGGTGCTTCAAGCCTTTCAAGCTCTCCATGCCCTTTTCGGAAATGGGGAACTTCGTGAATGTGAGGCTCTTGAATTTCTCCAACTTGCCGAATCGTTCAAGTCCTTGCCCTGTTACCTTCATGCCGAGTGCACCGTTCAGCTTGAGCGTTTCGAGGCTCTTAATGTCCGCGAGCTTGTCAATGCCGCGGTCGGAGATCTTCGGGCTGCCTACGACCAAGTCCTCCAGCTGTTGGAGTTCGGCAAGTGTGGCGAGCCCTTCATCGCTTATCAAGGGGCTTCCGAGGCCAAGGCCCTTCAGATTCTTAATCTGTTTCAGGTGCTTCAAGTCCTCGTCGGACGTATTACCACCAGCATTGACATTCCAGTAGCGCTCGCCAGGCAGCTTGCAGATTTTCGGGTCAATTCGCTGGAAATGTGCCCCCGTGCTCTTCAGATACACAATGGCCTTTTCTTCGGCCGTCAGGTTCCCCGGCGGGTCGACGGGTTTGTCCTCAGGGCCCTGGTTCCAATTTCGGCCGATCCAGCAAGCAAAGGCGAACGCTGCCAAGAACGCCGAAAAAATGGCGACAACAACGGTCAGGCGTCCCATGGGTGGTCCTCCCTTGCGTCAAACGGATCACGAACGGCCCAGAAAGGGTGCCTTGTATCGCGTTCCTTCAGCGGGCCAAAGTACGCGATGGCTTGGCTGAATCGTTCGTTCAGGGACGTGGGCTGTTCCTTTTCCGGCCTACCGTACCAATACCAATCATACGCCTTGCCATCGCCATGTACCAGGCAATGGGCGCTATGGCGCCGCTGGAGGATGTCCAGGCATGATGGACGTTGGCGGAGCCGACGGTTCCGCGGCTGACGGCGGCAACGCTGACGGCTTCCTGCTTTTCAGTCGCTCAACAGCGAAGCCAACTGCAAGTGCCGCCAAGACCGCGATGATGAGATTCTCCATGGCTTTTTCTTGCTTCCAGCCAAGCTGGTGGTCACGGCGCAGATCATCCGCTCTCCTGCCGTCTCCGGACACGGTGCGGAAACATTCAAAAGGGAATCCGAATCCTAGCAGCTGTTGGTCCAAAGGCCCATTAAACACCCACCTAAGCCACGGGCGATCAAGGTAGAACCCTCCCAACCTGGGCATGCCATTCATGATGAGAAAAAACAAAAGAACCACAGCCATGGCCGCCTTCGAGGTTCGGGAAAAACGCATGCCAACAAGCGTTCGAAGCCTGCCGCTGGCCCCCAGCCACGACATCCCGGAGAGCGCGATGATAAACCAATACGGAATTACCAATGCAGAATAGCTAGTGAATTCCATGTCGCCATCACGACAATCCGCAGGCACGCCGGCAACCGTAAAACCCAATACATTCAACACCACGTGTTTGGCAGGGTATTGCCCCCCGGCTGCAACATCCGCAAACGCTGTGAAAAACATCACTGACCATGGTCTGCCTTTGCCGCCCAGGTCAAGCAAGTGAAAGCCGGTCGGACCCACGCACACCTGGAAGACCCCATTTGGGCAGCAAAGTGCAACCTTTGACGCCGGCAGCCTTTGGAGGCAATTTTCCGAGTGCCACAGCCATAGGCCCACCGAAAAAATGAGCGCGCATAGCGAGAGCCTTGAGATTCCCTTCCAAAAAAAGCCCAGAAAGATCCCTAGCGGTTCCATTGGTTATCCTCCGGCAAGTCAAAGAGGCCCGGAATACCCCAGGGATCAGGCAAGCGGTCAAAAGGCTTCGTTGGGTCGTCCAAGATTTCGGTCACAAGGCCGGCCTTTGGAGTCGCTCGGCCAGCGAGCGGCGCCTGATGCCCGCGCGGCGTCAAAGGCGTGACCAATTCGGGGGCGACGGCCGCAGTCGCGGTGAACCACGCAGGGCCGGCGGTTTCAGCCACCTCCCACCTCAAACTGGGCGGGTGCCGAAGCTCGAGGATGGGAACTTGAATTTGGGCGCCCTCAAAACCGGTCCGGTTCACCGCGATTACACCGAACGGCGCGCCGAGATTCCTCCTTTGCCCCATTCCTTCGGTTACGTCCAAAGAAGGCGATTCCTGCGCATTAGCTCCGCCGCCGGGTTCCGGCGTCTTGATCGGCTTCCGTTCAACCCCCTGTTCGTATTGGATGGCATCGGCTGCGGTGATCTCGACGTTTGTTACGTCCGCCACTTCGTTCATCAGTCGACCCGCAACGGCGGGGACAACGTGGACCAGTCCAACTCCATGGCCCATCTCATGGGCGATGACCGACGCCATCAGCGGTTGATTTATCGCCCCCGCGCCATCAAGAAAACTCTGGTAATGGATGATGATTCGATGCCAATCGAAATCGAGCGTAATGCCAGCCCAATTGCCGACACGTCCGTTGACAAAGACCATATCCGCGAGCATGTTGTTGTAATGCTTTTCTCGTTCGGACAGCTGATCGGGCACCGGATCGGGGTGGTCCGCATCCGGCTGAAACAGCGTGCTTGAGGCCACGTTGAATTGAACGGCTGCTCGCCTATCGGTTTCGCTGTCCTTTCGCAGCACCACGTCGCTGGCATTCTTGAGAACCGTTTGCATATTCTGCAGCAGGGAGAAGTTCGCGGCCGCGGCCAGGCTGCCGCCAATTGCGCTCGAAGCAAATACCCTGATCGAAAAAACCGTCGGCCGCTTGACCGTGAACACGGCCGAATCTTTGACGAGTTCGCCTGAATCGCGCGACAAATTGTTGTTTGCGTCGGCGTAGAACCTGAGGAACAAATTCGCCGAGTTAATGCCCTCGGCAAAGGCGGGAAGGGTAATCAGCGCGGCATTGCCTCGGTCACTCATGAGCTTGACGTCGAAGGGCCAGGTGGATTGCCAAAGTTCCCAACTCGTCATGCTGCCGTTGGGCCAACCGGGGACACCGGCGGGGCCGCCCGTGATGCCTCCCACGGTTTCGAACCAGAACGTTCCGCCGGTCTCGAAATGTTCCGACGTCTGGACGGTGGTGAGATTCGGTTCGACGAGGGAGCTGACACGCCGCGCACCGACGGTCACGCCCGTAAAATCGATCACGCGCACCGTGAACTGGTGGGTCATCTCCGCGTTTTGCAGGATGCCATCGGCGTTGATATCGATGCCGACGTCCACGAAGTAGTTGTTGTTTGCGCCGCCCGTGAAGGAGATGTTGGGCCAACTGGCGCCGCCGAAGTTTCCCGAAACATCCGGGACGCCGTTGCCCACGATCAAGTAGAGCGTGTCGGCAAACAGCGGCCCATTTCCGGCGGCGGGTGCAAAGGCCTCCAGCCGCATTGTGTTGCCTGGCGACAGATAGAGCACGGTGAATTCCATGCCGGTTGCCGTCACCGAATTAGGCATGGCGTTCGAGCCGTTCATCTCCGTACCCGTGATGCTGTGGATCGTCGCGTCTACCACGTTCCAGACAAAGGTCGTGCTGGTTGCCGCCCCATTGGTGTCGGTCACCGTTACGGTGACGTTGTGGGTGCCCGACGACGTGTAGCTGAGCTTGCCGGAGATCAGGCCCGAGGCGGGATTGATGTTCACCCCGGCTGGCAAATTCTGGGCGGCGTAGGTAATCGCATCGCCGTCGGGATCGGCGGCGATCACCTGCACACTCACTGTCCGCCCTTCGATGTCGCTGCGCGCGGCGAGCGGGCCGACGACCGGCGCGCGGTTGCCCCCCGCCGGCGGCGGGATGTTCGCCACGACCAGAAAGACGGTCGCGACCGAGTTGGGGTCGTTGGGCGCGTCGATGGCCCAGGCCTGATAGGTGAATTGATCCTGCCCGGTGAAGCCCGCATTCGGTGTATAAATGAACGTGCCGCCTGGATCAACAAAAACCGCACCGTGCTGCGGCAGTGACCGTTGGCCGGCGAACATCTGCGAGTTGGTAGAGTTGATGTCGTTGGCGAGAACACTGGCGCCGTTGTAGGGAGCGTCGGCGGGCACGGCGTAAACATCGTGAACCGCCGTGATCGCGGGCATGATGCGATCCTCCAGGTGTTCAAGCTCGGGGCGGGTGCGTGTCAGCACCCCCCGCTTACGCGGGAGGCTCGCATTTTGGGAGTGCGTTGCCCCCTTGATGTACATAAATTCACGTATCCGACGGATCCAGTGAAACATGACAGCCGATCCTTTCCAGCCAGCGAAATGAAATGCGCTGGAATATTATTTCACGTGGCACAGTGTTTTTCAATCAGGGAGTCCCGGATTTTGGCGTGGGGATTTCCTTGCGATGGGGTCGCCGACCATGTGTCAATGCTGACTGCGGGAAGGATCAGTCACTCACTCACTCACTCACTCACTCACCAGTGCGAAATCGGTCCCTGCGGCACCGCTAGCTCCGGCATCTCGCCAGCCTTCCATAGCGGTGGAGGCCCTTTCGCTCGCAGCATCGCGACGATTGCCTCAAAATCGGCAACGCGCTCCAGCATCATGATTTGGCGATGAATCTCCTTGCCGGGCTTGAGCACGCGCGAGTACCAGCCGCCGCACTTGCGGAAGGTCAAGCTGGCGTGCCGTTCGCCTCGTTGCTCCACGAGGAGTTGATAGTGCCGGGTCATGAAATCGAGTCGTTGGTCGTAGCTCGGCGTCGCGCCGATCTCGCCCGTGCGTTCCCAGGAGGAAAGTTGGGCGAAGATCCAGGGGTTGAGCAAGGCGCCGCGCCCAATGCCAATGCCCGCGCAGCCGGTCTCACGAAACATGCACTCGGCATCCGCCGGGCCACGCACGTCGCCATTGCCGATGATTGGCATTGCCTCCACCGCTTCCACAACGGCGCGGATACCAGCGAGATTGACCTTGCCGGAGAAGCCCTGCTCGCGTGTTCGGCCATGGATGATGACCGCGGCGACGCCGACTTGCTCGAAGGAGCGGGCCAGGTTGGGAGCCGTGAGATTGAGGTCATCCCAGCCGAGCCGCATCTTGACGGTGACGGGAATACGGACCGCCTCGACGATGCCGCGGACGAGCTGGGTGGTCCCGGTGACGTTGCACATCATCGCCGAGCCGCCGCCGTTCTTGACGACCTTGGCGACGGGGCAGCCCATGTTGATGTCAATGACATCCGCGCCGTACTCTTCCAGCCACTGGGCGGCGTCACGCATCTCGGCAGGATCGGATCCGAAAATCTGCACGGCGAACGGCGCGTCGTCAGGGCACGTCTCAATATATTCATTCGTCTTGCGGCTCTTCATCGCCAGGGCGCGCGTACTGACGAGCTCCGTGGTCGCCAGCCCCAGCCCACCGAGTTCGCGCACGGCCACCCGGAAAGGCAGGTTGGTGTAACCAGCCAGTGGTGAAAGGAAGTAGCGGGAAGCAAGGGTGAGTGAGCCGAGGCGCAACATTTTCTCGAATGCGTTTAGCCGCTCGCCTTGGGCGAGCGGTGAGACCTAGGTCGAATACAACCACCGTCCCAGGATCATACCGGGTATCACGAGCACCACCAAGAGCAAGCCGAGGCTGCCGGCGAAGGCGCTGGCCATCAGGGCGTCAAGCACAATCAAGCCGAAAATCGCCCGCTTGATGACGGGCTGAACTCGCACCGGGTCAGGCCGACGAATGGCGCGCAGGACCGCGACTCCCAGGTATGCGCCGAAGCCTGCGAGAAGATACGGAAACAGCCACGAAGGTTCGGCATAGCGCGAGGTTTCCAGCAAGGCGAGGGCCGGGATCGTCAAGGCCAGCGAGAGCGCGGCGAGCATGACGATCGCCGCCGCGATCAGCATCGACTGGCTGCTGAGCCTCGCCTCGGTTCGTGCAAACCAGGTGACTCCCGCGGTATAGGTTCCCACGATGATCGCCAGCAGCCAGCCCCAGAACGGCGGCATCACGTTGGCGATCGACAGACCCAGCAAGACATTGAGCAGCCGGCAACCGCCCATCAACACCGGCCCGGCCCAGGTCGCCTTGGCAACTCCATCATAAAGAAAGATCGCAACCACCAAAAACGCCGCAATCGGCAGCGACCTCAAGCGCTGAGCCTCCACCAAGAAATCCGCCAGCCCGGCAAACGCCAGACCGCCGAGCATCAAGGCGAAACCCAGCGCAAAAGCCACTCGCAGCGTGATTCGCCCCGACGCAATGGGCCGGCCAGGCCGCTCCAGGCGATCCTGATCGAGGTCGAAATAATCATTCCACACCATGCCCGACCAGTAAAGCAGCGTCGAGGCCGCCAGCAGGCACAACAGCACATGCCAGTGCGACAACAACAACCCCGTCGCCACCGCGCCGAGGAAAATATCCGCCAGCGACGTGAACGTGTTCGGCAATCTCACGAGCTGGGCGTAGACAAGGATCGTTCGCATGGAGGTTCCCGATTGCAGTCGATCAAATCCGGGGCCCGCCGTCCCTGGGCCTTCAGGCTTCAAGAATCGCTCGAACGCGCGAAAGCGCCGTGCGCGCGGCCGGGTCGGGATCGTCAATATACGGATAGAGTTCGATCGTGACCCAGCCGTCGTAGTTCATGGCACGGATGGCCTTCAGGCATGCCGCGAAGTCGATCGCGCCTTCGCCGGGGACCAGATGATGATGCACGCGGGTCGCGGCAATATCTTCCAGGTGGAAGTGCCGGATATATTTGGCGACACGTGGGATCGTTGTCGCCGGGTCGTCGTTCACGCAGTAGGAGTGACCGATGTCGAAATTCATACCCACCGCCGGCGACTGCATGTGCTGCATGAATTCGAGGAACTGGTCAGCCGTCTCGATCAACAGTCCCGGTTCCGGCTCGACCAAAAGCAACACGCCTTCCTTTTCCGCATGGTCGGCGACCGGCTTGATCATCTCGACGAATAGCTTGAGAGCCGCGGACCACGACTGCCCTGGCTCGACGGGCCCGCCTGGCTCGGTGGTGATGCACGGCGCGCCAAGTTCCCTGGCCAGCGTCAGTGAACGTTTCGTGTGCTCGATGCGTATTTGCCGATAGTGGCGGTCCGGTTCGATCCAGGACGGGTGCCAGTATTTTTGCCGCGGATCGTTGACGGCGTGCATCATGAACGCGTTGATGTTCGAAATCGCGAGTTGGTTGTCGGCCAGCGCCGCGCGGATCGCCTGTTTTTGCTCGGCCAATAGGTACGCGGGCCAGGCGTGCGGCACGTCGGCCATGATCTCCACGCCCTGGTATCCGATGGAGGCGAGTCGGCGCACCGCTTCTGGGAATGAGAAGTTGAGATAGGCATTGGTGCTGAAGGCTAGTTTCATAAGGTTGCTTTTTTCCTTTTGGTCCGACGCGCGTGGTGCCAGCGCCTCCCCGCTGATTGTACGCCCGCGAACGCCAAGGGCGATGAAATTGCGATGGGGCGTCCGGTTGCCGTAGGGCAGGTGTGCCAGCCGGACTTTTTTCGAACGCGGTCAGGCTGGAAGGCCTGACCCACGCCCGATACACTGAATGTACTATTTCCCCCCCAAGGTGCTGGCCAACGTGGAGATTCCCTCCGACAACACGACGGGAGCCGCACAGACCAACCGCCGTTATGCGCGGATGGCGATCTCCTTTTTTGCCGTCGATCCGGTGCAGGTGGAGCGTGCGTTGCGCGCCGTCCAGGAACGCCAGGGGCGGGGCGAGAACGTTGATTTTCTCACCGCCTTGACGGCGGCCAAGATCCTTTCCAAATCGCAGGCCGAACATTTGCGCCTGGAGAAAGCGCCCGCGGACCAGGCCGAGGAGGACGCCAGTCGGCGTCGGCCCACGAAGTTCGACCCGGCGGCCGGCGCGCCCGCCGGCGACCTCACGCGCATCGGGCCTTATCGCATCCTGCGCCGCCTCGGCGCGGGAGGCATGGGCGCGGTTTATCTCGGCTTCGATGGCGCGGGGAATCGGCAGGTCGCTCTGAAAATCCTCTCGGCCGAGCAGGCGCCGAAGCAAAACATTCTCCAGCGTTTTCAGCGCGAGGGCCGGCATGGCGCCTTGCTCGTCCATCCCAACATCGTGCGCACCTTCGGCGCCGCCCAGGACGCCGAGACGGGGCTTCACTTCATCGTTCTGGAATACGTCGAGGGAATCACCGCCCTCGATCTCCTGGACCGGGCCGGGAAACTGCAAATCGGCGATGCCCTGCACATCATCCTCGACATCGCCCGCGCCCTGGAGCATGCCCACAAGAGCCAGATCATCCATCGCGACATCAAACCGGGCAACATTCTCGTCACGCCGTCGGGGCTGGCAAAACTTTCCGACCTTGGATTGGCGAAACGCCGCGACGACCCGGCTAGCCTCACCCACGCCACCCAGGGCATCGGCACCCCCTATTACATGCCCTACGAACAGGCGATGAACGCCAAGATGGCGGACGAACGCAGCGACATTTATGCCCTTGGCGCCACGCTCTACCATCTCCTCACCGGCGAAGTCCCTTTCCCCGGCGAGTCGTCGCTGGAAATTGTCGAGAAAAAGGCGGTTGGCGTCTTCCGCCGCGCGAGCGAAATCAACACGGAGATTCCCGTAACCCTCGATGAAATCCTGACCCGCATGCTCGCGCGCGATCCCGCCAGCCGCTACCAGACCGCCAGCGATGTCATCGTCGATCTGGAACGTTCGCATCTTGCCGCCAAGATTCCGAGCTTTGTGCAAATCGACTCCGCCCTGCAAGATCCCGTGGTGGTGGAGCGTTTGACTTCGCCGGTCGAGACCACGCAGCCCGATTTGCAGTTGCAATCTGCCGCCCAGGCCAAAAAGGCCCGCGAGCAGCAGATCTGGTTCTTGCGTTACCGTGATCCGCGTGGCAACCTGGTGAAAGCGAAAGGCAGTGCCGCGAATGTGCTCGAACGCATCAAAAACGGCACGATTCCGGCGAATGCGGAGGCCTCGCTGAGCGCCCAGGGAAAATTCAAGCCCCTGGGACAATGGCCGGAGTTTCAGACAGGCCTCGCGGCGGCTACCTCGCGCGAGCCGGAAGAAAAGGCGAACCCAGCCGAGGCGTGGGCCGAGCGATCTGGCCGCGGCAGGTGGCTTTGGCTGGCCGTTGCCGCGGCGGGGATCGGCGCCGTTGGCCTGGTGCTGACCACGGTGTTCCTCTGGGTATGGAACTAATCTCCCATCCTTCCCAGTCTTCTCGGCTGAGAGGCGCCTGGCTCTCTCACTCATGCCGCTATAGGGGAAGGGCCGAAAAGCCCCTTGCGGCTTGATCTTGCCAATCACCTATTCTTGTGTTATCCCTCCGCCGCTCACGGAGGATAATACGGTGGCAAAAAGACGGGTAACACCCGCGTACACCACCCAGCTGGGGCGCGCCTTTCACGGCGATGCGGCTGAGGTGCTGCGCCATATCGCGGACGAATCGATCGCGCTCGTCTTCACGTCGCCGCCGTTTGCGTTGCGCCGACAGAAAGCGTATGGCAACGTCTCCGCTGACGAATATATCCAGTGGTTTTGGCCCATCGTCGAACAGGTCCGGCGCATTCTCAAGCCCGATGGCAGCTTCGTCATGGAACTCGGCGGCGCCTGGAATCGCGGCAGCGGCACCCGCTCGTTGTTCCCCTATGAGTTGCTGATTCAACTTGGAAAAATCTTTTACCTGGCCCAGGATTTCTACTGGCACAACCCCTCGCGCCTGCCGACACCCGCCGAATGGGTTACCATTCGCCGCACGCGCGTCAAGGAAGCCGTGACCCACATCTGGTGGCTGTCGAAATCAACCGAGCCCAAGGCCGACAACCGCCGCGTGCTCGTGCCGTATTCCAAATCGATGAAGCGTCTGCTGAAGGACGGCTACCAGCCAGCGCTGCGGCCATCGCAGCACGAGATTGGACCGCACTTTCAGCGCGATAACGGCGGCGCGATTCCGCCGAATGTGTTGACGGTGCCGAACACGCGGTCGCATGACACGTACCTCTTCAAGTGCCGTGCCGCGGGCCTGCCAATTCACCCGGCGAGGTTTCCGCCGGAGTTGCCGGATTTCTTTATTCGCTTCTTGACGCACGAAGGGGACCACGTCCTCGACCCGTTCGCTGGCAGCAATGTGACCGGACAAGTGGCGCAGACGCTGGGACGGAAGTGGACCAGCATCGAAATCAACGCCGACTATGTGGCTGGCTCGCGTCTGCGATTTGATGACGACGCGAAGGAGGCGGCGTAAAAGAAACCCTCGTTTAGCGCTCGCCTGGCGGCAGACGGGCGCTAAACGAAGCAAGGGCTATCGCTTCCGCAGTAGGTTCAGGTGCCGATCGAACTTGTCCTCCATGTAACGGTGGATGTTGGTCAAGACGCGAATATCGCCGGCGGTGACAGCCCGCCCGCCGGTCATCTCGCCATCGACGTCGGCCAGGACGCGGTCGAGTTCCGCGAGCGTGCGGCCAACCACTTCGAGGCGTTCGTCGAGCTGGTCGCCTTTCATGTTCTCGGTGATGCTCCAGAATCGCGTCGCGTCGGCAAACGCCAGCTCGTGCTTGCGGTTGTCCTCAAACTTCTTCACGGCGCTGGAATCGAAGAGCACCTTCAGGAAGCGATCATGGTCCCGACCCAGGCGATGCACGTCGCCGTCGTGAATCGGTTCCTCCTCCTGCATCATCACCCGGCGAACGACGTTGCGACCTTCGCGCGTCATCGCGTAGAGCTTCTGGCCCATCTTCACGAGCCAGCCGCGCCGCGCCAGGCCTTTTTCGCCCATGATGCTGCTGAGAATCTTGTTCGAGTCCGGATACTTTTCCGCATACCCTTTCAGGCCGAAAGTGCTCGGAAACCTCTCCCATGATGCGACAATCAGCGCTTCGGCCGTGAACGGCGATTGTCCTTTCTTCTCGAGGTTTTCCGCCGCCAGGAGAATCTTCTCCGGAACGGTGAAATCATCCACATTCGGTTTCGTAGAAGTAGACACTGGGTCCCCCAATCGTCAAGGTTTGCCTGAACTGGATTCGAACCTCCTTTTGGTTACGATCCCCAGGGAGATTGAAACAAACTGGACCCTCTGCGTCAAATAGATTTATGAAATGTGCGGAAAGGAAATTGCGTCGCCTGCCAGCGCCTTCGCGAGGACTGCCGCACTTTGTTCCAGCTGCAAGAACTACCGCGACGCAGCGCGCCGATTCGGCAAAGTTCTAAACGGCGATCCAAATGTAATTTGCGTTCATCAACAATTCACACTCGCGCGATTATTGACTCAATCGCTTTCTTCAAGCAGCGTCTCGCTTTTCATGATTTCACGCAACAGAACCGTCGCATAACTTCCCGCCGGCAGCGTGAACGAAACGCGAACGCCTTCGCTTTCCGGGACAGCTGCGAGATCGGCAACGTAGATCAGATTGTGCCGCCGAGTCCCTTGCAACATCTTGCCGAAACCGTGAAACGACGCGCTGGTCAACCCAAACGCTGACAGCGTCAACTCCTCGCGCCGAGCTGCTTCTTCGCTGCTGGCGAACATCTTGCGGCCGAAGATCGGCCCGGCGGTCACGATTTCGCGTGCCTCGAATCGGCCTTGCTCGGTGGGCACGTCGGCCGCGACGAACATGCCGCCGAACGGGATCTTGCACATCACGTCCCCGGGCAGGACCGTGCGCAACAGCCCATCGCGAAAGCGCTGGGCCAGGCTGTGATTGAAGAGAGCCGATTGCGCGGCGGACACGGCCAGCTTCTTGAGGAAAGGGCTACGCACGGGCTTGGCGGGCTTCTCGCCGCGCAGGAGTGCAAGCCCCAGGTGCAGCGTTTCCCCATCGCGGCCGAATCGCTGCGGGCCATAGTAATTGGGCAGACCTTGCTGGCGAATGCGCTCGATCACAGCGATTTCTCCCCTCTCCCCTTGGGAGCGGGGCCGGGGGTGAGGCGAGCCGTCCACCGTCGCCCCCGCTCCCTCTTCCAGAGGCAGAGGGGAGGAAAAACGAATAAGAATGCGAAACCGATTGCCATGCAAATGCCCGGCCCGAAGCTTATTCGTGTGTTTGCTGACGCTCAGGACCTTGATGCCCTCGCCATCGAGTTGGGCGAGGCGCGATTCGACCACGGCGGGAACGGAGACCATTTGGCGCGTGACGGCACGCCGGTCTTTGAGCCCCGCCGTGCCAACCTCGCCAACGGGAAGGTCGAGCCGCCGGGCGATCTGACGCTCGAAATATTCCGCCCCCATGTCGCGTTTTTCGATCCAGAGATAGAGAAACTCGCCCTGCCCACTCGGCTGATAGGCGGGGATCTCCTCGACCTCGAAATCTTCGGGAATTGTTTTGATCTTCCCGCCCAGGCCAGGTAAATCGGAGGTAAGAAGTGGCGGTTGCAACACGTCAGCAAGCGAGAACATGCACGGACCCTTTCCGATTGCGACGAACCCTTGGTGTGCGCGGCGAAGTTGTCAGTCTATCAAACGGAGGATGACCAATGAACGCGACCATGTTGTTGGTGTGCCTCGCTGGCAGCGCGGTGACTGGTCAGGCGAACAAGCTGGTGTTCCAGGCGCCGCTGATCGACGTCTGGAGTCGGACGGAGGAGGGCCTGGAGTATCGCTACCTGATGCACAATCGGACCTATCTGGGAAATAACTTTCTGAAGCCCGCGGCCAAGAAGGACTGGGGCAACCCCCGTGTTGATTTGAGCCGAATGCCCACGACCTATTGGCATGACAAGAGTCCGGTTGGCATGGTGTTGCAGAAGTTCAACTGGTTCCCTGGGCCGGAAAACACCTATCACGCGGATGCGCGTATGCCAGCCGCCATGATCGGCATCGGGGGCAATCCGTGGGGCCAACTTGTCAATCTATGGTCGGAGCCGCCCTTTGCCGTTCTAGGCCTGGAAGTCGGCGCCATGGCGAGTTATGCGCGACCAGGGCAAACCATCCATTTCACCGAACGGGTACCGACGTTTGTCAAGTTGTCCCTGCCGGGCCAAGGAAAAACGCCGGTCTTTACCTATGTGCGGGATGCCCTTGATCGTGGCGCCAATCTGACGGTTTACCCCGGCGAGCCGCGGGCCATGATCGAGAAACATGGCGGGGAGAAGTTTTATCATGCGATCATCATTGAAACGTACAAGTTTCCTGACTCGGTCGTGCATGACGAGCTGATGACCAAGGAAGCAATCACGATGCTCCTGGGCAAGCTGACCGAGGACGGTGTCCTTTGTTTTCATACGTCCAATCGGTTCTACGACCTCGTTGCCATCCTCGCCAGCGCCGCGGCGGAACTCCACCTGGGCTGCGTCGTCGGCAAGGACGCCCCCCCACGCGGCCAGCGAAGTACCCGCTTCGCGTCTGAATGGGTGATGATCGCCCGCAAACCGGCGTACCTGGCGCATTTGAAAGCGCCGGCAGGCGCCAAGGAGTTTCGGCCCTATTGGCAGACCCCCGATTTCGTTGACGACCGGCTGGTCTGGAACGACAAGGGAGAGAGATCGCTTCGAGGCGTCTATCGTTCCGATCCGGAGATCGACAAACTGCACAACAATATCTACGAACTCGAAGACTTCCTGCGCGCCAGGACGGGAATCCAACTCAACCCCTCTGGCGACCTGACTCGCTTTCTCCACGGTGTGATCGGCATCTTGAGCGATCGGTCGGCGCGCAGGAAAAACCGCGGGTTCGAAAAGGTCATCAACCGCGGCGACCGCAAGGTCGCCTTCGAAGCTCCGGGAATCCAGGTTATCACCACGAAGGACGAGGGGGCGGTCTATTCCTATCTGCTCTACGACGGCATCTATATCGGCCGAAGTTATCACCGACCCAGGGATCCGGCGGCCCGCGGCGATCCAATACGGGACCGCAGCCGATTTCCCACGACGTATTTCCACGACAAGAGCCCTCTCGGCGTGCTTTTGCAAAAGTACAACTGGTTCCCCGGCGCAGAGAACACCTTTCATGCCGATGCGCGTTTGCCGGCCAGTCTCACGGGCATGGGGCTCGATCCACTCGGGCAGCTTACCCACCTCTGGTCGGAGCCGCCCATCGCAGTCGTCGGCATGGACGTGGGAACCGTTGCCAGCTACGCGCGCCCGGCCCAGGCGATTCATTTCTTCGAGCGTGTGCCGTTGTTCGTCAAGCTTTCTTCACCTGCAAAGGGCAAGCGTCCGCTTTTTCACTACCTCGAAGACGCACGGGCACGCGGCGCAGCGGTCTCGATTTTTCAGGGAGAGCCACGGCCAACGCTCAAGAAGCATGGCGGGGAAGGATTCTATCAACTGATCGTCGTCAACACCTACAAGGATGGCATTCGCACCGTCCACAAGGATCTGATGACCACGGAGGGCTTGCGCCTGCTGATGAGCCGAACACGGGCCGGAGGCGTCCTTTGTTTTCACACGTCAAATCGGTATTACGACCTGACGCCCATTCTCGCCAGCACGGCGAAAGAAGCCGGCTATTCCGTCGTCGTCGGCACGGATACGGCGACGTGGCCAGACGATCGGGATCGAGATCGCTTCACCTCCTGGTGGGTCATGGTGGCGCGCAAGCCAGCGGACCTGGCAGGCCTCAAGGCGCCGCCGGGATATGAAAAAGCACAACCCTGGAGCGATGCTCCTTTCTGGGTACCGCCGACCGGGATGGACGAGAAATTCATCTGGCGCGACAACGCGGAGAATTCCTTCCGCGGCGTCTATCGCTCCGATCCAACGATCGATTTATTCGGCAACTCCGTTTCCAAGTTGACGAACTGGATTTCGGACAGCACCGGCATCCCGCAATACTCGATGTATCGGATGATGCAGCCGGTGCAGGAGGGCATCCGGGCCTGGAGTTCGCGTTCCGCACGGGAACTCAATCGTGAGCCGACCGCGCCCAAGAATTAGCGTAGCGATTTGATCCGGCGAACGGCCAGCGCAAACAGGTTCGTGAAGGCGTCACTCTCATGGCGTTTCACCAGCCAGCTTACGCTGGCCGTTCGCCGGTTGACCCTTCCCATTTAGCGCGGGATGTGATAAAAATCCGTAGACCCTCCCGCCACAATCCAACCAGGAATGCTGCCGTGCCTGATCCAAACCTGCCTGCACTGAACCGCCGATCCTTCCTGCAAGTCGGCTACTCCGGTCTGCTCGGTCTTGGCCTGTCGTCGCTCCTTGCTGGTCGCGCGGCGGCGAATTCATCCGCACGACAGCGACGGCCGAAGTCGGTCATCATCGTCTTCCTGACCGGGGCGCCGAGCCATCTCGACATGTTTGACATGAAGCCCGACGCGCCGGCCGAGATTCGCGGCGAGTTTCGACGCACCGCGGCGCGGGCGCCGGGCCTGCACGTGTGTGAGCATTTGCCTCGGCTGGCGGCACGGTCGGACAAGTACGCCGTCGTACGTTCGCTTTCCCATCGGGAGTACAACCACCTGGTCGCGACGCATCACACGTTGACCGGGCAGCCGCAGCCGGGCGCGTTCTTTGACAAGGTGGCCTCTCGCGACGATTGGCCCAGTTATGCGTCCGCCCTGGACTACCTGCGGCCGCGCTCGGATGGCGTGCCCTCCGGCGTCAACCTGCCGACCTTCTTGATGGAAGGCCCGCTCACCTGGCCTGGCCAACATGCGGGCTTTTTGGGCCCGCGCCATGATCCCTGGCTGATCACGCGCGACCCCAATCGTCCCGAATTCGGCATGGACAGCTTGCGGCCCGCCGAAGGCATCGACGTTCGCCGCCTCGACAATCGCCGCGCCCTTTTGGCGGAGGTAGACCTCCAACAGCGTCAACTCGCCAGCACTCATGCCGCCACGCGGCTGAGCGATCAACAGCGTCTCGCGTTTTCGATTCTCGCATCGGGCCGAATCGCCCGCGCCTTCGCGATGGATCAGGAACCGCGTTCCGTGCGCGACCGTTACGGTCGGCACGCGTTCGGGCAGTCGCTATTGCTCGCCCGGCGCCTGGTGGAAGCCGGCGTCCCCGTGGTGCAGGCGAACATGGGCATCGTCCAGAACTGGGACACGCACGCCAACAACTTCGGCTCGCTGCGTGACCGGTTGCTGCCTCCCCTGGATCAAGGCGTCTCCGCACTGCTGGACGATCTGGATTCGTCAGGCATGTTGGAAGACACGCTGGTGATGATGCTCGGCGAGTTTGGCCGCACGCCAAGGATTTTCGCGGTGAACGCCAGCGCGGTGCCCGGGCGCGATCACTGGGCGCCGTGTTACTTCGGCGTGTTCGCGGGAGCTGGCGTTCAGGGGGGCAAGGTGATCGGGCAGTCGGACCGCATCGGCGCGTTCCCCGCGACCGCGCCTTTTTCGCCGGACGACGTCGGCGCGACCGTGTACCACGTCCTGGGCGTCAATCCGGGGAGCGAGGTGCGCGATCGGCAGAATCGCCCGGTGACCCTGAATCGCGGCGAGGTGATGCGAGCGTTGTTTGTTGGATAGAATCGCCGCTTGCGGTTTAGAAGCTGTTTCAGAACCCTTCAAACTAGCCCGAAGCGTAAGCGAGGGGCGTCCCTCGCTTACGCTTCGGGCTAGTGTTCTTGAACCGCGAAACTCATGGCGATTGAGTCAAGTTTGCATACTAGCCCGAAGCGTTAGCGAGGTTTTCCGTTGCAAGCGATCCCTCGCTTACGCTTCGGGCTAGTATGCGTGTGTTGTTTTGGTCTGAGGTAGTCTGAGGTAGAAACCTCGCTAGTATTGAAACAGCTTCTTAGCGCTCGCGGGGCGCCATGCGGGCGCAAAACCGCCAACGGCTCAATCGACGTAGGGGTCGGCGCCGAGGTCCTTCATGATCTCTTGCCGTTGGCGTTCGTAGTGCATGAGATCGAGGCGCTGGCGGTAGTGGCGTTTTTCGATGTAGTGTTGAGCGTTCATGAATTCGGGCGCGTATCCATCCCAGTTGCGGTCGCCGCCGGCCTGGCCGAGGAGCCTGAGCTTGTCCTGGCGGCCCTGGCCGAGCCCTTCGAGGATTTCATCCTCCAGGGAAAGGAAAAACTGGCAGCTCCCGGGATCGCCTTGGCGGGCGGCGCGGCCCATGAGCTGGCGGTCAATGCGGGCAGCCTCGTGGCGTTCGGTGCCGATCACGTGCAGTCCGCCGGCTTCCACCACGGCCCCGTGGTTCGATCGGGTGTTTTCGTCGGCCTCGATCTGGTCGATCCTCTGCTTGAGCAATTCCGGCGGCACCTCGTGGCGGAACTTGTATTGCGTCTTGAGCTGAGCCCAGGCGATCGCCTCGGCATTACCGCCCAGAAGGATGTCGGTGCCCCGGCCCGCCATGTTGGTGGCGATGGTGACGGCGCCGGCGCGGCCCGCTTGCGCCACGATCTCGGCCTCACGCTCCGCATTGCCCGGCTTCGCGTTGAGTACGTAATGAACGATCCCCAGCTCGATCAGCTTTCGGCTCAGCTTCTCCGATTTGTCCACCGAGCGCGTGCCAATCAGCACGGGTCGGCCCCGGGCCTTCAGCCGCCGCACTTCCTCGACGATGGCGTCGAATTTCTGATCCTCGGTCGGGAAGATGCGATCCGGCAACACCTCGCGGATGCACGGCTTGTTCGTGGGAACCTGCACGACCCACAGGCCATAGACGCGGCGCATTTCCCAGTAGTTCTGGATGGCCGTGCCGGTCATGCCGGATAACTTCGTATAGAGCTTGAAATACGACTGGTAGGTGATTTGGGCCGCGTGGTCGGTCTTGTAGGTGATGGTCGCGCCTTCCTTGGCCTCGACGGCCTGGTGCAAGCCCTCATTCCACTGCCGGTCGGGCATGGGCCGGCCGGTGCTTTCGTCGATGATGACGACTTTGTCGTCCTGGATCATGTAGTGTTGATCGAGCCGGAAGCGATGGTTGGCGTGGATGGCGCGTTCCACGTGTTCATGCAGCTTGTCCATCGCGTGAGAGTGCTCGCCGGCGGGCGGGTTGGAGTAGCGGATGAGGTGGCGGCCCTCGTCCGACAACTCGACCTTCTGCTTCTTTTCATCGAGATAGAAATGGACGTCGCGCTGCATCTCCTTCGCCAGCTTGTCGGACCATTTGTAGACGAGCGATTCCTGCTCGGTTGCCGGTCGGCTGCCCGTGCTGATGACCAGCGGGGTGCGGGCGTCGTCGATGAAGATGTTGTCGGCCTCATCGACGAGGACGTACGCGTGGCCGCGCTGGACCTTGGGATCGAGGGGTTGAAAGGCTTGATTGGTGCTGATCCAGGCGGACCAGAACGGCAGGTTTTGGTTTCCGCCGCTTTTGGTCTTGAGTCGATCGCGGAGGAAGTCGAACCCGAACTCGCTGGAGGTGCCATAGGTGATGTCGCAGCGATAGGCGGTCTTGCGATCGTCGTCGCTCATGCGTTGTTGCAGGCAACCAACGGTCAAGCCGAGTGCGGTATAGATGCGGGAGGTCCAGTCGGCGTCGCGCTGAGCCAGGTAATCGTTGACGGTCGTGACGTGGACACCCTTGCCGGGCAAGGCATTGAGAACCACCGGTAGCGTGGCCACCAGGGTTTTGCCTTCGCCTGTGGAGACCTCCGCCAGGGCGGCATTGTGCACGACGATGCCGGCGGCCAGTTGCACGTCGAAGGGACGTAGACCAAGCGTGCGTTTGGATGCGACGCAGACCAGGCCGAAGGTTTCCGCAAGCAAGTGGTCCAGCGATTCGCCGCCGCGCGCGCGGCCGCGCAATTGCAGGCCCTTTTGCTTTACCTCGGCATCGGATAGACGGTCGAACTCGACTTCCCAGTGGCGAATGTGCGCGATCTGCAAGGCAGCGTAGGCGAGCCGGCGTTTAGACGGGGTGCCAAACAACGCTTTGACGTGGTTCCACCAGCGTGGGCCGAAGCGCGCAAAGTTCCGCGCCGCCCCTGGCGGTGCCGCGGTTTCCGGAGTGCTGGGAGCGGAATTCGACGTCAACATGGGATCATCCACATTCGCGCGTGAGCAAAACCCAAGGCCAGTGCGCCCGGGTTTTCCCACATTACGCCTTTCAAAGTATCATATCCAACGGGAAATGCGAAGCGGCGTTTATGAAATGAGCGGAAAAAAGAAAAAAGCCGTCTCGACCCAGCAGCCACCTCTCCCATGACTACCAAGCCGGACGGCCGATTGATTGGGAGAGAGCAAAAGCCGGGCCAAAACCGCAAATGACGGGGCATGACCGAATCGGTTTCCTCCCATGTCTTTTCGTGACAATGACTTCAGAACGATCGGCTTAGGGAACGCCATAAGCCGCGTAGTTTGCGACATTACATTTTGCCTGCTAACCCGGCACGTGCTGCCCATGCCTTTGGCACGCAGAAAACATCCGCGGCGTATCAGGCTGATGCCCGTTGGCGACGCCGTGCATAAGGGTCCGTCACTGATTCTTGAATTGAACCCCCGCGTTCATAGCCTATCTCTCTTGCGAGTCTTCCAGCCCCACCGGTGAAAACATGCGACGTGTTCTGGCGTTGGCCTTCCTGCTGCCGTTTTCAATTCTGGTCGCACCGGTCGGTTGCAAGAAGGATCCACCCAAGGATCCCACGACTGGCAACCTCGTCCTGCTGTTGCCCGAAAGCAAGCACGATCCGGAATATTCCAAGGATTGCGTTTCCAAGCTCACCGTCGATGGCAAAGACTACTCCGAACCGCGCGGTACGAAACGCACGTTGCAAATCACAACCACCGCCGGCAACGACGAGGTCAAGATCGAGTTCAGTTTTTGGCCACAGGTCTACACCAACATCATTCGGACCAAACAGATAAAGATTGTCGGGGACAAGCCGATTGAAGTGGACCTGCGGAAAGAGGATCCTGCCAATCCCGATTTGATCAAGCCGATCTACGTTCCAACTCCGGCGGCGGTGGTGGCCGAGATGTGCAAACTGGCGAGGATCGGCAAGGACGATGTTGTCTTCGATATCGGCTGCGGCGATGGCCGACTGGTAATTCAGGCGGTCAAGGACTTCGGCGCGAAGAAAGGCGTCGGCATCGACATTCGCGAGGACCTGATCAAACTGTGCCAGGAGAATGCGAAGAAAGACAAGGTGCAGGACCGAGCCGAGTTTCGCGCCGCCAACGCGCTGGAGATCAAGGATTTCTCGGAAGCATCCGTCGTGTTACTGTATGTTGGCGATGACCTGAACCTCAAACTCAAGCCCGTTCTTCAAAAAACGCTCAAAAAAGGTTCGCGCGTCGTATCCCACCGATTCTTGATGGGCGACGATTGGCCGCCGGAAAAATCGACGACGATCATGGCCAAAAACAACTCCGGAACCGAAACGGAATATAACCTGCACATCTGGACCATCAAATAGTGGGCGGATTAATGAATCCTGCTGACTGTACATATTTCCAAAATATTTTCAAAATTCTTGCACTTTCTGAAAACGATAATTGACACGAACCAGAGAATCGCTTACGCTCTCATCTAGTGCCCACGGGAAAGCTTCGCTGCCGAGGAGTTGCGCTGGTCGCAAACCTACCTCTTTCGCGTCAACTCGCGGCGGCTCCATCCTACCTTTTTTGTTTGGGGGGTTTCACATGTTGAATCTCTGGTCCAATCGCAAAGCAGTCGATTGCGACGGCAGCACGCGCCGCGACTTTCTGAAAGCCGGCGTTCTCGGCGCCAGCGGGTTGGCTCTTGCCGATCTGCTTCGTGCCCGCGCCCAGGCGACCGCCAACGGTCAGCCGACGCGCAACACCTCGGTCGTGTGGCTCTGGCTCGGCGGCGGCCCGACCCACGTTGAAACATTCGATCCCAAGATGACCGCGCCCATGGAATTCCGTTCCACCGTCGGCGCCATTCAGACCAACGTCACCGGCCTGGAAATCGGCGGCGTCTTCCCGAAGATGGCCCGCGTGGCCGACAAGATGGCCTTCGTCCGCTCCTTCGCCCACACCAACTCCGGACACGGCGGCGGTACGCACTGGGTCATGACCGGCTACAACTACCCGCCAGCCGATAACGGTCAAGGTCAGGTCAAGCCCGGCTTCGGCTCCATCCTGGCTCGTCATCGCGGCGCCAACAACCCGCACTCCGGCTTGCCGACCTACGTTCGCATGAACGGGATCCTCGGCGACGGCCCCAGCTGGCTCGGCTCGGCTTACGCTCCGTTCGACACCGCTGGCAACGCGCGCAACAACATGAATCTCCAGGTTCCGCTCGAACGCCTTGGGGATCGCCGCACGCTGCTCCGCAGCTTCGACTCGCTCAGCCGCGAAGTCGATCGCTCCGGCCTGATGCAGGGACTCGACGCCTTCGAAACCCAGGCGTTTGAACTCCTGCAAAGCCGGGCCCGTGAGACGTTCGACGTGACGCGCGAAGATCCGCGCACGCTCGACATGTACGGCCGGGGCAACCTCGCTCGCCAGCTATTGATGGCACGCCGATTGTGCGAATCGGGCGTCGGCTTCGTCACGCTCAACTACGGCGGCTGGGACATGCACGGCCAGATCGCCAACTCGATGCGCAGCCGGGCGCCGGAACTCGACCGGGCCGTCAGCGCCTTCGTGCAGGACATCAACCAGCGCGGTCTCGACGACGACATTCTGCTCGTCATCACGGGCGAGTTCGGCCGCACACCGCGCGTCAACGGCAGCGCTGGTCGCGATCACTGGGCGCCGCTCTCGACGCTGGCTCTTGCCGGCGGCGGCCTGCGCATGGGCCAGGCAGTCGGCGAATCCAACGCCCGCGCTGAGGTGCCACGTACCACGCCGATCCGGCCGCTCGACCTCATGGCGACCGTGTTCCACGTCCTTGGCATCCCGCAGGGCCTGCACTACAACGACCCGTCGGGACGCCCGATCCCGATGAACGATGGCGGCCGGCCGATCCGCGAACTGGTGGGCTAACGATTCGTTCCGAATAGACCCGGGGACGGCCGTCCCTGGGTTTTTATACAATGTCAACAAAAATGGGGCATTCGCCGGCAACGGTGGAGTGCCCTTTGCGTTTACCGAGTACTATCCGAGCCTGAGGCGTTAGCGAAGGAAATCACGCCTTCGCTATCGCTTCAGGCTCGGACAAGGCCGCGTGACCCCGCCATGAAAACAAATCTCCTGATCGCCAGCGTTCTCGTGGTGCTGGCTGTCGCCACCATCGGCGTCATCCTGGCGCTGCCTTTCATTAACCGCGAGGAAGATCCGTCCAAGACCGTCAAGCCGCGGCCTGAACCGATCGTGGCGTTGAAAAAGGAGAAGTCGAAGCGTCCCGTCAAAAAGGAACCGGTTCAAGTTGCAGTGCTCAAAAAAAAACCGGACGGAATCACGCCGCCGCCCAAGAAAACAGTCGAGCCGGAACCGAAGAAACAGATCGAAACCAAAGTGCCCGAAAAGAAGCCGGACGAAAAGAAAACCGGGCCAAAGAAAGACGACAAACAACCGGCCCTGACCAAGGTGCTGATCCTCGGTGAGAACATCCGCCTGCGCGATCCCGATGGCGATTTCACGCTCAAACCACTCAACAAGGGCAAGGCGATCCTCCTGGGCAAAGTCAAACGGCTCACAATCGAAGGAATCAACAACCAGGCGCACGTCGACACCACCGAGCTCGAGGTCGAGGAGATCGTTTTCACCGGCGCCGTCAACGGCGGATCAGTGAAGTTGGGTTCAGTCAAGACGCTGCACGTCGCCGCGGTGAATGCGAAAGCCGTGCTCGACGCCTCGGCAAGCGCGGCGTCCGAGGTGGTGATCTCGGGCAATGTCAATTCCGCATCGCGGGTCATGCTGTCGGCGCCCGCGGGCAAGGTCCTCCTCCACGGCGAGATCAACGGCGGTGCGCAAGTCGAAATCAATGCTCCGGGCGGCAAGGTCCGTGTGCGCAGCGACCACGCCACCATCGTCAATGGCGATTCCAAACTCACGATTCATGCCAAGGACGTTGAACTTTTGGGAGCGATCAACGGCACCCGCACCGAAGTCATTGTCACGATTTCGAGCGGCGGTTCGCTCAAGTTCCTCGCGGTCAACGGCGGTTCGCGCCTGCATTATCGCAAGGCTCTCAGGTCCGACCCCTCGTTACGCATTGACGCGGGCACGGTAGCGCCGACGGCACAGGCCAAGGAAATGCCGGCAACGAAGTGAGTTTAGCCGCGACGCGCAGCGGAGCGCGAGCCTTTCACCGCGCGTTCGTACGACGTCCGGTCCGCGCTCCCCTGCGGGTTGCGGCTAAACAGACACTTTGCGACCGTTGGCGCGCTTGCTAATCTAACCCAGGCCCGAATCCCACCGCATCTATATCAAAGGTGACCCGCATGGCGTTCTTCCCCGACGTCCCCAAGATCAAGTTCGAAGGCCCCGACTCCAGGAACCCGCTGGCCTTTCGCCATTACAACGAGAGCGAACTTGTCGATGGCAAGTCGATGAAGGATCATCTGCGCTTCGCCGTCTGCTACTGGCATACCTTCCGCGGCATGGGGGGCGATCCCTTCGGGCCGGGCTGTGCGAAACGTCCGTGGGAGGACGGCACCGATTCGGTCGAGATGGCCGTGAAGCGGGTCGGCGTCGCCTTCGAGTTTTTCGAGAAGCTCGGCGTGCCCTACTACTGCTTCCATGACCGCGACGTCGCGCCGGAAGGCAAGAACCTGAGTGAAACCAATGCGAACTTTGACAAGGTTGTCAGGGCACTGAAGGAACAACAACAACGCACCGGCATCAAGCTGCTCTGGGGCACCGCGAACCTTTTCTCCAACCCGCGTTTCGTCCATGGCGCGTCCACCAGTTGCAACGCTGACGTGTTCGCCTATGCCGCCGCGCAGGTGAAAAAGTGCCTCGAAGTGACCAAGGACCTCGGCGGCGAGAATTACGTTTTCTGGGGCGGTCGCGAGGGATATTCCAATCTCTACAACACCGACCTGAAACGCGAACTCGATCACCTCGCCAAATTCCTCCACCTTGCGGTCGAGTACAAGAAGAAGATCGGCTTCGGCGGGCAGTTCCTGATTGAACCGAAGCCGAAGGAACCGACGGTTCATCAGTATGATTTCGATGCCGCCAACTGTGTCGCCTTCTTGCGCGGCTACGGTCTGGACAAGGATTTCAAGCTGAACATCGAGACGAACCACGCGACGCTGGCCGGGCATACCATGATGCACGAATTGGCGTATGCGTCCAGCTTTGGGATGCTCGGTTCGATCGACGCCAACCGCGGCGACCTCTTGCTGGGCTGGGACACCGATCAATTCCCGACCGATTATTACCTGACGACCCAGTGTATGCTGGTCATCCTCGCCCAGGGCGGCCTGACACCAGGCGGCGTCAACTTTGATGCCAAGGTTCGGCGTGAGAGCTTCGAGCCGGTCGATCTATTTCATGCCCACATCGGCGGCATGGACGCATTCGCGGTGGGCTTGAAGTTGGCGGCCCAGATTCGCAAGGAGGGCGTGCTCCAGGATTTCGTCAAGCAGCGCTACGCCAGCTGGGATTTGGGCATCGGCGCAAAAATCGAAGCTGGGCAGGCGAAGTTCGAGGAACTGGAAAAGTACATGCTGGAAAAAGGCGACGTGGCGCCGAACGTGTCCGGCCGGCAGGAGATGTTGGAGAATATCTTCAATCGGTACGTGCGCTGAGTTAGCGTCTTCGTTTAGCGCCCGCTTGGCGCCGCGCGGGCGCTAAACGAATTCACCTATACGCAGGAACGCCGGCGTACGCTCAGGGCGTCGCTCGAGCGTTGCCCCAGATCGGCCAGGCGCGCCTGCAGTTCCTGCGCCTTCGTCTTGTCCACCGCCAACTCGACTCGTTCTTCATCCGTCAATTCGACGCCGAATTGTTTCCAGAAACGCTCGTCGAATGCGTCTGGCCCTTCTTTTTCCAGGAATTCGTCTTCTTTCGCAGTGATGAAGTAGGCTTGAAAAACGCGGCCAATCGCGTCGCCCTTCTCGACCTCGGCAAAGTCCGCGCTCCCCTCGGCGGGCCGGGTGAAGTAGAGAGCGGTCTTGCCGTGGCGTCTGGCGATGCCCTCGCCCATGGCGCCGAAGCCGATGGCGAACCGCGTGCCGAGCGGGATTTTGTTTTGCAAGATGAAGAATAGGGCGTTCACGAAGAGTAGCGGAATCTCGCGGTCGGCGACATCCGAAAAGAGGATGACCTCACCGAACTCGTCCTGTTCGTCGAGTACAAGCCGGTCGGCCAGCCCCATCGAGGCATAGATGCGAAAACCGGCGCGGGCCCAGTCGTGGGTTGCAAGTTTCAAGGATGCGCCGCTCGGATCGTGATAAACCTGAATATCAAACGGTTTTTCCAGGTAGTGCTGGAAATGCTGTCGATAGGCGTCAACCCAGAATGCGGACATGACACGTCTCTCCCGGCTTGCGCTTAGCGCCCGCGCGGCGCCGCGCGAACGCTACACCGCAAGCGGCAATCGCATACGAAACTCCGCGCCTGGCGCCCAATCGAACACGATCAACTCAGACGGCTCGCCAACCGCGATTTGCCGCGCTGGCAAGCCCAAGAGTTCGCGTGGGCGATTGGATGCCATGTCAATCGTGTCGGCCAGCGAGGTTTCGCCGAGCCGAAGCACGTTGGCGACGCAGGTGTCAGTGAACGCCCAGGCGCCGGCGAGATAAGGGGTGCCGGACACTACAATCTTTCCCGTGGGAAGAACCTCGAAGTCGTGTTCCCACTGACGATAGGCACCAGGTGCAAGGCCTGCGAGAGGGCTGGCATCGCAGGTGAGAATGAGCCGGGCGGGCGTCTTCACACGCAGAATGCAGCGCATCACGCTGTCGGGGAGATGAT
This sequence comes from Planctomycetota bacterium, assembly GCA_016191165.1. Lineage (GTDB taxonomy): Bacteria > Planctomycetota > Planctomycetia > Gemmatales > Gemmataceae > SIAQ01. The sequence continues at coordinate 50,873 of JACPPF010000046.1, forward strand.
GCCCGTCCCCGATCATGCTTGCCCAGAGCTGATCCGAAGCAAGTTGTTCCCAAAGATAGTTGTCATGCCGTGGCAGCACGGCGTGCGAGCCGTTGCCCAGGTGCGTGCTGATCTTGGCCCCGACGTTGATGGCGTCGCGGATGCAGGCGGGTGACGCGCCGGTATGCCCCAACGCCACGATTACGCCGGTCCGTGCGGCCTGCTCAACGAAGGGCAAAGCGCCTGGCATCTCCGGCGCGACCGTTAACATGCGAATCATGCCATGCGCGGCCTCTTCCTGAAAGCGGCGAAACTCATCCCAGCAGGGCGGACGAACGTGCTGCTTTGGATGCGCGCCGCGCGGGCCGTCGTCGGCGGAAATGTAGGGACCTTCGAGGTGGATTCCGACAATCGCCTGCGCCAGTTCCGGATCCTCCGCACAGGCTTCGCGAATCGTGCGGAACCCGTGCATCAGAGCATCAAAGGAACCGGTGACAAGCGTCGGCAGAAGTTGCGCAATGCCGTGCTGCTGGCAAACGCGGACGACATGGCGAATCTGTGCGCCGGTGAGCGTGTCGGAGTTAAAGCTGATCTTGTCGCAGCCGTTGATCTGCACATCGCAAAACGCAGGTGCGACCCAGGGCAGGTCGGCCTCGTCGGGGATCGGCTCGATGCCCGATATCTTGCCCTGCTCGCAAGTTATGTCGAGCGGTTGGGCGGTGCGGTAGTGGCGTGCGCGCACGTGCATGATGAAAGGTGATGGTCAGGGACGTTTCTGTCGCGTTCTCAAGAATCCAGTCTTTCAAATAACACCCCTACAATTATCCTCGCCGATGAGTCGGTGTTATTCGGCATGGGACGCGTCCTCTTTTCCAGGCGCAGTGCTGGCCGGGGAATCGATAATCTGCACCACGCTATCGTGGTCGAAGTAGATCGGCACAGGGCCAGGCGCCATGAAAATGGCGACGCCTTGACGCATCACCGTTGCCTCGGGGTGGTCGATCTCGAATCGCTTGTCGCCGTGGAGCTCGACCGTGAATGGCTTGAATGGCCTGCGACGTATCATGGCCAAAAGGACTTTCTCGAAATGTTCGGTGGTCATTTCTTGCTCCTCTCGACTTTCTTCCCTCATCGTAACATGGAGGCGCAAGAACCCCTGGGGTTCGGAGTACCTCACCCCAGGGCCTCCAGTCGCCGCTAGTACCGATACAACTCCGGCTTGAACGGTCCGTCAACCTTGACGCCGATGTACTTCGCTTGCTTCTCGCTCAGTTTCGTCAGCTTGGCGCCGAGTTGTTCGAGGTGCAAACGAGCGACTTCCTCGTCGAGTTCCTTGGGCAACAGGTGGACCTGTTTCTTGTCCATCGTCTTGCCGTCCTTCCACAGCTTCATCTGGGCGAGCGTCTGGTTCGAGAAGCTGTTGGACATGACGAAACTTGGATGGCCCGTCGCGCAGCCGAGGTTGACGAGGCGACCCTTGGCGAGAACGATGATGCGTTTGCCGTTGGGCCAGATCACGTGATCGACCTGCGGCTTGATCTCCTCCCAGCGCAGTTCGTTCAGGGCGGCGATCTGGATTTCGCTGTCGAAGTGGCCGATGTTGCACACGATGGCGTTGTGCTTCATCGCATCCATGTGCTGGCGCGTGATGACATCGACGTTGCCGGTGGTGGTGACGAAGATGTCGCCGAACTTGCAGGCGTCATCCATGGTGACGACCTGGAAGCCTTCCATGCAGGCTTGCAAGGCGCAGATGGGATCCACTTCGGTGACGTAGACCGTGGCGCCGTTGCCGCGGAACGCCTGGGCGCAGCCCTTGCCCACATCGCCGTAGCCGCACACGATTGCCTTCTTGCCGGAGATCATGACATCGGTGGCGCGTTTGATACCGTCGAGGAGCGACTCCCGGCAACCGTAGAGGTTGTCGAACTTGCTCTTGGTGACGCAATCGTTGACGTTGATGGCCGGGAAGAGGAGCTTGCCCTCGGACGCCATCTTGACGAGGCGTTTGACGCCGGTGGTGGTTTCTTCCGAGACACCGATAATGTTCTTGGCGGTCCGGCTGTAAAAGGTGCGATCGTCAGCGAGCTGGTGGCGGATCGACGAGAACAGGAACTGCTCTTCCTCGCAGGTCGCCTTGGTGTCTTTGATGAGGCTCGCATCCTTTTCCGCATCGGAACCGAGATGGAGCAAGAGGGTGGCGTCGCCGCCGTCGTCGAGAATGAGGTTGGGCGTGCCGCCGTCGCCCCATTGCAGGATGCGGTGGGTGTAGTCCCAGTATTCCTCAAGGGTTTCACCCTTCTTGGCGAAGACGGACGTTCCGGTGGAGGCAATGGCGGCCGCGGCGTGATCCTGGGTTGAATAAATGTTGCAACTCGCCCAGCGGACTTCCGCGCCGAGCGCTTGCAAGGTTTCGATCAACACGGCGGTTTGAACCGTCATGTGCAAGCTGCCGGTGATGCGGGCGCCCTTGAGCGGCTGCTCCGGAGCGTATTTGCGGCGAATCGCCATCAGGCCGGGCATCTCGTGCTCGGCAATGGTGATTTCCTTGCGTCCCCAGTCGGCGAGGGACAGGTCGGCGACCACGAAATCGTGATCGAGCTTCACGCCTTTGGTTTTCTTCTTGACCGGGGTTTTGGACGCTAATGCCGTCATTTCCTGGATCTCCTGAAGGAAAGGTTGATCGCCTCGGTAGGCGTCCTGAGTATGGACATTTGTATAATATCCAAGTGCCATATTCGGGTCACTACCAAGGTATGATAGGGGCGGACCTGCGCTCGGGACAACCAAAAATAATCGCTCATCATGGGTTGGCCAGGTTTCAAAGAAGCGTAGGTGACCGACAAATTCATTCGCCAAAAAGAAGTGCCATCAAGCGGTCCGCCTGTCGGTAGTCACCGATGACCAGGTCCGCGCCGGCGCGCACGAGCCGATCACGCTTCCAGGCGTGAATGCCTTGCCGATTGACCTCATCGGATGCGACCGCCACGGCGACGCCGCCGGCGCGGCGCACCTCCTCGATCTCGACGTAGCCGTCGCCGAACCCCAGCAACTCTTCGCCTTGCAAGCCATGCTCCCGCACGATGCGATCGACGATCATTTTCTTGGAAAAATTCTGGTGATTATCGAGGGCGCCGTAGATATGCGTCCCAAAGAACTCAGTCAAGCCAAGCAAGGCCGCCTCGTGTTTGACAAACGTCTCGTCGGTGCCGCTGGCAAGAATGAGCGTCAAGCCGCGCTCGTGCAGCCGACGTAGCAACGTGTGGCTTCCTGGCACGGTCCAGTCGTCAGGCGTGTTCTGTCCCCCTGCGAGCGCGTCCAGCCGGCCTTGAATGCGCCGCATGAGCCGGGCGTGATATTCATGTTTGTAGGCGAGTGGTTCCAGCGGTTTGCCGCCGCGTTTCTCGATCTCCTCGACAAGCTGAATCATCTGGTAGATCGTCTGCTTCCCGTTGAGCCGCATGACGAATTCTTCGACGGTGGCGGCCAATTCGGAGTCCGACTCCGGCGTGCCGGTGGCGCGCAGGAACTCGACCATCATCGGCATCATGACCTGCGGCCAACCCTCGCGAATCAAGGACAGGGTACCGTCGAAATCGAAGAGGACGAAGCGAAATCGGCCGCGCGGGAAATCGGGACGCAGCAGTTCGATCTCGTTCATGTGGACTTCTCGGGTGGGGCCGCAAGCAGCATATCCGTTATTCTCCGCACGTTCGGACCATCGGCAAGCGTGAATTTGGGCGAACCAGTCAAACTGCTCGCGAAATGCCGGTCGAAAGGTGTTTGAATAGGCGAGATGGAAAAGCCAACGCACCCGAAACCACGGGCGATCACGATGCGCGTATCTCAATACCTTCTGGATCAACACATTCGCTTCGAGGAGATGGTCCATGCGCCGGCGTTCACCTCGCAGAAACTGGCGCGGTCGTTGCGCGTTTCGGGGTGGCACGTCATGAAGAGCGTCCTACTCAAGGGACCGGGCGGTTTTTTCGTCGCGGTCTTGCCGGCGGCCGACCGGATCGACCTGAAGCGATTAAGCTTTCCGCTGGGCGGGGAAGTCCGTCTCGCGTCCGCGGCGGAACTTTGCGACCGGTTCCCCGATTGCGAATGGGGCGCCTTGACCCCGTTCGGCCGGCTCTATGGACTTGCCACCGTTCTGGAATCCTCCATTCCCCTGGAGGCGACCATCGTCTTCGAGGCCCAGCGTCACGCGCTGGCGATTCGGATGTCGTGCAGCGATTTCGTGAAACTGGAACGCCCCGAACGCCTGAGATTTGCCCTGGAAACCAAAACGACGCCGCGACCGCACGCGGGTTGACCTGAAAAAATCGCCGCGCGAACGCTTTGCCGCAAGCGGCGAAAAAACCCGAACCCGCGTCAGCCGAAGATTTCGTTCAGTTTCTTTTGTCGATGGGCCAGCAACTTATCCAGATCCTTTTGAATGGCGGCGGCGGTCACGATCATGCCGAGCATGCCGCCGGGCGGTTCAAAGTCGATCGCCTCGACGATTTTCGCACCCGAGCCTGTCGCCTCGAAATGGTGGGAGTGCAGCCAGCGGGCGAACGGGCCTTGCTTTTGCTCCAGGGCGATTAGTTTTTCCAGGTCGAAGGCCGCTACTTCCTGAATGATTTGCTGCGAGATGCCCCAGCGCCGTCCCTTCCACACAAGCCGGGCGCCCGTTGTAATCACTGCTGGCGCGGACACCAGTTCCAGGTTCAACTCCGGCGGGGCCAGTTGCACGAGGTTCTTGGGTTTGCTGAAAAACGAGAACAGGTCGGCAACCGACGCGGAAACTTCCAGCGTGGCAGTATAATGAGGCATGAAAAGTTCCTCAAGCCCCGGGGTGAGCGAAGCGAACCCCTCGGATCATGTTGATACCATACGCCACTCATGTTGCCGACGCCATTCCAAAACGCGCTAGTTTTTACCGGGCCGACCGGTTCCGGCAAGACGAAACTCGCCATCGAACTGGCGCAGCGCCTCGACGCCGAGATCGTGTCGATGGATTCGATGGCACTGTATCGCCGGATGGACATCGGCACCGCCAAGCCGACGCAGGCCGAGCGAGCTTTGGCTCCGCACCACTTGCTCGACGTCCTGGAGCCGTGGGAATCCGCCAGCGTCGCGTGGTGGCTGGACGAGGCGAAAAAATGTTGCGCCGCGATTGAGAGTCGAGGTAAGCAAGTGCTGATCGTCGGCGGAACGCCACTCTACTTGAAGGCGCTTTTGTGCGGCCTGTTCGACGGTCCTCCCGCGGATGACGCGATACGGCAACGCCTTCGGCACGAAGCCGAACTCCTCGGTCCGGCTGCCCTACATCGGCGCTTGACAGCCCTCGATCCGCTGTCGGCCCAGCGCATTCATCCCAACGACGTTCGCCGCATGATCCGCGCCCTGGAGGTGCAGGAACTCACGGGCAGGCCGCTGAGCGCCTGGCAAACACAGTGGGGGGCCGACAGCGGACGGCAGGCATCCGGCAGCGGGCAGAGGTCGGGACATGGTGACAAGCCGGATTCCGCTTCTTTGCTGCCAGCTATCCTGTGGCTTGACATTCCCCGCGATGAGCTTTACGCTCGCATCGATCGCCGTGTTGAAATGATGTTCGCATCCGGCCTGGTGGAGGAAGCGCGGCGTTTGCGCGGGCTGGAAATGCCTCTGAGCAAGGAAGCGGAAAAGGCGGTCGGGTATCAGGAAATCTTTGACATGCTGGATGGAAAGGCTACACTGGATAAAACGATCACGTTAGTGCAAATGCGCAGTCGCAACCTGGCGAAACGGCAGATCACGTGGTTTCGTCATCTTCCCGATTGCCAGCCCGCCACGAAGGAATTGACATGGTCGCTCTTACAGTCCAAAATGAAGCAAAAGCGCGGCCTTTCGTAATCAAAGCAGCCAAGCCGAGGACAAATACGAATCACGAAAACTCGAAAAAAAACACGAAACGAAATGCTTCAGGGAGTAATAGGGAAGGACGATAACAAGCCTCTTCCGCCTCCATTTCGTGTTTTCGTACTTTCGCGTTTTCGTGATTGAATCTTGTATCCGACCGGCGCAGGCCATCCCTAAGGAGCCCACCACCCATGGCGAGAGCCTCGGTGACGTTTCAGGTGTTGGAAGGAATTGATCGCGGGCGTGTTTACCGCGAGTTGCCAATCCCCGTGTCCATCGGCCGGGAGGAGGGCAACACGCTGCGCCTCAACGACGAACGCGTGAGCCGCTTCCACGCCAAGGTCCAGGTTGACGACGACGATTACATCTTGACTGACCTGGAAAGCACGAACGGCACCCGGGTCAATGGTACCGCGATTCAGATACGCCGGCTGCGCGTGGGCGACCGGGTCGGCGTGGGCCGGTCGCTTTTGCTCTTTGGATCCAACGAGGAGATCGCCGCCCGGATGGCCAGTCTCGCTGGCGTCGGCGCAACACCTTCCCCGCTGGCCCTCGGCGGCGATGCCGAGCTTCTGGGCGAACCGAACAGCGATCGGCAGACGCTCGCCGGGCAACTTGATCTCAACCTCGATTTCGACGTCAACCTCGCCGAGCCAGCACGCCTGACATCCGACGCGCTTTTCATCGGCACCAAGGCATTGCCGCCGCTTCCGCTCAAGATGACCCCGTCGCAAGCCGCCCGTTTGGCGGAGATTCTCGATTACCTGCACCAGGGCCTGACCCAAGCGACGGAGAACATTCAGGCCAAGGACGACGGCACTCAGGTGACCCTCGATTACACCGACTGGCAGCGCGTGGTCGCGATTCAGATGTTGCTCGCTCGCTATTTACGTCTGGTCGCCGACCCGCCGGAAATGGATGAGAAGGCTTGACGCCGCCGGCGGCTTCGCGCTCTCACGGCGCCAGGCGAACGCTACGCCGCAAGCAGCGAATTCCGGGCGCTGACAAAACACCTCACAGTAAGCACGTCAAGCTATACTCCGCGCGGTCAGAACTGACACATGTACTAGCCCGCAGCGTAAGCAAGGGTCTGCTCACATTACCCTTGCTTACGCTGCGGGCTGGCAGGTTCCAATGTGTCACACCTGCCCGCGCGAGGTATAACCCGAACGGAGCAATCTCTCAGATTCGACCGAGGCAAGACACTTTTGAATCGCTTCGTTCTTAATGTGCGCTCGCTCTGGCCTGTTGGCGACGGCGACCGAAGGCCAAGGCGGCTGGGTTGATCTGGCTGAACCGATTATCGTGAGGGCCGGAGAAGCGTTCATTGCGGTGCCAGCGGAGCAAGACCGATGAAAATCGGAAATCCCTGGATAGCCCGGTCGAAAAAAATGCACGCGCAGGGACTGGCGAGAAGCGCCAAGAAAAAATATCAAAATCGTTTGATATCGCATTGGCCACCGATCAGGCTCATGGTTGGTATGGCCGAGTCCTCGACGTAACGGCGAACCCTCGCTCCTGACCAAGGGGAACGGAAGGGGCGGCTGTCTTGCCTTTCTCGAAAACAACATGATCTGAGAGGATATTCTATGTCGCAGGCTGAGATGAAAAAAAAAGGCGCCTGGAGGCAGGTTGCCGTGGTAACTGACAAAAAGAGTGTTCCGGTTGGTTCAAGCACATTGATGAGCGTTGACGGGGACCACTACATCGTGACCGTGAACGGTAAGCCGTTCCAGACAGGAAACGTGAAGGTTGAGGGCGAGCATTCCCCGCGGCAAGCGGACGTGATTGTTTCAGATGGGCCTCACGCGGGAAAAACCTTGTTGCTGATTTCCAAAGTCGAGGGAGACGTGTTGATATCGTGTATGGCCCCACCTGGAGCGCCGCGGCCAACGGAATTCAAAAGTGAACCAGGGAGCGGTCATACTCTCAGTGTCTGGCTGCGAACGGAATCCACCAGCGTCGCGCCGATCGCGCCTTTGACTCGGAGAACGTGGTTAGCGTTGGGCGTCTTGGTCTTTCTGGCATTGATTGCCTGGTCGGCGCGAGGGGACCTGGAAAATAACGTCGCCCACTGGGCCGCCATGTTGGCGGGCGGGGTCGCCTGCATGCTTCTCATCACGGCCGTGGGCGTCTACTCGCGTTGGCCATTGCCGACGACCGTGGCTACGGGGCTCGGATTCACGATCGCGCTCGGCGTTTTGAGGAAGTGCGTGGAGCAGTCACACCGGCAATGGGTGAGTTTGGCGCTATTGTGGTAAGCGGTTCGACGGCCTTGGTCGTGTCCCTGGTCGCCACGGCCTGTTTCATGCAAGTGGCTAAAAGAGTTGAGTAACGTAAGGCAGTCATGCCAATCGAAACCGCCGGCCCCTGGGTCGCCGTCACGAGAAAAGTGGCGCTTTCCGACTAGGTTTGGCGCACGCACGACGCCGGGCGAGCGCCAAACCCAGGCGGCGATCCGGGTCAGTTGATGGTGTAGATGAATTTCCCATCCGGCGAACCCGCGACGTGGACCGAGGTGATTGCCGTGCCTTCGACCGTACGGTTCAAGATTTCGCTCGCCATCTCCGGCAGCATCGTGCCGGTCAGGATGTGGTCCACGTTGCGAGCGCCGCTTTCCACTTCCTTGCATCGGCTCGTGATCGTCGTCACCAGGCTGTCGTCGTAGGTGAAATCGGCGCGGTGGTTCTCCTTCAAGCGGTCGCCGATCTTCTTCAGTTGCAGCTTCGTGATGTTCTGCAACATCTTGTCATCGAGCGGGAAATACGGCACGATCGTGATACGGCCAAGCAGGGCGGGCTTGAACGACTTGAGCAGGTCAGGCCGCAGCGCCTGAGCAAGCGTTTCCGCATCGGGCTTGGTGTCGGGATCGGCACAGAGTTTCATGATGGTGTCGGTGCCGACGTTGGATGTCAGGATGATGATCGTGTTCTTGAAGTTGATGTCGTTGCCCGACGAATCCTGAAGCATGCCCTTGTCAAACACTTGATAGAAGAGCTCCTGAACGTCAGTGTGGGCCTTCTCGACCTCGTCGAGCAAGACGATGCAATAGGGTTTGCGGCGCACGGGATCGGTGAGGGCGCCGGGCTCGCCGTAGCCGACGAGGCCCTTGGCGGAGCCGGTGAGGTTGGAGATTTTGTGCGATTCCTTGTATTCGGACATGTTGATGATGACCATGTTGCGGTCGCCGCCGTAGAGGATATCGGCGAGTGACATGGCGGTTTCGGTTTTACCGACGCCGGACGGGCCGACGAGCATGAAGACGCCGATGGGCCGGCGCGGGTCGGTGAGGTTGGCGCGCGAGGTGCGGATGCGCTGAGCGATCGCCTCCAGGCCATGGTCCTGGCCGATGACGCGCTCCGCCATGCGGTCCTTGAGTGACAGAACGGCCTGAATCTCGTTGCGCACCATCTTGCCAAGCGGGATGCCGGTCCAGCCGGACACGACCGCGGCAATCGCCTGGCCGCCGACGACGGGCAGCACCAGCGGGTCTTCGCCTTGCACCTCCATCAGCATCTTTTCGGCCTTGTTGAGTTCGGTGCGCGTTTCGAGTTCCTGGTCGCCGGTCAGGCGTTCCTTGGCGTCGGCCTTGGCGACCCGATGCGCGTCGAGCTTGGCGGCGAGCGCTTGCACTTGCTCGGCGAGTTTCTTTTCTTCCTCCCAGCGTTTTTCCAGCGCGGCGAGGTTCGCGGCGATGGCGGTCTTTTTCTCGTTCAGGTCGGCGGCGCGTTGCTTGTGATCGACGCCGTGGCTCGTCTCGCGGTCCAGGGCCGTGAGTTCGACATCGATGCGTTCGACATCGCGGCGGGCATCCTGGATGGCGGGCGGAATCGATGTCTGGCTCAGCGCGACGCGAGCGCAGGCCGTGTCGAGCAGGCTGACTGATTTGTCCGGAAGCTGACGATCCGTGATGTAGCGATGCGAGAGCTTGACGGCTTCCTCGACGGCCTCATCGAGAATGCGGACCTTGTGATGTTTTTCCATGGTGGCGGCGATGCCGCGCATCATGGCGATCGCCTTGGCGATGTCGGGCTCATCGACCTTGACGACCTGAAATCGGCGTTTGAGGGCGGGGTCGCCTTCGAAGTATTTCTTGTACTCCAGCCAGGTGGTCGCCGCGATGGTGCGCAATTCGCCACGGGCCAGGGCGGGCTTGAGCAGGTTGGCGGCATCGCCCTGTCCCGCCTGGCCGCCGGCGCCGATCATGGTATGGGCTTCGTCGATGAAAAGGATGATCGGGGTGGGGGACGACTTCACTTCCTGAATGACGGTCTTCAGGCGATTCTCGAATTCGCCCTTCACGCCGGCGCCGGCTTGCAGCAAGCCGAGGTCGAGCGTGCGCAGGACGACATTTTTGAGAGGCGGCGGGACATCGCCGGCGACGATCTGTAGTGCGAACCCTTCGACGACCGCCGTCTTGCCGACGCCTGCTTCGCCCGTGAGGATCGGGTTGTTTTGCCTACGACGCGTCAGGATGTCGATGACCTGGCGAATCTCGAAGTCGCGGCCAATCACCGGATCGATCTTGCCCTGACGCGCCTGCTCGGTGAGGTTGGTCGTATATTGGTCGAGCGCTGGCGTTTTGCTGTTCGCCACCGCTCCCGGACTGCCACCGGTGGCACCGGGGCCGGCGGCAGGGCTGTCGCTGACGTCGTATTGATCCTCATTCATTCCTTTAAGGAGGGTCGGCGCATCCTTGACGAATTGCTCGGCCGGGATTTTCGCGAAGCTCGGGCAGGCATCGAGCAATCGCCGCGAGAGTGTGGCATTTGCGAGCAAGGCGGCGACGAGGTAGCCGGTGCGGACCTTGAATGATTGGCAGTTGAGGGAGGTCACGACCCAGCCTTCACGCAGCCAGTCGAGGATGTCGACGGACAGTTCGGGCGCCCGCGAGTTGCCGGTCTTGAGCTTGTCGAGCGCCTTGGTCAATTCGCGGACGGCGGCGCCGGTCTCGACGTCGTATTGTTTGAAGATGCGCGGGATATCGGAATCATTCGCTTCGATCATCTTCAACAAGAAGTGCTCAATCTCCACGCTGTAGTTGGTGCGCGACAGGCAGAGCCCGGCGGCGCTTTCGAGAGCCCGTTTGCACACGGGATTCAGTTTGCCGACCAAGGTTTTCAGGGGAAGCGAGGCCATGTTATTCTCCACGTTTTTGGTGATGAGTCAAATTACCTACTAGCCCGGAGCGCAAGCGACGGGTATCCGCGAGTATCCCGGCGCTTGCGCTCCGGGCTGGTAAGCGTTCTGTGTTCTATCAAAGCAGCGGAATCTCGCCCGTTCGCGCGGGCCATTTTCGCAGCGGCGCCAGCGGCGTGTTGACAATTAACTCGGTGAACGAGTTTGAGGTAGCGTATAGACTCAGGAAGCGATTGAGGACAGCGCTAAACAAAAAAGCACCGCGCAGCGGGAATTTGGTCGGGTCCAGTTCCACGGTCACCTCGACCCCGCGGCACAGGCCTCGCTTCGGATCGCTTGGCACCCGGCCCAGGACGCGGCGGTAGTTGACATCGAGAAGGCCTTCGACGATTTGCAGGGCCTGATCCTTCAGATGCTTCTGTCCCGCCGCGGGGTCCGAAAAGTCGTAGAGCTTGAGAATATCCCGCAGAGCGGCCCGGCCGGGTATCCCTTCTTGCAACGACAACGGGTTGGGGGATAGATGCGAGATCAGCTCCCAGGCGCCGCCGGTGCGCGCCGCGGGGCGCAGCGGCGGCGTAGGGAAGCGCAGGCATTTCACTTCGCACGGGGCAGGCACGTCCAGCGTCCAGCCAATCGCCGGGCGCGCGGCGGCGATGCGCGACGGCAGGTCGCGGTTCATGCACAAGATTTGCACGTCCAGCATCTCGTCGCTCGGCCAGCGCGTTTCAAAGTGGAGATTCACCAGGGCGAGATCGACTTCCGTGCCCGTGTCGTCTTCTTCCAGGGAACGTTGACGCGTCGTGTACCAAAAAATCCGTCCGCCGCGCGTGCCCTGGGCATGCTCCAGCGCGTAGAACGGCGGATAGTCGGTCGTGCGGTTGGCTGTCGGGTCCGTGCTGGTCACCTTCGTCACCGCATAGACCTCGAAGGATTTCGGAGACATGCGGTCGGCCACGATGCGATACGCCGCCTGTCGCGGCCGAAGCGGGATCGGCTCAACCGTCTTGTCAAACAGATTGACCACCGGCGTGCAGCCAAGCCGAAACGTTTCGGTGTTCACGCCCTGTTCGAGAGCCTTGGAGGTATTCTTGCAAAAGATGTACACGTCGCACTTTCGACCCAGACCGGCGCGGTTGGAAAGTGTCTGCCAGCCTGTGAGGTCGATGAATTGAAATTTTGCGGGGAACGTGAAAAACTCGGTAAACAGGCGATAGCCCATGCGAGCATTTTCAGAATAGGGGAGTAATCCCTCCGCGGGCCCAAATCCAACGGAGTGTAGAGAGTTTTCAGGGTTCAGGGCGACGGGGGTGTTGCTCGTGGCGGCCTTGTCGGGCACGAAAACAACCTGGATCGCGTCGTTAAGAATGATCTCGTACAGATCGGGGACGAGTTGCGGATCGCCGTGCAGAAACAAGCGCAAGGCATCGATCTGAAGTTGCGCGAACGTCAACTCGCCCACGCATTCGAGTTCCAACCGAACCGCGGCCACGGCGCCGGCGGGCGGTTGCAACCCGGAAGGGAACGGCGGCGCGCGAAAGCTCGCTCGATTCAAGCGGATCGGCCACAACCTCACCGGGTAGGCGGTGCGAAACTTGCACGCGATCGGCTCGGTAGCCGCTTCGATCAGGCTGCCGCGGTCGATCAGGAAACCGCCTGGCATTTGAACGCGGGCCGGGTCGCTCTCGAATTGCAGCAAAGCCATGGACGGAATCGGCGCGAGGAAGTGCGGATAAAGGAACTGCAACAGGCCGTCGGTGAGTTCAGGATATTCGTCCTCGATCTTGGCGTGCGTGCGGCCGGCCAGGAGCGCGAACGTTTCGAGCAAGCGTTGGACGTAGGGGTCGGAACTGCCGGTCGCCTCGATGCCGAGTCGCTGGGCCGCGTTGGGATGACGCCGCGCGAACTCCTGGGTTAGCAGGTTGATGTAGCGGAGTTCGCGCTCGTAGTAGGGGAAGAGGTGGTCGATCATGGGAAAGGCGAATTAGCCGCTTGTGACTTGGGGTTCACACAACGCCGCGCGAACACCAGGCCAACAGCGGATCAGGCCGGGAACTCCAGTTTGCGCCAATCAAGGAGGCTCATTTCTTCGTCCCCGACGAAGAAGATTTTCACACCGACCCCGCGAACAGGGGAGTCGCCGCGCCAGTCGGTCAGCCGGCCGAGTTTCAGTTGCGTGTCCGTCTCCTTCTCCGTGCCTGGATAGAGAGCGGGCAGAAAAACCGAGCCGGCATCGCCCTGTCGCATTTCCAGGTGGGCCGGGATCCACAAGAGATCACGCGGAAAACGCGGCGCGTTCATCGTCAGCATCTGGATCTGCTCAAAAGGAACCCAGAAATAACGGCCCTGTGAAAAAACTTCCAGGACGGAACCCAGGCAATCGTCGCCGTCGCGCAGCGAGTCGAACGGCTTGCCGTCAAGCGTTCCCTTGAGTTCGGGTAATGCATCGTTCGCCTTGGCAAACGCCGCTTGCGCCTCGGCGGGCGCGTTATCGGCGAGTTTGAGCAAGCCCAGCAGACGGTCGCGCACATGCTCCGGCGGCTCCATCAAGAACTCCGGCTGGACCTTGTTGCCAAAGACCTCCCGCCGAGAACGTTCCGCAGCCAGGATTTTGCGATAATCGAGTAGCGCGGTCGCGATTTCGGGTTGATCGGCCTGCATGGCGTCGATCTGTTTCTGAGCGCGGTCCAGGTCGCCGGAAAACGCGAATAATTCAAAGAGAAAAAGCCGGGCGCCCTGATCGATGGGTTTCGCCTTCACGACGGCAATCTGGGCATCGATGGCCTCGGCGAGTTTTCCGGCCTTGTAGAGTTGATTGGCATCCATGGATCGGGCTCCCAGAAAAAATGCGCGACGGCGAATTGCAAAACCATTTGCAGGAGGCGCGAGCGACGGTTCGAGGCGTCTGTCGCTCGCGCTTTCCCGGATCGTTACTTCGCTTCTTCAGCAGGCTTTTCCTTGGCGAGCGCGTCCATCGCTTTTTGGGTATTGCTGAGCACGTCGGCGAGCAATTCCTCGACCTTGTCATTGCCTTCCATTTTCGACTGAAGGTAGGTTAGCCGCTGCCGCATTTCCAGCAGTTCCTTGAGCGCGGGAATCTGCGCTGCGACCTGGGCGGGTTCGAAATCGTCCAGGTGTTTGAAGTTCAATTCGACCGCCAGCTTCGAATCCTCGTCGGTGAGCTTGTTTTGCACTTTCATGGCGACGCGGGGCGTGGCGCCGGCGAGCACATCGTTGAAATTGTCTCTGTCGATCATGACCATCTTGCGGTCCTTGAGTGGTTTCAGCGGCGCCTTGGGCGCGCCGGACAGATCGGCGAGCACGCCCACCACAAACGGCAGCTCCTTCTTTTCCATGGCGCCGCCGGTCTCCACATCATAGGTGATTTGGACGCGCGGACGCCGTACCCGATCCAGTTTCTTTTGTTGACTCTCCGCCATGATGAACCTCCCGGGCCGATGGGATCGGCCGAAACCTGTTGAATTCGCCAAAAAAACCATGACTTTCGTTGACGACTGTCCTAACATCGAAAATGCGTGACCGGTATTTTATCGGCGGTGAAATGGTATAACAGGGAAATCTGGCGTTTTTTCAAAAATTGTGTGCCGCACCCAATATCCGCGCCCGAAGCGTGAGCGAAGAAACGCCAATCTCCTTCGCTTACGCTTCGGGCTCAGACGATCACGAAAAACACACGACGGAGGGACTCATGGCGTCACTTGGAGTGTATTGGCACGAAGGCATGTTCCTGCGGCCCCACCACTTCCAGGCCGCGTATCGGCACACCGTGGACCACAATCGGCGCAATCACCAGTGGGACGTTCACTACAACTGGGGCCTGCGTTCCATGGACCTCGACGAGGACGCGCTGCGAAATCATCGGCTCGTCATCCACGCGCTGGAGGCGCGCCTCCGGGACGGCACGCCAGTGATCGTCCCGCGCGATGGATTACTGCCGGCCCTCGATTTGCGGCCGGTGTTTCAGGACAAGGAAGCGAGGCAATTCTACATTCGGCTGGCCGTGCCCGCGCTGGCGTCGGGCCGGCGGAACCTGTCAGTCGATCCGGATGCGCGCATACGCTACTACCAGGACCTGGCCGAGATGGAGGATGAAAACAACGGCGGGAACCCGCAGCCGGTTCCCGTGCGCATGTTGAACATGCAGCTAATGGCCGGCAATCAAGACGCGACGGGGTACGAGACGTTGCGGATCGCCCGCCTGGAAAAGTCCGCCCAGGCGGACGCCGGTCCTCAACTCGACCTCACCTACATCCCGCCGCTCCTGAGTTGTGACGCGTGGAAGCCGCTGTCCAACGGCATCCTCCGCACTCTCTTTGACCGCTTGACCATCAAGATCGACTGGCTGGTCCAGCAGATTGCCACGCAGGGCATCACTTTCGATCGGCAAGCCCCCGGGGATGCACTGGTGTTGAGGCAACTCCAACAACTTAACGAGGCGAGCGCCACACTTGGGATGATCGCCGCCGCGCCTGGCGTGCATCCCTTGTCCGCCTTCATGGAACTGAGCCGGATTGTCGGCCAGCTGGCAATCTTCGGCGCCACCCGGCGTCCGCCCGATCTGCCGCGCTACGATCACGACGATCTGGGAACCTGTTTCACGGACATCAAACAGTATCTTGACAGGCAACTTGACATTGTCCAGGAGCCAGAATACAAGGAACGCCCCTTCATCGGCGCCGGGCTGCGAATGCAGGTCAGCCTGGAGCCAGCCTGGCTGGATGCGGCGGCCCAAATCTTCATCGGCGTGCAAACCAAAAACCTCGATGCGCCCCAGTGCGTGTCCCTCTTGACCAAGGCGGGCCAACTGGACATGAAAATGGGTAGTTCCGATCATGTTGACGAGTTATTCCGGCAAGGCGCGGCGGGCCTGCGTTTTTTGGCCGAGCAACTGCCTCCCGCCGCTCTCCCCAAGGTTCCGGGACAGGTATATTTTCAAGTCATGGCCGATCCCAAGAATCCGGAATGGGTAAACGTGAAAAACTCGCTGTCGCTGGCCTTGCGTTTCAACGAAAACCTCATCGTGGGCGGCATTCAGAACCAGCGCAGCCTCACCGTAAAGACCCAGGGGCGCAATGTGCCGATTCAGTTTTCGCTCTACGTGTTGCCTGGAAAAAAAACATGATGCCCTGGCCGGATGCGCCAGCGACGGTGTTAACCACGTGGGCGAACCGCGGGTGGAAATTGCCGTTGCCCGCGCGTGGTTGGAACCTCAAACAATCGTTGCATAATGGTCGGCTCCCGGTATAATTGGCACTTGACCACAACCACGACATTTCCGTTTCTCGCACGCTATTTCGCAAGGGTAACGTCATGCCTGAAGCTCCCACGCCCGACTGGCGCGACAGTGGCAACACTCCCGCCCAGACCCCCAGCGCCAAACCCTGGCAAGCCGGCGCGACCAGCGCCGAGGCGGGCCCCTCGGCCATGCCGTCGAAACGAAGCTTCAAACGGCTCTTTGCCGTGGTCGCGCTATTGGGCCTGGCCGTCGGCATCGGCGCGGTCGTCTATTGGTTCCGCCCCATCAAGCCGGCCTGCCTCGTCCTCGTTGGGTCCGGGTATGAAACCAACCTCCTTCTGCCTCACAACGTCCACGGCTGGAACAGCCTGCATGTCCTCGAAAAAGCAGTCTCACAGGGCGGCGAACTCCCGGATCTGTGGCGTTTCTTCACCCAACCCACCAAGATGCGCCGCGTCGGCGCCGAACCCGTCGAGCTAAAAGAAGCCAACTGGCGAGCCGTGTGGGACAAGCTCGGCATCGCCAACTACGAGGAAAAGACCGTCATGGTCTTCCTGTCCGTCCACGGGGCTGCCGATGCGAAGGAAGCCTACCTCCTGCCCAACGTCCCCGGCAAGCAAATGTTGGAATCCTTCGATCAAAGCCGAATTCCGTTTCAAGAGGTTCTCGACAGCCTGAAGGCGGTCAAGGGCAAGAAGATTGTCCTCCTCCTTGACGTCTGTCATGCGCCGTTCGATCAGAACACGGGGATGTTGCACAACGATTTCGCGGAGCGTTTGAAGACCAAGTACGAAAAGGAGATTGAGGCCACGCCTCACCTGGCGGTGATCTGCTCGGCCGACACGGATCAACGCTCCTGGGCCTCGGATGAGCTGCAAGCCACTGCCTTTGCCTATTACGTCATGCAGGCGTTGAAAGGCGCCAACCATGGCAAGGACGGCAACGTCACGGCGGGGAGTTTGTTTGACTACGTGAAAGACAAGGTGGCAACCTGGGCGCGGACCAACCGAGCCAGAAGCCAGACGCCGTTTTTGCTGGGCGGGAAGGATCGCGCCGATGGGATGGACCTCGTCCATATTGCCGAGCCGTATGTCGAGCCGGCGCCCCCGTCGGCGCCGCTGAACCTCGACGCCCTGGCGCCGGAATGGGAAAAATGGAAGAAACTCAAACGGGAGAAGGCGCCGCACGTTCACAATCCGCACCTGTGGCGCTTGTACCAGGACACGCTGCTGCGCTATGAGCAACTCCTCCGCGCAGGCGATCCGACAGGCAAAGCCGCGGCCAGCCTCAAGCCAAGCCTCGAAAAATTGAACAGCGACATCGCCGCCAGCCGTTCTCTCGATGGCGCATTCCCCTGCATGGTGAACAGCTTCCCGTTGTACCGCGTCCTGGGGTTCCAGCCGGCGCCTGACCTGAATGACAAGGCTCTCAACATCTTCCTGACCGATTTTCGTAATCTCGCGGATCAAAAAGGCAAGGAGGAGGAAAAGAAGAAGCTGTTGACCTTTTTCCGGGACAAATCCATCCAGGTCAAGCAATACGTGCGAGTTCGCGTCAACCAGATGCTGTTGAAGGATTGGCAAGCCAACGCCAGCCCGGACCAGGCCAAACGTAACCGCGAACAAGGGCAGGATCGCCTGGCGGAAATCGAAGATTATTTGGTTGCGAAGCAACGGCCCGTCGAAATGCAACTCGTGAAAATGCTCAGGGACGTCGACCCGGAGATGCCCGAGGAGGTCATTCAGGCCGCCCTGGCGGTTCGCGTTCTTGCCGAGGAGGTGGCGTTGAGCGCGATGGCGGACGCGGATTCGGCCGAGCAGCCGAGCGAACTTTACGCCGAGGTCATTTTCCCGTGGGTTCGCGCCGGCGTCGAGGCGGCAGATAAAAGTCGTCGGGAAGGTGAAGATTATCTTTTTGGCGATCCCAAGCTCCACGGACCGAAGGCGAAGGCGAAGTTCGCTGAGGCGAAGAATCTTTATGAAAAGGCGCGCGCCATGGCCCAGAAGCTTCAGGTTGCCCTGGCGGTGCGCGATGAGGTTTCGGCGGATTTGCCCTACTTTGCCACGTGGCTGGCGAGAAATCCACCCCTGCCGGATGCCGACCGGGCCGATTTGGGGGAAGCCCTTGAGAAGTTGAGCGTCGGGCTGGCCAAGTTGAACCGCGCTCTGGATGCCGCGGACCGGGCAGAACTTCCGGCGCCGGACCTGGCGCGGCAGGCGGCCAGCGACCTCAAGTTTTTGCGCGAACGCTTTCAGGATGTAGGCGATAACTTGCGGACCGTGGCGGCGCAGCAGAAAAACTGGCATGCTCTCGATGCGGCCCTTTCGGCGCCGCCGTCCGGCGCCCGCGACGACGTCGCCCTGCGCAAGGGTTTGCTTCGCAAACTGCGGGACATTTCCAGCGCTTTGCTCTTGAACCCGAACCCCGATGGCCGCATCGAGGAGGAAGGGTCCGTTGAACAACGAGTCAAGCAGCGGCGCGAACTGGCCCGCATTTCACTCAAGGCGTTTGACGACCTCGGGAACCCTGACAAGGAAAACACCGACGCCCAGCTCCGCGATTTCTTCCTGAAGGCCCCGGGATCCATCGTCGCCAAGACCGTTTTGGCCGGCGGCGAGGGCGCGGACCTCGTTCGGGCCGCGAATCTGTGCCGGGTAATTCCGGGCGGTTATGCCGATTTCGTCAAGGACGATACGGGTCGGCGGATCAATCCGCTTGACCGACTGCGTCGCCTGCGCACCCACGCGCTCCTGCTTGGCCTTGCCGAGCGGACCCTCGGCGACCACTGGTTTGAACCTGGAATCAAAAAACTCGACCCCTACTATCAAGTCGCGGGGAAGGATTACCTCAAGGCGGCACGCGGGCTCTTTGACGACGAGCCGATCCCCGACGCACTCGTGAAAAAATCAAACAGCCTCAACGAGAAACTAATCCTGACCGAACTGAAACTGGGCAAACTCGGCACCCGGCACTGGACGACCGAGTCGGATTTCGATCTCCCGTATCACGTGACCGCAGACGACGGGCTGCCCAGAGGAACGCCGATGATCTGGTTGAAAGTGGGCAGCGAGCCGGCCAAAAAATCCGGCGGCCCACGCAAAGAAATGAAGACCTGGCCCAAATTCAGCGACGCCTTCCCGCTCGGTCAAATCGACATTCCCGCGACCGGCGCCGCGCAAGTTGAGCTGAATGCCTACTACCGCGGGCAACATTTGCGGCAGGATTCCCCCTACGAACGGCTGGAGCCGAACGTCATCGTCCGGCACGCGCCCGCGCTGGAGGCCAACACGCGCCTCGCGGTGCGCATGGATTCCAAATTCGATTACGGCGCCATCAGCATCGTGCTTGACAACTCCGGCAGCATGAAATACCGCCATCCCCGGGAGGGGGGCAAGGACGATTACGCGAACCGCAAGGCGAATCAGCGCCGGCGATTCGATTTCGCACTCGACGCCCTGGAGCACGTGCTGCGAAAGGTCCCCGAAAACACCTACCTCAGCCTCTTCACCCTGGGCGACAAGAAAAACCGGGTGCCCGCGCTCTATCGCCCGGCCCGGCGCTGGCGCCAGGAGGAATTCGACGGGTTGCGCAAGGAACTGGCGGAAATCCCTGCCGACATCGGCTCACCGATCGCCGAGGCCGTGATCAAGAGCATGGCGGAAGGCTTCCCCGAAGGCAAGTTCCGGGGTCCCAAGGTGATTCTCGTGCTCACCGACGGCGACGACAACGGCTCGTTTTTCAAGGAAGAAGGCAACCGCACCAAGCGCATCGTTGCCGAACTCAAGGCCGCCAACGCGAAACATCCCGACATCGCGGTCGTGGTCGTATGTTTCATCAAGAAGGACGCCGACGAAAAAGCCAAGAGCGAATTTGAATCCGCCAAGGCTCAATTTGGGTGCGTCGAACAATTCAAACGTCCGGGCCGCTTCACCGACCAGCCGGACGCGGAGAAGCTCGGCACGACGATCGAAGAGATGATCCGGCCGCGCGTGCAGCTACTTCGCCTGGCGGAACAGGATCCCATCAAGGGTTTCGAGGTCGGGTATCCGATCAACTATCACTTCGACAAGACCCTGAACTGGATACCGGCCCGGTCAGGTATTTTCAACGCCCACGTCCTGCGGACTTCCGCCAACCCGCTAGTCAACGTGCAGATTCTGCCCGGGCAAAAAATGTTCATGGTTCTTAATCGAACCGACGAGGATCTCTCACTCAAACGCGGACTGCTCGCCTTCCAGCCCGAAACGATCAAACGGGGGGAATGGCGCCGGGAGAAGGAAGGCTGGGTGGTTTCGCTTTTGGAAAACGAGCATCCCGGTCTGGGCAAAGGCATGTTGAAGCAGCTGCTGGCTTTTGAGAAGTTGAAGGATGACAAGGATCGCATTCGTCAGCCGGTTCCGGGGCTGACGTGGATCGAGCTCGACGCGGTCAAAAGCGCGTTGCCGAACCAGACCTTGCGCATGTGGCGGGACTGGGACGTGCCGGCGCCCGCCATGCGTTTGGAGATTCGCGACTGGGTGGTCGGCGTACAGCCCAAGGTTGCCGCCTGGTTTTGGCCTGGCGATCGCGATAGCCTCCTGGCCAACACCAAACTGGTCACACGCAAGCAGGTGCCGGTGCCGCTTGCCCGCGAATCGGGTGGCGACGCAGTGGAGCTTCCCGTGATCGAAGAGGTCAACTGGAAGGAACGCAACATCGAGGTCGCCTCCGGCGGCACGAAAAAGGAATTCTGCCTCATGGTGCGCGTTCGCCATGCCAGGGGCAAGCCGGTCTGGGTCGATCTCGAAACGCGCGAGCCAGGCAACGGTTCCGAACATCACTACTTCCACAAGGCCGACAGTTGCACCACCTATTTTTACGGCATGGAAAAACCCACGACCGCCCGCCTGGTCCTGATCGATTTGGCCGAGTTCAAGGGCGTGGCCGAGGGCGTGGCGATGTCGCCGGATGTTGTCATTCAGGCGCCGCCCATTTTCCTCAACCAGGCACGGAAGGATTAGCGACGCTGCGAAAAAGCCTGGCCCGCGACGGCATTTCGAAGCGTCGCCAACCATGGGAAGCCAACTCGAGGAATTCGACGCATGGCCGATGACGCTCGTTCCGGGGCCGGGGATCGCCGCTGGCAGAACCAGGCCGGCCCGGCTGCCGGGCCGGCGCGCGGCATGAGCCGCCGCTTCTGGTTGACCCTCCTCGCCGGCCTGTTCCTCGTGTTCTTGACTGTCCTGGTCGTTTGGATTCTCGCCATCCGGCCCCCGCCGCCCCCTCCCTTCTACCTCAACATCAGCATTGGCGAGACCAACTCTCGCAAGTATCCCGTCATTGGATTCACCCGGCAAGATTATGAGCGCATCCGACGTCACTTCCCCCAGGGAACGCTGGCCGAAACCAAGACCAAGGAACTGCTTCAAAAAGAACTGAAGGGGCTCTCTGACAAGGCCGACCCGATCATCATTCACATCACGGCCCTGGCCCTTGCGCGCCAGGAAAAGGTCTTTCTGTTGCCAGGCGACGCCAGTCCGGATGATCAGGCGACCTGGCTGGACGTTGGCGACGTCTTGAGCGCCGTCGCCGCCTGTCCGGCCAAGAACAAGCTGTTGATCCTTGACCTCGCGCACCCGATTGCCGATCCACGCCTTGGTGCGCTGGCGGACCGCGTGGCCGAGACCCTGGAAAAACAAATCACCGATGCCAAGCCGAGTTTTTTCGTGCTCCTTCCCTGTTCCGCCGGCCAGATCTCGTGGAGGTCGGAAGCGCTTCAGAGTTCGGTATTGGCCTATTATCTGGACCAGGGCTTGCTTGGAAATGCCAACACCGACAAGGATCCGCACGTCAAACTGCGCGAGCTGGTCGCCTTCCTTGAGGCACGCGTGGATCGGCGCGTTCAGACAACCCACGCCGCGAGGCAAAAGCCTCGCCTGTTCGGTGATGCCGAGGACTTTGTCATGGTAAGTCCTCCCAACGACCCGCTCGAGGAAATCAAGCCCGGTGATTTGGCGCCCTTTCCGGCGGTCCTTCAAAAAACGTGGCGCGAACGCGATGCGTGGTGGGCCAAGGGGGCCTATCGACGCGCACCGCGGTTCTTGCGGCAACTGGAGGCCAACCTGTTGCGGCAGGAGTCGCAATGGCGTGGCGGGATTCTCCACGAAAAAGACCTCGAGGCCCATGCGGATGATCTTCAGTTGCCCAGGAATGATTTGGCCCGCGCTCTGAATGTGCCGCGCGTGCCGCGCCGGTCCGTGGCCCTGGCGTTGAAACAGAGTCTGAAAGCAGCGGACGCCAGTCTGGGTGATGCCGCGCTCAATATCCTGGCCAACACCAAGTCGGTCGATCCAAAAAAGAAAGAACTCAACGCCAAGGTCGAGGAGGAGCTGATCAAGAAGTTGAAGGAACCCAAGGGCATCGAACTGCCGCAGCAAATGTCGGCCATTCTGGAAGCGCTGGAGCGCATGCCGCGACTGTCGGCGGATCATTTTCGAGTCGCGCGCGCCGTGGCGCGGAAGTTGTCGCCCGATGCGTCCTACGTGGAGTTGATCTATCTGGATCGACTGATCGCCTTCGCCGACCGCAAGGGCGATGACGCCTGGCATGAGAAAAAGATTCTGACGTTGCTGCAAACGATGCGTATGCGTGAGGCCGCCGTGGCTGGGCTGGACAGCGAACCGGAACTGCTGCCGTGGTTGCACGGCGCGATCGAGGAAGCCGACTCCCTCCGTGTGGCGAGCGAAAAGAAACTGCTCTGGGAGGGCATGTCAACCTGGGACGACGCGTTCGCTCGGCTTCAGACTGCCAAGGGGAAATACAAGGACGTTCTGTTTGCCTTCGAGATCCTGCAGCGCTCCCGTGTGCAACTCGATTTGGCGTTTGCCGACCTGCCTGCTCACCGCGATCTGTTGTGCGACGCGTCGGGACTCGACGTCCTTGCTGAACAGGCCTGGACCCGGGCAAGCCAGGAAGCCGAGACGCTGCAAACCTACTTTGCGTCGCCGCCAATGCGGGACAAGAAACAGGCCGATCAGGGCAAGGCGACGCTGGATCTCGACACGCCGGCGCGAGAGCTGGAACGCCATCTGCGCTTTCTGGCCAAGAGCATTGAACGCCAGATCGACCTCGCCGCCAAGGACGACACGGCCGAATCGGTACAGCGCCGCTTGCTGCTGCTGGATTCAACCTTGTTGACGGCGGCGCAACACGCGACCCTGTTTGCCAGGCACCGCGCGGTTGCCGCCAAGCTGAACGAGGCGACCGACGAGTTGGATAACGACGATAACAAAAAAGGCGTCGTGACCCCTCTACCCCCGGCGGTGCGGCGCGACCAGCCCGCCACGCGCGGCTTGATGCGGGCGCGCATGTCGTGGGCGCTATTGCGCCTCGCGGGAACGAAGGCCGGCAAGGAGAAACCGTCGCTTCCGCCCGCGACTGGCCGCATGGATACGCTCGCCTGGGCCGAACTCGAACGACGCATGCAAAAAGCCTGGTCCAGGGACCTCGTGGACCCCGGGAAAGAAAAGCTGACGCCGTTCCGCGCCGACGCCTTCAATCGCCTGGTCTCCCCGTGGGAACTGGAACGGTTCGAGAAGGATCCCAGTGTCGTCGTGCAGACCCGCTATCGCGACGCCTTTCGGGCTTGGCTGCATGAACGCTATCGGGCCCAAGCCACATTTCTTGAAGGTGGGCGCGACACCTCCTTGCACGCATTTTACGCTGACGCGGCACGCGAACTGAACGCGCGGTGACGTGGGTGAGTGAGTTCGCGATGGCTTTAGTTAATAAAAAACACCTATTAACTCACTCACTCACTCACTCACTCACTCACTCACTCACTCACTCACGAGGTTGTTGGGGGGGGGCTTGTTCGGCAATACGGTATGCGTGCGTGAGTGAGTGAGTTGTTTAGAGGGTGTTTTTGAATTCGATTTCTTGCCCAGTTTGCCGCATCGAAACGACTTTTCGAGCCGGGAAACGGCCATTTTAGTAGGTGAAAAATCGTATTGAAGTAGCGCCTGTTGTGAACAAGCGTTCAATTGCAAAACTTCGTTTAGCGCCCGCGCCGCGCATTCGGTCCCAGGTCGCGCGGTGCGGGCGCTAAACGAAGACAGGGCACGCAGCTGGCTCGGGTATACTTCGCCCATCGCCGAGCCTGAAACATGTGGTGGCCTTCTGCAAGAAACAGGACGATGCCTGGTATCGCTATGTCATCATTGATAACCAGGGACACATCCACGATGAGATTGTTTTGACGCCGCCGCCCAAGACGGGCAAATGACGTGCCTTTTCCCTTCTGATGCTCTTGCCTTGCCGCGTGGGCGAGTGCGTCAGTTGCGCGCCAGGCGACGAAAGAGGATCAAGCCCGCGAGCAGCATCAGGGCATTGGCGTCGTGCAGGCCCAGCCAGGCCGGGATTGTGCCCGAGCGAGACAGGTTGATCGTGCAAAGCAACAGCGGGTAGTAAAGGGTAACAATCGGCAAGAAGCAGGTGACGAAGGCGCTCAGGAAATCGCTTTTGCTGAACCAGATGCCGACCGGGCACCCAATGAGCGCGAAGAAAAAGCAACCCAGGGCGAACGCGGGACGCTGGTTTCTTTCGTTCTCGATGCTCAAAATCTGAAAGCGGAGGTTCTTGCTTTCGTTGGCAAGACTGCGGATGTGCTCGACGAAATGAGCAGCGCCGACGCCCCGGGCCAGGGCGTTCTGGTGGAAAGCGATCTGCTCATCAATGCGTTCCTTCTGCTGAACGTGTTTTTCCTTATACGACGTCAATTCCGACCAGGCCATGTCGGTGGCGCGCTGTTTATGCTGCGAGCCGTCCATTTCGCCCGGCAATTCCATGGGCCAGGTGTGCTTTTCCAAAACGCCGATGCTGTTTTGCTGAATGAGGTGGCAAAATCGCATATGCACAAAAATACAACGCTGATCGAGATCGACCTGAAGCTCTGCCTCACGGGCCTGGGCCACGATCTCGTATCCTTTGCCGGGCGCGGCGCGCTTTTTGAAAATTACGTCATGAAGGATTCGGCCGCGGACGTCCTTGACGTCAATTTCATAGCGCAGCCTGGGCAGGTGGATGCGACCATCGCGCCGCAAAAGGCTATAGAGAGTTTCCTCAACATCAACGCCGCTCTGATTGCGGAGAACATGTTGGGAGTAGGGAATCAGATCGAGACTGATCCACAACGTCGCTGCGCTGGCGGCCGCGCCCAGGAGCAACGCGGGCCAGACCACCTGAATGATGTGAACGCCGGAGGCCTTGAGCGCCAGGATCTCATTGTCCGCGGCCAGGCGGCCGTAGACGACGCACGTGGCGAACAGGGTCGCGGTTGGGACGGTATAAGGCAAGAGACTGGGAAGCAGGAGCGGAATCAACGCGGCGACCTGTGCCGGACTCAGACCGGTCTTCATCGCCTCGGCGACGACGCCAGCGACCAAGATCAATCCCGTCAGCGCCACCAGCGCCAGCGCGAAGACCTTGAGCAACTCGGCCAGGATCATGCGGTGAAGTCTACCCCAGAACACGAAGAAGTCCTCTCGTTTTGTCGCTCGCGGCCTGTTGAAACGCCAGGCCGTGCGCGACTCATTTGGGCCGCCCGATGAGGCGATCGCGCAACAGCAAGATCGGATCGACGATCACCGGCATCGGCTTCATGCGGAACCGCAGATCCTTTGGATTGCCGCTTACCTTTCCTCGCACTTCCACCGTCAGCAAGTTCTTGCTAAGCGTGGTCGGAAGCGGGCGGACGATCGGCGGCAGGAGCTGCTCCACTCGGCCCCACATCGGGTAGACATCCAATGCCAGCTTTCTTGACCCCAGGTCGAATTCTCCTTTGCCCGACAGGCTGATGGCGCTTCCAAGCAAGTCGAGCTTTTGCACGTTGACCTTGGAGCCCTGCACGGCGAACCCCGCGTGAAATTCCTCGAACGCGGTACGATCGGGCCAGTGCAGGCCGAGGAACTTGAGCAGATCGAGCAAGAACGGCAGGTTGTACAGATGCCCGCGTGGGATGTCGATGGAGCCATTGCCTTCGAGGGAATCGTGTCCAGATGCCAGGCCCGACAGGTAAAGGCGTGCGCTGGCGGCGCCGGAGAGTTGCGATTTGGGCCCGAGGTTATGTCGGCCGAATTCGGCGAGGTTGATCTGCGACGCGGTGAGATTCATTTCATATCGCAGCGCCGAGTTGAACTCGACGCGCAGTTGACCGGTAATGTCGCCGCTATAGATCGGCGCGCGCAGGCCGATGAGGAGCACATCGGGCGTGTTTTCGCGCATCTGGAACTTGGCATGAACGTTCTTGAACGGCTGATTGAAGAGGGTGGCGCGGTCGAGGACGACGTTGCCGTCCACGCCGACGATTTGCCGGCCGTCATACCGGCCGATGCACGCGAGCGTGCCGGTAACGTTGCTGAACTCCAGCCCGGTCGTGAAGGCAGCCCCGTAAAGCCAGGCCTGCCCGTCCCAGTAGACATCCGGCGGTTTGCCCGTCTCGGGCGGCTGGGCGATGATGAGCTTCGTCTTGACGCGCAGCGCGTCATTCAGGCGGAGGGCCTGGGCGGCGGATTTGAGTTTGCCCGGCAGCGCCTGGATAAACTCCTCGTCGAACCGCAGGCCTTGCATCTGTAGCTCGTCGAATTTCGCATAATATCCGCCGCGCGGATGAAGATCCACGGTCCCGCGTTCCAGGGCGATCAGGGCCTTGTCATGCCTGGCACGCAACTTGGCGATCTCCAGACGCATCTTGCGAAAGCGAAACTTGCCGCTGATGTCCTGCACGGAATAGGGGAAAAACCTGGGTTTGGCGGTGCAGCCGCGGGCATCGAGTTGCACGTCCAGATCGTTGAGATCGGGGCTCGGTCGTTCAATCGCCGCCGTGAAGAAAAGTTGCCCCGTGGGGTTGAAGGTGTCCCAGGCGTTGTACATTTGAGGCATCTTGTGCAAGGCATCGCGCAGCGCATTGTCGAGAGAAATATTTCGACCGGTGATTTCCAGCGAAATGCCGAAGGTCTTCTCGCCGTTTTCGACGCGCGGGATTGACTTGCCGTTCAGGAGCACGTGCCCGCCCTTGTGAATTCCCTGGAAGTCGTGAAATTCCCAGTGCTCGGGATAAATGTCGACGAATCCGCTGACCTTGTCCAGGGGGTACGGAAACTGATCCCACTTGACCGTGGCATCGTGGACGTGGATATGGAACTCGTTGCGAAAGGGCTTGCCTGGATCCTTGTGGATGTGGGATCGGAGGTCGAATTTTCCCGTGGCATTAAACGAGCGAACGACATCCTTGAGCATGGGAGGCAGCGATTTGAGCAATTTGTCATCGATGGGGATATTGTCCGCCCGGATGTCAAACCGAACGTCGGCATCGGCTTTTTCGCCGTTCCAGTGTCCCTGCAAGATGACCGGCCGATCGCCTGCCTGGGCCGTCAGATCGACGCGCACGAATTTGGTTAGCAAGTTGTAGTCCACATCGCCCTTGGCCCGTTCGAGCGGATAGGGAAAACCCTTGAAGGCCAGCGAAATGAACTCGGGCCTGAGCGAGACCTGAGACGGCTCGCCCGAGGCGAGCGGCACCCATTGCCCCTCGTGCCGGGCGCAGTCAATGTGAATCGTGGTCGGGCCGTTGGGATCGAACAGCTTGTGGAGGTCGCTAAACTTTATTGGCAAACGTTTGGCTAACTTTTCGCCGAGCTGGACGTGCTTGAGATCCAGATGGACCTCGAATTCCTGGTCGATGCGTGGCAGCTGTCCAACCCCATGCGCCACGATTTCGGTCTTCCCGGAGTGGGCGGTCAAGCTCTCAAGCCGAAGGGTTCCGGTGTTGCAGTGCGCCTTGACCTGGAGCCCGACAAGCGGCAAAGGCAGACGCGGGTGCTCGACGCTGCCGTCCTTGATTTCGCAATGAATGTCATAATACCACGGCTGCGCCTGGCTGGGATGAAAGGAGACCTTTCCTTCGACATCGGCCCTGGCGCTGAGTTGCAGGCCCACGAGAAACTCAGCCGGACAGTTCACCGGCAGGCGTGCCAACAAATTGTGGGTCAACGGAATTTGTCTGGCGCGAAACGAGAGGTGCGACTCGTTGGTCCGACGATCGAACGAACCGTAAAGGTGTAACTTGCCCATGAGATCGGAGTTGGCGGCGCCGCGAACCGCGATGCGCGGCAACGGATCGTTGACGAGCGTGACGCCGATGTCGTTGATTTCGAGCATCGTTGCCTTGGCCGGGTCGGAGCGATCCTCGATGATCAGGATGCCGTGGTGAATGACCAGCGCGGGCAGGGGCGGCAGCACGTCCCCCGTCGGCGGTCGCGTCAAGCCTTGCACATTCCACTTGCCGTTGCGCCCGCGGCGCACGCGCAAGCGCGGGCGAATCAGCTCAATCTTGCGGAGCTTCAGTTCGCCCTCGAGGATCTTCTCCTTGTCGTGATAAAAGATGGCCGAGGGAACATGCAGGAACTCATGCCGGCCTGGATCGTCGCGCCGCGTGAACCGAAGGCCAGTGACCTTGATGAAGCCCAACACATGAAGTTGAGCCGAATCGACGCTGACGTGGGCACCGGGAAAGACGATGCTGAGTTGAGCGATCACCTGCTCGCGCACGGCCGCGGCGTTGGTCCAGCGTTGATACGCGACAGCGCCGACGGCGCAGGCGCCGACGATGCCCCAAACGATGCCGCGGACAATCCATTTCCGCAACGCCATGACAATCCCGCCTTGTGCCTGTGCGCACCCACCCCGCGCGCGGCGGGATGATAGACCAACACGGGCGTGCGGTCAACGGCGGTTTGAAGTCTGACTGGTTTGCGCCTCTTGCCTGGCTTGCCCGGGCGTGCTGTAAAACGCCCGTCAGCGAACTGGCGACCGCTACGCCGCAAGCGGCACATCACGGGTTTTTGCGGCGCTCCCGCGCCAGACGTTCGATTAAAGCCTCGCGGATGTTCGCGGGCAGGAACGGTTCGAGATTGCCACCCATGGACGCGATCTGCTTGAGCAGGGTGCTGCTGACGTGGGAGTAGTGCTCGCGGGCCATCAGGAAGATGGTTTCGACTTCGGAGTCCATCATGGCGTTCATGATCGACATGGTGAATTCGTACTCCATGTCGCTGGTGGTGCGGATGCCACGCAGCATCACGCGTGCGCCGATACTGCGAACGAATTGCACCGCCAGGCCCTGAAAGGGAACAACCGCGACGTTGTCGAATTCCGTGACGGCGCGTTTCAGCAGCTTGACGCGTTCTTCCTGACTGAAGAGCGATGCTTTCTCCGGATTGTCGCCCACGCCGACGACCAGTTTGTCGACCAGCCGGCAGCCTCGGGCAATCACATCGAGATGCCCGTAGTGGACCGGATCGAAGACGCCGGGGTAGACGGCAATCCGTTTTCGCTGTGGCATGAAAGCTCCTTGTCGCAGCCCCCGGGTCCATGCTAAGCCGCAAGCCGCTAGAGCCGGCGTCGCAGGATGAGCAACGTCAGGTCGTCCTGCAAATCCTTCGAACTGGTGAAATCGTCGAGAAGGGCCTTGGCAGCCTCGGTACAGTCCGCCAGGGACTTGCCCGGCGTGCAACCACTAACAAACGCCCGAATGCGCTCGAGCCCAAACATCGCGCGTTCTTTGCTTTCGCGGGCTTCGAAGAAGCCGTCGGTAAAGAAGAACAGGGCGTCGCCGGGTGCTAGCTCAATCATGACCTCGGGAAAAACGAGGGGTTCCACGTCGAAGCCAAGCAATCGGCCCGGTCGCAAGGCAACCGACTCGACCGTCCCGTCCGCGCGGCGCAAGAACGGCGGTGGATGCCCGGCCGAGGATAGCTGGACCCGTCCTGTCGCTGGCTCATATCGTCCGTGTTCAAGGGTCACGAACATGCAGGTGGGATTTTCCGCCGCCAGTTCCGCGTTGAGCCGCGGGAAAAGCTGCGCGGGACTCGTCGTTTCCTTCACGAGATGGCGGCACAAGGTCCGCACCGCGATCATGTACAAAGCCGCCGGCATCCCCTTCCCGGAAACATCGCCGATGAAAAACGCCAGCTGGCCTGACGGCGCCTTCACAAAGTCGTAAAAATCCCCCGCCACCTGCCGGGCCGGAAAAACATGGCCGTGAATCTCGAAGTCGGCGCTGGGAAAACCTTCCAGTTCGTCGGGGAGGTAGCCTTGCTGAATCTCTTGGGCCAGGGCAAGTTCTTGTCGCAGCCGTTGCTCGCGCAATTGTTCCGCATGGAGGGCGACATTCTCAAGGACAACGGCAACCTGCATGCCGATCGCGGTCACCAGATGCAGGTCCTCCACGCGGAATCCGAAGCCCTGGCACAGGCGGTCCACCTGAATGACACCCAGACGATGCCCGTCTTGATTGATGAGCGGCACGCAAATGATCGAGTGCAAATCGAGCGACGTGATCGAATGGCTCGCCTGATAGCGATGGTCGCTCTGCAAGTCGTCGCTCAGAAGTCCCACACCTTCCTTCAAGGCGCGCTGGACAATGGTTCGACTAAAGGAAAGGGAGGAAAGGTCCTGTCCCTTGCGGGTTCGCTGGGCGCGCAGAACCAACTGGTCGCCTTCGCACAGGATCACGAGGAATCGATCGGCCTGGGGGAGCAGTTTCGTCAACTGTTCGAGCAGCTTGTCCAGGAGCGGCTCGACCTCCAGCGTCCGGGCCAGGTGTTGCGAAATCTCCAGCACGACTTGCAGCTTGGCCGCGGGATCCTGGGCAAAAAGCCGTTCGTTTACGCTCGTCGCGCTGACCATCTCGCGCACGACCACGGGGGAATCTGCCTCCGTGACGCCGGAGGGCGCCGTCGTGCGCAATCCAAAGAGGTAGGGCCCGAGTTGAAAAGTATCCCGATCGGTCAAAAGGTTCGACACGTGCGGCGTCAGGCGCTTACCGTTCAAATAGGTGCCGTTGCTGCTGCCAAGATCTTGAAGGTAGTAGCGTGCGTCCCGGCGATCGATGTGCGCGTGCTGCCGGCTTACCTGCTTGCCAGTCAGGGGAATGTCACAGTCGGTATTGCGGCCCAGGATGGTCCGATTCGGATTCAACGCGAAATGCTGTCCGGTATCGGGGCCGTGCAGGATGATCAAAACGCTCATGGAATAGTTTTACCCGATGAGCCGGGGGTAACGCAAGAACCTTGTTTGACGCCACAGGCGATTCGGCTCGCGGCGCGGTCGTTATTTGGTGGCACAGGCAAGGCGCCTGTGCCACGCACCTTACTCCGAGGATGGGATTTTTTCGTTCCGCGGACCACGGATGTTCCCATCTGGTCGAACAGCCCCTATTCCGCGGTCCCGCCTTGCCAGTTTTGAGAGCGGAAAGGCGATGCCGGTAGGCCTTCTTTGTTCATGAGATTGGGATTGGGCGTGTTGCGCCAACCGAAGCGAACCTGGGTCGGCTGGGCCACGGCGGCGGAATGCACGACCACGGTGGCGCCGTCGATGGTCGCCTCGGCCGCGACGAACTTGCCATCCTTGCCGGCGATCTCGAATTCGCTCAGGGCCTTTCCGTCGCGGGCTTGCAAACCTCCGCCCACGTGGGCGAACTGAATGCGGGCCTTGCCTCCGTCGATCTTGATCCCCTTGTAGAGCGGGCCGCTGTAGACGAGGTCCTTCTTGCCGTAGTCTTTGGCGAGGGCCCAGAGGGCGAGTCGGTGGCCGACGGGTTGTTTGTTGCCTGGATGGATGTCGCGGATGTTGTCCACCAGATCGGTCATGACCGTCATGCCGGTGCCAGGAATCTTGAGGCTGGCGACCTGGGCCTCCCAGAGCGGGGGCAGCTTGCCGGGGCCGTAGCCGGACCAGGGTGCGATTTGCACGAAGTAGAACGGCAGTTCCGCGCCCCAGGCGCCGCGCCAGCCCTTGATGAGTCGGTCCATGTTGTCGCGATATTTCATGCCGCTGCCGACGTTGCTCTCGCCCTGATACCAGGTGAAGCCCTTGACGGTAAACGGTTGCAACGGGGCGATCATGCCGTTGTACATGCCGCCGGATTTTTTCCCCTCGACGATCCACGGTTCGATCGGCGAGCCGCCCCACGAGGCGTTGATCAAACCAACCGGCACGTTGAGTTCCTTCTGGAGATGATCGCCGAAGTGGTAGAGAACGGCTGAGAATCGCCCAATCGTCTTGGGGGAACAAACCTCCCAGCTCGCCTTGACATCCGCCGCGGGGGCCCCGGACTGGACCCGGGGAATCTGCATCAGTCGAATGTTCGGCTTGCTGGCTTCGGCCCGGTGAACCTTGGCCGCCTGGGACGCGTTGATCGACCATTCCATGTTCGACTGCCCCGAGCCGAGCCAAACTTCGCCGATCAGGATGTCCTCAAGCACGATATTGTTCTTGCCGGCGATCGTCATGGTGTGGGCTTTGCCGTCGGCCTTGACGGGATTCAGAGTCACCTTCCACCGTCCCTTGTCGTCGGCCTTGGCGCTGACTTTTTGATCCTCGAAGGTGACCGATACCGCTTCGCCCGGTTCGGCCCAGCCCCAAATGGGCAAGGGCCGATCCCGCTGAAGCACCATATGGCTGCCAATCACGGCAGGCAGTTTTACATCAGCGCGAACCGTAGCCGGGGTGACCGTGCCCAGCACGACAAAAGCGCAGGCAAACAGGAATCTTTTCATGGCGGACCTTTCTTGGTTAAACACGGGGTATACAGTAATAACCTAGATGACCATTTCACAAATCGCTGCACAGCTGCAATTGGCCTGGACAAAACGGGGCGTTTACGTCAAGCTGGCAAACCGCCCCGATCTCCTGGGCAAGGATGTCCGTCATGCCAAACCCTTTTGCGCCGCCGCTTGTCT
>JACPPF010000073.1 GCA_016191165.1 Planctomycetota bacterium
ACGGGCTGGCGTGAAACCGAGCGGCCATGGGTCAAAAACGCAAAAAATGCGATGCCAAATGACAGAGCCAAACCACGGAAAAACCGTGGTTTGACGCCGGAAATTGTCATCGCATTACGCTCTGCGGAAATCGGCGTTCAATGGGCTTCGTCTCTTGCAATCAAATACAAGTCGATCGAATCAGGCATATTGATCTCATAACCACGTTTTGTTTGGATCCGATTTGTTTTCGCGACAGTTATTCGCGGTTCATGCACTACCATAGTGGGACGTTTCACATGAACGTAACAGGAGCAAGCCGATGAACCGCACATCTGAACAGCATCCATCGTTCGAAATTCTTGGATCGTTGGCACTTGGTCAACTGGATGACTCCACCTTTAATGAGGTCGAAGGGCATGTTGCCCGATGTAACGAGTGCGCCCACGTGCTGGCAGAATCGCAGGGCGACTCGTTCACGGCCTTGCTTCAGTCGGCCCAGTCCTTTTCCGATACGGCAGTCTCACTGACCCAGGCTGCGACCTTGACCACGCCGATGCCGGCCGGCAAAGGCCAGTTGACCGCCATCTGGCAATGCAGCGGCGCCCCCGAGTCGATTGAGGTGCCTACCTTGCTGGCGGACCATCCGCGGTATCGGCCGCTGCGCCTGCTCGGCCAGGGTGGTATGGGCGCAGTCTGGCTGGCTGAGCACAAGGTGATGGGGCGACAGGTCGCCGTCAAGGTGATCCGGCCGGAGATTCTCGCCAAGCCGGGCGCCGCCGATCGCTTTCGCCGCGAGGCCCAGAGCGCCGCGCGGCTGCACCATCCCAATATCGTCACCGCGTTCGATGCGGACGAAGCCGGCGATACGCCGCTGCTGGTGATGGAGTATGTGGAAGGAGTCAGCCTCGCGGACGAAGTTCGCACCCGGGGCCCGCTGCCGATCACCGAGGCATGCGATGCCATTCGCCAGGCCGCGCTCGGACTGCAGCATGCTCACGAGAAGGGGCTCGTTCACCGCGATCTGAAGCCGCAGAATCTGATGCGCACGCCCGATGGCACGATCAAGATTCTCGATTTCGGACTGGCGGTGCTGTTCGACGCGGGCACGGGCCAGGCCGGGCTTACCGGCGTCAACATGGTCGTCGGCACGCCGGACTACATCGCGTCGGAGCAGGCCGAGGACTCGCACCTAGCAGAATTCAAGAGCGATGTCTACGCCCTCGGCTGCACGCTTTATCACTTGCTGACAGGCCGCGTGCCGTTTCCGGACGAGTCGATCCTGCGCAAGCTCGACGGCCATCGCACGCAGGAGCCGAAGCCGATCCGCGCGCTGCGGCCCGAACTTCCCGAAGGTCTGGCGGCCGTCGTCGCGAAGATGATGGCGAAGCAGCCAGGCGACCGCTACGAGAGTGCCGCCGCTGTCGCGAAGGCGCTCGAACCATTCACACGAGTTACTGCGCCGCAACGCCCAGCGCGCTCCGCCCGGTATGCGCTGGTTGCACTGCTCGCTCTCGCCGCTGGTTTGATCGGTTGGCTCAATGGTCCGGCCATCTATCGCTTTTCCACGAACCAGGGACTGCTGACGATCGAGACTACGGACGACGACATCGAAGTCCGCGTCACACAGGGAGGAGAAGAGGTCAGGCTCATCGACAACAAGACGGGCCGCGAAGTCACGCTCAGGGCCGGCACTTACCAGCTTGAAATCGCCAAGGGCAAGGACGGCCTGACGCTGTCGGCGAAGGAGTTCACGCTCCATCGCGGCAGCAGAGAGATCGTGCGCGTCTCTTTCGATCCGAAGGCGGCTCATGAAGCGGCCGTCGAGAAGGCGCTGCGCGAACTCGAGGGGACCTGGCGTTTGGTCACAAGCAACGGAATCGACATCCGCAGCGAGGATGAATCCCAGGTCTGGACTTTCACAGGGAACCGGGTGGAAGCGCGGTTGGGGGGCCGCCCTTATAAATATCAATCCGCCACCGTGAAGCGGATCGATCCGACGGCGAAACCGCGAACGGCCGATCTTGATTGGAAGGGGCACGCGACCAATCCCGGAGACTCTTCTTCGGCCATCTACAAGATCGAAGGCGACACGCTGCACTGGTGCCACTCCTACAACCAGGCCCCGAGGCCGAGCACATTCCAGGGCGGCGGCGGCGTGAACTACAGCATCTGGAAACGCGTGCCGCCGGTGAAGGTCGGCGAGGTCCGCCGCTTCCACTGGGCGGGCCGGCACACGTACTTCGCGACGTTTTCGCCCGATAGCCGCTACTACCTGGTAACGGGAGTGGGCGGCGCGCGCGTCTGGGAGGTGGCGACGGGCAAGCAGGTGCTCGAATTCCCGGGCAATGAAATGGCCGCGTTCACGCCCGATGGCAAGCAGATCCTGTCCACGGGGCTGGACAAGAAACTTCACCTGTGGGACTTTGCCACCGGCAAGGAGGTCCGCCCGTTCGCGGCCGGCCACACTGCCTTGATCACGGGCTTTCACCTCTCTCCCGACGGCAAACAGGCCGCGACCGGGAGCCTTGACAGGACCGTTCGCGTCTGGGACGTTGCCTCCGGGAAGGAACTGGCGGTCCTGGCCGATCACTACCTCGCCAGGTACACGCCCGACGGCCGACACTTTGTAACCTGGTCCAAGGAAGGCTGGCATCTCTGGGACGCGACCACTTTCAAGAAATTTAGCACCTGGAAGTTCAGTCCGACGCAACCGCAGCCGTTCCAGGTCATGGGAGACGGCCGGCAAATGGTGGGGGTCGCCAAGAATGCCGCTGGAGAGTTCGTGGTGCAGTGGTGGGACTGGGGGCGCGACGAACCGGTGCGCGTCCTGAAGCTGGACCCCAAGGAAACTCAGGCCTCCCTGGATCCCCCGCTTCAGCCCTTTCGGTGGTCCACCGACCTCCGGCGCCTGCTCTACATCTCCACCGCTGATGGAACGGTTCGCTACCTGGACCTGGTTAGCGGCAAGGAGATCGTTCGCTTCGACGTGCGCGGGCCCATTCCAATGGGTCTCCTGGGCCTTTCGCCGGACGGCCGCTACGCCGCTGGCGCCAACGGCGACGGCTGGGTGTACCTGTGGCGTCTGCCCGAGCCGACGCCCGAGAAGGTCGGCGAGGTGCGCCGTATCGACTGGCCGGGCCGGCACATGTACGTCGCGACGTTTTCGCCCGATAGCCGCTACTACCTGGTAACGGGAATGGGCAGCGCGCGCGTCTGGGAGGTGGCGACGGGCAAGCAGGTGCTCGAATTCCCGGGCAATGAATGTGCCGCGTTCACGCCCGATGGCAAGCAGATCCTGTCCACGGCGTCGGACAAGAAGCTTCACCTGTACGACTTTGCCACCGGCAAGGAGGTCCACCCGTTCGCGGCGGGCCACACGGACTGGATTAACGGCATCCGCGTCCGTCCCGACGGCAAACAAGCCGCGACCGGGAGCCTTGACAAGTCCGTTCGCGTCTGGGACATTGCCTCCGGAAAGGAACTGGCGGTCCTGGCCGGTCACTACCTCTCCAGGTACACGGACGATGGCCGACACTTGGTAACCTGGTCCAGGGAACGCTGGTATTTGTGGGACACGACCACTTTCAAGGAGGTCCACAGCTGGAAGCACTCCGGCGCGACGAAGCCGTGGCAAATCTGGGCGGACAGCCGGCAAGTGGAAGTGGTCGGCAAGAATGCCGCCAATGAATTTATCAAGGAGTGGTGGAACTGGGGCGGTGACAAACCGGCGCGCGTCCTGAAGCTGGAACCCAGGGAAATTCAGGCCCACCTGGATAAAGCCCCACCTCACGCCTGGAGCTGGTCCGCCGACGGCCGACGCCTGCTCTACGCCTCCACCGCGGATGCAACAGTTCGCTATCTGGACCTGGAGAGCGGCAAGGAGATTGTTCGCTTCGACGTACGGGGGCCCGTTCCGATGGGCAACCTGGGCATTTCACCGGACGGCCGCTACGCCGCCGGGGCCAGCGGCGACGGCTGGGTGATTTACCTGTGGCGGCTGCCCGGCGCGAAGATCGCTTACTAAATCACCGTGCGTGATTCTGCTTCAGCCGGTAGGGTGGGTCGAGGTACTCCGAGGCCCACCGATCGTGCAAGAAGCAAGTCGCAATGGTGGGCCTCGGAGTACTTCGACCCACCCTACGGTGTTCGCATTCAGCGGAATCGCACGCTCCTATAGGGCCTGGCCGAGTTGAGCGCCAAGCGAAGGGCCACGATTTGCCCTTCGCTGGCGCTCAGGCTCGGAAATGCACAGCCCCAATGCATTGAGGAATCAGTCTTGGAAACCTCCGTCAGCCTGCTCGACCGCCTGACCGGCACTCCCACGGAAGGAGACTGGCGGCGCATGGTCCATCTGTACCAGCCGCTGCTGCGCGCCTGGTGCTTGCGCGCCGGCGTGAGTGAGACCGACGCGGACGACCTGACCCAGGAGACGCTGACGGCGGTGGTGCGCGAAGTGAACCGTTTCGATCGACAGCATCCCGGCGCCTTTCGCGCCTGGCTGCGCGGCATCCTCGCCAACCGCCTCAAGAATTTCTTCCGTGCCCGCCAGAATCGCCCCATCGCGACCGGCGCCAGCGACTTCCTCGATCGCCTCGACGAACTGGAGTCGCCCGACAGCGCTCTTAGCAAAGAATGGGACCGCGATCATGACCGCCACCTTGCTGCGCGAGCCATGAAGCTCGTGCAGCAAGACTTCACGCCCGCGACGTGGCAGGCGTTCAGCCGACTCGTCCTCGAAGGCGCGTCCCCAGCCACGGTCGCCGCCGAGTTGGGGCTGTCGGCAAACGCTGTGCTACTCGCCAAGGGGCGTGTCCTCAAACGTCTGCGCGGCGAGCTTGATGGCCTGGTCGAATGTTAGAGTCTATCCGGGAAGTAGCAGATGTCATAAACCATTCTAGGGCGAATTCTTCCACGAACGCTCTAGCTCAAGGACGGGCAGCTGATGAACAAGGTCTACCCAACGGATGTCACGGACGAACAGTGGGCGATTGTCGA
>JACPPF010000074.1 GCA_016191165.1 Planctomycetota bacterium
GCGAAACTCATGGCGATTGAGTCAAGTTTGCATACTAGCCCGAAGCGTTAGCGAGGTTTTCCGTTGCAAGCGATCCCTCGCTTACGCTTCGGGCTAGTATGCGTGGGTTGCTTTGGTCTGAGGTGGAAACCTCGCTAGAAATCGCGTGTATACCCCGCCGTCCAGCCGCCGTCCACGGTCAGAATATGCCCGTTCATGTAGCTGTTCTCCGGATCCGCCAGGAACAACGCGGCGACGGCGATTTCATCCGTGGTCGCCGGTCGGCCCAGCGGAACGTGATCGAGCATCCGCTGCACATGCTCCCGGAACGTGCCTCCTTCGCCGTAGAACAGTTGCCTGGTCCCCTCGGTCAGGGTCGAACCAGGAGCGATGCCGTTGACGAGAATGCCGTGCGGCCCCAGTTCCAGGGCCATTGCCTTCGTCAAGTTCACGACCCCCGCCTTGGCGGCCACGAAGGCGCACTGCAAACGCAAGGGGACCAGGCCGACAATCGAGGCGATGTTGATGATGCGCCCGGCTCCCTGGGTGCGCATCACGCGGGCGGCGAATCGGCTCACGTCGTAAAGGCCCGTCAGGTCAACGCTCAGGAGGCGATCCCATTCCTCGCGTGGAAACTGATCAATGGTCACACGATGGGCGAGGGTGTTGACCCCCGCGTTGTTGACCAGAATATCGAGCCGGCCAAACTCCGCCACGATTCCATGAATGACCTCTTCAACCTCCGCCGGGCGCGTGACATCCATGCGTAACCCCTTCGCCCCGGCGGACTGGGCCGCCGCGGCTTCCGTCGCCGCAAGATCGAGATCGGTATAGACGACCCGGCTTCCGTTGACGGCAAGGCGATCCGCAATCGCCTGCCCGATGCCGCGCGCCGCGCCCGTGACCAAGCTTACCTTGCCCGTCAAATCGCATTTCATGTCGCACCTGGCGGTTGACGAATTCGTTTGGCGCCCGCCTGGCGTCACGCGGGCGCTAAACGAATTCGGCTTTTTCAATGAGCACGCTCAACGTTTGGAGAAACCGCGCTGCCGGAGCGCCGTCGGCGATACGGTGGTCGAAGGTCAGGCTCAACGTCACCTGGTCGCGGATCACGATCGCGTCATCGACGACAACCGGACAGCGCCGAATCCGGCCAATGCCGAGGATGGCGCATTCCGGATAATTGATGATCGGCGTGAAGGCATCGATGCCGAAGGCGCCAAGCGAGGTGACCGTGAACGTGCCGCCTTGCATTTCGTTGGCGGAGAGTTTGCGCTGCCGGGCGCGTTCGATCAGGTCGCGCGTCTGGGCCGCCAAATCCTTCAAACTCAAGGTTGAAACATCGCGAAGAACCGGAACCAGCAAGCCCGCCTCGGTATCGACGGCGATGCCGATGTGGACGCCGCCCGAGGCGACGACACGATCGTTTTCCCAGCGGGAATTGAGCAGCGGATGCTTTTCGATGGCGCTGGCCGCCAACTTGACGAGGAGATCGGTAAACGTGGGAATGAGGTCGCTGACAACTTTCCATTGTTTGCGCAACTTGACGAGGGCGGTCGCGTCAACCGTGGTCATGAGGGTAACGGGTGCGGTGGAGCGCTGGCTGGCCAGCATCCGTTCCGCAATGATCCGGCGCGTCGAACCAGCGGGTGCGGTCAGGGCGAGCACATCGCGTTCGCGAATGCGGCCAGTCTGGCCCGTCCCCTTCGCATGTCGCCAGTCAACACCGAGCTTTGCGGCCGTGCGTCGCGCTCGCGGCGAACTGGCCGGCTCGGTGCGGCGCGGCCCCTGCGTCGCTGGAACTCTTTCCGTGGCGGCGAGCATCTCTTTCTTTGGCGGCGCGGCGGCAGGGCTGGTCAGCGCGGGAATGGCTTCGCCTGGTTCCAGCACGAAGCCGATGATGGCGCCAACCGGCACAATATCCCCCTGGCGTGGCCCATCGGGCGCGATGTGGAGGACGCCGTCGTCAAAGCCCTCGATGTCCTGGGTGGCCTTTTCGCTTTCGAGCGTGAAGAGCGATTCGCCCGCCCGAACCGCCGCGCCATCGGCCTTGAGCCAGCCGGCAAAGATGCCCTGCTCCATGTTCCAGCCAAGCCGGGGAACGGTGATGGGGATCGCCACGTTTTACTCCCGCCGCCGCTTGCGGTTTAGCGCCCGCCTGGCGCCATGCGAGCGCTAAACCGCAAACGGTGAAACTATTCGCTCACCAGACTTCGTATCGCCTGCGCGATTTGCTCGACGTTTGGAACCACGGCACTTTCGAGCGTCGGACTGTACGGCGTCGGCGTGTGCACGCCGTTGAGTCGGCGAACGGGGGCGTCAAGATCGTCGAAGCCACGGTCGGCAATCTGGGCGGCGATTTCCGCGCCGATGCCGAACGGCATGAACGCCTCATCGACGATCAACAGGCGGCCCGTCTTTCGCACCGACTGGGCGATCGTGTCGACATCGAGTGGGGCCACCGTGCGCGGATCGATCAATTCCACGGAGATTCCTTCCGCCGCCAGGGTCGCGCTGGCTTTCAGCACGTGCTGGACCATGAGCGCGAGAGCAACCACGGTCACGTCCTTTCCCTCGCGGACGACGGCCGCCTGACCAAAGGGGATTTCGTAATCGCCTTCCGGCGTCGAGCCTTTCAGCGACAGCAGTTCGCGATGTTCCAGGAAAAGCACCGGGTCATCACAGCGAAGGGCATGGTGCAGCAACCCCTTGGCATCGTAGGGCGTCGAGGGCACGACGACGCGCAGGCCGGGGAAGTGAGCGTACATCGGGTAGTAGTTGCCCGAGTGGTGTGTCGCCGCCGAGTGGCCGATGCCGATGCAGCCACGCAGCAGGATCGGCATCTTGATGCGACCGTCGCTCATGTATTGAATCTTGGCGATCTGGTTGATGATTTCGCCGACGGCGTCGAGGACGAAGTCGGCGAACATGAAGTCGATTACGGGACGGGAGCCGGTCATGGCCGCGCCGCCGCCCAGGCCCACGAAGCCGCGTTCGCTGATGGGCGTGTCGCGGAGCCGTTCGGGACCATAAAGATCGTAAAGTCCGGCCGTGGTCTTGAAGTTTCCGCCGCGCTGGCCGATGCCTTCGCCAAGCACGAAGATACGCGGGTTATGTTTCATCTCAAAAGAAAGTGCTTCGAGCGTGGCCTGCATGTAGCTGATTTCGCGGGCGCCAGCCGGCGTTGGTGGCGTGGTGACGGGACGAGCCGGCCCGGCGAAAACGTGGGTTGCCGCACAGGCAGGATCGGGCCAGCTGGCTTTTTCGGCGGCGCCATGCGCCGCCTCGACCTCCGCGCTGATCTCCGCATCGAGATTTGCCAACTCCGTTTCGCTGGCGAGCGCCGCGCCGAGGAGGTGGGCACGCAGGCGCGCGATCGGGCAGCGCGGTTTCCAGGCCTCCACT
This sequence comes from Planctomycetota bacterium, assembly GCA_016191165.1. GTDB lineage: Bacteria > Planctomycetota > Planctomycetia > Gemmatales > Gemmataceae > SIAQ01. The sequence continues at coordinate 3,385 of JACPPF010000074.1, forward strand.
TCCTCCCGCGTGCGGTAGGTGAAATCACCCATCCCCTCGGCGTGGGCCCGCGTGCGATAGGTTCGGCATTCCAGCAGCGTCGGCCCGCCGCCCTGGCGGGCACGCTCGATCGCGTCTGTCGCTGCCGCATGAATGGCCAGCACGTCGTTGCCGTCGAGATCGACCCCCGCCATGCCATAGCTGGCCGCCCGGCTGGCGACCGTCGGGTTGCCGGCGGAATATTTGAACGGCACCTCCGTGGCAAATTCGTTGTTCTCGCAGACAAAAACTGCCGGCAGTTTCCAGATGCTGGCGAGGTTCAACCCCTCATGAAAAGCGCCATTGTTCACCGCGCCGTCGCCGAAAAACGCCACGCCCACGTTGTCGCGCTTCAACAAGCGGAAGCTGTACCCGGCGCCGGCGGCCTGAAGGATGCACGGCCCCACGATGCCGCTGGTCCCCATCATGCCGACCTCCGGCGCGAACAGGTGCATCGACCCGCCGCGCCCGCGCGAACAACCGGTCGCCCGGCCATAAAGCTCCGCGATCAGTTGCTCGGCCGATACGCCTTTTGCGAGAGCATGGCCATGCCCGCGATGGGTGCTGAACACCGCGTCCTCGGTGCGCAGATGGGCGCAAACGCCCACGGCAATCGCCTCCTGCCCGACGTAAGTATGGCATGCGCCGTGGATCAGTCCGCGCTGATGCGACTTCGCGAGTTGCTCCTCGCATCGGCGAATGAGCACCATCTTGCGGTACAGGCTCAGGAGCCGGTCCTTGCCAGGCGGGGGAGGAGACATGGAGTTCCTGCAATCCTTCCTTTTCGGCGACCCAGCTTGTCTACAGGTCTACCTGGAAAAAACAATCCGCCGGTTTTCCGGGCCTGAGCGCCACCGAAGGGAGCAGGAACAAGCCCAACCAACGCTCCCTTTCGGTCGCGGCTCGTAATAATTGTGAAAATCTTGAGCGCGTACAGTATATTAGAAGGAAGCCGCCGAATCTCCCGCCAGAGCCACAAGGGCGTCCCGCCAGCACTTGCAAGTTCAGGAGAACCTTCCGATGAATCCACGCGATTTGACTTTCGGTCTGGCGCTCGCGTTTCCTTTTTTCCTGTCGGCGTCTCCCTGTCATGCGCAGAGCAACAGTCCGGGCATCGAGTTTTTTGAAAAGAAGATCCGGCCCGTTCTGGTCGAGTATTGTTACCAGTGCCACTCCGCCGATGCCAAAAAAAACAAGAGACTCAAAGCTCGCCTTCTGCTGGACACGCGCAGTGGCCTTTTGCAGGGCGGCATCAGTGGACCGGCGCTCGTTCCCGGCAAGATTCAAGAGGGGACGTTGCTCAAGGCGCTCCGATACGTTGACGACACGAAGATGCCTCCCAAAGGAAAGTTGGCCAGCGCCGTGCTTGCCGATTTTGAAGCGTGGGTCAGAATGGGGGCCCCCGATCCGCGGGATGGCAAGGCGCCGCTGGTCGCCAAGGAAATCGACTGGAATAAAGCACGCCAGTTCTGGGCGTTTCGGCCGCCGGTCAAATCGCCGCTGCCCAGGGTCAAGGACAAAACCTGGCCGATTCGCGAGATCGACCATTTCATTCTCGCCGAATTGGAGAAACGCGATCTCAAGCAAGTCGGCCTCGCGTCCCGGCGCGATCTGTTGCGGCGCGCGACATTCGACCTGATCGGCTTGCCGCCCACGCTGGAAGAGATGGACGAGTTTCTCAAGGACGCCTCTCCCGCCGCGTTCGCGAAGGTCGTCGACCGTCTCCTGGCCTCGCCGCATCATGGCGAGCGCTGGGGTCGCTACTGGCTGGATGTTGCACGCTATGCCGAGGACAAGGCTCTGGCCTTCGTGAATAATCGGCCCCATGCGTATCGCTATCGCGATTGGGTGGTGCAAGCGCTCAATCGCGACATGCCCTATGATCGCTTCCTGCGCTTGCAGTTGGCAGGCGATCTGCTTGACGATTCCGAGCCGGATCGTTTCGTGAAACTCGCGGGCCTCGGCTTCCAGGGACTGGGGGCGGAATACCATCGCGGGTCGGTCGCCGATCAGGTCATCGCCGACGAACTGGACGACCGCATCGACACCCTCACGCGCGGCCTGCTGGGTTTGACCGTTGCGTGTGCGCGCTGCCACGATCACAAGTACGACCCGATCCCGACGCGAGATTACTACTCCCTGGCGGCGGCGTACCACGGCTCGAACCTCACAGTTGCGCCGCTTGCCGACGCGAAGACCGCCGAACGATTCACGACGTGGCAAAAAAAATTAAAGGAGGCGGAGGCACGTCTCAAGGCCGCAACCAAGAAGCAGGCCACGGGAAAAACCACCGAAGTGAGCAAGAAAGAAATTGCCCAGCGCAAGGCGGACCTCGATCGCCTGCGCAAGGAAGCGCCGCCCCGCTTGCCGATGGCGCACATCATCAGCGGCGGCGGTACGCCAATGCGCGTCTACAAAAACGGCAACGTCAAACGCGTTGGCGAAGCAGCGCCGCCGGGCTATCTCCGGGTGCTGCACAATTCCCCCTCGCTCCCCCCGGAAGAGGGAACGGGCGTGCGAGGAAGCGCCAAGTTCACACGCCGCGACCTGGCCTTGGCCATCGCGTCACCCAGGAATCCACTGACCGCGCGCGTCATCGTCAATCGCGTCTGGCATTACCATTTCGGCCGCGGGATCGTCGGCACGCCGAGCAACTTCGGCCGGCTCGGCGATCGACCGAGTCATCCCCAGTTGCTGGACACGCTCGCCGTGCGCTTCATGGAGAACGGCTGGTCGCTCCACTGGCTGCACCGCGAGATCATGCTTTCGCGCGCGTATCAACTGAGCAGCATGAACGTCACACGCAATACCGAGAAAGATCCGGAAAATCATTCGCTCTGGCGGCACACGCCGCGCCGGCTGGACTTCGAGGCCTGGCGCGACGCCTGGCTCGCCGTCTCCGGCCGACTCGATCGCGCGCGCGGCGGCCCATCGCTCGACCTGAACAAGGCCGACAATGTAAGGCGGACCCTGTACGCCAAGATTAGCCGCGTGGAACCCAACGCCCTGCTGGTGCTGTTCGACTTCCCCGACCCGAACGTCACGAGCGCGCGCCGCAGCGTGACCACGGTGCCGCAGCAACAACTTTTCGCGCTCAACAGCGACTTCACCATCCAGACCGCCCAGGCCTTCGCGAAACGGCTCGAAAAAGCCGCGCCGGGAGAAGCGAATCGCATCGCCCTCGCGTTTCGCCTGGCGTATGGCCGCGAGCCATCGGACGTCGAACGGCGTGCGAGCGAAGAGTTTTTGAGCGCGGCCCGGGTAGCGCGGCCGACGGATCGCCTGAATGCGTGGGAACAGTTTGCCCAGGCGATTTTGGCATCGAATGAGTTTTTGTGGGTGGATTGAGGAATCGCGGCAGGTTGGGCGGCCAATCTTGCGGGATTGGATCGGGCTTTCACAGTCCGCCCGTGAATGAGAAAAAGGATGAAAGTCCGGGAAGTCATCAAACTCATCGAAACCGACGGTTGGTATCGAATCAAGGCCAAGGGCGGGCATCGGCAATACAAACACCCTGCAAAAAGCGGCCGGGTTACCTACCGTTCCAGGCCAAATGAATGCTGACCTTGACAAGAAAACCGAGAAAAGCATCCTGAGGCAAGCCGGGTTGGAAGCGTAAAGTATTACGGGGAGGACGAATGGAAACCTATTTGATTGTCATCGGAACAACCACGACCGGCTACAGCGCTCATTGTCCGGACGTCTTGGGTTGCGCCGCCGTCGGAAAAACGGTGAACCAGGTCGTGGCGAATATGAAAAAGGCGCTGGAATTGCATTTTGAAGGCATCGTGGAGGACGGTTATCCCCTCCCCAAACCAGGCGGCGTTGATTCGTATCGAGACGTGATGAAAGATCTCGATATGGACCAATATCTCCTCGCTCATGTGCAGATCAACACCGGCCGTTTCGCGTCTCTCGTGAGTCATTCCTAGCGTTTGGGGGGAGCCATGGTTGACAACATTCTTGTCTCACGCCGCGACATGCTCACACGCTGCGGTACCGGCCTGGGTATGATCGGCCTGGCCGGCGTACTCGCCGATCAGGGCGCGCTCGCGACGCCGCCGATCGATCCCCTCGCGCCCAAGGTGCCACATCACCTGGCCAAAGCGAAGCACATCATTCATGTGTACATGAACGGCGGGCCGTCGCAGGTGGACACGTTCGATCCGAAGCCGGCTTTACGCACCTACCAGGGCCAGCGCCCGGCGAGCATCGCAAGCCTGCGCACGGAAAACACGACGGTGGGCTTGCGCCCGTCGCCATTCAAGTTCCCGCGCTGTGGGCAATCAGGTTTGCCGATCAGCGAAATCTATCCGCGCGTCGCCAAGTTCGCCGACGATCTCTGCGTCATCCGATCGATGTATACCGACATCCCCAACCATGAGCCGTCGATGTTCATGATGAACAGCGGCCATGTCCAGGCGCTACGGCCCAGCTATGGCTCGTGGATGGTTTACGGCCTGGGCACGGAAAACCAGAACCTGCCGGGGTATATCGTCTTGTCGCCCGGGTTGCCCGTGAACGGGGCCGCCAACTGGAGTAACCGGTTTCTGCCCGGCATCTACCAGGGCTGCCACATCAACCTGCCGGTGGGTTACGATGCGCGTACGGTGCTGCCGTTTCTGCGCAATCAACATCTCAGCGCACCGAGTCAGCGGCGTCAGCTCGATTTCATGCAACGGCTCAACGCCTTGCAGACGCAGCGGCGCGGCGAAGACGCCTTGCTCGAGGCCCGAATCGCATCGCTGGAGATGGCGTTCCGCATGCAGACCGCCGCCCAGGAGGCCTTCGACCTGAGCCAGGAGACGCTCGCTACCAAGGAGATGTACGGCTACGAAAGCCCCAATCGCAACGTCTTCGCCATGAACTGCCTGCTGGCACGCCGCCTGGTCGAACGGGGCGTCCGGGCCGTGCAAATCTACACGGGCGCCGGGCAGCCCTGGGACACCCACGGCAACAACGATGGGCAGCATCGGCAACTGGCGCGAAACACCGACGGCGGAATCGCCGCGCTTCTGCATGACCTCAAACACCGCGGCTTGCTGGACGAAACGATTGTGCTGTGGGGCGGCGAATTCGGGCGCACCCCGGCCTCGCAAGGCGGCGACGGCCGCGATCACAATCACTGGGGCTTTTCCGTCTGGCTCGCCGGCGGCGGTTTCAAGGGAGGCCTGGCCTACGGCGCCACCGACGAATTCGGCTTCCGTGCCGAGGAGCGGCGCACCCACGTCCATGATTTGCACGCCACGATCCTGCATCTCATGGGCCTCGATCACGAACGCCTGACCTACCGCTACAGCGGGCGCGATTTTCGGTTGACCGACGTGCATGGCAACGTCATCCGTGACATTCTAACCTGAGAACCTTCGCCTTGGAGCCTGAGGCGTGAGCGAGGGCATTCCATCCTTCGCTCAGGCTTCAGGCAGGGAAGGAATGACCTGGGAGTTTCCGCATGGCCTGGATGCGTTGCCCGCAGTGCAACACGCCGCTCACTGAAGAAGAAATTCGCGACGGCGAGTGCCTGATGTGCTCGGCGAAAATCGACGCGCCCGCCGCGTCTGTGCCATCCGGGCCCCCCGCACCGCCCAGGGCGGCGCCGCCACCGAGCATGACTGCGGCACTGCTATGGGCCGTCGGCGGCGTGCTCGCGTTCTGTTTGCTGCCGGTGGGGTTCATGGTTTACAACATGTGGCCCGATCCGCCGGCGCAATCGGTGATCGACAATCCGGAGGCAAAAGGGAAAAGCGCATTGGCCGCCACGAAAAAACCTCCCATTCCCAAAACCGTGGCCAAAAAACAAAGGACGACCAGTTCCGCCAAGACCCAAGAACCCAAGGTGCTCACCCAGGACAGCGCCACGAAACAAGCGGAGCCGAAACCACCGGAGAAGAAAAAGGACGAACCAAAAAAGATCGAGCCCAAGAAAGTGGAGGTCGCCAAGAAGCCCGATCCGCCGAAACCCGCGCCGGTCGCCCAGCGGCAAGGATTCACCAGCGTGCCGCTGCTGGCGGATTCCAGGATTCAGATCGATGGCGACCTGGCCGACTGGAAAGGCGTCACGCCGATCCTGCTGCACGGCCTGCAGCGCGGTCAGGCCGTCAAGAAACCGGTGATCGTCCCGAAAACACAGAAGGCATTCCTGGGTTACTCGTCCAAAGGATTGCTGATTGCCGTGGAGGTCGTGGACACCAGCGGCGTTTTGGAGAACGCGGAGAAACCCGCGGTCGGCATGTGGCCTTTCTGGGACAACGACGCCATCGAGGTCTACATCGACACGTTCAACAAACGCCCCGAGCGACGCGGCGACGCGAATTTGCACCAGTTCTTCGCCTTCCCGTTCGGCACGCCGCGCGACGCGCGGATGGGCGGCTATGAATCGCGCATCCTCAGCAATCGCGCGGGGCGAGACGCCTGGACCATCGTTCCGCTACTCGCCGGCGGGAAGAACGGCATGCAGCGCGCGGGCAAGAAGACTGCCGACGGCTGGACCATGGAACTGCTCATCCCCAAGTCGGCTCTGCGTTTCGGCGCTGTCAAGCCGGGCCAGCGCTTCGGGTTTGAGTTGCAAATCGACACCGGCACGAACATTTTCTATTTCTGGGCCAACGACAACCCGCGCACTCACGTGAGCATGGCGCCGAACGCCTGGGGCGAAATCCAATTCGCGGGCACGGATGCCGGGGTTGAGGTGCTTGGACCTGGAAAGTTGGCAGCAAAAACAATCGTTGCGGGCCAGCCACTCTTGATCCGCGTCACGGATCTTGACCGCAACCTCGAACCATTGCGCAGGGAAAAAGTCGATGTTCAAGTCACCACCAAAAGCGGGGAGCGCACGACCGTGCTTCTTACGGAATCGACACCAAACTCCGGCGTTTTCTTGGGCGCCGTGCGCACACGCCTCAAGACCGGCCGACGCATGCCAAACGTGCTGGACGTGGTCCCCGGCGAAACATTGACGGTCGAGTTTCTCGATCTGCACCGGGCCGACGGTCAAATCAATCGGATCGTTCGCACGGACGTCACCGTCAAGGCGAAATGAGCCAACTCATGGCGAACGAATTGCAGATCCTTTTCGAGGACAACCACTGCCTCGCTGTCGCCAAGCCGGCCGGATTGCTCACGCAGGGCGTCCCCGGCGGGATTCCAACGCTGGAGGCACAGGCCAAGGAGTACCTCAAGGCCAAGTACGCCAAACCCGGCAGGGTTTATCTTGGCATTCCCCATCGACTCGATCGGCCCGTCTCCGGCGTCGTCTTGTTCGCGCGCAACAGCAAGGCCGCCCAGCGTCTCGCGGAGCAGTTTCGCGAGCGGCAGGTCACGAAAATCTACTGGGGAATCGTTGCCGGCTCGATTGCCCCGGCGGAAGGCGCGTGGGAGGATTGGCTGCGTAAAATCCCGGAGGAAGCTCGCGCCGAAAAAACGGAAGCCCGGACCGAGGGTGCGAAGTTGGCCCGGCTTCGCTATCGCGTGGTCGGCGCCACGTCCCCGGATTCAACGCTGGTGGAATTTGAACCCGAGACAGGCCGCATGCACCAAATCCGCGTGCAGGCTGCCGTGCGCGGCCATCCGCTCCTGGGAGATGTGCTCTACGGGTCGCAGCAAGATTTTGGGCCCGCGGAAGATCTGCCACGGGATCGACCGATTGCCCTGCACGCGCGCAGTCTGACGTTCCTGCACCCGATTCGTTATGAGCCGATGACCGTGACGGCGCCGCTGCCGGAAAAATGGCCGAAGTTCATCGACGGGCTGGAGTAAAACACGAGATTTGTGTTCAGCCGCAATACCGTTCGTCAAACGGACCGATACCAGGCCGCCGCGCAAGCGTGTGGCTGGTCAAGTGCCCTTCGACGAACGGTATCGCGCCGGACCGCGGCCAGGTTTTGGATTGTTCAATGCTTTCTTTACGAGTTCTGGAACAAATTCTGGCAAGCATCCCGAACCGCACGATCGGGGTTCTGGGCGATCTCTTCCTTGACCGCTATCTCGACCTCGACGCGTCCCTGACGGAGCCGTCGATCGAAACCGGTCTCGACGCCTATCAGGTCGTCGGCGTCCGGTCCCTACCGGGAGCCGCGGGGACGGTCATCAACAATCTCGTCGCCCTTGGCGTCGGGCGCGTCGTGCCCATCACGATGATCGGCGCGGATGGCGAAGGTTTTGAATTGAGGCAGGCGCTGGAGCGCATGCCGGCCGTGGTGCTATCGAATATCGCCACAACTCTCGAACGACGCACGCCGACCTATACCAAGCCGATGTTGAATTCAACCGGGGAATCGCCGCGCGAACTCAATCGGCTCGACATCAAAAACCGCCAGCCGTTGCCGCGGGATGTGGAAACGAAAATCCTCGAGATGCTTTCTTCGACCTGGCCGGCGCTGGATGCGCTGCTGGTGCTGGATCAGGTCAGCGAACCGGAGTGTGGCGTGGTCACCGCGCGCGTGCGGGGTCGTCTGGCCGACCTGGCGGCAGCGCGCCCCGACAAGATCGTGATCGTGGATAGCCGGGAACGCATCGGGCTTTTTCGGAACGCCATCCTGAAGCCAAATGAGCGAGAATGCCTGCGCGGTTCAGACGCCACGAACCTGCGCGACGCGATCATGCGATTGTTCGACCTGAGCGGGCGTGCGGTCGTCTGCACCCGCGGCGCTCTCGGAATGCTCGTGGCGTCAAATACCCAAAGCGAGCCCATGGATGTGCCAGGGTATCCCGTGAAGGGAGCGATCGACACGGTCGGCGCCGGCGACTCCAGCAGCGCGGCCCTGGCGTGTGCCCTCGCCAGCGGCGCGTCCCTCCTGGAAGCGGCGGCTTTCGGCAATCTCATCGCCTCAATCACCATTCAACAGATCGGCACAACCGGCACAGCGTCGCCCGAACAGGTCCGCAAGCGCTGGCGTGAATTGTGACGGGCGCCCCGCAGCCTCATTCCTCGTCCATGCCACGCATTTCACGCAGCAGTTCATCGCGCTCGCGGCGGGTTGCTTCCAGGTCGAATTGCATGTACTTGGCGTCGAGTTGTAGCTGATCCACCGCGTCCTGAGCGATGCGCAAAAGGCGACTATGCAAACGCGTATAGTGGTGCAGGCGCTCAGCCAGCGGCAGAAGCTTTTGCCGTAGGTGCAGCGGCAATTGCTCGAGGTGGCCCTTCAACTCGATCAACTCCGAAGGGATTTGATCTTTGCGCCATTCAAGAGAATGCGGCTTGGACATGAGAGTGGTCCTGCAAACGGGCGGTCGAATGGTTGGGGATCAAAACTCGTTGGGTGGACGGGCGTGTCTTCCACATTTTTTCAGAGCAAGTCACGTGCCGATTTTTCCATGGGCTCTCGGTTTCGTCAACCCCGGCAGGTCCCTCATGTTTTCCTGGGTCCGACCCTTCCCTGGCTTGCGCAGTGTAAAGTTTTGGCAACACATCTGGCCTTTTTCGTTAACGAAAGTTTTGCTAGAAGCCCATGTTGCGAGGGACGTTGGATCGACGGAACGCTTGTGGAAGGAACCTGGCCATGGACTGGATACGTACTTCCAACTTCAGCAAAATCCTCGGAGTTGCCCTGGTTGGGCTGTTCGCCCTGGCGAGCCTTGCGCTGGCCCAGACGGCGATGCACCGGAACGGCTTCGAGACGAAAACCGCCTGGAACAAAGGGGCCGCCGACGGCGGCTACGAAGAAATCGCCCATCGCATTGATGATCGCGATCCGCACAATGGCCGGGGGTCCGAATACATTGAGTTCGATGCCAAGAAGGGCAAGATCATCAACTACTATTACGGCGTGGGCAAGGCGCCGATCAACGAAGAAACCCGCGTCGCCGTCTGGCTGCGCAGCAACCGCGCCGGCATGAAGCTCATGGCTCGCATCGTGCTGCCCAACGAACGCGATCCCAACAATCTCGACTACCGCCTGACCACCTACATTGAAGGGGACACCTATCAACAGGCCGGCCGCTGGCAGCTCGTCGAACTATCCCGGCCCGTCAAACTCGCCAAGCAACAGCAGCAGCTGATGATCGAGGGTTACAAAAGGCAAATCGACTTTACCGGCGCCTACATCGACGCCCTGGTGTTGAACCTTTACGCCGGCCCGGGGCCGACGCGCGTCTGGATTGACGACCTCGAAGTCGGCCCGATCGAAAGCGCGCCGGCCGCCAAGCCCGACCGCGTGGACAACGACAATACCATCAAGCCAGCCAACACTCGGCGCCGCAACAGCGCAGTGGAATTCGTTGGCAACCGGCTGATGGTCGGCAATCGGCGCATGTTCGTCCGCGCCATCCGCTACACCGACACGATGCTCCCAGTCCTGTCGAAGGCAGGGTTCAACACCGTCTGTTTTGGCCGCAACGTGTCGGCAGCCCAGGTTGGCGAAGCCGGCGATCTGGGCATGTGGGTCGTGCCCGAATTTCGGGTGACCGACGACAAGGGCGGCCCGTTGACGCCGGACGACATCACCAAACAGGTCCAGCGATTTGCCGACCATGATGCCCTGCTCTTCCATCGCATCGGTGGCGTCCTGTCGTTCGAGAATGCCACCCTGGTGGCCCGCGCCGCGCAGGTTGCGCGCGGCGCCGATGCGGGGCACCCGATCGCGGGCGATGTCTGGGATGGGCTGCTCCCTTATTCCCGCAGCGTCAACCTGCTCAATGTTCATCGCTTCCCGCTGATGACCACGCTCGAATTGCCCGATTATCGCAAATGGATTCAGGCCCGGCAAAAATTGGCGAACCCCGGCACGTTCACCTGGACCTGGATTCAAACCCATCTGCCCGCATGGTACAGCGAAATTCTTTACAATCAGGACGCGCTGGCCGAGTTCAAGGAACCCGTTGGCCCGCAACCGGAACAGATTCGCCTCCTGGCCTACACTGCGCTGGCGTCGGGATGCCGGGGTCTGGGCTACTGGTCGGATCGTTTTCTCGCGGACAGCCATCAGGGGCGCGATCGGCTCCTGTGTTGCGCCTTGCTCAATCAAGAAATGGACATGCTTGAGTCGCTCCTGGTCACCGCGGAGGATTCACCCCAATGGATCGATACGTCCGTCCGCGATGTCAAGGCCGCGGTGCTGCGCTGCGACAAGGGCGTCCTGGTGATTCCAATCTGGCAAGGGAAATTCTCGCAGTTCGTGCCGGGCCAGGCCGCGGTCTCCAAGCTCGTCGTCACCGTCCCGCAGATCCCCAAGACAACCCAGGCGTGGGAGGTGACCCCCGGCGAGGTGCGCGGCTTGCGCGTCGAGCGCGTGGATCAGGGCATGCGCGTCACGCTGCCGGAGTTCGGGCTGACTTCCGCCATCGTCTTCACGGCCGACAACAATCTGATAGGCCGATTCCAGGATCAGGCTCGCTCGCGCCGTCAGCAGGCATCGCAGTGGTCCTATGACATGGCCTACTACGAGTACGAAAAAGTCGTGAAGGTCCAGGCCCAATTGGAAAAGATGGGCATCGACGTTCCCGACTCGATCAACCTGCTGCGAGACGGCAAACGCCGGCTGCTGCGCTCGCAGGAGTTGTGGAAAACCCGCAAGTTTAGCGAGGCGTATCACGAAGCCAACCGCGCGCTGCGGCCCATCCGCATTTTGATGCGGGCCCAGTGGGAAAAAGCGGTGCGCGGGCTCGACACGCCCGTTGCCAGTCCCTATGCTGTTTCGTTCTACACGTTGCCGCGGCACTGGCAGTACATGGACCTGGTGCGCCGTTCCAGCGTCGGGCCCAACCAGCTCCTCGGCGGCAACTTCGAGGTTGCCCCGGAACGTAAACAGGATTCCTGGAAGGAATCCAGCGAGAAACTCGACGATGTCATCGTCACCGCGGCACGGGTGTCCGAATTGCCCGTCCGCCGCAGCCAAACCGTCGACCCGAAAAGCAAGACCAATGAGCCAAAGATAAAAGCGCCCACGGCCGAGTATCCGGTCGAAGGCAGACAATGTGCCATGCTGCAAATCCGCGCGCCGTTTGGCAAACAGGCGCCGACTGCCCTCGAACGCACGCACGTGTCGCTGGTGAGTGGGCCGGTTCGATTGCCCCCCGGGACCTTGGTGCGGATCAGCGGCATGGTCAACATCCCGGCCACCATCACCGCCTCGCCCGACGGCGCCCTGATGTTCGACAGCGCCGGCGGCGAACCGCTGGCGATCCGCATGACCGAACCGACTCCGTGGAAAAAGTACGAAGTCTATCGGAAAGTTCCCGCATCGGGGACCATCAACGTGACCCTGCAACTGACCGGCGTCGGCACCGTCTACTTTGACGATATCCGCATCGAGCCTCTCGTGCCGCCCAATGCCGCGCCCTTCCCCAATGCGGTCGGTCAGCGCTGAACCACCTTGTCTTTCGGGCGCAAAGCACAATACCGTTCGTCAAGCAGAGCGATACCCGCCCCACGCGCAAGCGTGAGGGTTTGGGTAGCCCGCCAACACCCCACGCTTGCGCGTGGGGCTGGTTAGGTGTTCTTCGACGAACGGTTTTGCGCCTAAACAAAGAACCCCAACGACGCCAACTGCCGCCGCAGCGATTCCATCGGCAACCCAATCACATTCGTCAGGCTGCCTTCGACGATGCGCAGGAAGGGATCGCTGTCTACCTGAATGGCATACGCACCCGAGCGGCCAATCCACTGATCCGTCGCGAGGTAGTCGTCGAGTTCTTGATTGCTCAACTTCCGGCACGCAAGCCGGGTGCATTCTTGCCAGACAATTTGCACATCATCGGGGCGATTCCACAGGACAACGCCGGTCCACAACTCGTGCTCGCGGCCTGAAAGTGAGGTGATGATGCGACGCGCGTCGTCCACGTCCGTTGGCTTGCCGATGACCTGCCCGTCCAGCCAGCCGACGGTGTCAGCCGCCAGGACGAGGCCGAAGTCTATCCTGGGCGCGACGGCGGCGGCCTTGAGCCAGGCCACGGTCATCACATAATGGCGCGGATCGGTGAAACCCTGCCCTGTCGGCTCATCGATGCTCGATGGCATGACCTCCACGGCGATGCCCGCCTGTTCCAGCATCGCCCGGCGATCCGGCGAACTGCTGGCGAGAATCAGGCGGCGTGCTGTTGTGGTTCCCATGTGCGTAAGATACTCTCCAGCGCGGGCCAAAGGCGCTCCGGCGTCAACTCGGCCATGCACTCCATGCGCGGGCACGTCTTCAGGTAGCTCCCCTTGCACCACACCGACGTTTCAACCCCGCGCTCGCTCTGAGCATAGGGCCCGGTTTTTTCGACACGAGTGCATGTATACGGCGCGACCACGGGTCGTCCCAGGGCAACCGCGAGGTGCAACGGCCCTGTGTCGTTGGCGATCATCACGTCCGCCTCGCCCAACACGGCGACGAGTTGCGGCAAAGTCGTCACGCCCGTAAGTTGGCATTCCGGGCCGCCGACCAGACTGGCCGCCTGCGCCGCCAGTTCGCGTTCCTCCGGCGCGCCAACAAATATCGCCGAACCGCCGAATTCCGCACTTGCGCGCCGAACCAAGGCGGCAAAATGTTCCGGCGGCCAGCGCTTCGTCAACCAGCGCGACCCAACGCCAACCATCAACCAGGGGCGTGGAAGCTCTCGCAACCGATCGCGCGCCCAGGTTCGGGCCTCCGCCTGCACCGGCACATGAAAGGTCTTTTTTGCGGGCGCGTCCCCCAGGGCCTCGATGACCCGCCAGTAACGATCGACCGCATGGGTGATGTCCGTTAAATCATCCACGCGATGGGTGTACCCAAGGCTTGCTCCTTCGCGCGCCGACGCCAGGCCAATTCGAACCTTGGCGCCACTCGTCAGCGTCATCATCCCCGTGCGAAACAGGCCTTGCAAGTCGATGACGACGTCAAATTGCCGCGCTCGCAACTGCTTGAGAAAACGCGCGAACTCGACGCTCCCCTTGAGCCAACCCTTGCGCATGGCCGCGCGATCGAAACAGACAACCTCATCCAGATCAGGATGGCCTTCCAGAATCGGGGCGTAGCAGCGATTGACAACCCACGAAATGTGCGCCTCCGGAAAGCGACAGCGCAAGGCCGAAAGGACCGGCAAACTATGGGCGATATCCCCCAGAGCGCTCGGCTTGACGATGGCGATGCGCTCCGGCCGCCTGCCCAGGTCAATACTCCGAACGGACATCAGGCGAATCCTTTCGTATTCAGCCGCTTGTGGCTATCCCGTGCGCCGAATCCGCGGCAACAAAGGGAGCATCAATAGTAACAAAACCGCCCCCGCGATGTAAGGCAGAAGATGCGATTCCGTCGCCGTGTACAGCGGAACGCCTACCATCGGACCCAAAATGCGGGCCAGCGCCGACGCCGACTGATTGACGCCCAGGATCTCCCCCTGCCGATCGGCCGAAGTACGCCGTGAGATCAGCGCCTGCGCCGACGGCGTAAGAAACGCGAAGCCAATCACCGCCGCCGACAACGCCGCGAAGAGGAGCGTCATCAACCAGGCGTCCGGTTCATGGCCCGCATCGACAAGCTTTGCGATCAAACCCATCAACGCGACGCCCACGCCCATGAAAATGATTCCCATGCCGATAAAGGTGACCTCACTGACACGCGACGCCAGGCGGCGATAGAGAACCCCTTGCGTCAGCATCAGGACGAATCCGATGTAGGCAAAAACCAGGAAGCTGTTGTTCTCGCCAAATCGAAACGTGTCCTTCAAGAACAGCGCCAGCGTCACCTCGAACGCGCCAAATCCGAGACTGGCGGTGAAAAAAGTCAGGATCACCGGGGCAATTGCGGAATCGCGCAGCGCATGACCAATCGCCGACGGATCGAGGAGGTGACGCCGCGCGGTCGAGTCCTGGCTGAAAACCCGCGTCTCCGGCAACAGGATCATTCCGAGAACCAGGGCGACAGCCGAGAGCGCCGACGCAGTGTAGCCGATGGTTGGCAAGTAATTACCCGTGAGCCACAGCCCGCCGAAGCCGATGAGCGGCCCGAAGGTGAAGCCGATGCCAAACGCGGCGCCAATGAGGGCCATGCCGTGTTTGCGTTTTTCCGGCGGCGTCGAATCGGCGATGACCGCCTGCGCGGTCGCAATGGTCGCCCCCGCGATGCCGGCGCCGATGCGTGCGACAAAGAAAAGAGCCAAAGCCAGAGCTGCCGATTCCAGCGGATCAAGCGACGTGGCCCAGCCGAAGAGTGCATAGAAGACGACCGAACCGCCCAGTCCAAGCAGCAAGATTGGCCGCCGGCCCACGCGATCGGAAAGGCGCCCCCAGATCGGTGCGAACAGGAACTGCATCAGCGAAAACGCCGACATCAGCAAGCCGACCACCAGCCCCACCTGCCACGACGCCCGCGGCACCAGCCGTTCAACGTACCCTTCCGCAATGCGTGGCAACAACGGCAGGATGATGCCAAAGCCCAGAAGATCGATAAACACGACCAGGAATACAATCAACAGCGCGGAGCGATTCGAGGCTTGGCCTGGTTCGGCGGGGGTTACCGGCTGGTCCAAATTCTGCATGATGTTGGCTTCCGTTTTCTGGTTGGCGATTCGTGCCTCCAAGACCGACTCACTTCTTCAACGCCGTCTCGATCGCCGCCGCCACGCGCTCTGCCAGCGCCTCCGAGCCTTTTGGCGTGAAGTGGACATTGACCTTCAGTTGAATCTTGTCGAGTCTCGGCAACGCAAACGCGTAAAGATCGTTGATGGCGATGCCATTTTCTTCCATGACCTTTTTCGCAATCTGGTTGTAGGCAAGTACGTCGGCGTTCAGCCGCGGCGGATTGGTCTTTCCCGCCGGCACGGGCGTCGTGGCCGCCCAGATCAACCTGGCCCCAGTCTCCTTCATGGCCTTCACCAGGTCCCGCAGATTCCTCTCGTACGCGTCAATCGGCACCTGATTCTTGCCCGTGCCGCGTTTGATGTCGTGCAATCCCCAGTTGAAATGAATGACATCCCACTTCGACGATCCGAGCCATTTCTTGATGTTCTTTTTCCCATTGTCGCTCGGCCCGCCGTTGGTGGGGATGCGATGGACGTTCGCCTTGCCCGCCAGCAGTTTTCGCGTGGCCGGCGTGTACCCGATCGAGATCGAGTCGCCGATCAGCAGCACCCGCGGCAACTTGGGATCATCCGTCACCGGCGCGAACGCTGGATCCATTTTTTTCTTCTTGCCTTGCGCGAAAACGGCTCCCGAAAGGGCCAGAAAAACAACGGCTGCAACCAGATATCTCATGAACTTCTCCTTCAAAAATCTCTGCGTATCCCTGGCAAGTCGTGAGCATCGCTCAACTCTGGGCGAGCGAACGATGACAATGTACGTGTTTCCACGCGCCTTCCTGCATCTGCCAGACCCGCGTCTCTTCAATCGCGCGGGTCGTCGGCACACCGTCCAGGTCGACGCGCTGATTCAAGCGCACATAGCTGATGACCGCCACATCCCCCATGAAGCGAACGTTGGGAGAAGCCATGGTCGTGTTGTACGGCTCGGTGGCGCCGCCGAGCTGGAAATAAAACTGGTGAAACGCCATGCCCGTCACCAGCTGCCCCATCGCCTCCGGTTCAAAGCAAGTCAACCCGGGATCGCATAGTTTCTCATACGTATCCCAGTCCGCCGCCGCGATGCAATCAAGGAGCTGTTGATTGACTTCAAGCAATTCCAGAATGATATTCTCTTCCATACCGATTTCCTTTCTTCGTCGGGTGTTCGGGCCAACCGCAACAGTTACTTCACGCGCGTCCTTGATAGAATAAGGAAATCCAGCAGCCAGGGTGAGGTGTGCCATGCCGAGTGGGAATGAATGGGTCTTCGACGTGACCGAATCCGAGTTTGACGAGAAGGTGGTCAAGAAGTCAAACGACCTGCCCGTCGTGGTCGATTTCTGGGCGCCGTGGTGCGGACCGTGCCAGGAGTTGGCGCCGATCCTCGAGCGCATGGTTGCCGAGCGCGCCGGCAGCGTGCTCCTCGCCAAGGTCAACACCGATGCTGAGCAAAACCTCGCCGGCCAGTTCGGCATCGCCGGCATCCCGTTCGTGCTCGCCTATCGCAAGGGCCGGCCGGTTTTGCAATTCGAGGGGCTGCTCCCTGATGCTCAACTCACGGAGTTTTTTGAACGCCTGAAACCCACCGAGGCGGAATTGAACATCGAAACCGCCATGGCGATTGAGAAGAGCAACCCCGCCCAGGCCGAGCAGAAGTATCGGCTCGCGTTGAAAAACGAACCAAACCAGGAACTCGCCATCGTCGGCCTGGCCCGCGTACTCATCCAGCAACAGAACGAAAGCGAAGCCGCCGACCTGCTGGAACGCATCGGCCCGCACGGCGAATTCGGTGCGGAAGCTGAAAAGCTGCGCGCGATGCTTTGGCTACGTGAAAAAACGAAGGAACTGCCGGACGAAGAAGCACTGCAAAAAAAAGTGCACGCGAATCCGAACGATGCGCAGGCCCTGTTCCAATTGGGGTGCGTGCGTGCAGCTGGCGGCAAGACCACGGAAGCCCTGGAAAACCTGTATCAAGCCGGCCTGCTCGATCGCAAGCTGGTCGCGAAGGACGTTAAGGAAACGATGGTGAAAATATTCTTCATCGTCGGCGCGCGGAGCGAATTGGCTGACACCTATCGTGACAAACTGACGTCGCTCCTGTATTGAATTCTTCGTTTAGCGCCCGAGCGACGCCAGGCGATCGCTAAATATAAACACGAAATCCCTACTGCCCCACGCGACCGCGAAACTCACCGTCCTCGGTGCGAATCTTGATCTTGTCCCCCTTGCGAATGTGTCCTGGCACGCGTACCTCCGCCCCCGTTTCAATGGTTGCCAATTTCGTCACCGACGTCGCCG
The DNA here is from genome assembly GCA_016191165.1 of Planctomycetota bacterium. Classification (GTDB taxonomy): domain Bacteria; phylum Planctomycetota; class Planctomycetia; order Gemmatales; family Gemmataceae; genus SIAQ01. The sequence goes on from JACPPF010000074.1 coordinate 21,160, forward strand.
TGTCGCCGCGCGCTCCTTCCGGTGCGTCGATCACATCCACCTCGATCACCAGAGGCAACTCCACCTGAACCACCCTTTCCTCGATCTTCAGCAAGCTGAGCTTCATGTTTGGCACCATGAAGCCACGCTGCGCCTCCGGCACCAGCGTCTCGCTGACAAAAGTTTGCTCAAACGTCTTCGGATCCATGACCACGAACATATCGCCGTCCTTGTACAGATACTCGTATTCCTGCCGATTGAGCATGATCTTCTCGACGTTATCGTCCGGCGAAAATCGCTGCTCGACCACGTTGCCGCGCTCGAGGTGCTTGAGCTTGACCTGCCAGTAGGTCCGCAGATTGCCGCGGGTTTGCTCATGGCGGTCAAAAATGACCCAGATTTCGTTGTTGTACATGATCGCTTCGCCGACCTTGACGTCGCGCATTTTCATATTTGCCATGGGTAGGGACTCCTTGACCAAGCCGCACGCGGCTTGGTGCTCGCGGCGGGGTAACGGTTTCGTGGCGTGGTTCTTGTGTTCATGTTATCGGCGCGAGCGAGGTTCTTCCAGTCGTCATCCACCGTCCGTTTCGTTATGAACAAAATCATGCCAAGCAAAACCATCCGGCAACGCCGCGATTCCCGAAAACTCGAAATGCAAGATCCGCCGACGCAACGTAGTCCCCGAATGCGACTTGTTGCTCGCATGGCTTAAGAGCGGCCGCATCAATAACACGTCCCCCGCCTGTCCAAGGATCGTGACCGGACCGCGTTCAGCGCCGCCGCGATGCGAACCCGGCAGAACTTTGAGCGGCCCGTTCTCGTCGGTCATGGCGTCAAGGTGCAGCCGCGCCGTCAGCATGTTTTCGAGTAACCAGTCCGGCGCATCAACGTGCGGCACGCCGGCTTTCGTCGTGGGCTTGGAAAAATGCCCGCTCGGCAAACGATTGTTCTTCACGGCGATGGCCGCGTCCCGGTGCCATGGTAACGCCCACGATTGCTCCGGCGGCTTGTCGAAATACAACACGCGCACCAGGCCGAAGCCCTGGCCCAGGGTTTCGGTCAGGATTTCAATGAGCGATGGCTGTTTCCAAACCTCGGCCGTGGCAGGCCACAGCTGTAAAAGATTGCGTGCGCCGTAAATGCCGCCGTCGGCCGTCCGCAGCGTCCAATCGTTCGTGTCCCGGGCAAACGCATCCTCCAGTCCACGAACGACGGCGTCGATTTGCCCTGCCGAAAAAACATTCGGCAGTACGACAAACCCCTGCTCCGCCAACTCTACGTGCCAGGATTGCGTCATGAGAAGATTCTCGCTTATGCCAACGTTTTTCGCAAGTCTTTCGCGAAACGCAAATATTTTTCGCCAGGACATTGCCAGTTTTGCCGAAGCTTCTAGGATGATAGTCCGCCGCTTCTCTGAAGCGGTTTTGTTCTTTGACAATTAGGCAGCGGAAAGAGTTGCATCTTCAAGCCCCAGGATTATTCCTGGGGGTGAAGTATTAAGTGATTCTCTGTATGCGTCGTGAGAAACGAAAGATCAATTCGTTACTTATTTCTGTTCGGTTTTTA
>JACPPF010000076.1 GCA_016191165.1 Planctomycetota bacterium
CTGCGGGGATCAGGCAAATCGGCAAGCACTTCAAGAAGGGAAAGCGGAGCCATCATGGCAATCTCCAATCCTAAGAAAGCGATTCCCCCTTCTACTTAATTCCTTCCGACCAACCAACCTCAATTGGCGAATTGCCCTGTGGCGAACACTTATCCGATCGCACGAACCGCGTGGATGAAGCGCCGCATCTTGTCGACGTCCTTTTTGCCCGGCGCACTCTCGACGCCGCTGGCGACATCGACGCCCTGGGGTTGCACGATGCGAATCGCCTCGGCGACGTTCTCCGGCGTCAAACCGCCGGCGAGGATCAACGGCACGCCTGGCTTGAAGTCCGCCAACAGATGCCACGGCGCCGTCTGCCCCGTGCCGCCGTACAGGCCTGGAACGTGAGCGTCCACGAGAATGGCATGCGGCGTCCTATTGGCCGCGATAAGTAATTCAACATAGCGCACGATTTCGGGCAAATCAACCGGTTCGCGTACGGAGAATGCGGGAATCCACTTCATCTCCGGAGGCAGAATCTCGCGCTGCTCGCCGTGAACCTGCACCGTGCCAATCCCCAGGACGTTGGCGCGATGCTGCGCCCTGGCCAGCGGTTCATTTACGAACAGCGCGACCGGTTCGACGCCAGCGGGTAGTGCCTGCAAAATCGCCCGCGCCGCCGAGTCATCGATGCAGCGCGGCGACGGTCCAAAAAAGTTCAACCCTACCATGTCCACGCCGAGCTGGGCCGCCTCTTCCGCGTCGGTCGGATTCGTAATGCCGCAGATTTTGACGCGGATGGCCATGATTCCCGTTTGGTCCGTCGTTGCCATTGCCGTGATGATGGTTTATTCTACGGATACCATGACGATGCCGCGCGCCGAATGCGATCGGCAAAACCAACCTTTGAAGGTCCTACCGATGAGCGATCAACGCCTGCGTGATGTCCTGCGAGCCCAGCTCGACGACCTCAAGGCCAAAGGCCTTTTCAAACGCGAACGCCAGTTGCAAAGCGCGCAGGGCTCTGGCATCAAAGTGGCCGGCCGCGATGTGGTCAACTTCTGCGCCAACAACTACCTCGGCCTTGCCAATCATCCCGACATCCTGGCCGCCGCCGCGGATGGATTGAAACGCTACGGTTACGGCATGGCGTCGGTTCGCTTCATCTGCGGCACGCAGGAGATTCATCGCCAGTTCGAGCACGAGACGGCCCAGTTCCTGGGCAAGGATGACGCCATCCTTTACAGCTCGTGCTGGGACGCCAACGGCGGGCTTTTTGAAACCATCCTTGGCGAGGACGACGCAATTATCAGTGATGAGCTCAATCACGCGAGCATCATCGATGGCGTGCGGTTGTGCAAGGCGAAGCGATTCCGCTACAGGAACTGCGACCTCGCCGACCTGGAACGCTGCTTGCTTGAAGCCAGGGACTCCCGCTTTCGCCTGATCGCGACCGACGGCGTATTCTCCATGGATGGCTCACTCGCCCCGCTGCCGGCGATCTGCGACCTCGCCGACAAACACGATGCGATGGTCATGGTGGACGACAGCCACGCGACGGGGATCCTGGGCCCCGGTGGCCGCGGGTCGGCCGAGGCGCTTGGGTGCCTGCAACGCATCGACATCATCACCAGCACGCTCGGCAAGACGCTCGGCGGCGCCGCGGGTGGGTTTACGTGCGGGAGCCAGGAACTGGTCGATTTCCTCAGGCAGCGGTCCCGACCTTACCTTTTCTCGAATGCCGTGCCGCCACCCATCATCATGGCGGCGCGCAAGGCGCTCGAACTGGTTTCGACGAGCAGCGACCTGCGCGATCGCCTGCACGCCAACGCCCGGACGATGCGCGCCGGCCTGGAGAAGGCCGGCTTCACGATCAAGCCCGGCCAGCACCCGATCCTGCCAGTCATGCTCGGCGACGCCGCCCTCGCAAGCAACATGGCAGACAGGCTGCTCGAAAAGGGCATCTACGTCATCGGTTTCAGCTTCCCCGTCGTGCCCCAGGGGCAGGCCCGCATTCGCATTCAACTCTCGGCTGCCCACACGGTGGATCAACTCGACCAGGCAATCCTCGCGTTCACTTCGATAGGCAGGGACCTTGGCGTCATTTGACGAAGCGAAAGGTCTTTCCAAAGTCATAAGGTAAACATTGGCAAAACGTTACAGCTTTTTTTTATGAACGATTGACTCGGCGAGTGTGGCAGGCCGGGTCTGAAATCGCCTTATTTCATTTTTTCATGAAATGGTTCGATAATACCTTGACATGGTCTGGGCCAGCGTTTAATATTTCATTAGATGATGAAATATGAAAAATACTTCCGCCAAACCTGAATGTCAACACGGCGAGCACCCAGCCCGCCGGTTTAGGCCGGCCGATGCACAGGCCCTCGATGAGGCCAGCCGGCTGTTCCGGGCCCTTGGTGATCCCGCACGCCTTCGGCTGCTGGAATACCTGTTGCAGGGCGAATGTTGCGTCACGGAACTGGTCGAGGCCTTTGGCGAAAAATTCTCAACCGTATCGCAGCGGTTGCGTCTTTTGCGGAGTGAACGCCTGATTGTACGCCGGCGCGATGGAACGCATCTTTATTACGCTCTGGCCGATCAGCACGTTACCGACTTGATTCAAAACGCTTTGGCACATGCGACCGAACCGGACAAGGGGTCCGGGGCGGCGCCTGTGCACCATCACGCCCAAGGGAGTCACGAAATGAGCCACCACCACAAACACGATCACAATGCCGGCAAAGACTGCGGGCACACCGCGGTCAAGCATGGGGATCACGTTGATTATCTCCATGACGGCCACCTACATCATCCGGCCGGCGCTCAGGTCGAAGAACACGCGCTCGATGTGTCGGCGACGAATCCGAGCGGCTGTACCCCGGCGCACGCCTGCGGGGCCCATGCCGGCGATCACGTTCATGGCGCCAGTTGCGGGCATGAGGCGGTGCCGCATGGCGACCATGTCGATTACCTCGTCAACGGCCATCTGCATCACCCGCACGGCAACCACTGCGACGATCACGGACCGGTGGAGGTGGTGAAGTAGAACAGCCGAGCCTGAAAATCCCTACCAGCCCCGAGCGCCAGCGAGGGGACTTCTCGTCCCCACGCTGGCGCGTGGGGCTGGTTGTGAGAAACGCTCATGGCGACGACGCCTTCATCTGCATGAACCGCTCGCGCCGGCCGGCGGCGTGGCTGCTGGTGTCCAGTGAACCAAGGCAGAGGTCGATCTTGGTGTTGAGTTGCTCGTTGCCGCTCCAGGTGGCGGGATAGTCGAAAGCCACGCAAAGCTGTTTCGTGTACGAGGAATAAATGTAGATATCGAACTCCCGGCCCTGTCCGTCGAGGTAGACGTCCCGATCGAATGCGGTCTGCGTGTTATCGGGATAGACCGAGACGGCCTTTTTCGTGACCCGCGCGCCCTTGGATTTCACCCGCAGGGCGGCTTTCGCATGGTAGGTCTTGAAGTAGAAGTCATCAAACGCGCCACGCAAATACGAGCGGAATTTCGCTGGCGTGTATTTACCAATCCCCTCCTCCCCTTTGTCATCAAGCACCTCCGCGGCGGCCACGAGGACGACGAAATTGGCGTCCGCGCCCACGTATCCATAACACGGAAACGTGTAGTTGAACGGGCTGTTTTTCATTGGCGTCGTACTGATGCCCTTGGGAAGGCGCAGAAAAAAACCGAACGGCCAGGCGGTGACCTCGCGGTTGCCGTCGGTGGTCTTCAGGCTCATGCGCGGGTTGGTGATCGGATCGCCAAGTGCGTCGTTGATGGTGTCAAACGCTTTCACACGCTGGCGCTGGGCGTCCATCCGCGTCGTGTAGTCGGAGAGGCCGCAACCGCTGATGGTGAGCAGCGCGATCGCCGGGATCAGGAATCGCTGGATTATCGATTTCATTCAGGTTCCGAGCTTGCGTCTAGCTCTCGCGTGACGCCGCGCGGGCGCTAAACGTAAACGCGAGCGGCGTTCCTTCAGGTTGCGCGGCTCGCCTCGACGCCGCGGGTGGTCACGGTGTACTTGGCCATCATATTGGGCTTCTCCCACGCTGGCATGGCGTCTTGCTTTTGCAGGTAGCGAAGGAATTGCTTGGTCACCTGAGCGAAATGAGCCTCGTGTCCGACGCGGAATTCCCTGGGGATGGCGACGCGGAAATGCGTACCCAGGTCGGTGACGCCGACGCCTGGGAAATCAACCTGCAGCGAGCGCAGTTTCAATTCGATGGCCCGCCGGACCAGCGCGTATTCCATCGTCCTGTTGGGGATGATATACAACTCCGGCTGATATTTTTCCTCGCGCCCCTGGCGAACTTCAACGCGCGAGCGCGTGCCGCGGAAGACAGCCAGGTGGGTATCGCCGGCCCCCGGTGCGGCCTCGAAATCCCAGAGCACGTTGAGCTTCACGTGAATTCCGCGCAGTGCGTATTGCACCAAGGTGTTGCAATAGTAGTGCAGATCGTCGCCTTCGAGAGCGGAGTAGAGATCGTGTGGGTAATCGACTTCGCCGGTGATTTGCTGGAAGTCGGTTTTCTTCAGCACGGTCGGCCAGCGCTTCGCGGACAGAATGGAAACGTCGTCCTGGGCCGAGATCGGCTGTTCGGGGTAAAGGATCCACATGGCGAGATCGACGAGGTGCGTGCCGACGTCGCTGAGCGCCTCGCCCTGTTGATGCACATCGAAAAACCACGCGGGCCTCCGCAGCGGGACTCCCGCGACGAACTTTTTGAGAAAATGCACGCTCTCCATGAAGACGCCAGGCTCGTCCGGCGAGCCGGGAACGATGGTGCCGAACGTCGCTTCATCCTGAACAAAAGCCCGCTGCAATTGCGAGGTGACCTCGTAGCGCTCCGTCATGATGTCGTAGGCGACCAGGCCGCGCGTCTCGGCGAGGTCGAGCGCCTGTTGAATCTTGGGGAGGTCGGCCGGCACGAGGATCCACGGCTTGTCGGCCAGGACGTTGAGGCCCGCGTCAAGGGCGGCCAGAATGGCGTCGATCTTACCAGCGTTGCGCCCGGCGAGTACCACGACGTTGCCCGGCTTCTCTTTGGCCACGCGAGCCAGGTAGTCCTCGCAGGCGTGGACCTCCAGTTCCCACTTCGTCGGGTCGGTTGCGCGCGTGTTGAAACCGGCAATGCGAGCCAGATGTGCGATCAGGTCGGGCCCGAGCGGTGCGTAGACATTCACCTGTGGGGCGACCTGCTCGTACATTTCTTTCTGCACAAGGGCGGCGTGAAAGTGGCCTGGATTCAGCGTGATGAAACGGATGGTCGGCGTCATGCGGGTTATTATAGTTTAGCCGCTCGCCTCAGGCGAGCGCGGACCGGCAACCGCGCGATCACGCATACGCGGTCGGCGCCAGCAACAAGCTCAGTTGCCGTTTCACGATGTCAAAATCGGCATCCGCAAGCACGGGCGTCGAGCCGTCCGTTGAAAGGGGATGATCCAGTTCCAGCCAGCTTTTGCATCCCGCGTAGGCAGGCGACTCGTCAATCACGTGGGGCTGCGTAATCCGATAGACTCGGGCGACCAGCAAAAACAGGCCCGGCGTTCGGTAGTTGAAACGTTGCGCCACGGTTGCCTCGGACCAGATGTGCAGGTGCGAGAGCAGTAGAGACGTTAGCTCGTCGCGGATGCTGTAGACGCCGTCCACCTCGACCCACGTTTGCAACTGTACCGTTCCCGCGAGGGGGCGATTCGCTTCGACGTGTTCCAGCAAGGGGCGGGCGTCCTCTTGGATGCCGTCTTTTTGCTGGTGGGAAAACGTCGGATAGAGCCAGAAGCGCGTGTGCTCGACGGCGAATTCGCCCGCGACTTCGGCGATCCCGCCCTTGCGCAAGATCAGGGCTTGCGTGCCCCGTGCCAGCGCCTCGCAGATGACGGCCCATTCCTTGAATGCGTGCTGTAACATGCGTGGATTTCCTTGTTCGGCGCTTGCGGCGTGGCAATCGCGTGGGGCGTTGGCCGTCCGGCGCGAGTTCACCAGTCCTCGCTGCGCAGTTCGCGCACCATCAGGTCCGTGACTGCGGCGAGTGGGCTCTTGCTTTCGTAAAGGACGCGAAAAACTTCGGTCGCGATCGGCATACGGATGCCCATTTCCCGTGCTTTCTCATAGACACTGCGCGCGGTGAAGACGCCTTCGGCCACGGACGCGGTGCTCGCCTGGATGTCGGCGATCTTTTCGCCCCGGGCCAAGCGCTCACCGACCGCGCGATTGCGACCATGCCGGCTGATGCAGGTGGTGATGAGGTCCCCCATTCCCGCGAGGCCGTAGAATGTCTCGGACCTGGCGCCGAGGGCGGCGGCGAAGCGGGCCATCTCGGCAAGGCCTCGTGTCAGTAGGGCCGACTTGCAATTGTCCCCCAGGGCCAAACCATCGCTGATGCCCGCGGCGATGCCGATCACGTTTTTCAGCGCCCCAGCAAGTTCGACGCCGATCAGGTCGGAGTTGGTGTAGACGCGAAAACGTTCCGTCGCAAACGCTTGTTGAACGGACCGGGCCAGTTCGAGGTCGTCGCTCGCTGCGACCAGCGTCGTTGGCAAACCGCGGGCCACCTCCTCGGCATGGCTCGGTCCACTCAATACCGCCACCGGGCGCTCGCCCAACGTTTCACGGGCAATTTCCGTCGGTCGGCGAAAGGTCTGGTTTTCCAGCCCCTTCACCAGGCTCAAAAGGGGCGTGTCTTTTGGAATCACGGTGGCGAACCGCTTCAGGGTGGCGCGAAGATACGCCGTTGGCGCCGCGGCGATGACCAGTTCGGCGGCCTCGACCGCCTTGCGAACATCGGTCGTCAGCAAAACAGTTTGCGGAATCGGCACACCCGGAAGAAGTCGTTTGTTTTCGCGCGATCCATGCCAGTCGGCGTGTTCGGGCCGGGCGCTCCAGAGGGCAACGCGATGCTGCGGATTCTGCGCCAGCACCAGGGCGACCGCGGTGCCCCAGGCGCCGGATCCGAGAACCGCGAATCGTGCAACCATGACGCTCCTTCCATCTTTCCATCTTTACCCAACCATTATAAGGCCGACGCCTTACGGTCCATATCCGCGAAAAAAGCCTTTTCCAAAAAACCCCGAAGTTGATCGTGCCGACAAGCCGATCTTGTGGGTGTCAGAATGAGCTTCATGTCCCAGGTTAGCGTAGATTGCAACGAGAAACAGGGAGGTCTTGTCATGCCAGCGCAACTTCACTTGTACCGCGCACCGGTGGAATTGGAACACGACGAAACACCCGAACCCTCGGTCAACATCCGCCTGGCTGATTTGTTGCCGTTGCTGGCCCTGGCGAAAAAAAACAACTACCTGTGGCTGCAAGATTTTCTTGAGGATCAGGTGACGGTGACGCCGGACCTGTACGATGTGCTGCGCTCATTCTCAACCTATGCGCGCACACCGGCGTGATTTCCCCCCCGCCACGCCCAGGGGTGAGCGCAGCGAACCCCTGGGATCGCGCATTCCCGCATTCCGCCTCCCTTGCCGCTTGTCATCCCGTCGCGCATATCGCAAGATTATCCCAAATCACCACGCAACCACACCTTGGAAGCAACCATGGGCATTCGCTTGAAACAGGCGCTGGCGGGAGACAAGCTTGTCCGCGTGTTCGGCCTTGGACAGATTTGCGATCCCAAGTTCATTCAAATCATCGGCCAGCAGGGGGGCTACGATGCCGTCTGGCTCGATCAGGAGCATGCCGGGATCTCGAATGGGCAGATCGAGCACGCCAGCCTGGCAGCGCGCTCGGTCGGGCTGGATTCGTTTGTTCGACTCGCGCCGACCGATTACGCCACGGTGATGCGCCCGCTAGAGGCCGGCGCCGGCGGCGTCATGGCGGCCCAGGTTCGCAGCGCCGCTCAGGCCGAGGACGTGTTGCAGTGGGCCAAGTTCTACCCGCGCGGGCTGCGCGGCGTCAACGGCTCTGGCGTCGATGGCCGCTTCGCTACCATGCCGATGCCCGACTATTTGAAGAAGGCCAACGACGAGACGTTCGTCGCGATCCAGATCGAGCACATTGGCGCCGTGGAGGAGGTGGAAAAAATTGCCGCGCTAAAGGATGTTGATGTTCTCTTCATCGGCCCCGCCGACCTGGGGCAATCGATGGGAATCGTCGGCGACTGGGATCACCCGAAAATCTGGCAAGCGATCGAGCGCGTCGCCAAGGCCGCGCGCGACCAGCGCATTCACTGGGCCATCTTGCCACGCAATCTGCCTTATGCGAAACGCTGCGTCGATCTCGGCTGCAAGATGCTATCACTCGGCCTGGATGTGTGGGCCATTCAGCGTGGCCTGAAGGCGTTCCTCACGGAGTTCGAGTCGCTAGGCTAGTTCGCTTGCGGTTTCGCCCGCCGGACGGCGCGAGAAAGTCAATTCAAACTGAATTCCGGTGGAAACTTGCGGGCGGCCAGGATCGACTTCGAGGCTTCCAAGAAATCGTGCAACTGCCTCAACCGTCTTTCGACCTGCAACTCCTCCAGCAACTGCTGCTTGAACTCCGCGTCGAGCGGCAGCGCAAAGGCGATGATGTCGCACACCGCGCCGAGCGCAAGGTCGGACTGCAACAACTTGCCGATTTGCTCAACCACTTCGGGCTGCTTGGGGAACCAGCCCGGCAACTTGTCAAAGACCCGATCGCGCCAGACGCCAGCGTGCGCCTCATCGCAAATGGGCGTGTCGTAAAGCATGGAGCCATGCGCGAGGCGATAAAGGTGGCCCGTCTGGATTTCTTCCTCAATGCGAATGCGGGCCACGCCGCGCAGGAGGATGTTGAAGCGGCCATCGTCGAGCCGTTGTTCGGCCATGATTCGGCCAACGCAGGCGACGGAGTGGATGGCAGGGCGCTCGGCGTAGTCTTTCTCCCACCCGGGCCGGGGCAGGACCAGGGCAATCATGCGATCTCCCGCCAGGGCGTCGGCGATCATTTGCCGGTAGCGAGGCTCGAAGATGTGCAGCGGCTGCATGACGTGCGGGAAGAAGACGAGGTTCGGCAGCGGGAACAGCCGGGCGCGGCCGTTGAAGCCAGCTAACGGCATCGGTTCACTCATGGCGTGATCCTGTGAATCATCGTGAAGGCGCCCGGACTATTCATCCTCATCGAGGTACGTCTGCGGATCCGGCCAGGCGTCCGGCGCGGGGGTCAGGGTGATTGTCGGGATGAGCTCCTCCCGAATCGGCACCGCCCGCGTGGGGTCGGGCATCGCCAGCAGGTCCGCGAAACAGCAATCCATCTGCTGCCAGAATACAGTCTGATCCAGCCCGAGGAACCGCGCGTCATAACGTCCCATGTACTCCCGGCTGGACCGATACAACTTGATCGCGCCCCGCCCGTTGCCGTTGCAAAAATGGCACAGCGCAACCGCGGCCTGAATCAACGCCTGGTAAAACTTCTTATCTGGTCCCGCCTCCATCCAGATCAATTCCCAGACCTCGTGAGCCTCGAAGAAGTCGCCGCGATTGAAGAGGACGACGCCTGCGAGGTAGCGCGAATCGTATTGAGCTGGATCGGCGTCCATATTACATATTGTAGGCAGACCGCGGGCGAGGAGCGAAATCGGTCCATGTTCTCCCGGCGCATTCCCCTGGGCGACCTCATCGATCTGTGCCGCGTGCTCAGGCATCAGCTCGGCGCCGGAATGGCGCTTCAGCAGGTGTTGCAACGCCAGGGCGAGCGCGGCCGGGCGTCGTTTCGCGGCATCGCCACCCGCCTGGCAAGCGATCTTCAGAAGGGTGTCAGCCTGTCCGACGCGCTCGACAAGGAACGGGACGCCTTCCCGCCCCTTTTCCTGGCCATGGCAAAACTGGGCGAAACGACGGGCCATCTCGCCGAAATATTCGGCGAGCTGGAACGGTATTATCAACTCGAACTCCAGCTGAAAAGACAATTCCGCAGCGCCACAATCTTGCCGATTGCACAATTCTTTTTCGCCACGCTCATTATCGCCGGGGTCATTTACGTTCTGGGCTTCATCGCGAGTCTCAACAACACGAAGCCTTTGATGACGATGTTCGGCCTGAGCGGCGCCGCCGGCTCGGGCGCGTTTCTTGGCGTCGTCTTCGGTGCGATCGCGCTGGGTTGGGCCATTTACGTGGCCATCCTGCGTGCAGGCCGACAGAAGGCGTGGATGCACCGACTGCTCCTTGGCATCCCCTCGCTGGGGCCTTGTCTGTATGCGTTGGCCATGAGTCGGCTCACGCTTGCCCTGCAACTGACGCTGGATTCCGGGCTGTCAATTGGCAAGGCGTTGCGCCTCAGCCTGGAAGCGACGGGCAACGCGCATTTCGTCGCCCATGCCGATGACATCGTCAACGCTATAAAGAAAGGCCGACCGCTCCACGACGCCCTGGAGAACAGTCGGCTCTTTGGCTCCGACGTCCTCGACATGGTGGTCAGCGCGGAGGCCTCCGGCAGTGTGCCGGAGATGATGCGCCATCTGGCTCAGCAATACCAAGAGGAGACGGGTCGCCGCATGACGATGCTGACGCGCGTCGCTGGCGGGGCAGTCTGGTGCTGCGTCGCGGGCTTCATCATCTGGGCGATCTTCAGCCTCTATGGCATCTACTTTGGCGCACTCGCTCAATTCGCGAAGTGAATTTCTGATCGCACGATCACGGCCGATTCGCACAGACCCATCTTGCGACGTTCGATCATGCGAAGGCTCGGCGGAAGATGGCGCGCCAGCGTGTCCGGCGAATTGCGATGTCCGAACAGTACGACGGTGCGAGAATGTCTGGCCAATTCCTGGACGCACGCGCCGATATCCTTGGAACGAAAGGTCTGAAGGTCGTTTCGACCAACATAAAACGCGACGGAATCGACGTTGCGCGGGAAGCAGACGATCGGCATCGCTGGATCGCCGCAACGTGCTTGCATCGCCTCAAGTTCTTGCATCGGTGAGCGCTGGCGGGCGTAAAGCGGAATGGCGATCCAATTCACGCTCGCCTGCACAAGCCAGGCGACGACAACCAATGCGATGGTGACGCGTGCACGATGCCAGTCCGTTCGGGCGACGAAGCATCCAAAGGCCAGGCACAACGGCGGAAACGCGGGGAGGATATAGGTCGGCAGCTTGCTCCCCGCCAGGGAAAAGAAAAATACGCACCACGTCCCGGCCAACAAGAGGTAGCCAAGCCCAGCACAACGCGCGTTGGCGTCGATGGAGCGAGTCGATGTCAGGAAACGCCCGCACGGCCACGCCAGCACGACCATGGGCAGCAAACCATAGAGCACGATCGGACCGTAAAACCACACGGGCCGAACGTGATCGAACGGTTCCACGAACCGCTGCACGTTGTGTTGCCACAGGAAATAACGAACGAACTCGGGCCGCTGCACGCACACCGCCACATACCAGGGCAGGGTGACGGCCAGGACGACGCCGAGAAACCCGGCCCACGCGCGCCAGGAGATGGTCGCCGATGCAAATCCGAGTCGGCGATGCATCAGTAGCGGCGGCGCCAGGAGGAGCAGCGCGACCGGGCCCTTGGTCAGGACGCCGAGCCCGCACGCGATGGCAGCCGTAAGCCACCAGCCGATGCGTAAACGTCTGTCCGCCTGCGCCAGGTACGCTGCCAGAACTGCCAGCGTGACCCAAAGCGACAACAATCCGTCCAGGACGAGCAGTCGCCCCACGCCGAGGAACAACGGCGACACCGTCAGGAACAGCGCTCCCCAGAATGCCGAACGTTCGCCGACGATGCGCCGGCCAAGAATGTACGACACCAACACGGCGGCATGAACCGCCAGCGCCGGGACCAACCGGGCTGCCCAATCATGGAAGCCAAGGAAGGAATACGACAACATGACCAGCCAGTAAAAGAGCGGCGGCTTGTCGAGATACGGCTCGCCCTGAAGCGTTGGCACGATCCATTCGCCGGCCGTCAGCATTTCGCGTGGAATTTGCGCGTAGCGTCCCTCGTCCGGTTCGAAAAGGAAGAACGACATACACGGATAGAGAAGCAATCCCGACAGGGTGAAAATCGCCACCAATGGCCGCCAGCGCCAGCGCGAACCGGGAGCGTGAGCGTTCGGAGGCGGCGCACCCGCGAATAGCACGTGCGCCCACAGGATGGGGAGCCAGCCAAGTAGATGCGTGGGCGTCCGCGCCTCGGTGTAATTGATCGCCGGGGACTGAATCGGGGGATCACGAAGTTCAAGCTTCTGCACGGCGGAGCCTCCTTGCTCGAAACGGAGTGTCAGAGTGCCAAAAACCGGGCGAGCTTGTCAAGACGGGAAGGTCTCATCGCTTTCGTTTAGTCAATGTCCAAAATTAACTTCAGCTGATCTGGGCGAAGTCGCCATCCACGAAGAATTAACCACAGAGGCACAAAGACACAGAGGAAATACAAAGGTATCAGATGAGTTTTTCCTTGCAAATCCTGCGGTCAAACCATTGATTGGAGAATTGTATTTTCCCAGCTTTCTCTCTATGCCTCTGTGTCTCTGTGGTTAGCTTTGTTTGCTGCGAACGAATGCTGAAGTTGATTTTGGACACGCGCTTAGCGCTCGCAGGGCGCCGTGCGAACGCCAAACGGAGGCCCGCAATCGGCGCTGGCAATTACTTGACCTGCATATATCCTTGACAAGACCCGTCTCGGTCTGGAGATATTCATGCCTGATGCCAAGCCGCTTCATGCTCCAACGCCCATGGCCTGGCGGATCGCCCTGGGCGCCGGCGTCCTGGTGCTTGGCTTCACGGCCTTTGCTTTGCAGGAAAGCATCGGCCCGCGCGGGCAGGGCTGCTTTGGCTTGTTCTGCGTTCTCGGTCTGGTCGCCACTTTCTCTGCCAACCTTCGCGCCGTTTCGTGGCGGGCAATGGCTGCGGGGTTCGTCCTTCAGTGGCTACTCGCTTTTCTTATCCTGCGTTTTGAGATCAACGGTCTGGAGGCGCTTGGCATTCCCGACGGCCTCAGGCCTGGCTATGCCCTCTTTGCCGCTGCCGCCCAGGCGGTCAACAAATTTCTCGAATTCCCGGCCGGGGGGCTGGCACTCCTTTTCGGCAAACTGGTTGACGAGGCGACGATGAAAAGGCTGTTCAACGACGACAGCGGCATCATTTTCGGGCTGGGGGTCCTGCCAGCGATCATCTTTGTGTCCTCGTTTTTCACGGTGCTGTATTACTTTGGCCTGTTGCAGTGGATCGTTCGTGTGTGCGCTCGCGTCATGACCTACTTCATGGGCACAAGCGGCGCGGAAACGCTCGCGGCCATCGCCAACGTCTTCATGGGTCAGACTGAGGCGCCGCTCATCGTCAAGCCCTACATTCTCAAGATGACCCAGTCCGAGTTGCTCGCATTGATGGTCGGCGGCATGGCCACCATCTCCGGCGGTTTGATGGCAGCGTACATCAAGATGGGCGCCGACGCCGTTGCCATCCTGGCGACCAGCGTCATGGCCGCACCGTGTGGACTTTACCTTTCCAAGCTGCTGTTGCCGGAACTCGAAGAACCCGAGACACGCGGTCTGATCAAGACCGATGCGGAGATGCCGTATCGAAATGCGATCGACGCCGCGGCCACCGGCGCATCGGACGGCCTGTATCTTGTGTTAAACGTGGCCGCGATGTTGATCGCCTTCATGGGCATTATTGCCATGATCAATTTTCTTCTTGGACAGTTCCCCACGCACCAGGAATGGAACCAACTCGGCGACTGGTTCGACGTGCGCCAGGGCTGGCACGCGGTCGGCAACTGGCTGCTGACCCTGGTGGCGTACGCACCGCTGTGGCTTTTGGGCCGCAAATTCTGGTCGCGGCGTTTCACGAACGAAACGCCAGCGCGTTTTGGCGCCGGCCAGCTGGCAGTTTTTGCTCTAGGTTATGCCCTGTTCTTGATGTTCGTGGCGCTGGCGATGGTCTTGGTGACGGAACCCTTGTCGTTGAACTGGTTGTTCTCACAATGTTTCGCTCCTCTGGCGTTTCTGATGGGGGTGGAGCCCCGCGATGTTCCGAGTGTTGCAAATCTGCTGGGAACGAAGCTCGCGGTGAATGAGTTTGTCGCCTACATCGAACTGGGAACGACTTACCGTGTGCCCGCTATCAGCGCCAGGTCCCACAAGCTCGCAACCTACGCGCTGACCGGCTTTGCGAATTTCGCCTCCATCGGCATCCAGATCGGCGGCATCGGCGCACTGGCGCCTTCCCGACGGTCCGATCTCGCACGACTTGGCCTGCGCGCGCTGTTTGTCGGCTTCTTGGCCACCATCCTCAACGCGACGGTCGCGGGGATCTTGTTGGATGAATGAACCAGCGTTCCTAGCGCCCGTCCATACAACAACCCCCGGGATTCGCGTCGCTCATTCCGAGTTGGGACAAGAAACGATGACCGTCTTTGAAACACGCCGTCAGCGACTCCTGCAATCCGCAACGGAAGAAGGTCTCGACGCCGTTCTGGTTACCAACCCGATCAACGTCACCTATCTAACCGGCTTCAGCGGCGAGGCGAGTAATCTCATCCTCAGTAAGAACACGGAATTGCTAGTTAGCGATGGCCGATTCAAGGAACAGATCGCCCAGGAGTGCCCCGGTCTGGACGCATACATTCGTGGGCCGGACAAACTGACGCCGGCTGCGACCGTGGACCAATTGCAGCGGATGTCGGTTAATGCCCTTGGATACGAAAGCGGCCATTTGACAGTTGCCGACTTTCAAACCTACTGCGATGGCCTCAAGACCGCCGCCTGGAAGCCCACCCCCGACCGCGTCGAAAAACTGCGGCGGGTCAAGGATGAATCGGAGGTCGCGCAGATTCGTGACGCCATTGGTTTTGCCGAGAGGGCGTTTGCGATGTTCCGCGCCATGCTCCGACCCGGCGATACGGAAAAGGATGGGACGGACGCGATTGAGCATTATGTTCGGCGCGCGGGAGGCGCGGACTCGGCGTTTGCGCCGATTGTCGCGGTCGGGCCAAGATCGGCATTGCCCCACGCGCCGCCCAGCCTGCACACCGTGTCGGAGGACCCTGTGCTGTTGATCGACTGGGGCGCGCAAGGCCCGTTCTACAAAAGCGACTTGACGCGCATCCTGTGGACATATAACAATGGTGCGTTCCGCGGTGGACGGCCACCCGGCGCCAAGTTGCGCGCGGTCTATGCCGTCGTGCTGGAGGCCCAACGCCGCGCAATCGCCGCCATGAGGCCAGGGGCGTCGACGAAGGCCGTGGATGCCATCGCCCGCGGGTTCATCGCCGACCAGGGATATGGCGAGTTTTTCAACCACGGTTTGGGGCACGGCTTCGGATTGCAAATACACGAGGCGCCCTTTTTTCGGCCAAGTACCGACATGACGCTCGAGGCCGGCATGGTGGTGACCTGCGAGCCTGGGATTTACCTGCCCGGCGAATTCGGCGTCCGCATCGAGGATGACGTACTTATCACGCCCGATGGCCCGGAAGTTTTGACGCGATGCCCAAGGGAACTTGAAGAGTGCATGGTCGCTTTCTGACGCATTCAATTAACCCCGCACCGAGTTGGCGGGTGAAAATAATCAGGAGTTCTTCGTGTCCACTCCTCCCAAGAAATCGAGCCCTTTCGACGTAAAGACGGTCGAAGCGCTGGTGGCGTTGATGACGGAACACGACCTGAGCGAGGTTTACCTGCGCGACGGCAGTCAACACGTCCGCCTGCGTCGTGGCGCGACGGTTGCTGCTGCCCCGGTTGCGGTTGCTGCCGTCCCCGCGGTGGCGCCACCCCCAACTCCAGCGAGCGCGCCGCCGGCCGGAAATCCCGCGCCGGCGGCCGCCAAGAAAAACCTGGTTGAGATCAAGAGTGAGACGGTCGGTACTTTCTATTCCCAGCCCAAACCCGGGGAGCCAGCCTTCGTCAAGATCGGCGACCGTGTAACGCCCACCAAGGTTGTCGGCCTCGTCGAGGTCATGAAAACCTACAACGAAATTCAGGCCAATTGCACTGGCGTCATCGTCGAAGCCCTCGTGGAAAACGGCAAATACGTCGAGTTTGGGCAAGTGTTGTATCGTGTTGAACCGTCCTAAATCGCGCCACGGAAAGCCCGGGGATGAGCGCAGCGAATCCCCGGGATCCCAGGGATTCGCTGCGCTCATCCCCGGGCTCGGCACAAAAAAAAATGTTTCAACGCATCCTCGTCGCCAATCGTGGTGAAATCGCTCTGCGGGTCATTCGCGCGTGCCGGGATCTCGGCGTTGAGGTGGTCCTGGTATTCAGCGAGGCCGACCGCGGGGCGCCGTATCTGGATTACGCCGATCAAGCGATCTGCATCGGTCCGGCCTTGGCCACGGACAGCTACCTCAAGATCGCGCGAATCATCAGCGCTGCGGAGGTCGCCAACGTTCAGGCGATCCATCCTGGGTTCGGGTTTCTCTCTGAAAACGCTCATTTCGCCGAGGTCTGCCGGGCGTGCAAGATCGAATTCATCGGCCCCTCCGAAGACGCCATGCGCCGGCTGGGCAACAAGAATGAGGCCCGTAAACTCGCCAAGAAGGCGAAGGTCCCGGTCGTACCGGGCAGCGAGGGGCTCGTCACCGACGAAAACCAGGCACTGAAGATCGCCGGCGAAATGGGCTACCCGGTCCTCATCAAGGCGGCGGCCGGCGGCGGCGGGCGCGGCATGCGCGTCGCGCGCAACGACATCAGCCTGCGCTCCGGGCTCTCCGCCGCCTCACAAGAGGCTGAAAGTGCCTTTAAGGACGGCAGCGTTTACATCGAAAAATACATCGAGCAACCACGCCACATCGAAGTGCAGCTACTCGGCGATCGCCACGGTAATGTCGTTCACCTATTCGAGCGCGATTGTTCGCTGCAACGCAGACATCAAAAACTCGTCGAGGAATCCGCGGCCCCGAATCTACCAGAGGAGGTGCGCACAAGAATCTGCGACGCCGCCGTGACGCTGGCGAAGGAAGTGGGTTACTATAACGCCGGGACCTGCGAGTTTCTTCTCGACAAGGACAACAACTTCTACTTCATCGAGGTCAACGCACGTATCCAGGTTGAGCATCCCGTGACGGAGCTGGTGACCGGCATCGACCTGATCCAGCAGCAAATCCGCATCGCCGCCGGCGAGAAGTTGCCGTTCAAGCAAAAGGATATCGTGCATCGCGGCCACGCCATCGAATGCCGCATCAACGCCGAGGATCCCGCCAACAACTTCCGCGCGACCGCCGGCACGATCACGCGCTGGCAGGCGCCAGGCGGGCCGGGCGTTAGGCTCGACACCCATGTCTGCCAGGGGTACCGGGTGCCGCACAATTACGATTCGATGATCGCGAAGTTGCTCGTCCATCGCCCGACCCGGCTCGAAGCCATCGCCACCATGCGGCGAGCTCTGGGCGAGTTCGTCATCGAAGGCATCAAGACGACCATCCCGATCCATCGCGAGATCATGCAAAACAGTGCCTTCATCGAAGGTCACGTCGATACCACATTCATCGAACGCACCTGGCTGCAACCCAAGAATTGATTCGCCTATTCGCCTGAATCACGCTGCCTTCGCGACAGGCGCGCTGGTGTCCGGCTTGGTGAACGTTACGGGCGTCTCCGCGCGGAATAGCGCGACGTCGATCCAGCGAGAAATCACAATCGCCGGACGATCCACCCAGCGACAAAAAAGCTCCGCCAGAACCAGCGTCGCCGCCAGGCTCGTCACCGATGCCGTGAACGCTCCGGCGCCGTAGGACCAACCCCACTCTCGGCACAACAGCAGGAACAGGCCACAGCCCAGCGAGCAAAAAATGGGCATGTGAATGAGATAGATCGCAAACGACACTCGGCCCAGCCACGAAAGCCAGCGAGCGCTCAACAACTCCTGCAGCCGCGTTGACAGCGCCACCGTGGCAACCACGAGGAATGCGGAGATCGGCTTCCAGGGAATCACGAAAATGCCGATGGCAAGAATCGCCAGAGCCGGGAGCAGAGAAAGTTGTACGCGCCAGGCGCGCTGATTGATTGTCCACCAATCGCACAGCGCCATGCCCGCGATGAAATCCGTAAGGTGGATATGCCCCAGGGCGATCAGCAAGCCGGTTCCAAGACCGTAGAGCAACCAGCGATTGCGCGCCTGGCCAAAAATTCCCACGAAGGCGTAGATGAGGAAGGACCCGGCGAGTTCGATGGGCATCGTCCACAGGACCAGGTTATAACGGGCGGTGGCGAAGAACGCGCCGCCGAAGCCCTCACGAACCGCGTCAAAAGGGCTTGGTGAGAAATTGTAGAAACCTCGCAACCAGTTGTTCGAGGCGTCGGTGGTGGCGCCCGGAGCGGGCGTGAGCCCCTGGATTTCGTCCAGGTGGCGCACCGTCTGTTGAACGAACATCAGGCCGGATTGCATCAAGATTAAAGCAAGAAAAATCGACGCGCCTGCTGGAATAAGGAGCCGTGGGAAGCGGCGAATGGCGGCCGAGCAAACCCCGGCGGACGAACCGCTACGATAAAAGCCCAGAGACAGGACGAACCCGCTCAGGACGAAGAATATCTCGACGGGAAGCTCGCCATTCCAGAGGAATTTGCCCGGAAACCGCGCCAGGACTTGGAGCCACGCGGGAATGTCAAGCCAGCGGGCGCCGTTGCGAAAATAAAGCGCGGGCGCGAAGCCGAGGATCAGGTGCCCGACGACGACCGCCAGGGCCGCCAGGCCGCGGATTGCCTCGTAGCATTCTATCTTCCCCCGCAATGCGCCTGCCGTGGCGTCCGGTTTCGACATTTGGTACCCCTGGCGTCAAGTTTTTCAAGCAGATGGCGGAATGAATAGCCTGCTCGGTCTGGGGTGTCAATGGCAGGTGGATCGCGTTTCGCCAGGCCTGGGCACGCGCGAGCGACGGACCGGGATTGCCAGGGCCTGTGGTGTCGGTGCGCGAAACGCGGGGCGGCCGCGGGTAAGGCGCCTTCCAAAAAATAACGGGTCCCCCTGGGATCACGGCCACTTTGCGAGTCACGAAAGCACGAAAGTGCGAAAACAGGTAAGGAATTCAAACGAATTAGTTTCCTCTCAGCCTTCTTTCGAGATTTCGGCCTGGTTCAAATCGATCGAATTTAGGGTAACAAACACTCCGCGAGCCGCCGGGCGTGTCCCGGCGGTGAACCAAGGCGGATTGTGATGAACCGCCGGGACAAGCCCGGCGGCTCGCTGTCACTTTCACTTGAACCAGGCCGAGATTTTGTGATTTCGGACTTTCGTCCTTTCGTGATTCGTATTTGGTAAAGCCGGCTTGAACGGATGAGGGTGGACCAGGTAATTTCTTAACGCACCCAACGCGGCCGAGTCGCAACCGGGAAACCGAGTGGACAGAACTTGGGTTCTCGCAAAGGCGCCAAGGACGCAAAGGAATTCAAAGAGATGGAATCACCCGCAATTGTCCCCTCTCAGTTTGTGCTCCTCACCTTGCGTTCTCTTGTCTTTCTTTGCGTCTTTGCGAGACACAAAGGCCCCAGGGTCGGCTGCCCCAAAAGTTCTTCGCGCGGTGCGCAGAAGTTGAGATGTTAGAATCTAGGTGATTACTTCTGTTTTGGGAAGATGCCGCCTTTAAGGCCCGGCATGGCGCCTACCGCGTGAACGGTCAACTGGAATGGGCCAAACGAATTGGACGAATAGCTCGTCGCGAGAATGGTGTAGACGCCGGTGACGCGGATCGGATAGCGAATCTGCGCGTGGGGGAAGCCGCCGCCGTCGTCGTCCTGGGCGATAATCTGTCCGTTGGGCGCCAGCAAATAAAGGTAGGAGTCAAAGGCGCCGCTTCGCATGTTGATCGCGTACAGACCGCCGGCCGTGAGCTTGACGGTGTAGGCTTTCATGCGCCGGCCGGGCCGGAACCGGTTGAACGGATCGAGCGGCGTCAAGGCGCTCACTTGATTCAGCAGCACGCCGCCCTTGACCACCACGTCGGTTTCGTCCTTGGTCTTGGGCAGGGCTGGCAGCTGGACATTCATGGAATTGCCCGACTGGCGGTCGACGTCGATGTCGATGTTGACGCCATAGCTGGCCGGCGCGTCGCCTTCGCGGTCGTTTAAGTCCGCGCGAATATTGAGTTTCGTTTCGGCAATAAATCCCGCATTGAGGTCGAAGCCGATTTTGCCGGTGATCTCCCCGCCGATCTTCTTGACGCTGCCTTCGCGTGCCGTGACTTTGCCGGTGACCGTGATGAGGGCTTCGCTGCGCTGATTGCGCAGCCGAATTCCCTCGAATTTGCAGACCAGATCGAGGTCGACGGCCTCGGTGTTTTTCCCGGTGCGAAGAATTAACGGGATCTGTGCGGTCCAGGTCTCGAGGGGCTTCACAATTTGGTTCGGCAGCGGAATAATCACGGCTTCGAGCGCGTTGCACAGGTGGGAATACTTTTCCTTGACTTCCTCGCGAAGTTCCATGGACAACTTGGCGTTGAGGCTGCCGTCGGTGCGTGCGGTCCGTTTGTTGGCGGCATCCACGGTGAAAGTTGGCGCCATCTTGCGCAAGGTGAGCCCGACTTCCCGATTGACGCGCGTGGCCTTGCCGTTCTCGTTGCCGATGATGTCCAGCGAGGCGAAACCGGTCCGGATTTTGGCGCCCTCTTTTTCTTTTGAAAGCGATTCGAGCATCTTGGCCTGGAGCTTTTCGCTCGAGGTCTTCTTTTCTTTGCCCTGGCGAAGGGTCGTGTTGACGAGGCTTTTCAGCGAAATGGTGCGCTCCAGGTTGGTCTTCAGGTTGACACTGAGATTGGCGAATTTGCGTTCCAGGAGGACAAGCGAAGTGGGCGTAGCTAAAGCGGGGCCCCAGTAACGGTCGCCGTTGAGGTTCGTCAACACGGGTTGCAGCCAGTAGACCTGACCGACCCCCAGCGTGGGCAGGGGCACGTCTGCGGTGCCGACGCCATTCTGGTAGGTCACGGCATGACTTTGCCGCGGGCTGTCGCCGAGCAGGGCCTGCGGCTCTTTCAGAGAATCCGGGCGTGACTTGCCGGGTGCGCCGGCCCAGACTTCCACTTTCATTTCCCGAATGCGATTGAGCGGATCGAAACAGACATACCGCACGGGCATGCGCGCCACGCCAAACTGCGTGAAGCCCTCGCCAAACTTGGCGTCGGCGAACCGGCCTTCGATGACGTGGCGAACTTTTTCGGCTGGCACCGCGAAAGGCTTCACGGCGGCGTCGTCGGCGCCGCGCATGCAAACGCCAACAAGTCGGCCGGCGGTGTTGACGATAGGGCCGCCCGAGTTGCCCAGGTGCATGCCTTCGCTGACCTGGATCCGATCGAGGACGCCGTTGGTGTTGTCGCGCAGGCTGGACACGGTCGTCGGATTCGCGGTGATGGACTTGCCGGGCTGAGTCGGTTCCGGGGGGCCGAATACGTACACCTTCTGATCCTGGAAAGTTTTCGCGTCGATCTCCATTTCAAGCGGCGGCGGCGGGGCTGCCAGTTTCACGCGAACGACTCCAAGGTCGCTGGCGCGGTCCACGCCAAGGACCTGCCCGAGAGTCTTCAACTCGCCAGCCTCGCCGCTGCGGACGACCACCTCGACCGATTCCGGCGGAGGGTTCGAAGGTGACGACATCCCCAGCACATGGGCGTTCGTGATAACTATGCCGCGTTCAAGGGCGAAGAACCCGCTCCCCTCGGAAATCTCGCCGGTGGGCAGCGTGACCTTCAAATACACCGTAGTTTGCTTGACGCGGGCGGTGATTTCCGGCGTGATCTCTTTGGGCAAATCCTTGACCACGGGTTTCGGTTCGGGTTCCGTCTTCTTCTTTTTCTGGTCGCGGGGCGGATCCGGCTTCCGATCGATGTTTGGCTTGGGGATGGGTTTGACCGGAATCTTGATCGCTTTGTCAGCATCCTTTTTTTTGCCGAGGTCATTAAAGACGAATGGGTCCGGTTTCTCGTCGGTAGTCGGGGCCGAGGATTGCTTGACAAGAATGGCGATCAGGGCAACCAGGCCGACGCCAAAGAGTACAAACATCGCCACGAGACCGCCGACGATCAGGACCGCGGAGCCACCGGACCGCGCGTTGGAATCGTCGGAGCGAAGCGCCGGTCGTTCGCCCGATTCGCCGGTTCCGGTCTTGACGCGGGGCTTCGGCGCCGTCGGAATGGTCCCGTCCTCGCCTGGTACGGCGACCGGCTTTTTGCATTCGCGGCAGTAGACCTTCTTGCCGCGCTTGCTGTCATCGACCGAGTAGGAAGCGTTGCACGCCAGACAGGTGATTGGAACAGCCATGGTGATTTCTCTTCAGGGTCAGAACCCCATCGGCAGGAACGACGCACCCGAAGGTTCGTTTTCTTGACGCCTGGGAACGTCTGATCGGCCACGGGTCGTTGGGGGCAAAGGAAGAAAAGACCCAAAGGGAGATTTTAAGCTGCTGACAATCAGGTTGCAATGCTATTTCCCCTTTCAACGTCGGGGCCAGCGGCGGCGAAAGGGCAACCGGCAAGTCGGTTGGGCGTTTCGCCTTCAACCGATTCACCCAACGCGGCCGAGGCGCAACCGGGAAGCCGAGTGCATAGAACTCGGGTTCTCGCAAAGGCGCCAAGGACGCAAAGGAATTTAAAGATAGGAAAACACCCGTTATTGTCCCCTCTCAGTTTGTGCTTCTCGTCTTTCGTTTTCTTGTCTTTCTTTGCGTCCTTTGCGTCTTTGCGAGACACAAGGGCCCGATGTCGGCTGCCCCAATAGGTCTTCGCGTGGTGCGCAGAAGTTGAGCGGTGAGAATCTACTCGAGGGTCGAATTAACGCGTACTCTTCCGCGCAAGGGCGGACCTCTTTCTTCGCTGCGCTGCACAAAGTCGATCGCCAGGCGCGTCACCTGATCGCCATTGAATTCGAGTTCCCACACGACGAATTCTCCGGCAACGCGATTGCTGCCGCGCCCCTTGCCGAAAAAATCAAGGCCGGGCGAAGCGCCGCTGAAGGCAAAGCGTTTTGCGTCCTGGTATTCGCCGATCTGGAGGAACTGTCCATTGGGGGCGCCGATGGCGAGGTTCCAGCCGTCCACGCTGACGTTGACGCCGCGCGGGGTTTTTTGAACTTTCAGTTCATCGCCGCGATATTGGTAGTTTCGCCCCTGTCCGATGTAATCGCCCTTTGGACTGTCGATGGACATGTAGGAGGTAGGCTGCGCGGCCTTGCCGGGTCGAGTGAATCCTTTTGCCTGGGGCAAGGGCGCAGGTCCTGGTCCGGGGCCTTGATTGGCGCCGATTTTCTTGGCGGGGCCGGTTCCCACTTCATGGACGCTGAGCTGAAACGGCCCGAATTTGCCGTCGAAGCTCGAGACGATGACTCGATGGAGTCCCGTGGCGGTAGCGCGATGCACGATGCGGGCGTGGGGGAAGCCGCCGCCGTCGTCATCGCGGGCCAGCAACTGGCCGGTGGGCGAAACCAGGAACAGGTAGGAGTCAAACGCGTTGCTGGTCAGGTCGATGACATAGGTCTTGCCGCCTTGCAACAACACGGGGTAGATCTTCATCCGCGAGCCCCGCTGGCGCAACTGCTGGTCGTTCACCGGCGGATCGGTGGGCCGCAAAAAGTTGGCCTGACCGAAAATCAGTTTTCCCTTGGCGATTGGCTGGGAGCCTTTGCCATAGGGGTCGGCATTCGGGGGGAGTTGGATGTTCATCGGATTGCCCGCCTGGCGTTCGAGATCGATATCGAACGCGACCACGGCCTGGACGGCGCCTCCCAGCAAGTCGAGTTCACTCTGGATGGTGAGCTTGGCCTCAGAGATAAATCCGGCCGCCAGGTCGAACGCGATCTTGCCGAATACGTCGCCGCCGACTTTTTTGGCGTTGGCGTCGCGCCCTTTGACTCGACCCGTGACCGTGATGACGGCCTCCTGGCGTTGTTTGCGTTGACGGACGCCCTCGAATTTGCAGACAAGGTCGAGATCGACCACTTCGGCTTTCTTGGCGGTCCGGACCAGCATCGGAATTTGCGTCGGCCAGCGCTCATTGGGTTGCACGAGCCGGTTGGGCATCGGCATGTTGACGGCTTCGAGGGCGTTACACATCTGGCTGTATTTGTCCTTGATGTCCTCGCGTAGATCGAAGGGCAGGGCCGGGTTCAAGTTGGTGTCAGCCCGCTCGCGGAGTTTGTTCGTTCCGTCCACGACGAAGACCGGTGGAATTACCCGCAGGCGCGCGGTGACCTCAGGGTCCACGCGCAGTGGCCGACCGTCCTCCTCGGCCGAAAGGTTGAGATTGCCGACACCGGTCACCATCCGGGCGCCGCGCGCATGAGGATAAAGATCCTCAAGCATCGTTGCCTGGAGCTTTTCGCCGAAGACGCCTTTTTGTTTGCCCTTGTAAATCGTGAAGGTGGACGCATTTTTCACGGTGATGGTGCGCTTCTTGTGTGTTTCGAGGCTGACCTGGAGATTGGCGGCCTTGCGTTCGAGCAGGATGAGCGACGTGGGCGTTGCCAGGGCGGTGCCCCAGTGGCTGACGTTCTGGCCGGTGATGACCGGTTGAAACCAGTAGACCTGGCCTGGCCCCAGCGCGGGCAGCGGGACGTCGAGCAGGCCGACGCCGTTCTGATAGTTCACCTTGTGGGTCTGGCGTGGACCATCCCCGGGCATCGTCGCCGGTTTTTGCAGAGAATAGGGACGCGTGGTTCCGGGTTGGCCGGCCCAGACCTCCACCTTCATTTCGCGAATGCGATTGAGCGGGTCGAGGCAGGTATAACGCACGGGCATGCGCGCCTCCGCCCCCTGCGTGTAGGCTTCGCCAAGCTTGCTGTCGGCCAGTCGGCCTTCCATCACGAGCCGCACCTTTTCGGCCGGGATGGCGAAGTTGATCTGCGTGCCCTTGATGCCGGCGACGGAAACGCCGACGAGCTTTCCGGCCGCGTTGACAACGGGGCCCCCGGAGTTGCCCGGATGCATGCCGCCGTTGACCTGAATTCGTTCGAGCGCGCCCGTTCCATCGTTGCGTAGGCTGGATACATTCGACGGGCTTACCGTGATGTTCTTGCCAAGTTCCGCGCCGAATGGGAATCCGAAAATGAAGACCTTCTGCGTCTCGAACAGCTTGGCATTCATTTCAAGTTCAAGCGGCGCGGGCATGGCCGCCAGATTGACGCGCAGGACGCCCAGGTCGCTGGCGCGATCCACGCCGAGAACCTGGCCGACGGTCTTCAATTCGTTCGCTTCGCCGCTGTTGACGACCACCTCGACCGTCTCTGGCGGGCGGCTTGACGCGGACAGCATTCCCAACACGTGAGCGTTCGTCACGACAATTCCGCGCTCCAGGGCGAAGAAACCGCTGCCCTCCGAGACCTGGCCGCTCGGCAAGGTGACCCGCAAGTACACCGTCGCTTGCTTCACGCGCCCCACCACTTCGGGCGCAACATCGTTTGGCAGTCCTTTGCCTGGATCGGGATCGGGCTTCGGCTTCTGGATGGGATCGGGATCCGGGCCGGGGTCGTTCGGGATCTGGATTTTCTTGCCATCTCTCTTGGCCGCCAGGTCAGGCGGCGCATCCGCAGGCTTCGCTTTTAACCAAAACACCAGCCCCAGGCCTGCCGCCCCGACGACCAGGACCAGAAACACGGCCGCAATTCCACCGACGACCAACAAGACAGGAAAGCCCGCCTTGGCTTCAGGTTTTTTCTTTCGCACCGGCGCCCGATCCTCGCTGTCCTCTTCATCGCGCTTGCGTGGCGTCGCCTTGATCTTGGGCCTGGCCTGGACCCCTTCTTCTTCACGCGATCGCTTGGTCGTGCTTTCCGCCGGCACCGCGATCGGCTTTTCACATTCGCGACAGGAAACCTTCTTGCCGCGCTTGCTGTCATCAACCGAATAGGAAGCATCGCACGCGGGACAGGTAATGCGAACGGCCATGGTGTCCTCTCTGGTAGGGCAAGTGCGGTGTTTGTGGGAAATTATCTTCGAACGATGATAAACGCCGCCCGTTGGCGTTGCAATCGTTTTTCCGATTTTTTCGGCAATGCCTTTCGTAAAGGGCGAGAAAAAGGCGGGCCGCGCCACACCGAAAAACGGGGCGGCAAAAAACTTGAGATTTTTTCCAAAGAAGTCTTGAATTGGGTTTTCAACCGGGTATAGTTGTGGAGAGTAATGGGACTGAGTGGGTGAAAGTGGGAGAGCCGACGTGCCCGAGTTCTTCGTCGTGGAGCGACGCTGAGGCGTATTGACATGCTTCTCACCGGCACGCATCCGCGAACGCTCGACGAGAAAAAGCGGCTCACCCTGCCCAAACGAGTCCGCGAGCAAGTCGGGGACGAGACGCAGATGTTCGTGGCCCCCGGGGCGGATCAATGCCTCTGGGTTTACACGAAGGACGAGATGGAGCGGCTGTCCACGAAGCTCGATCAGACATCGGCGACCGACGCAGAGGCACGGGTTTTTCGCCGGTTGTTTTTCGCTCAGATGGAAGAGGTCGATCTGGACCGCACGGGGCGCATCCTGATACCGGAACGCCTGGTGCAGTTCGCGGGGCTGGAACATGAGGTGGTCTTGCTGGGCGTGCGCGATCATCTGGAAGTATGGAACGCGGAACGCTGGCAGACCTTTTTCGATCAGAACGCGCCGCGGTTCGACAAGGTTGCCGAGGGCGCGTTTCGCGGTTGATTTATTCTTCGCCAAGTTTCGGAGGGCACAGGGCCAGGACGACGATTGTGAGACGAAGGAAAGGATTCCTTCCGATCATCCTTTGAACACGGACGTTTGAAAACTCGTTTTCCGCCGCGCGCGCGCGGCTTCTCTGTGTCCTCCGAGGCTTGACGATTCAACGAGCCGCTCCCGTGAGGGAGCGGTGGCATTCCCGCTCCCTCACGGGAGCGGCTCGTTGGTCGGCATATGTTGCCGGCGCGAATTTCGATGCGATCGCTGACACCGACTTGGAGCTGTCGAAGGTCAGTTGCTTGAGTAGAGGCAAGGGGCCTGAACTTTGCCACGATCCCCAATCCGTCAAGGTTTGCCGACAGCTCCATGAAATCCACCCGCGCAGGAAACGCGCGGTTTCATTTACGATAGCGTGAGAGAAAGGACGCCCTCCTTGCTCTCGCGCTTTTTTTTTGGAGGTAGGTCAGCCATTCCTGCCTGACAGCGGCTGCAAAACGTCAGGCTGGAAAGCCTGACCTACGGGGGAAACGTCAGGCTGGAAAGCCTGACCCACGGGATTTTTGTCGAGGTAGGTCAGGCATTCCTGCCTGACAGCGGGTGCAAAACGTCAGGCTGGAAAGCCTGACCTACGGGGGAAACGTCAGGCTGGAAAGCCTGACCTACGGGTTGAGGTGAGGTCGGCGGACCTTTGGGTTTGGCGGGTATGATGAGCCACATCGCAGTATTGCCGGCGGAAGTTTTGCACTGGCTCGATCCGCGGCCTGGCCAGGTCATCGTGGACGCGACCGCCGGCGCCGGGGGACACGCTGCCCTGTTGTATAACCCTATTCAGCCAGGCGGCAAACTGATCGCTCTCGACCAGGACCCGGCCATGCTCGCCCTGGCGCAACAGCGCGTGCCCCATGCGGACGTGGTCTGGATTCATGGAAATTTCGAGGACTTGCCCAACGTCTTGGCGGAATTGAAGATTGCCACGGTGGACGCGATCCTCGCCGACCTGGGCTTCTGCTCGGACCAGATTGGCGATCCCCAGCGAGGGTTCAGTTTTCAGACCGATGGCCCGCTTGACATGCGACTCGATCCGACACGCGGTGAGCCGGTCAGCGCGATGATTCGCCGACTACCCGAGAAAGAGTTGGCGGACATCTTCTGGCGTTACGGCGAGGAACGCTTCAGCCGGCGCGTGGCGCGCGTGATTGTCGAAACCAGGAAGTCCACGCCGATCACATCAACTGGGCAGCTTGCCGAACTGGTGCGCCGATGTGTGCCCCGCTCACGAGGGCATGCCATCGACCCGGCCACGCGTGTGTTTCAGGGACTGCGAATTGCCGTCAACGATGAACTGGGCGCTTTGGAGCGGTTGCTGCAGGTTGCACCGGATTGTTTGAAGTCCGGCGGGAGGATCGCGATCATCAGTTTTCATTCGCTGGAAGACCGAATGGTGAAACAGACCTTCCGTAATTCGCCGGAATTGGTTAAGGAGCTTACCCGCAAGCCGATCCAGGCGAGCGAGGAAGAAACGCACGCCAACCCGCGTGCCCGCAGCGCAAAGCTACGTGTGGCCCAGAAAGTTTGAATCGTTTAGCCGCGGAGCCTGCTTCGCGTGGCCCCGGACTGAGGAGAAACCGATGACGCGCGAAACCAAGGTCGGGCTGATTGTTGCCGGCTCGTTTTTGATTCTGGTCGGAGTGGTCGTGGTGTCGAAATGGCGGCCCGGCGACGAGGTGTCCGGGCAGGAGGAACAGTCGCCGGGGCAGGTTGCCGCCGTCAAAAAAACGGAGAAGGACGCGAAGAAAGCCGCACCGGTGAAGAAACCGAACGCGCCGGCGCCGAAAGCCAAGACCGGCACGATCGTGATCCGGCCGTCGGAAGAGAAGGGCGCCAAGCCGGGCACGCTGGAGTTGCCGCCGAACCTGCCGCCTTTGTCTTTTCCCTCGGCAACCAACCCGCAAAATATCAACGACGACGTGCTGCGTCAGGCGTTGGCGAAAAATCAGCCGGAGAGCAAGCCGGCGCCGCTGCAACTGGATTTTGGTCCGTTGCCCAAGCCGAATGAAACCAGCGGCGGCGGCACGCTCCAGGTTCCGCCGCTGGACAAGGGGCCAGCGATTGTGTTGTCGCCTTCCGGCGTTTCCGATCCGCTGCCCCTGCCGGGGCCGGTGAAAAAGCCGGAGGATACATCCGGCGTGCCGACCTTTCCGGCGCTGCCCAATCAGGGGGGCCAGGCGGCGCAGAAGGATGATAAGAAAAAGCCTGTCATCGCGCCGCCCGACGCGGGCAAGCCGCTGGACCTCGGTCCGCTGGTCATTCCCCCGCCGGTGGGTGGCGGCAACGGCAATCCGAAAACGCCGCAGGTTGATCCGCTCAATCCTGCGCCGAAGGATAACACGCTGACGTTCCCGATCGATCCGATCACGCCGCAGCCCAAGAACAACAATCCCGGAATCGCGCCGCCGAAGGGCCCTGCGGTCACTATCGCGCCGCCACGCCCAGCGGACCTTCAACCCAAGGGCTTTTCGGAAATTCCGACGATCCGGTCAAACGGGGGCAACGGCAATGGTGGAGGCCCATCGGTGCCGCCGATCTCGCTGGGCGGCGCCAGCCCGACCTTGCCGGTCGTCAAGGACGTGACTACTGACTTCTATGTATGCAAGCCCAACGAGACGAATTTCGCCATCGTCAGTCAGCGTTTGTACGGCACCGAGAAGTATGCCGATGCGCTGCACGCCTATAACAAGGCCCATTACACGCAGGTTCGCAATGGTGCGGTCTTCCTGGTTGATCGGCCGCCGCTGAATGCCGGTCAGGAAATCTTGCAGCCCTCGGCAGCGGTTTTGGAGCGTGACTTTCGCAAATGGATTCCCGATTTGGGTTCGTCGCCGTCTCCTTTGGTCCCGAGCATCACTCCCCCCGTCAAACTCACGACACCCACCCCCCTCGGATCGGCGCCGATTCCGAGTGCGGCGCCTGTCGTCGCATCCGGGCGCGTCTACACCGTTCAGAATCCCAATGGTGAAAGCATTCTCGACATCGCGGAACGCGCGCTGGGCAACCGCACGCGCTGGTATGACATTCACAGCCTGAACCGCAGCTACCAGCCGCAATTCCGCATTCCCGCCGGCACGCAGTTGAAGCTGCCGTGATGGTTCGCGTCGCGCCAGTGCTTGCCAGAGGCAAGCAGCTAAACTGCATGAATTTTCCGTGACAAACGGCGACTGATCCTTTACACTGGAAATTGGAGTGTGGCGACCCCCTGCGCGCGGGCATTGTGTCAGGCGCACGTGTTTTGCGGGTAAGGCCGCACGTCCTTTTTTGGGGAGGGCGTTGTCGTGAGTATCGTCCGCATCGGTTTGGCTGAAACAAAAAAATTCGCTCAGGGCTACGAGGCGATTTTTGGCGTTAAGAAAAAGAAAGCCCCGGAAGATGAAACCGAGGGCAAGCAGGACGCGCCCAAGAAGGCGGCCAAGACGGGCAAGAAAAAGGGCAAGAAGTAAGGAATCCGACCCTGAAGCGTAAGCGATGAGTGCTAACAAGTCCTGGCTTCGCTCACGCTTCAGGTTCGCAAAAGCATCAAGCCTGAACCTTTTCGTCCGTTCGCTCGTACCAAATCCAGAGATGCCGTGGCGTCCCCATCCCATACCAATTGTTCGGACGAAGAACTTCTCGCGTTGTTTCGGCAAGGAACGAGTGAGGCGTTCGGGGTGGTGGTGCGCCGCTATGAGGGAGAACTGTACGGCTACCTGCGGCGTTATCTTGCTGACCGCGACCTGGCGGATGACGTGTTTCAGAACACGTTTTTGCAGCTGTATACCAAGATTCACCAATATCAGCCGGGCCGGCCGTTTCGCCCGTGGCTTTATGCGATTGCCACCAATCAGGCAATCGACGCCCTGCGCCGCAAAGGCCGGCATCAAACGGTTCGCCTGCACGCGGAGAATGACGACGCCGACGATGGCGACCTGCCCAACCTGCTGACCTTGCTGGAGAGCCGAGAGACCGGGCCGCTGGAGAATCTGCAAAACGAAGAGCGAGGCCAGATGATCCGGGCGAGTGTGGATCAATTGCCCGATTTCCTACGGCAAGTTGTGATTCTGGCCTACTACCAGAGCTTCAAATACAGCGACATCGCTGACATCATGGGCATCCCGGTGGGGACGGTGAAATCGCGCCTGCACACGGCCCTAGGCCGGCTCCACGAGGCCTGGTCGGTGGAACCGGCGATCTCGGGAACACCCGATTAGATTCCTCATTGAGCCCGCCGGGCACGGCGAGTGAAGAAGTCATGGAAACGTATTTCCTCGAATACCTTCTGAACGGCCTCGACCAATCCACCCGCGCCAAGGTTGATGCGTATTTGGCCGATCATTCCGAGGCGCGGATCCGGCTGGCGTTGTTACGGCAGGCCCTGGAGCCTCTCGCCGCCGACGCCGAACCGGCGCCGCCGCCGCCGTTACTCGTGGAGCGAACCCTGGCGCGGATTGCGGAACACATTTGCACGGCCAGGCCCCTGGAAGCACCGCCGGTTACCCACGCCTCGCTTGCGCCGGCGCGTTCGTGGTGGCGGCGCGCCGACGCCCTCATTGCTGCCTGTCTGTTGCTTACCGTCGGAGGCATCGGCCTGATGGTGCTCGGTAAAATGCGTGGCCCAGGCTCGGCGGCGGCGTTGACGGAGTGCAAGAACAATCTCAGGCAATTCTACGTGGCGCTGCAAACCTATCGCGATACGCATGGGCAACTTCCCGATGTGGCCAAGCAGTCGCCCCGCGATGTCGCTGGTATCGTCGTGCCGATCCTTCAGGACGCTGGCACGCTGCCGAGCGGCGCCTCGGTACAATGTCCGGGGATCGGGGCGCCGGTGTCGTCCCGTTTCACGTTGACCGCCTTGCGCGCGATGTCCGACGAGGAGTTCCAGCAGAATTCGCCCAGCCTGTCGATGTGTTATGCCTATTCGCTCGGCTTCCGCGATGGCGCGGGCCACTACCACGGCCCGGGTGGTTTGCCCAATGAGTCCCTAAGTCAGATTCCGATCATGGCCGACCGTCCGCCGCCGCAGGGCCTGGTGCAAAACAGCGCCAACCACGACGGCAAAGGCCAAAACGTCCTGTTCCTGGATGGCCACGTCCGCTACCTGTCGCAGCGCACCCTCGGCAGCGGGGAGGACATCTTCATGAATCGCGCCAACCTTGTCGCCGCAGGGCTCGACCCGGCCGATTTCGTGCTCGGCTACAGCGCCGCCCGGCCGTGAGTAGAACGTTGACGTTGCACATCCCATCGGCGCGGAGTACGATGCAGCCGGGAGCATCTACGCATGTCAACCAGGGTTCCTGGCCAGGCGAGCGGTTTCTCGAAGGATGAGGAATCGCATCTATCATTGATGGAAACGGGCTGGACGCCTACGATGTACCTATGAGGAGGGTGCGGTCATGTCAGTAACCGTGAAAGCTCATTTTGACGGTCGCGTATTCGTACCCGATGAGCCGGTGCAATTGCCGGTCGGTTTTGAATTGCAAATCCCGATTGACATGCCGGCAAAGCCGTCCGCCGGCACAACGCTTGGCCAACTGGCGGAAATCGCCAGCCAGTTTCCCGCCAATCCGGAATTGGCGTCCGACCTGGCGGCCCAGCACGACCACTATCTATACGGGCTTCCAAAGCGGCCATGATCCTTGTTGATACCGGTTACGTGCTGGCGTTGGTGAACCCGGGTGATTCGTTGCACCAGCGCGCCCGGGCATGGGCAGGCGCGATCACCGAGCCGCTAATCGTCACGGAATACGTTCTCTGGGAAATCGTCAATTCGCTGTCGCTCCCCGTGGATCGACCGAAGGCCCGCGCCGTTGTCAGTAGCCTGCGGGCCGCGTCCGACTGTGAAGTAATCCCCGCCAGTGGCGAGTTATTCGACGCGGGCCTCGACTTGCACGCTCGACGGCCCGACAAGGAGTGGTCGCTCACCGATTGCATCTCATTCGTCGTAATGCAGAGGCGCGGCCTGACCCGTGCGCTCGCGCACGACCATCATTTCGAGCAAGCGGGCTTCGAGGCCTTGCTGCGGCGAGATCCCGCTTGATGGAAAGGGGGCGCGGGCATCGCCAAAGCGTTAGCGAGCGCGGAGGTTGACGGGCGGGAATGACCAGCGTATTGGCGCGCGGATCAAAACCTTCTTGGCGGCCCTTGCGGCCGCAATCCTTCTTGATTTCCCATGTTTTGCAGGACTGAACCACAAACAAAGAACGCGAGTACGACAAAAAGCACAACCGCATTACACAGCGTACCAATCCACGTAAACAATTGGTTGCGGTCGCGATTTGCAATTAGCGCTACACAACCGAGTCCCACACCGACCAGGCGTAGTTGTCCATTCAATGCGCAGCGCAAAGCGGCCGAAGTGTCAGATTGGCGTTTGCCACGAATGGTGGTGCGGAGTTGCGGCTGGTCGCGCTTTTTTCCTGTGGCGGTTCAACCTCATGCGATAGTTCAGCAAACCGCGAAAGCTGTAAGGCGCATTGTCAGGCCAAGCCATTCAAAACCGCCGCCGATTGAAATTCATGTTATTCCGCTGCCAGTTCCCCATGCCGAATTGCAAGCCGACGACGAAGATCAGCAGCAAAATCCCAACGACCACCAGTCCCAGCGAGACGAAGCCGCAAATGATGCCGGTCATGGCGGGGCCTTCGCTGCCGGGCGTTTTGCCCATGAAGCCGAAGACGATTGCAAGTCCTCCGCACAGGCCCGCAATGGGCTCGAACAAGATCGTGCAGCAACAAAGGCCGATCGCTCCGAAGGTGACGCCGGTGATGCCGAGAATCATGGCCGTGGTGGCCATGCCGTTCGTTCCCTGCGAGCGTCCGCGCCCGCGTCGGCTTACGTTGAGGTCGTCATCGTCGTCGTCATCGTCGTCGCGACCGCGTCTTTTCTTTTTCTTTGACGCTCGGTCGTCATCGTCATCGTCCTCGTCGTCCTCGTCGCGATTGCGGGATTTTTTTTTCTTGGCCGGCCGCTCGTCGTCCTCGTCGAGATCCTCGTCGTCGTCTCCATCGTCAAAACTGCTCGCGCGCTTGGATGACGTCTTGATTGGCGGCGGCTTGACGCCGGAGGACGACGGCTTTTCCGTGACTTCGGTGCCTTCTTCGCGGTCCGAATCGTCTGCCTCCTCGGATTTGGTTGGGGGCGGTACAGGCGGCAGCGGCTTCGACGATACGCCGGTCCCCGCCGCCTCGTCGGGCGCGGATTCCGACGGCGTCTCCGCCTCGGGAACGCGGATGAGCGTGGCGCATTTCGGACACTTCACGCGTTTCCCCGCGGCCGTGTCGGGTACGCGCATCTTGCTTTCGCAACTTGTGCAGGTGATTAGCATGAAATACCAGGAGCAACGGGTCCGGCGCGGGGCCAAAGGGTCATGCATGGAAAACTATGCAAAACGGGCGAACTCGCCCACCTGTTTTCACAGATTGCTCTATACATCATTCCACTAGCGCCGTAATTTGAAAAGTACCAACGCAAACGTTCCCCTTTATAACGAGAATCTCCCCATGCCTTCCGTGCCTCTCAAACAGGTGGCGGTCCACCTTCGACCTCAAGACAATGTCGCCATCGTCGCCAGGCCGATCCCACCGGATGTTACGATCGACAACGCCGGCAAGTCCCTGAAGACGACAACCCGGATCGGCATGGGACACAAGCTCGCCCTGACGCCGATCAAGAAGGGGGCGGCGGTCTACAAGTACGGCCAGATCATCGGCTTTGCCTCAAAGGACATCGCGCCGGGCGATTGGGTCCACGTTCACAACGTCAGTGCCGACGCGTTTGAACGCGACTACGCTTTTTGTCAAGATTGCCCGGCGCCGACAAGTGCCAAGGAAACACGTACGTTCCAGGGCTACGACCGCGGACCCGAGCGTGCGGAGCCGTATCGCTATGGCACGCGCAATTACATCGCCGTCATCAGCACGGTCAACTGCTCGGCCGCGACCAGCAAGTACATCACGCAGCGGTTTCATGCGACCGACCTGTTGAAGCAATTTCCCAACGTCGACGGTGTCGTCGCAATCACGCACAAGTCCGGCTGCGCCATGCAGTACGACGGCTCGGACCACAACCAGCTCGATCGCACGCTGGCCGGGTTTGCCAAGCACGCCAACGTGGCCGCGTACATCCTGGTCGGGCTCGGTTGTGAGACCGGGCAGGCGATCCATCTGGTCCAGAACCAGGGGCTGGCGCAACTCTCGTTTAGCCGCGACGCCAGTCGGAACGCGCCGCCGCTTGTTCTCACGATTCAGGAATGCGGCGGCATCGCCAAGACGGTGGAAGCGGGCGTCAAGGCCATCGCCGAGTTGTTGCCGCGCGTGAATGAAATGCGCCGCACCGAGCTGCCCGCCAAACACCTGATCCTGGGTACGAATTGTGGCGGGTCGGACGGGAACAGCGGCGTGACGGCCAACCCGGCGCTCGGTGTTGCCTCCGACCTGCTCGTCGCACAAGGCGGCATCTCCATCCTCGGCGAGACGCCGGAAATCTACGGCGCCGAGCATTTGCTGACGCGCCGGGCGGTCTCGCGCGCGGTGGGCGAAAAGCTTGTCGAACGCATCAAGTGGTGGGAATGGTACACCGGCATCTTTGGCGCGGAGATTAACAACAATCCTTCCCCAGGCAACAAGGAGGGCGGCCTGACCACGATCTACGAGAAATCCCTCGGCGCCATCGCCAAGGGAGGCGCCAGCGCCATGGTGGACGTATTGCAATATGCCGAGCCCGCCAAGGCGAAGGGCTTCGTCGTCATGGATACCCCGGGCTACGATCCTGTCAGCATGACCGGCATCGTCGCCGGCGGGGCCAACGTCTGCGTCTTCACCACCGGCCGCGGCAGCGTCTTCGGCTGCAAGCCCTCGCCGTCGATCAAGATCGCCACCAACTCGCCCCTTTACCATCACATGATCGACGACATGGACATCGACGCCGGCGTGATCCTGGATGGCACGCCGGTTGAAGTCGTCGGCAAACAAATCTTCGAGGAAATCCTCGCGGTCGCGTCGGGCAAGAAAACCAAGAGCGAAATCAACGGCGTCGGCGAGGAGGAATTCGCACCCTGGTCGATCGGGCCGACGCTGTGAAACGAGAGCACTCGAAAAAGAAAATTCCCGTTTCTGTACGCCGCTTGCGGCGTAGCATTCGCAAGACGCCTTGCGAACGCTGTGCCGCAAGCGGCGAAACGCGACACACAGCGCCGGCGAAGTGAATCACATGGCAAGCCATACCGAAGACAGGCCGTCGCCCGTGCGCGTAACCGAACACGAAACCGGCGTGACACTCGATTTTCCGTGTCCGCGTGACGCGCATCGGGAGGGTCGTCTACGCGCCTGGCGCAGTTTCGAGATCGGCATCGGTTTGCAGATCGGCGCCGTGATCTGGTATGGTTTCTGCGGAATGGCAAACTGGCCGGCCGGTCAGTTGCTGGCAGTCCTACCGCTGGCGACGGGCGTCGTCGTTCTGGTGGTGGCCTCAAGCCAAAGCTGGGCCGCCTGGCAGGAACCGGTTACCGACGATCAGATCATCCAAATCAGCGTCGTCGGCAACATCTTGATCGCGACGGCGCGGGACCATCGCAAGCAGGTCTGGCGTCAAGAGGACATCACCGATGTCGCGCTCGAACTCATGCCCCGAGTGGATTCGTGTGACGCGGTTCGCCTGCTTCTTAAATCAAATGACTCCTGCGACGTGGTCATGCTCGGTCCGTTCATTGCGCGGGACGACGAGCGCGGACTCGAGGCGGAGCTTCCCCGAATCGCCCAAGTCCTGCGACAGGCTCTGTTCGCGGGCACGCGCCACGGCGCGAGTGACCACCACAAAACGATAACCCAGGCCATTCAGGCCTTGTCCGCACGCAGCCCGGAAACAGGCATTTCTTCCTGAGGAATGGTGGATTTCCGCGCCGCGTTCCGCAATAATGCACTGATTCAAGCGAATCATAGATAGCCACGAGTTGGTTCCATTCGAGGGTTGATTCATGGCCCAGTTGAAAAAAATCGTCGATCCATTTGGAGAGGTCAACGTGCATCCGCAACCCGGCGGCAGACTTCGCGTGACGGCAACCATCCTCATGGAGCCGCGCCGCGAAGGCACGCAGACCGGCATCGCCCTCGACGGCTCGGCGTCCATGTCGAGTCTCTACGGCGAGGAAGAAAGTCCCGGCTTCTTCGCCAGCCTCTTCGGCGCCAAGAAGACGACAACCCGCAACGAGATCACGCCGGTCGCCCAGAAAGTGTGCGCCTATCTCGCGCGCAAGCTCGATGCCGATGGCGGCACGACCTGCATCTACTGGGCGACGGGGCCCGCTGGCAGCAAGATCGAGGTCATCGGTGATCTCACCGCCGACGACGCGGAAAAACACATTTTCGGCCCGCCCCAGGACTTTGGCACCGGGACGCAGCTCCTGCCGGCGGTTCGTTATTTCGTCGATCGTTTCAAGGATGCGCCCTGGGGCTTTTACGTCTTCATCACCGATGGCGAGCTGCACGACCTTGACGCGGTCAAAAACTACAGCATCCGCCACGCGCGCGACGTTGCCGCCGGTCGGGCCAAGCCGGTGAAGTTCGTTCTCATCGGCATTGGGCCGAACGTCAACGAAGATCAGATGGAGCAACTCGACGACCTCGACACCGGTACGGAGATCGACCTATGGGATCACAAGCTCGCGGCCGAGATGCGCGTCTTGCAGGAGATTTTTGCCGAGGTCGTCGATAAAAACGCCCGCGTTGCGGACAACGGCAAGATTGTCGCACCCAACGGGCAAGTCGTGAAAAACTACTCCGACACGGGTTTGCCGGCGCTACTACAATTCGAGTTGCCCGCCGGCGCGACGCATTTCGTGCTCGAAGTGGATGGAAAACAGATCAAACAGGACCTGGTTTAATGCCGCATTCGTTTAGCGCCCGCGTGACGCCATGCGGGCGCTAAACGAATGCGGATTTACCAAAAGGATTCACCCATGGCACAACTCAAACACGTCGTCGAACCTTTCGGCGAGGTCAATGTCTATCCCGGACCCAATGGCGGCACACGCGTTTGGGCGTCCATCCTCATGGAGCCGCGCAAGGAAGGGGCGCAGACCGGCATCGCCATCGATGGCTCCGGCTCCATGCGAAAAATGTTCGGTCAGGACACCGGCGGGGGAGTCGTTTCGTCGATCTTCGCCAAGCCCAGGCTGGAGAATCATGTCTCACCCGTGGCGCAGAAGCTCTGCGCGTATCTGGCACGCACCATCGACGCCGACGGGGGCACGACCTGCATCTACTGGGCCGTCGGGCCCAATGGCAGCCAGGTCGAGGTGGTCGGCGATCTTCGTGCCGAGCAGGCGGAGACCCACAACTTCAAGGGGCCCAGCGATTTCGGCACTGGCACGCTGCTTTTGCCCGCGGTAAAGTATTTCGTCGAGCGCTTCAAGGACGCGCCGTGGGGCTTCTACATCTTCATCACGGACGGCGAGTTGTTTGACCTCGAAGAAGTCAAGCTCTACACCAAATGGCTCGCCAAGGAGATCGCCGGCAATCGCCGCAACCCGGTCAAGTTCGTCCTCATTGGCCTCGGCGCCGACGCCAACGAACGGCAACTCGAGGAACTCGACGA
Source organism: Planctomycetota bacterium (assembly GCA_016191165.1). Lineage (GTDB taxonomy): Bacteria > Planctomycetota > Planctomycetia > Gemmatales > Gemmataceae > SIAQ01. The sequence continues at coordinate 38,104 of JACPPF010000076.1, forward strand.
TCTGGAAACAGGCACCGAGATCGACCTCTGGGATCACAAGATGGCGTCCGAGATGCGGCAGTTGCAAGACATCTTCGCCGAGGTCGTGGACCGCAACGCCCGCGTTGCGGAGACAGGCAAGATTCTCGACCCGCAAGGGCGCGTGATACGTGATTTTTCGGACACGGGCCTGCCTGCGCTCTTGCGTTTCGTCATGCCGGCCGGGGCGCAGTATTTCACGCTGGAGGTCAACGGGCAGCGCATCCATCAACCGCTGGCGGACAACGTCGCGACCCCGGCGCCCGTGGCGCCCGTGATTCCAACCGTGACGCCGGTTTCCCCGGCGCCGCCGGTGATCCCCGCCGTGCCGGTGTCGCCGATGATGAAGCAACAGACCGCGCCGCCAATGGTGTCGCCCGCCGTCCCAGGGATGCAACCGCCAGCTCCACCGTCGATTCCCAAGAAACCCGAGAAGGAATGGGACAAGGACCCCATCGACCTCCAGATGGAAGAGTTGGCCAAGAGCATCGACCTGGAATTCGCCGACCCAAGTCAGCCCCAATCGCTGGACGATCTGAATCTCGACAAGAACGACGATTCCAAGAAGAAGTAAAGGTGATCGTTCACAACCAGCCCGAGGCATGGGCAAGAGCATTTTTTGCTTACGCCGCGGGCTGGGAATCCCTCGCCACGGGGCTAAACTCCAGGCGCCGGTTTGTTATGATGCAAGCATGAGCGATGTGTTCGACGACCTTTTCAGCCTGATCACGCCGGAGCGCTTGCTGCTCGATTCCCGCGCGAACGGCGAGGGGGTCGCGGTATGCGTGATTGATAGTGGCGTCGAGTCGTCCGTTCTGCGGGCGAAGCACGGGCCCGACCTCAAGCCGATTCAGGGCGCGGTCTTCACCGCCGATTGCGCCGAGCCATTGCCCTATGAAGGTCATCAGAGCACGCCGCACGGCACCACCGTCGCGGATATCCTTTTGACGCAAGCCCCCGCCATCCAGCTTTATTCCGCCGATGTATTCGGACCTGCGGGAACCTGCGAGGTCGAGACGGTCATCAAGGCGCTGCACTGGGCCTATGATGTGTGGAAGTGCAAGGTCATCAACCTCTCGCTCGGCGTCACCGAGCAAAAGCTCCAGCAACTTCCGAAAAAACAACAGTTACTGCGAACAATTGAAGAGGGCTATTTCAAGGACGTGCTGATCGTTGCCGCGGCGCACAACGATCATCCTTTTACGCGCAGTTATCCCGCCATGTTCGCGCCGCCGATTCTTTCCGTGGACAAGCAACTGTTCGGCAACCCGCTGCAATTTGCCTATGAGCCGCATGAACAGATTGAGTTTCAGGCCCACGGCCGCGGCTATCTGGGTCCGTTCGCGATGGAGCCGGCAACGAGCTGGGCGGCGCCGCATCTGAGCGGCATCGCGGCGAGGCTGTTGTCGCTACGGCCGGGTTTGAAGCCGTTTGAGGTGAAGACGCTGCTGTACTGGCTGTGTAAAAATGATTCGCGCAAGACGGCGGAGGGAACGGGAGTGCTTTCACTGCTGGTACGGGATTGATTCGAAAGGTATGCTGCGTGGAGACATCGAACTAGCCGATGATTTGCGTGTGGTCCGGCGCATGCTGGTTGGCTACATCGGCCTGGCGTGCTCGCTCCAGACCAAACCTGGGCCGTCAAGCACGATGGCCACATGATTGAGAACGTCGCGTCCGAGCATTCCGCAGGGGTGATCGATCAGCAGGAACCGGCCTTTGAAGGTTCGTCTCAAGAAAACGAGGTCCAGGTCGACGGCCTGCGCGGTGCTTTTCGTTCCGTCAAATCCCATGACCTCGTATCCCACGTCGAGTTTGGCCGAGGCGCCGATCTGCTGTGCAAACATGTTTGGAATCAACGAAACGTCAGCGCCGCTATCAATTACCATAGGGACGCCTGCAATTGCGAGCCCAGTTTCCAGATGTCGCAAGGTAACGGTTGCGACGGGTGCGGGCGGCACGAAGTGAGCGTCATCATACGCTACCATCGGCGGGTACCTCGGTTACTTCCTTCCTGAAATCCACGGCCTGCTCCGGGTGGCAAAGGTGTGGACTGGCAATTCGGCTCGGAGCGGTCAGGTCAGAGTCGGGCACGACGACGTAAACCGTCGCCCTTTCTGGCAGCCGAACATTCGGCGGAAGGCGGATTTGACCGTTTTCCACAATGCCGGAAAAGGTTATGACATTCATTGCATTTGCACCTGCGGAGGAGAATTCATTGTACAGGAAGGATAGGATTCTGGCCTCCCACCCCAATCGAAGAGCCGGGCACGCTCTTCGATTCGGATGATCCGTGGCGATTGGAAAATGGTAAATGGCCAATAGGCGGGCTAGCTTCCGCTCCCCGACCCCCTCGGCGTCGGTTCGCGGCCATCGGTCCACGGGCCTTCGAGGCGCTGGTAAGCGGGCGGTTCGAGAAGGCTGCCGCGGGTGCCGCCGGTCCAGCCGATGACCTGCGTCGGCCGGCCGCGCTGGTGGCTGCGGCGTTCCAGGCGGGTGGCCCAGCTTGAATCGCCGACCACGGCGCGGCGGCGTTCGCGATCCCAGAACAAGACCTGGCCTTGACGGTAGCTTTGCACGCCCATGTTCACAGTCGTGAACGCGGCGGCGCCGAGTTCCGGGGTGGAGAACGTTTCGCGATTGCGAGCGCGGACACACGAGAGGAAGTTTTCCCAGAGGGGTTGCGTGGCATCGCCCTCGGACATACCGTTGCCATGCCAGACGCTGTCGCGCCGTGCCGGCTGTCCGGCGATCGGGCGGTTCGTGGCTGCCTGGGGGATGATTTCGTAGCCCCAGTCGCGCGCCGGGCGGCCGTCACGCATCACCTCGCGGCTGCCGAACTTCATCGTCCCGGTGTGTCCGCGGATGACCTCTTCGATCGGATGATCGTTAATCATCGTCGCGGTGATGAGAAGCTGACAGCCCTCGTCGTAGTCGGCGACGATGGTGGCGACATCGGGCACATCGCGTCCATCGTACTCCAGGTAGATGCCGCCGCCGCCGACCACGCGAGCCGGATAGCGCACGCCCATCGCCGAGATCAGACGCGTGACCCGGTGTACGAACAAATCCGTAAACATGCCGCCGCCGAAGTTCCAGTAGCAACGCCACTGGGCGAAGATCGCCCGGTCGAACGGCATGTCCGGCGCGAGCGGCACGCCCTCCTCGACCGAAAAGCGATTGCCCAGAAACATGGTCCAGTCGATGGTGCGCGGGTTCATGTCCTGCGTGAGTGGGTAGTAGCGCCACTGGCCGACGGTCGAGTTGCGGTAGTAGCTGGTCTGAGCCTGGCACACATGGCCGATGTCGCCGCGGCGGATCATCTCGTTGGCGCGGCGCAGGCTCGGATCGGCCATCCACTGCACGCCCACTTGCATCACCACGTTGTTGCGCCGCACCGCATCGACGACGGCGTGGGCCTCAAAGATCGTCTTCGTCATCGGTTTCTCGCAATAGACATGCTTCCCCGCGTTGGCGGCGTCGATCGTCATGCGCGCATGCCAGTGGTCCGGCGTCGCGATGCAGACGGCATCGACCTCGCGCAGGCCCAGAATGCGGCGATAGTCTTTGTTCACGTGAACGCGATCGTCCACGTTCAACCCGCAGCGGCGGGCCGAGGGATAAAGCCCCCGGCCATTACCGCGCCCGAGTTGGGGATTGCCGTCCCACACATCGCAACACGCGACCGGCCGCACCGAGTTGGCATTGGCTCGTTGCATGGCGAGAATCACATCGATATGCTGCTGGCAGCGCCCGCCGACGCCGAGAAAGGCGACGTTGATGCGCTGGTTGGCGCCCTGGGCCTGGGCGTACGTCTTGGCGTCAAGCGCCATCGCGGTGGTGGCGGCAGTCGCAGCAGTGGTTTTCAGGAACGTACGGCGTTTCATGAGAGGTCTCCTTTAGGTGGAATGCGGATGTCCCTATTGTGCCCGAAACGGCGGCGGTTGACAAACGGAATTATCGGAAAACCCCTCGAACAATTGGCAAAGCTTGAGCGATGCCTTTGGACGCTTACCTCCGCGCGAACGCCAACGTCGCGTTTTTGTCAGCCGGCATCGGCGGAGGTTATTCGGAGGGGTTTTTCACGACGGCCGAGGCCGACACCGCCGTCGATCGCGCCAGGCAAAATTGGGGTTCTCACCAGCTGACCAGCCCGGGTTCCGCTCATGCCGGCCAAGGATGATTCGGATCACTCCTGCCCGCCCTCGCGTGTTTTCATTAGACTGACTCTTCCCCCTGAATTCCCCACCGGCTGGAATCCGAACATGAAGCGTTTCATCTGGTTTTGCGCGTTCGTTTCTTGCTCTTCCCCATTGGCTTCCGCTCAGGAAGCCGGCTTGCCGCAGTTCCTGCACGCGCTGAAGCCGCGCTGCATTGGGCCGGCGAACATGAGCGGGCGCATTACCGAGGTTGCGGTCTACGAGAAAGAGCCTCGGATCATGTACGTTGCCAGCGCCACCGGCGGCCTGTGGAAGACGATCAACAACGGGACGACCTTCCGCCCGGTATTCGAGCGGGGCGCGACCGTCTCGCTTGGCGCCGTCGCGGTTTGCCAGTCCAACCCCGACCTCGTCTGGCTCGGCACCGGCGAAGCCAACGCCCGCAACAGCGTCTCCTGGGGCGACGGGGTCTACAAATCGACGGACGGTGGCAAGTCCTGGCAGCACATGGGCCTCAAGGCGACCGAACACATTGGGCGAATCGTCATTCATCCTACGAACCCCGACATCGTCTATGTCGCCGCCCTGGGCAAACTCTGGGGACCCAACCTGGAACGCGGCGTCTTCAAGACCAGCGACGCCGGCAAAACCTGGCAGCACGTCCTCGCGCTCAACGCTGATACCGGCTGTATCGATCTGGCCATCGACCCCGCGGACCCGGATCTCCTTTATGCGGCCATGTATCACGTTCGCCGCGATGCCTTTTCGGGTGGAAATCCCGTGAAACAGACCGGGCCTGGCAGCGGGTTGTACAAGACCACCGACGGGGGTAAATCCTGGGCCAGGATGGCCGGCGGGTTGCCCAATCGCCCGCTCGGCCGATGTGGTTTCAGCATCTGGCGCAAAAACCCGAACGTCGTTTTTGCCGTTGTGCAGACCGACAACACAACTGTCACCACTCAGGGCCAGGCCGCCAACAAGAAGAAAACCACCATCGACGCCGGTGGCATTTTCCGCTCCGACGACAAGGGCAAAACCTGGAGGCATCTCAACTCGCTCGTGCCGCGGCCATTCTATTACGGCCAGATTCGCGTCGATCCCAGCGATGAGAAAAGGCTTTATGTTCTTGGCATTCAGCTTCATGTTTCCAACGACGGAGGGAAGAAGTTTCTTCCGGGCAACTACGCCAAGGGAACTCACGTCGATTATCACGCCCTGTGGATCAATCCCGCAGCGACTTATCACCTCGTGCTCGGTTGCGACGGCGGTCTGAACTTTTCCTACGACCGCGGCATCACCTGGCAGCATCTCAAGAACTTACCCGTCGCCCAGTTCTACGCCGTCGGCGTCGATCGCGGCAACCCTTACCGCGTCTATGGCGGTCTGCAAGACAACGGTTCCTGGGGCGGACCGAGCACCACGCGCGAGGCCAGCGGCATCGCGCTGGCGCGGTGGTTCAATATCCTCGGCTTCGACGGCTACTACTGTTGCGTTCATCCCAAGGATAACGACATCGTCTATTGCGAAGGGCAATACGGCATCCTGCGCCGCAACCACATCCGCACCGGAAAAAGCGTTGACATCAAGCCGCGCCTGGATTCCGAGGATGCTGCCACCAACATCGTTCCGCCGCCGGAAAAAAACACGCCCGACTTCCGCTTCAACTGGTCTAGCCCCATTCTGCAGTCTCCCTATGCCGAGGACGCGATTTTCTACGCCGGAAACTTCGTGTTCGCCAGCCCTGATCGCGGCAAGACCTGGCAGGTTGTCAGTCCCGATCTCACTCGCGGCAAACCCGGGCCCAACGAGCATCGCGGGCACACGATCACCACGCTTGCGGCGTCGCCGCCATCGGCTTCACCTCTCCCTTCTCGAAAGAACCGGCCGCAGACAGAGGTTGTCCTCTACGCTGGGACCGATGACGGCAAAGTCTGGGTCTGCAAGGACTGGAACCGCAAAGTTTGGACCGACCTCTCCAACGCCATCCCCAACGTGCCGCAAGACCGCTGGATCACCCGGCTTGAAACCTCGCGTTTTGCCAGGGGGACCGTCTACTTGACGATCGATCGCCATCGCAACGACGACCGCAAGCCCTACGTGTTCAAAAGCACCGACCACGGCCATAACTGGATCTCCATCGCGAACAATTTGCCTGACGACGGCCCGGTGCAGGTCATCCGCGAGGATCCCGTCAACAAGTACGTGCTTTACGTCGGCACCGAGCTGGGCCTGTTCATCTCGTCGGATGCAGGCAAAACCTGGCATAAGCAAAAACACCTGCCAACGGTCCCGGTCCACGATCTCGTCATCCATCCCGATGCCCGCGAGCTGGTGATCGGCACGCATGGCCGGGCCATCTGGGTCATGGATGTGCTGCCGCTTCAGGAACTGAACACGAAGGCGCTTGCCACGGATGTCGCCTTTTTGAAGACGCGGCCTGCGCTGGCATACCGCAAGCAGATTCGGCAGAAATTACCCGCCAATGCTTTCCACGGCGAAAACGCGCCCTATGGCGCCGGTTTCTATTTCCATTTGCGAGAGAAACCCGCGCAGGCGCCGACGTTGGCCGTCATCGATAAGGATGGCAAGAAGGTGGTTGAATTGAAGGGCGCGGCCACCGCCGGACTGCAGCGACTGACGTGGAGCCTGAACTTGCCCAATACCAAGGCCGGGGCCTTCCGGCCAGTACCGGCGGGAACCTACACTGCCGTATTGACTGTCGGCGGTGCGGCGCATCGACAACCGTTTCGCGTCGATGTGGACGATTGAAATGCTCGTTTTGCCGCAAAACCGTTCGTCGAAGAGCCCTTGACCAGCCCCCAGCGCAAGCTGGGGGTTTTGGGGGGCTGCCCAAACCCCCACGCTTGGGCGTGGGGCTGGTTACCCATCAGAAGGACAAACATGCACGACGCCTCCTACCGGTTCCTGAAATCCCTCCTCACGACGCCCAGCCCGTCAGGGTATGAGCAGCGCATCCAGGAGGTAGTACGTGTCTGGGCCAGGCCGCTCGCGGATGACGTGCGAACCGATCTGCATGGCAACGTCATCGCCGCCATCAACCCGACGGGCTCGCCCCGCATCATGCTTGCCGGGCATTGCGATCAGCTCGCCCTCATGGTGCAGCACATCGATTCCGATGGTTTCCTCTATGTTCAGCCAATGGGTGGCTGGGACATGCAGATACTCCTGGGGCATCGCCTGAGCGTCTGGTCCAGGACTGGGCCAATAACCGGCGTCGTCTCGCGCAAGGCGCCGCACATCCTGACGGCCGATGAGCGCAAGAAAATCCCGGAGTTCGTGGACATCTGGATCGACATCGGCGCCAGGGATCGCGCGGAGGCGGAGACGCTCGTCGCGCTTGGCGACACGATTACCGTCGAGCTATCTTGCCAGGAAATGCGCAACGGCTTGCTGACCTCTCCCGGCTGCGACGACAAGGTTGGCGTCTGGACAGTCATGGAGACCTTGCGTTTGCTACACGGCAGGCCGCTGCAAGCAGCGGTGTTTTGCGTTTCGACCGTTCAGGAAGAGATCGGTCTGCGCGGAGCGCACACGAGCGCTTACGGCATCCACCCGACGGTCGGCATTGCCGTCGATGTCACCCATGCCACCGACACGCCGGGAAATGAAAAGAAACAGCTAGGTGAAACCAAGCTCAACGCGGGCCCGGTGGTCTTTCGCGGTCCGAACATCAACCCGCACGTTCATGAACGTCTCGCCGCGATAGCGAAGGAAAAGGAGATCACGATTCAGACGCGCGGGGCGGCGAAGGCGACCGGCACGGACGCCAACGCCATTCAGCTCGCGCGCGCGGGCGTCGCCGCCGGCCTGGTCAGCATCCCGAATCGGTACATGCACAGCCCGGTCGAAGTCGTTGGCCTGACGGACCTGGATAGCGCCGCCCGTCTGCTTGCGGAGTTTTGCCTGAGTGTGACCGAGGAGATGAGCTGGATTCCTTGACCGCCGGGAGGCGTGGCAGCGCGAAACCGCAATCGGAAAATCATTTCTTGCCGAGCCGTCGCTTTTCCGCGAAGAACTCCGACAGGATCGCCGCGCACTCGTCCGCGCGAACCCCGGCGACGACCTTGGCGCGATGGTTGAGGCGTGGATCGCTGGTGATTCGATACAGTGTATCGCAGGCGCCTGCCTTGGAATCGGCGGCGCCATACACGACCATCGGCAGGCGCGCCAGCACGACGGCGCCGGCGCACATCGGGCACGGTTCGAGCGTCACGTAAAGGACGCAGTTTTCCAGCCGCCACGATTGCAACGCCGCCGCCGCCTGCGTGATGGCGACCATCTCGGCATGAGCGGTTGGGTCCTTGAGCATTTCGCGCTGGTTATGGGCGCTGGCGATGACGCCGCGCTCCAGCGAGACGATGATGCAGCCGATCGGCACCTCGTCCTCGTCCTGGGCTGCGCGCGCCTCGTCGAGCGCCATGGCCATGTGCTCGACATGAAACGGATGTCGCGGGTCGGTCATCGGCAGGTCAAAGGGGGACAGGTCGAACATCGGTTGTTTGGCATCGTTTACGTTTAGCGCTCGCATGGCGCTGCGCGAGCGCTAAACGCATCATCGTCTATTGCATACCCAGTTGTGAGAACACGAAGGTCCAGATATCGGTCTGCTCATCGAGGATGAGCCCGCGCGGCTTGCCGGCGCCGTGCCCCGCGCGCGTTTCCTGGCGCAATAGGATCGGCCCGGTCCCGCTGGTCGCGGCTTGCATCCGGGCGGCCATCTTGCGCGCGTGCAGTGGATCGACCCGGCTATCCGACGCCGCCGTCGTGATCAGCATGGCGGGATAGGCCGTACCCCCGTAAACCTTTTGGTAGGGGGAATAAGCGTAAATCCATTTAAAGTCTTTTTTCTTATCCGCGTTGCCGTATTCCGGAATCCAGAGTCGGGCGATCAGGAACTTGTGGTAGCGCGTCATGTCCAGAAGCGGGACCTGGCAGACGACACAGCGGAACAGGTCGGGCCGTTGCGTGGTGACGGCGCCCATCAGCAGCCCGCCGTTGGACCCGCCTTGAATGGCGAGTTTTTCCTTGCGCGTCACCTTGTTGGCGATCAGCCACTCGGCCGCGGCGATGAAATCGTCGAAGGTGTTTTGTTTCTTGTCCAACATTCCGGCGCGGTGCCAGTCCTCGCCGTATTCACCGCCGCCACGCAGGTTGGCGACGGCGAGCACACCACCTTTTTCGAGGAAGGGAAAACGCGTCGTTGCGAAGGTCGGCGTCAGACTAATGTTGAACCCGCCGTAGCCATAGAGCAGCGTCGGGTTCATACCGTCTTTCTTGAGGCCTTTTTTGTACGTCAAGAACATCGGCACCACGGTCCCGTCTTTTGATTTGTACTTCACTTGTTCGACGATGTAATCCCCGGCCTTGACCTCAGTCTTGACTCGGCCCCAGAGGTGTTGCTTGCGCGTTTTGAGGTCGATGTGATAAATGCTGGGCGCGACCGCAAAGGATTGGAAGGAATAAAACAATTCGTCGCCGTCGGCTTCTCCGCTGAGGCCGGCGATCGAGCCCAGGGCCGGGAGTTTCACGGTCTCTAGCCGTTTGCCGGCGCGATCCAGAATTTGCAACCGTCCGGTGGCGTCGTGCATGTACTCGGCAATCAAATGGTCGCCGATGGCCGCGACCGCTTCGAGCTTGTCCTTTTGCTCGGGGACGATTTCCTTCCAGTTGGCGCGATTTGTCCAGTCCTTGGCTGGAATCTTCGCATCGAGGCGATAGAGCCGATAGCGCGGGGCGCCCAGGTTGGTGTGGATGTAAAACCCGTCGTTGCGAGGAATCACGTCGAAGAGCGCCGGCGTTTTTTCGGCAAGGGGATGAAAAACTCCATCACCCGGCCCGGCACGCGATGTGGAAACATTGGCGATGTAGACCTCGGACTTTGCCCAGCCCTGGTGCATGGTGACCGCCAGCCATTTGCCATCGGGGGAGAGCGCGATGGTGGGCCAGTCCTCCGGATTGCGGCCCTTACCGAAAACCTTGGGCTCGTCCTTCGGATCGCGGCCGATCATGTGGAGGTAGACGTGGCGGTGGTATTTCTCCTCCCCCTTCGGCACGCTGCCGGCGGCGGGATAGCGCGTGTAGTAGAACCCGCTCTGATCGGGGAGCCAGGCCAGCGAGCAAGCGCGCGTGCGTTCGATCTTGTCGGGTAGGTCTTTACCCGTATCGACATTGCGGATGTAAAGCGTGGAGATTTCGCTGCCATCGCGGGACAGGCCATAGGCGAGCAGTTTTCCGTCGCGGCTCGGGAACCACCAGTCCAGGGCGACGGTCCCGTCCTTGGCCAGCGCGTTGATGTCGATCAGCACGCGATCCTTCCCCTTGAGACCATCCCTTACGTAGAGCGTGGGCTGGTTCTGGGTGCCCTCGCGTTTGGTGTAGAAGTAGCGGCCCTTGCGAGGCCTGGGCGTGCCGAGGGCGCCGATCTCCAGGAAGGCGCCGAGCCGTTCGCGAATCTTGGCACGCCCGGGAACCCTGGCGAGAACGGACTGGGTGAACTTGTTCTGCTGTTCGACCCAGGCCTGCGTTTCTTTGCTATTGCCATCCTCCAGCCAGCGATAGGGATCGACGATGCGGACGCCGTGGAGGAGATCGAATACGAACGCTTTTTTCGTCGGCGGGTAGTTCCATGACTTGGAACTTTGAGCGAGCGAAACGGTGTGAGCCACGGTCAACGCCACTCCGATGGTTAACAGCCAGCGCATGGATACAAACCTCCGCGGGCGCCCGGGTTGTCGGAATGGTATTGATGTAGCAATCGCATCGTGGGTCGGCGATGGATGACGGCTGGCGGCGTGGTGTTCGCGCGGCGGCGTGCGAACGCCACACCGCAAACGGTTGAACCGGACGCATCCTGGCGGCCGCGCGTCCGGTGGCAAGGTAGTTGATTAATGCCAGTGGGCTTTTTCTGAAAGATTCCTAGCCCGCCCGCTCGGCCTCCACACATGCCTGCGGCGTGGCGGCCAGGCCTGGGGGAATCGCGATCTTCAACGCGGTGACCTGGTTAGCCTGGACTTCAATCCCCGTCAACACCTCCGCCATTCGGCGCAACTCGGTTTCGGGAATCCCCGGATAGCACGGCAACAGGATCATGCGGTCCAGCGCTTCCTGCACGCGCACCGCCTCCAGTTCTGGCCGATCCACCGGTGCGGCAATGGCGCACATGCTCTGCACGTTGGTCACGTCAAATCCCGCTGCCTTCAACGCGTCGATCGCCGTACGCGGATCGCTCACCATGGCCGGGAACAACCAGTAGTTGTGAGACTCGGCCTCCGCCCCGGGGCAGAATATCTTGCCGTGCAGCAACGCGGCAAGCAAGCGACCGTTGGCCGTGCGCTGCGCGATCCGCGTTGAATCAAAGTTGGCCAGGCGTCGCGCCATGCTCGCCAGCAGCGGGCCGCAGGGTTGCTGGCGCAGGCGCATCATGATCTCGTCTTCGCGAAAGCTTTTGGCGGAATGGTGGATTAACTTGTCCACGTCCCCGACCGCCAATCGAGCAATGTTGCGCACAGCTCCGTAGAGCCACTTTGAACCAAAGAGTTTTAGAGTGCCGTACTTGCACATGCGTTTGAAGTAATCCCAGCGCCCCTGTCGGGGCCAGTTCGCGTGGTTGTGGCGCAGACGAACGATCAGATCGCCATCGCGTGCGCGGAGCACGCCGCCGGCAAGCGCCGTTGCCGTCTTGAGTGGGCCGAAACTGAAAAGGGATACATCAGCGTCGGGATGGCCGTGGTAGACGCCGTCATAAATCTCCGCGGCGTCTTCGATGAGCATCAGGTTGTGCCGCCGCGCCAGCGCAAGGATCGGCTCCAGCGGCACGAAATTGCCGTAGAGGTGAGCAATCAGAATCGCCCGGGTCCGCGGCGTGATCGCGCGTTCGAGTTGAGCGAGATTCGGCGCCAGACTTTCCAGATCCAAATCGACGGGCACGGGGACCAGGCCGCGTTGCCGGGCGACCATCGCCATGTCGGGGATGTTGAGAGCGGAAAAAACGATCTCGCTGCCGGTAGGCCAATCCTGCGCGCCCAGAAGCAGGTCGAACCCGCTCCGCACCGAGAGCGTGGCAATCGCGTTGCCCGCGGGGGAAAATCGCCGCTCAATCGCGTCGGAAAGTGCGGCGAGTCGGTGCGGCGTTACAAGACTGGCCATGCCGTGGGTCAGGTCGCGCCAGCGAAAGTCAAGCTGTAGCCGTACCCACATGAGGCAGCGTCCTCACAATAGGAAAGCCTGGCAAGTCGATAAGTCTGGGAAAAATACGCCTTGTTCATTTATTGCACCGCCCCCGTATCGTCAAGGAATTGTTATGCGGCAATGAGGTTACGCCGTGCGGGGGACGACACGTTACTTTTTTCGCTGCGGCTTTGATTCGGCCTCGCTGGCGCATGTGTCGAGAAAGCTCATCAATGGAGAGATCCCGTTTGGTGCTTGATTTGATCTGAAGGAAATTTGGTGTTTTTTGGTGCCCCGCACTACCTCCAAACAGGTGTAGCTCCCCCCAGGCAAGATTTCCCCGTCTTTTTCCCTCGTTTGGAAAAAGCGTGTTTTCCGCAGAAGATTAGAGCATCGCTCATAGTCCGTCTTTGATTGCCACTGCGATTCGGATTTGGAGGGAGGGAAATCTCTGGCAACCATTTGCGAGGTGTTCAAATATCGACATTCCCCGGTCGGCCGAAATCCCCAAGTTGAATGAGTATGGGTGGTACCGGGTGTACTGGACCCGCTGGACCTGGTTATGGTTATCGTTTCGCCGCTGTTTTGCGGGGATTCCTTGTCTTGCGGCAGGTTAACTGGAAAAAGCCGGCAACCCGCAGCAAATAGGAGACATAACCAACATAGATATTGCGTTTTGAACACGGCGGCTCTCCAAGCGATTTTTCTTCCCAACGATCTATACCCTGCAATACGCCACCAGGGAAGTGCAATGCCAGGGTCACTGAAGCTTCGCAAGACCAGCCGTGCGGCATAAACCAAAATCGGCACCCGTGACGCTGTTACTTTAACGTCATCGCGCGGTAGCCGCATAACAGGCGGGAAAATCATGTCCTGCCGGTCGCTTTGCTGATCCCAGCGGGATGCGAATATCCATGCAGCCAGCGCAAATCCAATGCTTGTAACATTCAGAGGTGCACGACTCTATTTCCCGCGGGCATTGATTGCTAGGACTGCGTTTTGAATGGCCTGGGCCAGCTGGCGGTCATTTTGATGGCGGAATGCGACCACCTGAAGCGCCTTCAGGCTGCCCATGCGCGTACCTATTTCGCCCAAATAGTTGACGTAGGCGGCACGGGCCCTGCCGTCCTGGGTTGCGAGCATGGCTTCGACGACAGCAGGCTCGGCGAGGTTGCCTGCGTCTTTTAGCGCCTGACGCGCGTCGTTACCGTTGAAAAAGTTGCCAAGCTGCCGAGCGATTGCCTTCGTTCCTTCGGGATCGCGAAGTTTGCCGAGGAGGCGGATCGTCTCGCGGCTCCCCAGACGGTTAGCGTCCAGGATCTGGATCAGTTTCTGCACATTTTCGGGTCCGCCCCACTTTTCGATGGCGGTGACGAGATCGCGGTTACGAAAGCTCCCTTCATTTTCGATTGACCTGTTGAGCAACTTCGCCACCTCGGCCTTGCGGCGCGCGTCCGGTTCGCTCTGGGCGATCCACTGCAAGGCGCCGCCGCGGCGACCGCCGTCGGCAGAATCCAAATCCTTGATGCATTGATCGAGAATCGCCCCACGCTGAGTGTTATACGCCTTGACCAGTTTGCGAGCCGAATCGCGCCGGCCGCCGGGGAAACTGGCGTCGTTGAACAAGGGGAGGACCGCGCTCTCGGCGACGGGGCCCATTTCCATCAACGCATCAAACGCGGCCCCGCCGTCAAAGGCGTTGCCGAGCCTGCGGACGATCGGCGCGACGCCGCGGGGATCTTTGAATTTGCCGAGCAATTTCATCGACTCCTGACGATAGCGGTTATCCCAGACTGTGAACCGATCACTGTCAGCCAGGCTGACCAGGGTTGGCACGTTGTCCTTCGTGGCCCACTTGAGGAATGGGTTGATGACGCCATCATTGCCGAGGGGTGGTGGATTTTTCACATATTCGGCCACCATTCCGTCCAGGATCAGGGCGACCTGCGCGCGGCGCGGGTTGTTGTCTGGATTGGCGTCGCGAAGCCAGTTCAGCGCCGGCCCGCGGTCCTGTGCCGGTCCTTTCAGCATGGCAATCACGCGGTCGGCGTCCTTGGGATTGTTGGCATCGAGCCGGTCCGGTGGCGGATTGGGGTTGAACGGCGGATTGGGTTTGAACGGCGGATTTGGATTAAACGGTGGATTGTTGTTCGGCCGATTGTCGGGTGGATTGTTATCGGGTGCTTGTTTGTTTGGTTCCTGATCCTGGTTCTGCGCGATCTGCCTTACCTCGTCCTTGGAACTGCCCAGCAGGAAATAGGCGCCGAGGCCTCCGCCACCACAAAGGAACGCCAGGCCAACGAACACACCCGCCCCGATCAGAATGTATGCCATGCCTGACGATTCCTCGGCTGGCTTGCGAATACCGGTCGATGTGCGTTTGTCATCGGGGTTCTTTGTTTTCTTGCGAGGCTTGGCATCGTCGGCATCGTCATCGTCCACCGGGGCGGGTTTGCTTTTGCGTGCCGGTCCCTCGGCAGCGGCGGGAGAGGGCGACGGGGCGCCAGCCTTGACGCTCGCGGGGCTTGCCTTTTTCTCACTTGCCGGCGCGGGCTTTGAGGTTGTCTTTGCGCCGGCCCCACCGGGCTTGATGAGGTGATGGCATATCTTGCACGGCACGTCCTTGCCGGCCTTGCTGTCATCAATTTTTTGCTCGTGGGTGCAACGCGGGCACTGGAGCGTGATGGCCATGATGTTACCCTCTGAAATCGAATTCGACTGCCATCGGCGGCGGACTGGATAGGCTTTATTATGCAAAAGAATCGCTGAAAAAGTCACGGTTCGTTCCCGTTTTTTCCGGCCGGTTTGGTTAGCCGCGATACCATTCGTCGAGGCGCCCTTGACCAACCCCCAGCGCAAGCCGGGGGCTACCCGAACCCACGCTTGCGCGTGGGGCTGGTATCGTTCCGCTCGACGAAAGGTATTGTGGCTATACCAGGCCCCACCAGCGGCGCAGCGACCATTCGCCGCATATCAGGGCGACGAAAAGCAAGAGACTCACTAGGGCAAATGAACTCCATAAGGCCGGTAGCTGATCGCGCGCCGATTCCGAAGTGGGCAGGCGTTTCCAGTCAGGCCAGTGTACCGTCTTTTGGCGCGACTCGCGGTTGACCTGTTCGCGCAACTCGTCGAGAAATTGCACGAACGCCGCTTCATCCGCCAGGCGAAAGCGGCCGTCGGATTCAGCGGCGATGCGGCGCAACGTGCCGTGCTCGGCGGCCGGACGCAACATCTCGATGTCCTCCGAGACGATCATGAATCGCGCCGCGGATTCGGCCTGAACGTTGTTGCCGTCCGAATCCTTTGCCGTCGCCTTGACGACCAGTCGGTACTCACCCGGTCGGGCGGTGGTTTGAAAGGTGCCGCGTTGAGATTGTCCCTCGGGCGCGAATTGCACCGCGTGATTCTTCGGCCCGACGATTTCAGCGCTGAATTTTGCGTTGGGCAATTCGGCGCCTGTCTTGCCCTTCAAGCCGAACGTAAAGCCGAGCGTCTCGGCGGCATCGACGTTAAGGCGGCGGCGGTCGAGCGCGATCCAGAGGCGGTTCGCGTTGTCCTCCTGCTTGGCGAGCCAGTAGATCAGGTTTTTCCAGAAATGGTTGTAAGCCCGAATCGCTTCGGGATTGTCGCGCCAGGCGCGATAGGTGGAGTCGCCGCCAAACACCGCGACCCGGCTGGCGGCGGAGGCGCGCGTTGCCGCCATCACGAGTTCGTCCTGGGTGCTCTTGAGTAACGCGGTCGCGCCGTCGGCCAGACCGCCCGTCGGAGAAATGCCTTCGAGCAGATCAAAGGTCGTTTGCCAGACCGCCAAGTCTCGTTCTTGGTTCGCATCGAAGCGCAAAAAGGGCGCCGCTTTGCCATCGGGCGTCGGGGTCGGTCGAATCTCCTTGACCATGAAATCCGACTTGCCGGCGGGCGCATCGAATTTCACCGGCAGCAGGCTCATGAAATCGGTGTGTTCGCTCCAGCCTCCCTTGCAGAAGGTTTCCGTGCCGCCGAGCATCAACAGGCCGATCTTTTTTTCGCGAATCTTCGCCGCCAGCGTGGCCAGGAACTTGGGTTGCTGGAGCGAAAACTCCTTGGCGGTGACGTCGCCGATGACGATGACGTCGTAGTCACGCTGATCGAACTGATAAAAACGCACGGGATCCTCTTCGGAGCGGACCGGCAACGTTACCAGCCGCACCGCGAAGCGAGGCTCTGGCGCAAGCGCGTAACGGATGGCGAACGTCGGCTCGTAGACGCGCCGGCGATCCACCCAAAGCACGTTGATCTTTGGCTTGAGGACCTGCACGAACGTCGTGATCTCGTTGTTCTTGAGATTCGATTCATCCGGATGCGGGGCGACCTTGAGGGTCACCTTGTATTCACCCGGTTCCTTGGGCGCGATCCCGGGGATGACGATGTGCTGGTCCTTTTCACCTACCAACTTGAATGTCTTCAACTCCTTGAAAACGAGCGCCTTGCCGGTTTCGACGTTTTCCATGGAGACGACGATATCAACTTTTTCCTGGCCCAGGCCAGGCGCCTGGGCGACGGCTTCGAGGACCATTTTCGCGTTGACGGCGACCGGGGACGTCTTCACCTTGAGGTCGGTCAGGCCGATATCCTTCTTGAACTTCGTGTTGGCGGGATCGCCGGCGCCGAATGCGTGAATGGCGGTCATGCCGCGCCAGGCTCGTGCCTTTTCCGGGGCTGAAAATCGCGTCCCGTTGTCGGCCCCATCGCTGAACAGGGCAATGGCGCGAAGGCGTTTCTCGTGAGCGTGTTTCTGCCAAAGCTCATGCAGCCAGGCGCCGAGGTCGGTGCGCTTACCTGATGCTTCCGCGCCGGGTTCATCCTTGTGCAAATCGGCGTCCCCCAGGTATTTGACGACGTCGATTTTTTGCATCTCGGCAAGTTGGCGTAGGCGGCGTTTGACTGTGGGAGCGTCCCAGATCTGGTTGATCTGTTGCCAGCGCGAGGGTCTGCCGTCGGCATCAGCGACGTTCATGCTTGCGGAGCGATCGAAGACCACCAGGAGCTTCGTGTTCTCGACGCCCTCCAACTCCAGGAAGGCGAACGAAGGCCGGAGCATGATGCTGAATACGAGGGCCAGGGCCGCGAGGCGCAGCGTGAGGATGATACCGACTCGCCGCCAGGTCGCTTGCCGCGCACCGACGTAGGTCCACAGCGTCAAAAGGGCCAGCGCGAGCGCAACGGCGGCGAGGCCGGGCATACCGATTGCCGGCGCCGACCACGGTTCGACCGGTTGCCAGAAGAGGTCCATGTTCGTCCCACCTGCTACGCCGCGAGCGGCTCGTCCTTGTGCCGGTAGAAGCGATTGGCCAGCAAGCCCTCCACGGCCAGGAAAAACAACACGGCGATCAACAACCAGGGGAGCAGTTCGATGGGCTCGCTAAAGTGCGTGCCAATCGTATCGAGCAAGGCCGTATGCCGATCTTGCGGCGCGACGCTTCCCGCGCCGAGCAGGGCCTCGATCTCGCTGATCGGCACCCGGCTCAGGTCGCTTTCCGAGCCAGGCTCGTTGATGCTGAAGCGAAAGAGCTCCTCGGTCCTGGCCAGTTCCGCGTTTGTGCCCGCAAGCGCATAGTTGCCCGCTTTCGCCAATCGATCGCCCACCCAGCGGCTTTGATCGTCGAAATGCACCTCCTCGGATGCTTCTGGTGTGGACAGGATGTATTTCGGATATACCTGAAAGGCTCTCCTTGTGAACGCCGGCGGTCTAACGCCGAAGTTGAAGTTCACTGCTTGCTGGCCAGGCTCCACCGCAAGATGCCGAGCGCACAGCATCGTCAACGCCAGGTAGAACGACGTCAACTTGGCGCCATAATTGTTCCACTCCGGCGTGCGCGTATCCAGCGGCGTGGTGAGCAGCAGAACGCTTCCCGCCTTGGGATGTCGGCGCTCAAGCACGGCGGCGTGAGACCTGGCGTCATCGTAGCTCACCACGACCTGGCTGTTCGTGTCCCTGATCGGCGTCGCCTCCCAGTAATGATAGGCCAAACGCGGCGCCAGCAAGAAATCGATCCCGCCGTGATCCAGCCAGCGAAGGAACGGCCGCAGGAATGGATGCTGTAAATCGTTCTCCTCAAGTTGCCACGGGCTACCCCGCGCCGCGCTGATTTTTTCGCCGATGCGTGCGGGCAACACTTTTTGTGCGGCAGCGCCGTTATACGCGTCGCGCGCCAGCTCATCGCCGGGCACGACGACACAGAGACCGCGGCCGGCGTTGGCCGCATTGCCCAGCGCTTGCCAGAGTTTCTCCTCGGGCGTACCGACGCCAACCAGAAAAATCGCCTCGTAGCCTGAATAGTCCAGTTTTGCCGAGACGAGTTTGTGATCGACTCGGTAGAGCAGCGCTCGCAAGGCACGCGCGAATTTCTCGGTCCGTTTGAGATCGTCCGCCAGGACGAGCACTCGGGGTTTCTGCACAATTTGGAACGTCACGAAACGCTGATTGTTGAACGCCAGTGCGTCGGTCACATTTTCAAATCCTATCGTCGCCTGGTGAAATCCGGCCTGCAAGTCCCAAGCAGCCGAATCGATTGTGAACTGAAGGGAGCGCGGCTTGCCCGCCTCGATGTCGAATGCTTGCCGCAACGTCTTCGACCCGATCTGGCACGTCATCGTACTCGCGATCTTCTGGCCCGTCGCCTGCACCACTGCGCGCAAAGCGATCTTCTCGCCGTGGGCAAATGCCTGACGAGACTTCCCATCGTAGTCCCGCGGCAACTCGATGTGCGTGATTGCGAGATCGACCGGTTCGTCGATGCCCACGTCGAAATAGAGGACCTGCACATCGTCCGGACGTTTGGCCGTGGCAAGAGCCTCCCAGGAGCCTTTCGTCCGATCGGAGAACACGCACACGAAACGCGGCAAACCCTCGGAGGCGGGATCGTTGATGGAATGGAAACGCCGAAACGCCTCGTTGATCGCCTTCGTCACGGGAGCCGACTGGGGGCGAACGGTCAAGCCGCGAATAAGCTGGCGGGCCTTGTCCACCGAGGTCTGCCAATCCGACCGGGTGAAGTCGCCTGCGTCAGCGGAATCGAGAATCAAAACTCTGCAGTCCTCCGGCAAGGGATCGAGCAGGTCCAGCGCGCGATTCCTGGCGAATTCGAGCCGGGTCATTTCGCCTACTTTGTAATCCATGCTCGGACTTGTGTCGAAGATCAGCACCATCGCAACCGGCCGTTCCCGGCTAAGGCCGAGCGCCTCATGGTAGAGGCGCGGCCTGGCCAGCGCCAGGCAGACAAGGGCGATCAGGGCGACACGCAACAACAATAGGACCAGGTGTTTCAGACGAAGGTTGCGCGTATTGGCGCGTTGTTTCTGAACAAGAAAGCGGTAGGCGGGAAAAAGTAAGAGCGTTGGTTTGCGACGGATCAAAAAGTGCAAAAGAAACGGCACCCCGGCGAGGAGGAGTCCCCCCAGGAGGATCGGGAATGCGAAGGTCATGTGCCATCCAGGAACGGACCCGAGGCGTGAGCGAAAGGCTAAACCCGTCGCTCACGCTTCGGCCTCGTCACGTCGCAAAATCGGAGCGGGTCGAGATGAGGCACGTGCAAGCAAGCCGCGTGCACGACGGCGCCAAGTGGACTGGGCGTTCGCCACTGGCGCGTGTCCTTTTTCTTGTCGTCGTCTTTCTTTTTGTCCTCGTCTTTTTTCTGTGCGTCATCGGCCTTGGGCTGCTGAATCGGCGGCGGCTCCGGCTTGGAGCCGGTGATGATCGGCACCTTGGGCGGGCCCTTTTCGTCGTTGTATTGATACCAGTCCCAGCCAAGAAACGCGGCGCCGGTCATCAGGGCGAGCAGAGAGATCACGAGCATCCCGGTCCACGCATCGTTGGCAGGCAATGAGCCGTCGGAGGCGTCTTCTTGCTCGTCTTCGTCTTTTTTGGTTTTCTTGGCCATTGGAATTCGCCGTAATTGCCAAAATCCGAAATCCGAATCTCGAAATCCGAAACAAATCCGAATTCACAAACACCAAAACCTCGGAGGGATCTGGTCTATTTTCGGTCTGTTTTCCTCATTGGGGATTTGGATTTGTTTCGAATTTCGGTTTTTTATTTGGTTTAGCGAGTCAGTTTGCTCGTCACCAGATCCCCGGTTTTCAGCTGGGGGCGAAACGCGCGGTTGCCCGAAACGACCAGCCGGCCGACCGAGGTGCGGAAGTTCGCGTCGACGATGCGGACCATGCCGAGGTACTTGGGTTCGGGCGTGATGCGATAGACGTCGAGCGTGTGGTTTTTGTGAACGCCCTGGTCAGTGCCGAGTGAAATCTGAATAAGGTCGCCGCCGTCCACTTTCTCGACTTTGCCGTTGACGAGCACGGCCGGCGGATTGGGATCGTTCGGGTTGCGGACCACGATCGTGTTGGGGTTGACGCCCGATTCGAGCAGGGCGATTCGCTTGCTCAAGGCCTGATTTTGTTCGAGCAGGTTCTCGGTCCGCGTCAGGCCGTCGCGGTACTTGGCCTCGAAGTTTTGGGCCACGATGCGGTAGGTCTTGATGTCGGCTTCGAGTTTGACGACCAAGGCTTCGCGTTCCTTGAGAGTCGTGGTCAACAGGGTGATTTCCTGGGTGAGCCGATCCTTGGCCTTGAGGGTCTGCGCCAGCGTGGTTTCGGCGCCTTTGATTTTGTCCTCTTTTTCCGCGAGTTCGAGCTTATAGCGATCTTCCAAAACGGCGAACTCGACTTCCTTGTCCTTGATCTTTTGTTGAACGTCCTGGTTTTTTAGCTTCTCCCCGGCGAGGTCGGCGGCGAGCTTTTTCTGCACGTTATTGTCCTGGTCGCGGGCCACCTTCATGATGTCGGCTTCCCGCTTCAGGTTGAGGAAGGCTTCTTTCCACTGGTTCCGCAGGGCAACATCGACGACGAGCAGAGCCCCGACGATGATCGCGAACAGAAAATTCAGGATCACCAGGATCTTGCCGACCGTGTTCATGAGCCATCCCCCAACTGGTGCGATTCACCGCAAACGGGGTTTGCGGGTCCCCGAATCACACTCCGGAATGCATTGCATTTCGGTGTAGACAATCTCCCTAACAATGAGGGCGGGAGTATGCCGACCATGCAACCGTCTGTCAACCGGAGTTCCTCATATGGGCCGGAAAAAAAATCGCTTCTTCATTATGGCTTAATGCGCCCAGGAAAGCTAGTGGAATTAGGCGTTCTTCGCGTTTCATGTGCCTCGTCAAAAAAGAAGACCATGATGTACGGATTTCCTGCGTTATCGTGGGTCATGCTTTCCAGCCTGACTGCGCTTTCCCAACCTCGGTGAACCTGGATTGACCATGTCAGATCGGAAAGCCTGAGCTACAGTTTCGTTCCAGAGCCTTCTTGGCCGGTCCAGTTCAGGTCATGGGCAAGGCGACGCACGTGATCTTTTGTGGTTGTGTTTCCGCGCGGCAGGCGCGGCGGTCCGCTCAGCACGTCGCGCGCGAGTAGCGCCAGGAACACGAACGCAAGGGCCAGGAGCGGCAGCAGGTGCAGCACCAACCCGATCGGATCGAATGGCGGCGGCGTGAGGTCAATCGGCGGCGGCGGCGTGGCCTGATCGAAATCGTGCCGACTGTTGGAATCAACCGGCTGAACCAGGATCGGCTGCTGACCCTGGCCCACATCAGCCTTGCTGCGCCGCTTCACGCCTCCGGCGGGAACTCCCAGGACACCGGTCGACGCGGCCGTCACCTGGATCGGCACGTCGAAGCGCTGATTGCCGTTGGAGATGATCCTTAGCAACCCGTGCTCGGCGGCGCCCGGCGCGCTGGGCACCGTGATTTCCAGCGGCAACGTGACCACGTTGCCCTGCACAATGCCCGGCTTGGCGACAAGCCAGCTGGTCGTGGTTGTGGCATGCGCGAAAACAGGCCGAGCTTCGTCGGAGCGAACCTGCAGCGTCCGCTTCAACACCGCGCCGGGAGCGCCCTTGACTTCGATTTGCTGCTCCGTGACATAAACCTTCGGGGCCTTGGCCAGACCGAGCGCCTCGAAGAACTGCTGCACCGCCGCTAGTCCGTTAGAGGGCGGGCCCTCGACGGGATAAATCCAGCCGTTCCAGGCATACCACTGATGCACCAGACCGCTGGCAAAAAACACGGCCGCCTCGCGCGGATGTTTGCGCGCCTTCTCGGCGATCTCACGCGGGGACAGGGAGCCGGCCAGGACGCCTTCCGGAAACGGAGTAATGGGCACCGTGGCCTGCACCGGGACCTTGATCGAACCGGCGTTGGAATCGATGAAGATGTCCCCCTCGATCGGCTTCATCCCCGCCCGCAGGTGGAGCCCCTTGACACCAATCTTGATCGTCGCGGTGGTTCGGAACTGAAAAACCTTTTGCTCTCCCGTATCCGAAACCGAGAGCCAGGGAACACTGGCGGCGAGGGTACCGAAGATCAGCCGGCCGCCCGTGTTTTCCAGGATGAGGTCAACATGCCCTTCCTGCCCGACCTGGAGCGTGCCCAGGTTCAACGGCGTGGGACGCACGCTCAACTTGGCGGGCGGAACGCTCTTGATCGGCAAACGCGACAGGAACTGGTCGAGGCCGCGCTCGCGGTCGGGAAAGCCGGCCGACTCCTGGGCAAATCGCGCCAGATCGAGCCGGCCCATGTTCGAGAAAAACTGCTGGAAGAAACCGGACTGAAGCAGATCGACGGCAAATTCCCACTGATCCTGGCAGCCCAGCGCGAACTCGTCAAAATCACGGCAGGATTGCCCGCTGGGGAAAACGAAAGGCGTCAGGAAGTTGGTCTGGACCGCCAACGCTTCGGCGCCGGAACCCATGAGGGAGGCGCCGTCGTACCAGCAATAATATGCGTCCGGAGAGTTCGACCGCGAGCAATGCCCGCAAGTCAAGGGGGCGGCCATGGTCACGATGCGGCGTCGTTCTGCACGCCGCCTCCGTTCGAGAAGAAACCGGCGGGGACGGAAAGGAGAGTTCGCGTTCGCCCCCCTGATTAACCTATCGGCCGACGTGTTGGATACAAGAGTGGGCTTGAACCAAGCCTGAAGCGTAAGCGAAGTCGCGGCATCGCGCACGCTTCAATCGCGAATAAGAGGATGGCGGAGGTTCATTTCTTCTGCGGCGGCAAACGGCCTTTCTTTGGCTCGACCGGCACCGGTTGGGGCTCGCGCGTCTTGCAACCCGAGGCGGCCAATGCCAGCGCCAAAAACAGAGCCTGAATCAAGATACCTTTCATCATGTTCGCCCCCGTTCATGGCAAGGTGTTGGGCTCATCTCCCTTGGTGGTGGCGGCCGCGTTCATGGCCGGTTGGCCTACGCCGTACAGAATCATACGCGAGGTCCCGTCAGCAAAGAGAAAATGGGAACCAACGGTATGCATACTCCAAAAATGCCAGCGGTGGATGTTGCCCGGATCGTTAATCGTGCCCTCACGAAACGATTCCTGGGCGCCGCCTGGGGACTGCCGTTCGGCCAGGCCGAGGCAGACGTCGGTGGCGCCGAAGTACGGCGCGTCGCCGCTGCCGGCAAACCACCAGCCGTAGTACAGGTCAGACGAGGGCGGACGTTCGCCGACCATGAGGGTATTGCTGGTCCCATCCTGGATCTGCGTCAGCCGAATGCTGGAGTTGACGAAGATGCACCCGTTGAAGGCGAATTGATCGGTCCCGTTGACGGCCAGGTATTCGGTCAAGGCGAACTGGTCGCCTCCATAGGAACCGATCAACTCACCGCGCGCATCCGACGGGCAGCGGAGGACGGGAACGGGCGTCTCGTTGATTGGATGCTGCCACCAGGGCCAGGCGTTGAAATTGACCCGGCTGTACAGCACTTGCTGTTCGATATAAGGAAGGATGCGCGTCATCCAGCTAAAATAGGTGCGATTATCAGGCGGCGACGGCTGGCCGTAACCCGCGTTCCCGCCAACGTGGGCCGGCGGGAGTTTCTTGACCGCATCGTGATAGCTGTGCAAGGCTATCCCCAGCTGCTTGAGGTTGTTCAGGCACTGGGTCCTGTTGGCGGCCTCGCGCACCTTTTGCACGGCCGGAACCAACAGGGCAATGAGAATGGCGATGATGGCGATAACGACGAGTAATTCGATGAGCGTGAACGCCCGCCTGCGAATGAATGGTGACATGAATTGCACCTCCGGCGAAACGGCTCCAGAACGGAGAGATGAATTAACTCTCTATAAAAGCAAATTTCGCAACAACTTGCAAACTTTTTCCCGTGAAATGCCAAATCACCTGTTCTGAGACTCCTCCGGTTTCCCCTCCTACGCGAAGGCGGCCCGTAGCGCGTTTTTGCGTGGCTTCGCCAATCAGTACCCTCACAGCCTATTGCGATTTTGTTTTTCAAATGCCACGCGAGTTGAGTTTTCACCGGACCGCCGATAGATTGACTCTTCTCTTCCGTGGCAGCGCGAAGACGCCCATTCTTGCGAGGTGGATTGATGTCAACCCCGACGGCGACAGGGCAACAGCGCACGTTCCTGGGCCATCCCATTGGCCTATACGTCCTTTTTTTTACTGAGATGTGGGAGCGCTTCAGTTACTACGGCATGCGCGCCCTGCTGATGCTCTACATGGTCAACTATTTCCGCTGGACGCAAAAGGACGCCTCCACCGTCTACAAGGTCTACACCAGCTTCGTCTACGTCACGCCCATTCTCGGCGGCTACCTTGCGGATCGCTACCTTGGCAATCGCCGGGCGGTCATCATCGGCGCCGTCCTGATGGCCATTGGTCATTTCCTGATGGCGTTCGAGGAACTGGAAATCTTCATGGGCGCCCTGGTGTTCCTGATCCTGGGTAACGGCTTCTTCAAGCCGAACATGTCCACGCAGGTAGGCCGACTCTATGCCGCCAACGACGGCCGGCGCGACGGCGGGTACACGATTTTCTACATGGGCATCAACCTCGGCGCCTTTTTGTCGCCCCTGATGTGCGGCTGGCTTCAGGAAAATACAGTCGGTGGCTATCATTCCGGTTTCACGCTGGCGGGCATCGGCATGGTCCTGGGCTTGGGGATCTACCTTCTCGGCCAGCCGTTCATCAAGGAGTTGCCTCCTGACGCGTTGATCGAAAAATCCGCCGGACCAATCCAGGGGACGGAGATTCAGCACCAGGCGACCGTGCCGCTGTCCGGTCCGCCAGCCGACGCGCTGACGGAGACACAGGCGGAGCGAGCGCCATCGGTCCTCGGCAGCCTTGCGGGCGCGGTGCCAGGCTTCCTGTACCTGGTCGGCGGGCTCGTCTTGGGCGCGTCGTTGATCATCCTCGCGATTCTCCTGCTTGGCAACCTCGAAAGCCTGGCGCCCACGCTGGGCTCCATCCAGGAGAGCCTCGGCGGCGGAGATGTCTCCAACGTCTCGAACATGATCCTGCTCGCCATCGCCGGCTTTTGCCTGGGCTTGCTCGGCTATGTCGCTGGCAGAGTGACCGGCGGCGTGCGCGATCGCGTGTTGGCCATCCTGACCCTTGGCATCTTCGTCGTTTTTTTTTGGGCGGCCTTTGAACAGGCCGGCAACGTGCTCAACATCTGGGCGGATCAATCGACCAATCGCTTCATCACGCAGGAGGCTATTCCGCCCAAGGCAGTTGAGGAATTCAAGGAGGACAAGGGAAAAAAACGGGACGATGCGCCGGTGCGTGCCGGTTTCGTTCAGCATTTTTTGAACTTGTTTCCCAACATGGTGCGCATGAAAGAGCGCCAGGCCGACCAGGCGGACCCGCAGCCGCCGGATCAGAGCTGGGGCGAGAGGTTAGTTGCCTGGTTCAACCCGATGCCCACGGTTTGGTTCCAATCGATCAACGCCCTGGCGATCTTTTTGATTGCGCCGATATTTGCCTGGCTTTGGATTTATCTGGACCGCCGCGGGATGCAACCGTCGATTCCGTTCAAAATGGTACTCGGCCTGGTGTTCATGAGCCTATCGATGGCGGTCATGCTAGGCGCCGCACGCGAGGAGAATCGCGTGACCGAGGCGCCCTGGAAAGGCCCGCTCCCCGCTGGCATCGAAATGACAGCGACCCATCAACTCGCTCACGGTAAGGCTAGCCAGCTTGAGCCGTTTCACGCGGGAAGACTTGTCCGCAACGGCGACACGCTGGTCCTTCATGGTGTGCTCGACAAGAACCAGTGCGACCTTCTGGTCGAAAAGACGTCGCCGGAAACTTTTCAGAAGAAAATCGAAGAACTGCGCAAGAAATCCGAGGGCATCGATGGAGAAAAAGTGACATCCGTCACGGTCGAGTTGACCGAAGTGCCTCCCGGATTCGACATGAAGTTCTCCGGCCTCAAGAAATCGGTCGTGGAGTTTCGGGACGAGCGGGGCACGGCATGCTTGATTGCCCATGCCCGGCTCGTGCAGAAGGAAGTGAAGGGCCTGCTCGCGGCCGGCGGGCAACCCGCATTTCGCACCACCGTCCATCAGCTCTACGTTGACTCGGCCCAGTTCCGCGTCAGTTCGTGGTGGCTCTTCTGGAGCTACATCCTCGCCACGCTGGGCGAACTGTGCCTGTCGCCGGTCGGGTTGTCGATGGTCTCGAAACTGGCGCCCGCGAAATTCGCAACCATGCTGATGGGGGTCTGGCTATTGACGACGGCGTTCGGCAACTTCGTCGCGGGTTCGATGGGCGAAATCTGGGGCACCATCCCGCCCACCGACTTCTTCATTCTGGCCGCCGCCGTGGTCGGGGGTGCCGCCCTTATCCTGTTGATCCTGGTACGTTTCGTGACCTCAGCCATGCACGGCGTGAATTGATTATGCACGCCCGGGGCTGAGCGCAGCGAAGCCCTGGGATCGGAGGCCGCCAACCATGAACATCGAACACATCGCCCTCAACGTCCCCGATCCGGTCGGCATGACGGCCTAGTACGTCCAGCACCTCGGCCTGCGCGTGCTGCGAAAACAAGAACAGGCCCCGTTCACGCATTTCCTCGCCGACGAGGCGGGCCGCGTCGTGCTGGAACTTTACCATCATACAAAAGCCGTCTTGCCCGACTACGCCCGACTCGACCCCTTGAGCCTGCACATCGCCTTCACGGCTGTGGACGTCGCCAAGGAGCGCCAGCGTTTGCTCGACGCGGGAGCAGCCCCGGCGGGCGACATCGTGACCACCGAGACGGGCGACGTGATGACTTTCGTGCGCGATCCGTGGAACGTCACGATCCAGTTCGTGAAGCGCGTTCGGCCGCTTTCATGAACCGCCGATGAGCAAGCCCAGGGATTCGCTGCGCTCATCCCTGGGCTTCGCCGAAAAAACGTTGCATCACTGCATCGTGCGCGTCACAATCTTTTTTTCATCGCCCCACCTCTTCGACCGGAGTCGGCCATGAAACGCACACTCACCTTCGTTGCCGCCATCACCCTGGTTCTCGTTGTGGTTGCCCTGGCGTTGCAACAACGGGCGGGCTTCCCGTATTTGGACTGGGCGAAGAAGGCCGAGGCCGGCAAGCCGCGCGTTGCGATCCTGCTGGAGTTCGGGCACAAGGACATCCAGTACCGCGACTGGTCGGGCGACGCGATTGTGACGGGCGCGAAGGTCGTCCACCGCGAGGGCTACCGATTCCGCGACGACGACAAGCTCGTCGTCGGCGCCGGCTGGGAGGGACGATCGCATCGTGTCCTGCGTGGGCCCAAGAACAACCCCGTTATCACCAAACTGGAACCAGTCGCCACATTTGGGGTCGTCATGCATCTGGAGGACGTGAAACCGAACGCCAAGATTGCAATTGCCATCAAACAGGGGGAGAAGGCCGAGGTCGCCCTCGCCGATTTGCTCGCGGGCAAGACGCAGCCGCTCTGGAAAGGCCAGGCCACCGCCCGGCTCATCACGACCGCATCGCCCGTGGCCGTCGGCAAGACCGAGGACGACCATCCGGCCGCCTGCCACGGCCCCGACGGCACGCTCTGGGTCGCCTACATCAGCTACACCCTGCGCGATCCGTCGCGCCGTAATGAACATTCGCCCTTGAAAATGCAGCCCAACGATTTCAAGGCGTATTGCAAACCAGGGTTCGCCGAACAGCTTTTCGTGAAATCATTCAAAGCCGGCAAATGGAGCGAGCCAATCGCGATTACCGATGCCAAGCAGGATTTGGCGCGCTGCGCCATCGCGGCGACCGCTCAGGGTGATGTGTGGGTCGTTTACAGCGCCCATCGAAATGCCAACTTCGATCTCTACACCCGCAAGATCGGCGCGAACGGAAAACTCGCAGGGGAACAACGTCTGACGAAAAACCCAGGTCCCGACCTCACACCGGCCATGACCACGGATGCCCAGGGAAACCTTTGGCTCGCATTCCAAACCTGGAATGCGCAAGGCGAGGCAGGAATCGACATCTATTGCTGCAGCCAGGATATGCAGGTGAAGGAAACCGAACATATCCTCGGCATCAATGGCAATTGCTGGCATCCGGTTATCGCGGCGTCGCCGCGGGGCGAGATGGCGGTTGCCTATGATCGCCATCGCAATGGCAACTACGACATCGAAGCCCAGATTATTCGAAGGGGTGCCAAGGCGTCCTCCGTCGAAAAAATCGTCGCCTCCACTCCGAAATTCGAGGCTCGCCCGTCCATCGTTTACGATGCGCAAGGCCGACTGTGGATCGCCTACGAGGAAGGCCCGGAAAAGTGGGGCAAGGATTACGGCTCGCTCGTTTCAGGCAAAGGCAACCCGCTCTACAGTGCTCGCTCCGTGCGAGTCGTCTGCCTCGACACCGACGGCAAGCTCAAGAAGCCGACCGCCGAACTGCCGACCTCCACGGTCGTGCAACCCGCGGTGGCGGGCAACGCGCTCAAGACCAACCTGTTCGAGCGTGGCACTCGGTACGCCTATCCCAAGATCGGACTCGATGGGAAGGGTCGGGTCTGGCTGACCTACCGCCGCAACTTCGGCTCGCGCTATAGCTCGCATCCCGGCGCCTACTGGATAACGTTCGCGCGCCGTCTCGACGGCCAGGCGTGGAGCGATGAAGTCGAGGTGCATCATTCCGATGGCTTGCTCGATCATCGGCCCGTCCTATTGCCCCACGGGAGCGGAGGGCTTGCAATCATCCACAATACGGATGGCCGTTACACCACGCCGAACGGCGTCGGCAATCAAGTCTACATGAGCGTCATCGACCTGCCCGCCAAGGCAACGAACCCGAAACTGGTCCCCCACCAACCTGGCAACAACGCGATGACGCCCGAAGTGGTCGCCGAGATTGACAGCGTCGAGCGCATGCGCAAACACCGCCTCAAGGTCGGTGGCAAGACGCTCCAGTATTTGCGCGGCGAATACCATCGCCATACGGAGATTTCCTGGGACGGCGCCCCGGACGGCTCCCTGGAGGACATGTTCCGCTACGCCATCGACGCTGCCCGGATGGACTGGATCGGCAACGGCGATCATGACAACGGCGCGGGCCGTGAGTATCCCTGGTGGCTAACGCAGAAGTTCACCGACGCTTACCAGACCAAAACCTTCACGCCGATGCACACCTACGAACGCTCGGTCAGTTATCCGCATGGGCATCGCAACGTCATGTTCGCTCAGCGCGGCATTCTCACCTTGCCGAGACTGGCGCCACCCCAAGGCGCGCCGAAACAAAAGGACGGCAAGAAAAAGAAAGGCTGGCCCGGCGGCGTCCATCCCGACGACACCAAGATGCTCTATCGCTATCTCCGCGAGTTCGACGGCATCTGCGCCAGCCACACCAGCGCCACCGGCATGGGCACCGACTGGCGCGACAGCGATCCGGTCGTCGAACCGATCGTCGAAATCTACCAGGGCGATCGCATGTCCTACGAGATGGAAGGCGCTCCACGCGCCGGCTACGACCCGCAGTCCGGCGTCCTACCCGCCAACGTCGCTGGCTGGTATCCGAAGGGGTTCGTCAATCTGGCCCTCAAAAAAGGCATCAAATTCGGCTTCCAGGCGTCGAGCGATCACTGGTCCACGCACATCTCCTTCTTCATCATCCTTGCCGAGGGGCGCGATCGGCAAAGCATCCTCAAGGCCGTCAAGCAGCGCCACTGCTATGGGGCAACCGACAACATCCTCGTTGACTTCCGCTGCGGCGACAAGATCATGGGCGATGAAGTAAGCGTCAACGCCGCCCCAACATTCGACATTCACGTGGTCGGTACCAACAACTTCGCCAAGATCGACGTGCTGCGCGACAGCCAGGTGATCGCGACGCTCAAGCCCAATGGCAGCGAGTACAAGGGCCGATGGACCGAGCCGAAGGCACAGGACGGGACGCATTACTACTACATCCGTATCTTGCAAACCGATGGCGAAATCGCCTGGGGCTCGCCGATCTGGGTTAGAAATCCGTAATTTCTCGTGCCCAAGCGCCGCTTGGGCACGCACGTTGGGAAGCTCCGCTTCCCGTCATCTCGAATCAGAGCTTCATACAAATGCGTGCGCAGGCAGAGCTTGGGCACGAGAAAGGTTCTGGATCATGTACTGCCGCATTATGGTCGCCGCGTTCATCACACTATTCGCCGTCGCCACCGCCCACGCCCAGGACAAAAAGCAAAAACGCTACCTCTACGTCGTTTCCCCCGGCGTCCGCAATTACACCCAGTTCGGCGGCGCCGGCATCCTGGTCTTCGACATCGACAACAACCACAAATTCGTCAAGCGCATCCACACCCCTGCGAGCCTTGAAGCGAAGCCGCTCAACATCAAGGGTGTCTGCGCCAGCGCGGCCACAAAGCGCCTTTACTTCACGACGCTGACCAAGCTCTACTGCGTGGACCTTCTGACCGAGAAAACGCTGTGGGTAAAAGCTCTGCCCGACGGCTGCGACCGCATGTCGATCACGCCCGATGGCAAAACGCTCTACGTGCCGACGATGGAAAAGAAGCACTGGAACGTCGTCGATGGCAAAACCGGTGACCTCATCACGCGCATCGAAACGCCGGATCGCGCCCACAACACCGTCGTCAGTCTGGAGGGCAAATACATGTACCTGGCCAGCATCAGCTCCAACTTCCTTCCGGTCGCCGACACGAAATCGCACAAGATCATCCGCAAGATCGGCCCGTTCGGCGCCGGCATTCGGCCCTTCACGGTCAACGCCGATCGCTCGCTTGTCTACGTCAACGTCAATGGCCTCCTCGGCTTCGAGATCGGCGATTTGAAGACCGGCAAGATGATCCACCGTGTCGAGGTCAAGGGCGTCAAGAAGGGCCCGGTCAAGCGCCACGGTTGCCCCAGCCACGGTATCGGGTTGACGCCGAACGAAAAGGAAGTGTGGGTGTGCGATGGCCACAACGGCAGCGTACACATCTTCGACAACACCGTGATGCCACCAAAACAGATCGCCAGCGTCAAGTTGCGCGAGCAACCCGGCTGGATCACCTTCAGCAAGGGCGGCCGCTGGGCCTGGCCGTCCACCGGCGACGTCATCGACACGACAACGCGCCAGATCGCCCACAAACTCACCGATGAGGAAGGCCGCGAGGTGCATGGCGAGAAGATTATCGAGATAATCTGGATCGACGGCGCCCCCTATTGGGTGGGCGACCAGTTCGGCGTGGGGCGCAAGGGCGTCAAAAAATGACGCGACCCGCGGGACCGCACCGGCCGGCTTTCTCGTGGCCGGAGAGCGATCCGTGGATTACTTCCAGTTCGAGGAACGGATCAAACAGTTGGTTTCATCTGCGTCCGAGGCGGCACGCTACCGCTTCGGCCGCGACACGATTCGTTTGCTGCACCGCGCGGCATGGGACACCTTTTGGGAGGAATTCTCCGACGAGGCCCGGCCCCTATTGGCGGACATCCTCGCCGATATCGATATTCAATCCACCGATGAACTCAAGGAAAAGGTGAAACGGCTCAGGAATTCCATGGAAATCGATCCGGATGACTTCATACCGGAGATCACCGATCTACTCAATGCCATCGACAACTGGCTTGCCTACCGGGCAACCAGGAATCCTCGCTTCATCGAACGCATCGCGATCGACATGGTCAACAGTCTCGATTACTATATCGGCGGCGACACCGGCGAATACTCGACCGACAACATGCTCGGCGCCCCAGAAATGCGCGAGGAGTTCCATCGACAGGCCCATTTCTTGGCCGGAGAATGAACGTCGCGTTGTGCCGATGACAGCGGTCAAGACGCCGGGTATAATAAAACCTGCAATCGGTCGGCATCTGAAACTCGCGAGGCAGCCATGACGCTCCAGGGAACCATCGTCAACGGCCAGATCGTGCTCAATCAACCGCAGTCGCTGGCGGCAGGAGCGAAAGTGCGCGTCGAGATCAAGCCGACGCTCCTTGAACCCCAGGACGATTGGGAGCGACGACTTCGCGCGATCCCGATAGACTGCGGCGTCGCGCTTTCTGATGGAGTGTTAAGCCGAGAGGAACTCTACGATTGATGGCCTACCTTCTCGATTAAAAGCCATGTTTCCGCTGCTGCCAGAAACGTCAGACATTTTCCCGGCCTGGAAAGCGCTGGTGGGCACCCTCGGCGTGATCGGCAAGCAGGTTCACGACGCACGGCTTGTCGCCGTTTGCCATACCCATAAAGTGACCCATTTGCTAACCTGCAACATCGCTCAGTTCACGACTCTGTGCCAAATCGGACAGGGTGTGACGGTGGTCGATCCAGCTTCTGTGTGAAGCACTCCAGAAGAGGTCCCCTCAACATGCCCCGCGTCGTCCTGGCCATGAGCGGCGGAGTCGATAGCTCCGTGTCGGCGTACTTGCTCAAGAAGCAAGGCTACGACGTCGTCGGCCTTTTCATGCGCACCGGCGTGCACGAGCCAAGCCCCATGATGAGCGAAGCGGATCGTGGGAACCGCAAAAAAGGCTGCTGCAGCGCCATCGACGCCGGTGACGCTCGCCGCGTGGCGGATCGGCTTGACATCCCGTTTTATGCGCTCGACTTCGAAGGCGACTTCTCGCGCATCATGGATTACTTCGTGGACGAGTACACCAAAGGTCGAACGCCCAACCCTTGCGTCGTCTGCAACACCTGGCTCAAGTTCGGCAAGCTCTGGTCCTATGGCAAGCAACTCGACGCCGACTTCATCGCCACCGGGCACTACGTGCAAATGATTGACGGTCAGGTCCACCGCGGGGCCGATGCGAACAAGGATCAATCGTACGTGCTTTTCGGCCTGCGCAAAAGTCTGTTGCCTCGCCTGCTGTTTCCGATCGGTGGCCTGACGAAGGACGAGGTCCGGGCCATCGCGCGCGAGGCCGGTCTTAACGTCGCGGAGAAACCCGATAGCGTCGAAATCTGCTTTGTGCCGAACAACGATCACGCGGCTTTCATCAAATCGCGGCACCCTGAACTCGGGACTGCCGGCAACATCGTCGATCGCGAAGGCAACGTTCTTGCGACGCACGACGGTATCGAAAAGTTCACCATCGGTCAGCGCAAAGGGTTTGGCTTCGGCTCCGCGTCACGCCGTTACGTGCTCGAAATAGTGCCCGAATCGCGAGACGTCGTCATTGGCGATCGTGAGGAACTGCTCGCGTCTTCCCTGCTTGCTTCGCGCCTCAACTGGTTAATCGACACGCCGACCGAGCCGCTGGCGTGTCAAGCGAAGATTCGTCATCGGCATGAACCGGCGGTAGCCACGATCACGGCCCTGGCCTCCACGGACGTCCGGGTTGATTTTGTCGAGCCCCAAAGCGCGATCACGCCCGGGCAGGCGGTGGTGTTTTACGATGGCGACCGGTTGCTGGGCGGGGCCTGGATCGAACGCACCGTTCAGTCGTGAAGCACCGGTGAAACGCGGTTCGGGAGCGACCTCGTTTAGCGCCCGCATCACGCTGTGCCCGGCCTTTACGTCTTTACGACAAATCGCAAAAAGCCTTCGCACCCTCCGGGACGTTTTGGTAGGATAAGGCTCCGCTATTTTCGCTTTCCTGGAGCCGTCATGCCGCACTTTCTTTCCCTGCCAATGCTGTTTCTCGTGCCCGGTCTTCTTTGTGCGGGCGAGTCGATCGATTACGCCAAGCAAATCAAGCCGATTCTCAAGGAGCGCTGTTTTAGTTGTCACGGCGCCCTGAGGCAAAAGGGCAAACTGCGCCTGGATACAGTCGAGTTGATGCGGGCCGGCGGCGCTATCGTACCGGGCAAGGTCCCAGACAGTCCGCTGATCGAGCGGATCATGACCAAAGGCGACAAACGCATGCCGCCGGTTAGCGAAGGCGATGCACTGACGCCAAAGCAAATCGAGCTGTTGCGGCGATGGATTCAGCAAGGCGCCAAGGGCATTGCCAACGAGAAGCCCGAACCCGATCCGCGCGATCACTGGGCGTTTCGCAAGCCGGTCAGGCCGAAAGTTCCCACGGTCAAGAATCAAAAGTGGGTGCGCAACTCAATCGACGCGTTCATCGCCGCCGAGCACGAGAAACGCGGGTTGACGCCGATGCCTGAGGCGGCGCCGGGGCTTTTGCTGCGGCGTGTGTACCTCGACTTGATCGGGTTGCCGCCGACACGCGAGGAACTGTATGAGTTTTTGAAAGAGTCGGCGAACGCCACGCCGCAAGCGGCATATGAGAAGGTCGTGGATCGATTGCTGGCGAGCCCGCATTATGGCGAGCGTTGGGGACGCCACTGGATGGATGTCTGGCGCTACAGCGATTGGTATGGCCGTCGGCATGTGCCCGATGTCTGGAACAGTGCCCCGCAAATCTGGCGCTGGCGCGACTGGATCATCAAGTCGCTCAACGACGACAAGGGCTACGATCGCATGATTCAGGAAATGCTTGCAGCCGACGAAATTGCGCCGACCGACGATGACGCTCTCGTCGCGACCGGCTACATCGTGCGCAACTGGTATGCCCTCAACCCGCACCAGTGGAAACGCGACCTCGTCGAACACACCGGCAAGGCGTTCCTCGGCCTGACGATGAACTGCGCGCATTGCCATGATCACAAGTACGACCCGATTTCTCAGGAAGAGTATTTTCGCTTCCGCGCCTTCTTTGAGCCGATCGAACTGCGCCAGGATCGCGTCAAGGGGGAAGCGGACCCCGGGCCGTTTCAAAAGTACGATTACAGCAAGTTGCGAAAGATCGTGAAGCTCGGCGCCATTCGTGTCTATGACGACAAGATGGACGCGAAGACACTGATGTACCACGGCGGCGACGAGCGCAACATCATGAAGGACCGCCCGCCCGTGAAACCGGGTGCGCCCGCGTTCCTCGCCGGGGATCGGCTCAAGATCGAACCGATCGCTATTCCTTTGGTCGCCTATTATCCCGCGCTCAAGCCGTTCATTCATCAAGACGAGCTGGCCAAACGGGAACAGGCGATCCAGGCCGCCGAGGTCGCCTTGGCAAAGAAGCCTGGTCTCGCCGGAGAAAAGTTGGTCAAGGCAGCCCGCGCGGAACTGGCCGCGTACAAGAGTCGCCTCGCGGATGCCAGGGCGGGACGCAAGCACGCGCCGATCGGCTTAATCTTTCCGAAAACATCCAGCGGCCGGCGCAAGGCACTTGCCGAATGGATTGCGAACGCGGACAACCCACTCACCGCTCGCGTAGCGGTTAATCACATCTGGCTGCGGCATTTCGACCGCGCTCTTGTCGAGACCGTTTTCGATTTTGGCCGCAATGGCAAGAAGCCGAGTCACCTCGAGTTGCTCGATTGGTTGGCGTGTGAGTTGATGGCGCCTACCAGCCCCACGCGCCAGCGTGGGGATTCAACAAACCCCACGCTGGCGCGTGAGGCTGGTACATGGTCGATGAAGCACCTCCATCGCATGATCGTGCTCAGCGCCACCTATCGCATGCAATCGTCAGGCAGCGACGACAACGCCAAACACGATCCGGACAACCGCGCGTACTGGCGCATGAACGGCAAGCGTATGGAGGCCGAGATCGTGCGCGATAGCATCCTCGCTTCCGCGGGCGAGCTCGATCGACGAATCGGCGGCATGGTCCTGGAGAACAAAGAGGAGTCGTCGAAGCGGCGCGGGCTCTACTTCTCGGTATTTCCCGAGGATGGCGGGCATCTCAAATTCCTGGAAATCTTCGATGCCCCCGACCCCTGCGATGCCTATCGCCGTTCCACCAGCGTTATGCCGCAGCAGGCGCTGGCACTGGCGAATAATCCTCTCATCATTCAACTGGGTCGCGTCCTGGCCAGGAAGCTCTCCGCGAAACGAACCGACGAGGCGTTCATCGTCGCCGCGTTTGAACATCTGTTGTCGCGTGCGCCCACCCGGGAAGAAAAGGCGACCTGCGCGGCGTTTCTGCTCAAGCAAGCGGAGTTATTCCGGAACACGAAGCGGCCCGCAACGACACCCGGCGGTCCGTCGCCTGATCCGGTCCTCCGTGCCCGCGAGAGCCTGATTCGGGTGTTGTATAATCACAATGACTTTGTCACCGTGCGATGAGAATAGGAGGGCTTTCCATGAATGTAATCGCATTGCCACCGCTTTCCGGCCCGGGGAACCCGGTCGCAGAGAGGCGCCAAGGAAGGGTTCTGGTGAAGGATTGCATTGCCATTCCAGGCTGGGTTGGCGATCTTGAGTCCTATCGGAAATGGGCGCACTCGGACGACTACCCCCAATGGGGTTGCGTTTCTTTTCTTAATGGCGATATTTTCGTGGATCCTGACATGGAAACGTTTCTTATTCACAATCAGGTCAAACAGGCCTACAACCTCGGGATAGGCATTTTTTTGTTGAAAAACCCCACCGGGAGGTTTGTGCCGGACCGAACGTTGTACACAAACTTCGCAGCCAACGTTTCGACTGAACCGGATGGCCTATACGCTCATTGGGAAACCTGGAAATCCGGTAGGCTCCGGCTGATCCCAGGCAAAGAGAAAGATTACACGGAACTAGAAGGCGTCCCAGACATGGTGCTCGAAATCGTCAGCAACGGTTCGGTCAAAAAAGACACAATCACTCTTCGAGAACTTTACGCCAAGGCGCAAATCCCGGAATACTGGCTCGTCGATGTCCGCACGGACGTAATCCGGTTTGACATACTACGTCTGAACGGCGACACCTACCAGGCCGTTGTGGGTGACGATGGTTGGATTCGCTCGGACGTGTTTGACTGCTCGTTTCAGCTGGTTCGCGAAATCGACCCGATGGGCCAACCACAGTTTTTCGTCAAGGTGAAACCATGACACACCGCCGCACCTTTCTCGCCGATATGGGCCTCGGCTTCACCGGCCTCGCCTTGAGCGCCATGCTTCAGCGCGACGGCGTCGTGCCCGCGGCCTCCCCTCTCCCCGCCGCGGGAGAGGGGCCGGGGGTGAGGGGGAACTCGTTGCACCACCCGGCAAAAGCCAAATCGGTCATCTGGATTTTCCTCTCTGGCGGCTACAGCCATCTGGAAACGTTCGACCCCAAGCCCGCGCTCAATCGATACGCGGGCCTGACGTTTGATCGCACGCCGTTCGCGAATCCGCTGCGCTCGCCCTTGCACGACCAGCGCTCGCGCTCGGTCGTCGCGGCGGAGATCAACCAGCGCGACACCTATCCGATCATCTACCCCATGCAGGTCGGCTGGCGCCGTCATGGGCAGAGCGGCATCGAGGTCTGCGACTGGTTGCCACACATCGCCAGTTGTGTCGATGATTTGACTTTCGTCCGCTCGATCTACACCACCGACAACGATCATGCCGCGGAGAATCAGATTCACACGGGCCGGCATCGGCTCGACGAAGTGCAGCCATCGATCGGCTCGTGGGTGCATTACGGGCTGCGCAGCCTCAATGACAATCTGCCGTCGTTTCTCGTCCTCGGCGGGCCAACGCGCAGCGATACACGGGCGTCGATCGATGCCAATTACCTCGGCCCTCGCCACGCCGGCATTCCGCTCAACCTCGATACGAATAATCCCCTACCCAATGGCCGGCGCAGCCCGGATGTCCTCGCCGATGAGCAACGCAACGAATTCGATCTCATCAATCGGCTAAACGGTCTGGCGGCTGTTGAATATCCGGACGACCCGAACCTGCGTGCGCGCATTCGTTCCTATGAACTCGCATTTCGCATGCAGACGGCCGTCCCCGAAGCGATTGGTCTGATGCGCGAATCCGAGGCCACACGCCGGCTGTACGGCCTCGATCAGGCCAACACCCGTCTCGCTGGCGAACGCCTGCTTGCGGCACGGCGCCTGGTCGAGCGTGGCGTGCGCTTTGTGCAGGTGTACCCGTCCCCCTACGGCGTCTGGGATTCGCATCGCGCTCTGCGCTCCAACCACGAACGTCTCTGCGCCACCATCGACAAACCGGTCGCCGGGCTCTTGAAGGATTTGAAGCAGCGTGGCCTGATGGATGACGTGCTCGTCGTCTTCTGCACCGAGTTCGGCCGCACGCCGGGGCTGGAACAGCGCGGCGGCGGGCGCGATGGCCGCGACCATCACCCGCACGGCTTCACTGTCTTCTTCGCCGGCGCCGGCGTCAAAAAGGGCCACGTCCACGGCGCAACCGACGAGCTCGGCTTCCACGCCCTGGAGCCAGGCCACTACGTCACCGACATGCACGCGACCGTGCTGCACTTGCTCGGATTGGATGGGAGGCGGTTGGAGGTGCCAGGGCGGCGGCGGTTGAACGTGGATTTTGGCGAGCCGATACTGGAGATTTTGGCGTAGGCCATTCTCCCATTTAGCCCGCCGTTTACGGCGGGGTCGCCGGTGGCCCGCCATGAATGGCGGCCTATATGGAGCAAGCCGTGCGCCGCAAAGCCAAAACCACCACCGGTCCCTACCTCATCCACGTGGAGTTGCTGCGCGAACGCATCTAGGATCCGGAGCGGTTTCCCTATACGCTGCCCGTCGTTCGCCACCTCGGCACGCTGGCGTTTCATGCCAAAGTGACTTTTCTCGTCGGTGAAAACGGCACGGGCAAATCGACGCTCCTGGAAGCGATTGCCGTCGCCTGTGATAGCCGCGGCTGTGGTTTTCCAGACATTTGGCTCGCCAGTTCGCCCGCCGTCGTGGTAAGATGACGGCGGATTCACCAGGAGATTGTTTGCATGAGCACCGTGACTTCAACCATGCCGCAGACCGCCGCGGGACCGCCGTCGGCCGTACCGAATCCGGTCCGCGCCGATGTTGTCGTCGAGAACCGGATCATCGTCCCAGGCTGGGTCAACACGCTCGCAGAATACCGCCGCTGGGCGGAAACGGATGACTATCCTCAAACGGGCTGGGTGTCCTATCTCGACGGAAAGATTTGGGTGGATCCCAACCTGGAAGAGTTCTTCACGCACAATCGCGTCAAGCAGGCGTTCAACTATATGTTCGGCAGCCTATTCGAACGCGAACCCGTTGCTGACTTTGTCCCTGACCGCATGTTGTTGGTGAATACGATTGCGAATCTTTCCACGGAGCCCGATGGCCTTTTCTACCTTTGGGATACCATGCGATCCGGACGATTGGGGCTCGTGCCCGGCAAGAAAACCGGATACATGCAACTCGAAGGGACGCCGGACGGCGTACTCGAAATCGTCAGCGACGGGTCGGTCACCAAGGACCTGGATCATCTGCGAAACCTATACTGGAAGGCGCAGTTTCCCGAGTATTGGGTCGTTGATGCCCGCGGCGATGCGATCCGATTCGATATTTTTCGCCACGCCGAAGAAGGTTACGAACCGACTCTGGCACAGGATGGCTGGTTGCGATCAGAGGTTCTCGGTCATTCGTTTCGGGTCGAGCGCAAAAGCGATCCGCTTGGCCGACCAAAGTTTGTGGTCCACGTGAAGCCATAAGGACGATGTTATCTGAAAAGGGGGGGTAGGTCATGTTCACCATCGGCAACACCACCGTCCGCAATTGCAGCGGCGTCACGCGCCGCGACATGCTGCGCATCGGCGGCCTGAGTCTCGCGGGCCTGACGCTTTCCGACTTTCTGCGCTCCACGCAGGCGCCAGCCCTCACCCCCAGCCCCTCTCCCGAGGGGAGAGGGGAGAATAAACGGCGCGAGGCGGCTTGCATCTTCCTCTGGCTCGATGGCGGGCCGAGCCACTTTGAAACCTGGGATCCAAAACCCGACACGCCCGATACGATCCGCGGACCGTACGGCCCGATGCAGACAAACGTGCCCGGCATGCAGATTTGCGAACTGCTCCCGCGCATGTCGCAGCAGATGGACAAATGCGTCCTCGTGCGTTCGATGACGCACAACGTCGACGCGCACTCGCCGATTCCGATGCTGTCGGGCTTCCCAGGCGAGAATACGTCCTACGGCGCGGTCATCTCGCGCATGCAGGGCTATCGCGGCAACATGCCGCCCTATGTTCACGTCGGCTCGCGGCTGGGCGTCGGCGGCGGTCGGCTCGGCGCGCCGTACTTTCCCGTCGAGATCGCCGATCCGACCGGCAATCGCGTGCAGCTTCCGCAGTTCGCGCTGTCGGCCAACATCCAGGCCGATCGCTTCAGCCAGCGCCGCGAGTTATTGGCAGCCGTCGATCGGTTTCGTCGCTCGGCCCACGCCAATGAAGCGATCGAGCGGATGGATCAGAACTATCAACGCGCCGTCGATATCCTCACGTCGTCGCAGGTTCGCGACGCGTTCGATCTGGCGCGCGAGCCGGAATCGCTGCGCGAACGCTACGGGGCCAACCTGTTTGGCCAATCGTGCCTCTTGGCTCGCCGGCTGGTGCAGGCGGGGAGCCGATTCATCGAGGTCAAGTGGTACGACGGCCCCGCGTGGGACGCCTGGGACGTTCACGGCGCCGATCTTGGCGGCATGGTCCGCATGGAGCAACATCTCTGCCCGCGCCTCGATCAGGGCTTGTCGGCGCTGCTGAGCGACTTGCAAGAAAGGCGAATGCTGCAATCGACGCTGATCGTGGTCGGTGGCGAGTTTGGCCGCACGCCGCGGATCAATCGCTCCGGGGCGCGCGACCATTTCCCGCGCTGCTTCAGCTATTTACTGGCCGGCGGCGGTTTGCAAGGCGGCCGGGTCGTCGGCGCCAGCGACCGCACCGGTTCGACCCCCGCCAACACGCCGGTCAGCCCCGCTCAATTCGCGGCCACGCTCTATCGCCTGGTCGGTATCGACACCACCGACGCCCGCATGCGTCCCTTCACGCGCGAGGCGCTGCCGGTGGGGGAGATTGTGGGGTGATCCCGTTTGGCCGCTCGCCTCTGGCGAGCGGGGCGGCATCTAGGTAATTACCATGATAAAACGACAATTCCGCTATTCGCCTGACGAAGCCGCGCGGCGCGGGACTGAGCTTTACGAGGCAAAGATCCGACCGCTTGTTGAAACCGGCAATTTCGGGCGCATCCTCGCCATCGACATTGAATCGGGGGAATATGCTTTGGCCGAACAGACCTACGATGCGGCGAAGGCATTGATTGACAAGAATCCCGACGCGCAGGTTTGGACCCTTCGCATTGGCCACATCGCCGTCGAAAAATTCGGGGGCGGCGATACCCGGGAAAAGAAATGATCTTCGGCACGGTTACATTTAGCCTTGAAGCGATGGTCCGCATTCATGTTGAGGATGGAAACGGGCAGACTCAGGCGGTGGACGTCAAGATCGATACGGGTTTTACCGGATTCCTGAGCCTGCCGACTTCGCTTGTGACTGCATTCGGCCTGATGGCGACAACGCAGCAATACGTACAAGTTGCCGATGGAACGGTCGTATCCGTCCCGGTTCATTCCGCCGTGGTGATCTGGGACGGCAAGCCGCGCCGAGTGGATGTTCATTCCATGGGGACCGAACGAATACTTGGCATGGCCATGCTCGCTGGCCACGACCTGACGATGCGGGTGCGCGATGGCGGCCATGTCTCAATTTCCCTGGTGACATAGTAGGATCTGCGATGAAACGCTCGCTCTTCATGGCCATACTGGTTTTCGCCTCAGTCATCCCGCTTTTTACCACAGCGCAGGACCCGGCCCCCAGGCGCCTCCTCATCGCCTTCTCCTCCTACCGCGATCGCCCCAAACATGCCCGCGTCTACTTCTATGAGCACGACGGCGTTTCCAAGGGCAAGATCGTCGACTCCATCGACCCGGTCCAGAATCGGCAGGATTATCACCCGATCGTTTCAAGTAACGGCAAGATTTGCGCCTTCGCGTCGGAACTGGAAAACCAATCCAGCAAGGTTTTCGTTTACGACCTGACTCAGAAGAAACTCGTAACGCCGAAAGAACTCAACAAATCGCCCGGGGCACAACTGCATCCTTCGGTAAACGCCGATGGCACGTTGGTCGCTTTCGCATCCTGGGACAAACCCGGCGCCAGCCAGCGCTGGGATGTGAACTTGTTCTCAATCCCCGGCACGAAGTTCCTCGACACGCCAGGCCTGAACACGCCGAAGTTCGATGAGCACATGCCGGCGCTGAGCGCCGATGGCCGCTGGCTGGCGTATGTCTCCAATCGCACAGGCGGCGTCGGGCTCGCGGATATTTGGCTCTACGACCCCAAAGCCGAGAAGATCGTCGCGATCCCGGAAATTAACTCGGCATTCGCCGACCTGACGCCCTGTTTGAGCGCCGACGGCAAACTGATCGCTTTTGCATCGGATCGGCCTACCGGTAAGGGCGGGCGCGACATCTATCTTTACGATCGATCGAAGAAAAGCTTCCTGCCGCTGCCCGGCGTCAACTCGGTCGCCAATGAGCAGACGCCTAGCCTGAGTCCCGATGGCCGCTATCTGGCATTCGTTTCCGAACGCATCAAGGGCGAAGGCGAGCGCGACATTTATCTGTACGATCGCGCGACGCAGAAACTGCTGCCGACGCCCGGGTTGAATTCCAAGCGTGAGGACATGGATCCCTGCGTCATCGTGCTTGAGTAAGCCCTGCAAATCGGGGGGCCGCACTCGAAGCAAACGAACCGGCGCCCGATCGACCTCGCCCTCACCGTCGCCGTTTCACCGGCGGCAGTCGGCCCGTCGTCCCCTGGATGCGAAAATCGAGCTGCCGACGCTGCAAATCGACCCGCACCACCGTCACCAGCACCTTGTCCCCCAAGCGAAACGCACGCTTCGTCCGCTGGCCGACCAGGCTGTGGGACATTTCATCGAAATAGTAATAATCATCAGGCAACGTGCTGATGTGAACCAGTCCTTCCACGGGCAAGGTCTCGGCCTGCGCGAAGAAGCCGTAATCGGCGACGCCCGTGATGATTGCCTCCAGATCGGTGCCGAGCCGCTCGTTCATGTAGACCAGGAGCCGATGCTTGACCAGTTCGCGCTCGGCCGATTCCGCGCGGCGTTCGGTTTTGCTGCAATGGTCCCCCAGCGCCATCAACTCGTCGAGCTTGCTACTGGCTCGGCCGCGCTTGATCAGGTGATCCAGTAGACGATGCACCTGCAAATCGGGATAGCGCCGAATCGGCGAGGTGAAGTGGCAATAGTTCTCGCTCGCCAGCGCATAGTGATCGTCCTTCACCGGGCTATAGGTCGCCTGCTTCAAGCTTCGCAGCAGCGCGTAATGAACCGCGTGCAT
This sequence comes from Planctomycetota bacterium, assembly GCA_016191165.1. Lineage (GTDB taxonomy): Bacteria > Planctomycetota > Planctomycetia > Gemmatales > Gemmataceae > SIAQ01. The sequence goes on from JACPPF010000076.1 coordinate 81,835, forward strand.
CTCGGGCTTGCCGGCGGATTGCTGCAGGATTTTCTGCAAGGAGAAACGATCCGTGACCGTCTTCATCTTGTAGCCAAGGATGCGGGCGAACTCGGCGAATTTTTGCAGCTTCGTGGGCTCGGGAGCGGGATGGACACGGCGCAGGAAGTACAGGTCCTTGCGATCCAGGTGCTCCGCGACCGCCTCGTTGGCGGCCAGCATGAACTCCTCGACGATGGTGTGGCTAATGTCGTGCTTGCGGAAATGCGCCCCGGAGACCTTGCCCTGGTCGTCGTATTCGAGCTGGATTTCGGGCATCATCAATTCGAGAGAGCCTCGCTTCAGGCGTCGTTTGTGGAGTATCATCGCCAGATCACGCATGCGCAGAAGCATCTCGCGCACGTCATCGTCGATCGCCGGCGGCGTCATGTCGGGCGTGCGGCCTTCCTCCTGGGCGATGACCGCGGAGACTTCCTCGTAGGTAAAACGCCGGCGTGTTTTGATGACGGCGTTGGCGAAGCGAACGTCGGCCTTCTGCCCTGTCGGCGTCAGGTCCATGATAGCGCTTTTCACGTAGCGAATTTTCCCCTGCTGCAAGCTCGCCAGGCCGTTGGAGACGATCTCCGGAAACATCGGGATGACATGCTGAGGCAGGTACACGCTGGTGCCGCGTTTTCGTGCCTCGCGGTCGAGTGAGCTGCCGGGCGGTGCGAAATGGGCGACGTCCGCAATGTGGACGCCGAGCTGCCAGTGTTTCGACTTGGGATCGATCATCAGACAGATCGCGTCGTCGAAATCGCGCGCGTCGATCGGATCAATCGTGATCGTTAGCCAGTTGGTAAAGTCCTCGCGCCCTTCAGGAACGGTTTCCTCGAAGCGAGCGGCGACTTGCCGGGCTTCTTCGAGCGCGTCCTCGGGGAAGGCGTCCGGCAGGCCGAGGGCGCGGATGACCGAGAGGGTATCGACTCCCGGTTTGCCCTGCGTGCCGAGCAACTCGGTGACGACGGCTTCGCCGCGTTCCTCGGCTGTCGGGAAACGCACCATCTCGATGACGACCTTGTCGTTGGGTTTGGCGCCCTTCGCCGACGGATCACCGACGACGACGCTATGGCTGAAGACGGTGCCATCGACGCGCACGTAGTCGAGGCCGTCGCGCGTGAAATAGGTGCCTACGAATTGGCTGGTCGCGCGTTCGAGAACCTGGACGATCTCGCCCTTCGGTCCCCGGTCGTGCTGTTTGCGGGACGGCCGGACCCGCACGAGGACGACATCGCCGGTGGTCGCGTCGCGTACGGCTTCCTCGGGGATGTAAACCTCAGTGAATTTGTGCCCCTCGTCGGGATTGGGGCGCACGAAGCCAAACCCCGCCGCGGCCTTGCGAAAAATGCCAGTGAGCGTGCCGTGCGCGCCGAGCGGGCGGACAGCGTTGCCCTTGCTGATCTCGAGGCGACCGAGCCGAATCAGGTTCTTGAGGGCGTCTTTGAAAAGGTTGTAATCCGGCCCGGTAATCCCCAGGTTGCGTGCCAGGGCCTTCGGCTTGAGGGGATGGTAATTGGGTTGCGCCAGGGCGCTGAGAATGCGTGTTTGCAGGTCGGACATGATACTCCAGAAATCTCTCCAGCCATGGAATCACAGGTAAGCGATACCGAAGGGAGTCGTTTATTGTATTTTTTCTTTGTTCGTTTCGCGCGGTTCCGTGGTCAATTTATTTTCCCGCCATGGCTTTTCCGTACGCTTCGAGGTGGTCGTAGCGGTGTTGCCAGGTGGTGTAAAGGAAGCCGCGCATGTGGGGCGTGTTTTTTGTCATGGCGTGCCAGTGGCGGAAGTTTTCGAGGTCGCCGTCATAATAGCCGGCGATGATCTGTTGGTGTCCACGGTCGGCGAACCACTTCGCGCTGGCTGCCGCCTTGCCGCCGTTCCAGTTGGCGATCATGACTCGTTTGGGCAACCCTTCCCAGGAATTTTTGATTGAGCCATTTACCAAGTAGTACCGATCGACCGCGTTATGGTGCGGATCGAACATATCAGACCAGACGACCATCTCCGCCTTCGGGTTCACCGCCTGGATGATGCGCACGCACTGGCGGACGTTTTCCGCCAGCAGCTGTCCTGGGGTTTGTTTCTTGTCTTGACAGGCCTGGCACCAGTTGGCGACGCGGATTTCGTCGTGGGACAAAAAGAATGTCCGCGGCTTGAGTAGCTTGTTGACACGCTGAATCTGATCGCGCATCACGTCGTACACCTTCGGCTCCGTCAAGCAGCACATCACCTGATAGCTGTGCGTCAGGATCGGGTGATACCAGCCGACCCGCAGGCGCTGGCCAGTCTTGATTCGCGAGCCCTTGGTGAGTTGAATCCGCGCGCCGGGATGATTGAACTTGAACTCGCCCGACCAAGGGTCGTTTCCCAGCTTGGAATCCTTGACGGTCAAAAAATCCTTTCCCTCGACATAGGTAACCCCATCCTCGGACGTCACGGTCAGCGGGCAACCGGCTCGGCGCAAGACGTTGACGAGCGAAAGCTCTTCGAGTTGCAAGTCGTCGAGCCAGAAGGTTCCGGACTTGCCGTTCCAGATGCCGGCCATCAGCGTGATTTCGGTATTCGCCAGCGAATTGAACACGATCTGGATTTTCGTCCAGCCTTGCGTGGGCTGGATCGGGTCGTCAAAGAAGGAAAGCACATTCGGCCCCTCGGCAGCGCCCAGAGCAAGCAGGCGCAAGTTGCCTGTTGGCTTCACGTCTTGGGTCTTCAGCCAGGCGGAAAACCGATAGCACGCGAACGCTCTGACCTTGACTTTTTGCGAAAGCCGACAGTTGCCGACGGGGTGATGGTGAAAGTCCTGCATTCGGCAAGAGGCCTTGCCTGAGTGCGTGATCATGCGATCGACAAAACTGGACTTGCCCGGGTTGTCCTGGAAGCCAAATCCAACGAAGCGGTCGCCCTTGACTTCTTCAAGAGTGCCGTTGCGAAAGCGGGCTTTCGGGTCAGGAACGAGAACGGCCTCGCCCTGCTTGACGACGAAGGGCGCATCCTTGACGGGTACACCTTCAGCCAGATTGGGATCGTGGGCGAGAATTCCCGCACTGTAACCGATCGGGCACACGGTGGGAATGACCTCGATGCCGGCCGCGGCCGCGGCTTTTTGCACGCGGTCGATGTTTTTGAAGTATCGCTTGGGCAACCGCTCCAGGATATTGAGCTTGTAATCCGCGAGCACCATGCCGTTGTACCCGGCCTTGCCGGCGCGGCGGAGCAGGGCGACGACTTCGTCGGCGCTCTGGTCCACGAGCAGGTTGTACTGCGCGTAGAACCAGCGCTTCTCATACCGTGTCTTCTCCTGCGCCGAAGCGGGAAGGGACGTCAGAACGATGAGAGTGGTCAACGCCAGGCAGCGACGAGTCGCGAGTTTCATCGATCGGTTTTACCCAAAAAGCCCGAATACTGAAACTACGCCCGATCATTTCGCGGGATTTTTCGCGTTTGAGTGTCGGGCGGTGAATGTTTTTCGGATTTCGTGCTTTGCGAACAGGCCGCCTTCAGCGCGAAAATGGTCTTGCTCACGGTACGGTCAACTTCACCTTGGCTGGCGACAGGCAAACGCCCTTGTCGCACGCTTGCACGCCGATTGTGATTTCCAGCGGGCCTACATCGCCCGGGGCGCGGACCACCGTGGCGTTGATCTTGACCACGCCTTCGTAGATGTTGTACGTCTCCTTTTTGTCCACGATTTTCTTGCCGGGGGGATACTTCACACTGGCCGTGGTGTTTTTGTTCTTCCCCGCGATTTTCACGGTCGTGGCCGCCCCCTCCAGGAACTCATGATTGACCGGATTGGCGTAGAGATGCCAACCCTTGTCGATCTTGAGCGTGATGGTGACGGTTTGGGTCAACTTGGCGTCGATCTTGGTCGTGGTGGCCGTCGCCTTGACCTTGGAATCGGATTTGGTCCCGGCGGCATCGACGGGCGTGAACGCAGCGAAAGCCGCGGCGCTCAGGACGAAAAGGCCCCCAAATACAGGATTTCGAATCATGGTTTCTCCTTGCATGATGTGGGTTGCGGCAAAAAACTTTCCTGTCACGGCACGCTGAGCGAAATCGTTCCGGGCAACAGGCATTCGACTGTGTTGCCCTTCTTACCGATCTTGCACGCGTTGACATCGACCTTGATTTGCAGCGGCCCGGCGTCACTGGGGGGTCGCCGCACCTCGGCCTGGATTACCACGCGGTCCTTGTAGATATCGTACTTGACCGTCTCCTTGCCGATTACTTCCGTTTTGGTCGTGCCCTTCGGAAATTTCACCGTCGCGGCAAGCTTTCCCTTGGCAGTAAACGAAACCCGGGTCTTGTTGCCTTCATAATCCTCGGAGCCGACGGGGTTGGCGTAGATATACCAGCCTTTCTCGACGGTCAGCGTGATGGCGATCCTCTGCTTGCCATCGGCCTCGATCTTCGACGCCTGGACCGCGGCCTTGACTTTGGAATCCGACTTTTTACCGCCCGCGTCAACTGGCGTCGCGCAACTCAGCGCCAGGCCGAGCATGATCACCGCGCAGCCGAACCAATTGAGTCGTATCATGGTTTTCTCCTTGGGAAGCAGCGATTACTCAACCTATCCTAACCGAAGCGCGGCGGTTTGATCCAGCCCTATTGTAGACGTTTGCAGCCGCCTTGCCGAATCAAACGAGATTGGCACATTGCCCAGGCGGCCAGGCAGACGCGCGGGCAACTTGTCATCTTGCGGATTTGGCCACGGATTTGCTTGAACTCCGCCGCGCGAGCGTATAACCTTTCCGTGACGATTCAACGGCTCCCACCAGCCCGGAGCGCGAGCGACGGGGGACGCACCCCGTCGCTTGTGCTCCGGGCTGGTTATACAACTTTCAGGTTCCTCACCAAGAAAGGCATCCCGCCATGGGCTTCAAGCAAACCGACAAGCATCGCTACGGCAAAGGGTCCTATCACCAGATCGGCCTCGTGCGCGGGCAGTTTGGCAACGTCGAGATGAACGCCTGGGTCAGGTTCCTCGCGGATAGCGGCTTCGACGGCTGGGAGGAAGCGTCGTGGGAACTCGATCTCGACAAGTGCATGACCGACGCCGGCGCGGAAGCCTATGCCAAGGAACGCCACGCCCTCGCGCAGAAGCACGGCCTGGAAATCTTCACCATCGCCACCCATCTGCAAGGCCAGGCCCTGGGCGATGAGCCGAGCGCCAAGACGCTGCAATTCACGCGCGGCGAATGCCGGGCCGCATACAAAGCCTGGCGTGCCAAGGGAAACAACCCGCCGCGCACCAATCCGTATTATGTGCCCGACGACGTGGGCAAGATGATCCACGAGCAGTCGGCCAAGGACCTCATTGCGTGCGCTCGCCTGGGTCATTATCTCGGCAAGCTGCAAAATCGCCGCATCGCCATCTCCGGTTTCGTCGGCAGCCCGGCGCATTGCTGGAGCCACTTCTTCCTGTTTCCACCCTTGCCGACAAGCGTTGAGGGCTACGCGATTCCCGACGCTCGCCAGGTCAGCCTGGAGTTGCTCGTCGAGCGCTTCGGCCCGGTGTGGGATGCGTACAAAAAGTACGGCGTCACGTTCGATCTCGAATGCCATCCCAGTGAAAGGGCGATGGGCGACATCGAATCCGCGTCCGATTACATCAACCACATGTGCAAGGCCGGCTACGAAGGCGTGGTCGGCTTCAACCTCGACGGCAGCCACATGGAATGGCAAGGCGTCAGCGTCGTGCAGTTCATCCGCGAGCTGGGCAATTTCATCCACTGCGCTCACATCAAGGGCGTGCAGGTAATCCGCGAGCACACCCGCGCGGGACTTCTGGGCGGTCATCGCCCCATGGGCCATCCGCTCAACGGTTGGAACTTTGTGACCGCAGGCACGGCCCGCGACGCCAACAGTTGCGAGGAGATCTTCATCGAATTGAACCGCGTCGGATTCGACGGCGCCGTCAGCATCGAATGGGAGGACAACGACGCCGAGCAACACGCCGGCGCCAAAGCAGCACTCGCGAATTGCCGAAAGGCCGACCTGCCGCCAAGCGGGATGCGGCATGATGAGATGCTGAAGGCGTGATGCTAAAATGAGGGCAAGGGTTCCAAAAGTAATCGCAGGAGTCGGATCATGTCCGCTCAAGACTTGGATCACCCAACCAGCGCACGCAATTCCCAGCCCGACGAACCAGCCTCGTTGCCCTGGAAGGTTAATCGACCCCGGTTCAACATTTTGGCTGGCGGGATTGCATTGATTGTTGTTCTGTTGCTGCTAATTCTGGTAATCGCCGTCATCCACGCGCCAAATGCATGGATCGTCGTCTACCTCGTGGGCTTGGTCGTGGGTTTCGCCTTGGGAACCGTGTTTGGGATTTCGGTCGCCCGGAGGCTCGGAAGTGTCCCGAATCTGCAAAGGTTTTCGTTTGCGACGGGCCTTGTTTTGCTAAGCGCATGTGTGGGTTTCTTTGGCTCTCCGTCAAATCAGCTGATTAGCTGTTTTAGCCCATCCGAACCGATCCAACACGCGCAGGCGAAAATGGAAGAAATTTGTCATGCCGAAAGCCCGCCACAGGATGTTTCGCAAGCCATGGTTGAAGCCCTCGGTGC
>JACPPF010000077.1 GCA_016191165.1 Planctomycetota bacterium
GAACGAAGCCGCGCCCAACACGAATTTGCGCCGTCGGTTCGATCAGCTCGATGCAGCGATCGACCAATGGCTTAAAGAACACAACATGGCCGCATGAACTTGACTCATGCGCTATGAGTTTTTTGGATTAAGTAACCTAGTCGTCAAGCCGCTTGCGGCTTAGCGTTCGCTCGGCGCCTCGCGGACGCTCAAGCGCCAGTGGCGAATCGGAAGGCCCTGCCATGATTGAATGCACCATCTGCGGCGAAAAAATACAAGACGGCAGCCGAACCTGCTCGGTGTGCGGGTCCACGGTGGATGACTTCATGCCGGCGGGCACCGGGCTGGGCAGCGCGTCGCAGTTGGCGGCCGCCCCGGCCGCGCCGGTGGGAGCCTTACCGCCGGGCGGAAGCTACTGTCCGGGTTGCGCGACGGTGTACGGTCCGGAGCACAAGGACCCGTACTGCGTGTGCGGCATCGAGCTATTGAAGGAACTTCCGGCAGGTGCGGTGGTCGCCCCGCCGATGGAAGAGTTACCGCCGCCGGCCGCGATTCTGGAAGACGCCCCGATGGCGCCGCTGCTGGAGGAGTCGCCGCCGGTCGCCGCGTTCCTGGACGAAGCGCCGCCCCTGGCGCCCCTCATGGAGGAGGCGCCTCCGCTGGCGCCGTTCCTGGACGAGACTCCCGCCCTGGCCCCCATCCAGGCGACGCCCGCCGAGGAAGTCCATGAACCGGCCATGAAAATACGCTTGACCAAGCCTCCGTCGGGCACGCCTTGCCTGGTGCTGTACGGACCCGACAAACAGCCACTGCAGTATTTTCCCCTGACCAAGGACGCGACGCTGATCGGTCGGCTCGACGCTGTCGAAGGGGTTTTCCCCGACGTTGATCTCGACCAGTGGTTTGATCGCCCGACGATCAGGAAAATCTCTCGCCGCCACGCCCTCGTCCTGCGCACGCGCCAGACTGGCGCCTTTGCCTTACGTCCGCTGGCGGGCAACACCGGGACGCAGTTCGAAAAGGACCTGGTGCAACCCCTGCAAGATTACCCGCTCGCGCATGGCACGCGCATCATCCTCGGCGGCGTGATTCGGTTGAAGTTTGAAATCACATGACGCCTGGCACGCCCAGGGTTGAGCGCAGCGAAACCCTGGGATCGAAACCAACGGTTCGCTGCGCTCTCCCTTGCGCCTCCACATGCCCAGCAAAATCATCAGCACGTTGAAATCCGAATCGTTCACCTGGAACAAGCGGCCTTTCCTGCGCGCCGAAGTTCCCAAAGGCGACAACCGCGGCAAGATCTTCACGGTCGCTCAGCCGCTCGCCCAGCGCTATGAGATCGTTAACTTCTTCGCGTCGGGCGGCATGGGGCTGCTCCTGGAAGGCCGCGACATTCGCACGCAATGCCGGGTGCTCATCAAAACGAGCCTGTTCTACGACGTGATTCCCTACGCCCGGGTGCGCGATCAGGACGGCTTCACCAATCAACTGCGCTTGCCGCGCAAGACGCTCGAAATGGAGCGGCGCATCCTGGTTCTTCTGCGGAACGCCGGCTGCAACGCGGTGCCGCATCCGAATGATTTCGTATATGACGCCAACCCGCAACTGGAAGGTCCGTACACGACGGAGGATCGCAAGGAATGGCGTTACGCCGATCAGGACATGCTCGACTCGGAGCCGTACCTGGTCATGGAGGCGGTCGAAGGCAAGTCGCTGGAGCAGTTGCTGGAGGAAGCGCCGGGCCATCGGCTGCCCGTGGCGCGTTCGCTGCGCATGATGTCGCAGGTCGCGGAAGTGCTGCACGTCTTGCATCAGCCCAAACAGATGAAGGCAGGCATGACCTGGCAGCTCATCTACCAGGACCTTAAGCCCGCCAACCTCCTGGTTTCTTCGCAGGATCGCGTGACGGTAATCGACCTGGGCGGCTGCCAGCTTCTAAACCTTGAGGCCAACCAAAAACTCCTGGGCGGCGCCGCCACCGCCGGCTACTGCCCACCGGAGATCGAGCAGCCGTACAACCTCCTGACGCCGGCCGCGGATGTCTACACGGTCGGCGCCAATCTGTTTCAACTCGTGACAGGCAAAAGTCCGGTGGAGTTCCTGCCGCCCGCGATCGGCGTCAACCAGGCACGCTCGGCCCAGTTCGATTTCAAACACCTGAACGGGGCCTGCCCGCCCCCATTGAAAGACCTGATCGTCCGCTGCCTCGACCTCGACCCCGCCAAACGCTTCCCCGATGCCCATTCGTTGCAAGAGGCCATGAACGGAATCCTGCGGGCGATGTAAGATCCCGGCAAAGTGGCCCGGATGGCTCGCCTCGCAAAATTCTTCCGAAGATGGCACATGCCCGTATTGTGTTGGATTTTCAGCCAAGGCGGAGCGCCGGACCCCCGAAGGCTTGCGTTCTGTTTCACCGGCCATGTTGCCACGGGCCGATTTGATTCAGACACGAGAATAGTCGGATTCCTGGGCCGCGGCGCGACCTGGCGATCGTTGTGAATCGCTGCGCGCCGATGGTCTTTTTTCACCCAATGGAGTACCTCAATGAACGCGAAGGGAATCTTGGCCATCGCCTGCACGCTTCTCGCGGCTTCCGGTGCCTTGACAGCACAGGAGCCCATGCCCGTCATGGAAGCCCCGGATCGTCCCAATATCTTCGGGGGGTTGATCAACTCACCGAACAGCCCCCGGCTCTGGTTCAACACCGAGTACCTCGCCTGGTGGACCCAGAGGCAGAGCGTGCCCGTTCCGATCCTCAGCACCGGCAACCTCGACGTTCCCGGCACTTCCGTACTCCTTGGCAACGGCGCTCCATTCAACTCCGAACTCCACCACGGCGGCCGCTTCACGATCGGCGCCGCGCTCGACTCCGAGGGACGCTTCGGGATCGAGGGCAGCTACTTCTATCTTGCCCAACGGACCGACAGCACTCAGATCACTTCCAGTGGCCTGCCCGGATCGAATGTTCTCGGGTACCCGGTTGCTTTCACAAATCCGGCCGGCGGCACCACGGAAGGCCTCGTTGGTGTCGCACTACCCGGAGTGTTCTCCGGCTTGACCACGCTCTCGATGGTCACGCAAATGCAGGGCGGCGAGCTCAACGGCCTGATGAACCTGCGCTCCACCCCCAACTGCCGAATCGATATCCTGGGCGGTGGCCGTTACCTGAATTTGCGCGAGAACCTGACGATGCAAAGCTATGCGCAGGGGCTCCCACCCGCCGGCGCGTTTTCCGGTGGCGTACATGAAGATTTCGCCACGCGCAACCAGTTTTTCGGCGGCCAGCTCGGCGCCCGCTTCGAAGTGACTCACGGGCGTTTCTTCGTAAACGGCACCGGAAAGGTTGCCGCCGGCAGTGTCAACCAGGCAGTTGACGTCTTCGGCTCCCTGCGGCAGACCTCGCCGACCACGGACCAAACCTTCGCGGGCGGTGTCTACACTCAGCCGAGCAACCTCGGCAGGCAGAGCCGAAACACGTTCGCCTGGATGCCCGAGGTCTCGCTGAACGCTGGCATGAATCTGTGCGACCGCGTGCGTGTCTTCGCGGGCTATAACTTCATGTGGATCAGCAACGTCGTCCGCCCCGGCGATCAGATCGACCGCACCCTGAACGCATCGCAACTCTTCGGCGGCACCCTGGTCGGAACCGCGCGCCCCGCCGTCCCGTTCAACGACACCAGCTTCTGGGCCCAGGGCATCACGTTTGGCTTGCAGGTCCGCTATTGAGATGCGGTATTTGAATTGATCCGAGCCTGAGCGCCAGCGAAGGGCCAGCAAGCTATAAAAGGAACCGAAAGCGTGACGATGGATTTCACTTGATCTGTCGTCTACGCCTTCGGTTCATCGCTTTCAACTCGTCACCCGAATCACAATCGTCACCGTGATCGACGTGATGCCGTCCGAGATGGTGATGTCGAATTCATCGTCGCCGGTCCAGTCGGTCGGCGGCGTGTAGTCGAAGCTACCGTCGGCGCTGACGGTGATCGTGCCGCCTTCGGAGGTGCTGATCGCCTGATCAAGGTTGTCCGGGTCGCCGTTGACGGCGGTGATCGTCAGCGTGTCGCCGTCGTCATCGTCCGCATAGTGCAGCAAGCCAAACGTCCACGGCTCATTCGGCGCGGTGATGCTCTGGTTCATCGTTGTCGAGTAACGGTAACCCATCAACCCTTCATCAAACGTCGGCGTGCTGTTGGTGACGTGCAGGATGATGGTTGCCGTGCTGAAGTAGGTCCCGTCCGACACTGTGTACGCGAACCAATCATCGCCCGCCCAGTTCGCGGGTGGATCGTAGACGAAACTGCCATCTGATTCCACGGTGAGCGTTCCGCCCATCGCCGTGGTCACGGGGTCGCCGATGATCGTGTCGTCGCCGTCGATCGCGCCCACGGCGAGTGACAGCGATTGAGGATTGCTGACGTAGTAGAGCAGGCCATTCGTCATCTGCATCATGTTGGGCGCAGTCAGCGTCACGTCATGCTTGGTGGAATAGCTCGCGTCGTTGGCGAGGAAGTTGACGACGTGGATGGTAACCGTGTCGTCGTCCGCCAATGCTCCGCCTGAGCCGCTATTTCCAAGGTCATTGGAAACAAGTTCTACGGTCGCGTCACCGACGTAATTCGAAGTCGGGATAAAGGTGAGTCCGTTCAACGCTGCGTTGATGGCGCTGACAGTGCCGCGAAACGTCATTGTCGTATCAGCGGTGCCGTCGCCTGCACCCGTCCCGTTGCTGTCCGAAAAGCTAAAGCTGAGGCCGGTCGTGCTGCTCAACGTCACTGTGCCATGCGTCGCGGTGAGCGTGACCTGCAAATCCTCATTGCCTGCGTCCAGGTCGCCAATGCTGATCGCGTTGCCATTGCCGGCTGAGAAGTCAAGCGAGGCGTCCTCAAGGGTGTACTGCGACGCGGGCACGGTATTGACGGGAGCGTCGTTGACGGCATCAACGGTGATGGATACGGTGTCCGTGTCGGTTAAGGCGCCGCCTGAGCCGGTGTTGCCCAGATCGTTGGTGACAATCTCCACCGAAGCGCCGCCGTTGTAGTTGGGAGTCGGGGTGAAGGCCAAGCCGTTCAAGGCAGCGTTAATGTTGCTCATTGACCCGCGGAATCGCATGGTTGAATCGTTCGTTCCGTCGCCTGTGCCCGAGCCATTCGCGTCCGAAAAGCTGAAACTCAAGCCAGATGTTCCGCTCAAGGTCAGTGTTCCGTTGGTGGCAGCTAGCGCAACCTGTATCGAAGCTGAGACCGAGTCATCCGAAACAGCGATTTCGTAGGCGTTGGCGGAGGAAAAGACCAAGGTCGTATCTTCATTCATGCTCAGCGCCCAAGGCGCGGTGTTGATCGGGGCGGTATTGACGGACGATGCGCTGATGGTCATCGTTCGGGCGGTGGCATCCAGATCTACCCCGCTGTTGTCAGTCCCGCCGTCGTCCTGAACCTGGAAGGTGAAGCTATCGTTTTGGGTACCTGTGAATGTCAGTCCGCAAGCATTGATGTCGGACACACTGACAAAATCACCAGCGTTAACGGTCTGACCGAAGAGATCAAGCGTTCCCGCGGGCACGGTAGTGATTTTGACAGCTTGGAAGTTGTCGGGCGGCGTATCACTAGGATCAGTGAATCCAAAGTCGCCCACGTTGAACGAATACGGCATTGCTGGCTGTATTGTCACGTTTGTGTTGGTGCCAGCCGGCGCCTGGTTTGGGCCTTGAGCTCCTCGGGGTGGTGCGATTTTCCAAAGTTCAACTCCTAGTGCAGCTTGGTTCCTATGAGTTCTTCCGGATAGAAAGAAAGTGCCGTTCGCGGCCAAAACCGGGACAACTTGAATAGTATCGAGTGCCCAACCGGCTGGGACCGCCACGGCAACCGTACCTCCAGCCGTTCCATCGCTCGTATACAACTCGCCGCCCAATTGGACGGTTCCACTGAAATAAACACCACTCCCAGGTTTCGCGGCCATATACCTGGGATTCATATTTGCGGCTTGGTTGGTGCTCACCAAGACTGTCCCAGCTGCGGTCCCATCGGATTTATAAAGCTGATTGCCCGTGTTTGGCGCGAAGGCATTAAAGAACAAGGTATTTCCCGATAGGGTCATCTGACTGGGGCTTGAGCTGCCGGCATTGGGGTTGATATCCTTCAATAAGGATGCGTTCGTGCCATCGTACTTCCAGAGTTCAGTGCCGTTCGTGCCATCATTCGCCGAGAAGATGACCATGCCTCCTTGCATGGGGACATAAATGAAGTTGTTCGGATTCGAGCTGGCTGCCCCGTTGTTGCCCCCATTGATGTCCGCAACCCGCACCGTACCGGCCGTGGTTCCATCGGATTTCCACAATTCGACGCCCGTCGTGCCATCGTCAGCGGCAAATACAATACTCGCTCCCAACCCAGTCGCGGTAAATCCGTACGGGTCCGAGCTGTTCGCCCCGTTGTTGATGTTTTTCACCATAACCGTGCTTGCCATGGTGCCGGTCGTTTTCCACAATTCCGTCCCGTTGGTTCCGTCGTTTGCCTTAAAGTAAATCGTGTTGCCGGCAACGGCAAGCGGGGTAAGCAGGTCAAACAATCCTTTGTTGGCGCCGACTCCTGGGTTGATATCGCTGATTCGCACGGTACCATTGGCGGTTCCGTCGCTTTTCCACACTTGGCGGCCATTGGTGCCGTCATTTGCGATGAAGTACAAAACGTTATTCATCACCACGAGCGACATCGGGTCCGAACTGCCATTGGGATTGATGTCCTTGACGACACCCGTGCCCTGATCGGTCCCATTGGTTTTCCAAAGTTCCGTCTCCACCCCATTCGATCCGAAAAAGAAAACCGTGGTGCCGATCGGCGTAAGTTCGCGCGCGTTGAGCGGCCCTACTCCTGCGTTGGCACGAATCTGGATCGTGCCGCCATTGGTGCCGTCGCTGAAGTGCAAGCGGCGATCGCCACCACCAGTCACGGCACTGAACATAACGCCGTCAGTGTTTCCGACGCGAAATGGCGCCAGATACAGCGGCGTGGAACTGTTTTGGCCTTGCCGAATATCGGAGACAAAAACAAGTGCGGGCGCCAGCCGATCCTCAAGTACCTCAAATGAGAGGCGCGTGTAGCGCACCGAGGAACATCGTGATTTGCCATACTTGTTTTGGGTATGATTGAACATGATGTGCTCCAGCTGGGTTGCTCAACAAAAAAATCGACGCCGTCAGTAATTTTTTTTCAGGCGGTTTAAGGAGAATCTGGCTTCTTCACCAACGCCGTCCTCTTGCTGGGCGATTTCTTCAAGAAGTTTTTTGGCTTTCGAGTCTCCAATCTGCTCCAGGATCTCCAGCGAGCGCAGCCAGAACAAGCGTTCGCGCGAGGGTAATGTCATTTTTCCCACGATGACTCGCAGGCGATTCTTGACCTCAGGCGAGGAAGACGCCTGGACAACCCCCTCCAGCATCTTTCTCGATTCGATTCCCAATTCCATTTTGGCCAACTTGCTCGACGCCTTTTCACGAACGAGATAGCTCCCGCTTTCCAATCGTTTCAAAACCGCTTTGAAGTTGGCGTCAATGGGAACGTCACGCCGAACATTGGTTAGCGTCTTTTGCAACAAGGGCACCGTCTTTGCCGATTTCGTCAGTAACCGTATAGCCTTGAACGCAGTTGCCGCGTTCTTGCTAAAAAGATTCGGTATCTGCTCATTCAAATCCTCATTCGATGGTTCCAGCCGTTTAGGCTCGCCCTCGAATTCTCCAAGGTCTACGATCGCTACGGTCTTGTCCCAACTCCCGGTCGCAATCCGACGGCCGTCATGCGAAATGGCTACACAAAAAATCAGCTTCGTATGTAGCGCCTTGATTGTCGTTTGTTGTCCGGAATAAATGTTAACGAGTTGAATATTGCCAGCGCGATCGCCGACAGCCAGCCAACGGCCAGATCCGTGTAAGGCGATCGCCAAGACGCCAGGAGGTTGTGGCAGTCTCAGCCTCTCTAGGCCGGTGGCAACCTCCCAAATTCGTAAGTTTGTGTCGTACGGCGCGGCCCCGACTATCATTTTTCCATCGCGGGAAAAACAAGCGGATGCGAATTCTCCATATCCCTTGATTTTGATCAGCTCACGTCCCGTGTTGAGCTCGCAAATTCGGATCGTATTATCCCAGCTTGCGGAGGCAAAAACCTTATTGCTCGAAGCCACGTCAATTCCCGTAATCGGGCACCTATCCGATTTGGAGTGAGCCTCTAGCTCAAGTATCTTCTTCTTCCGTATAATGTCCCAGGAAGCGATACGCCCATCTTCGCCTCCCGTCAGCAAGATTTGGCTGCAAGCGGAAAATGCGAGAGCGGTAGCCCAGCGCGTGTGGGCCGCAAATTCCCAGATTTCCTGTTCCTGCCACAGATCGTAAACGACGTTGCGGCCGGCGGAACGCCTCCAAGCTACGTATCGGCCATTAGGCGAGAACGAGATCCCGCCAACACCCCGTTTATGTTTGGCGATGCGCCGAATCTTTTTTGCGCCGATATCGTAAAGAAATACATCTCCCGCGTTTGTCGAAATCCCCAACAATCGATCATCGGGCGAAAAAGAGACGGTGTTTACTTCGGACTTGCAATCAAGCCGAACCGGGGCGGAAAAGTGGGCGGGAGCCGTCGACTTGCTCCCGGTTTCCCTTGCTTCGCCTTGCTGTGCCCCGACGAGTGGCAGCGGAAACACGCCCTTGCCGCCCGCCGCCGCGCTCACGCTCACGGCATGGCACGCAAGGGCCAGTGCGAGGATGCCAACGATGGTGATGAGCAACTTTCGCATGACACGTTTCCTTTCAACACGGGCGATTGTAACATGGGTTTTTGATTTGTCAGTTTCCGTTCGGTTTCTTTTCAGTTTCTTTTCGGTTTCCGCTTGGTTTCCGCCAACTTAACCGGTCGGCAGTGTTTTCGCAAGGTTTCCGCTTGTTCGACGGAGACAACATGGCGACCCACCAGTTCGAAGAAGCATGGTGCGATTTGAACCGAGGCGCGGATTTCGGATTTCGGAACGCTCAATCGGTATTCTTCGCCGCTGCCGGTTTCGATCAGCTGGCGCCCCAGGCCGGCGCAACCTCATCGAGCGCCTTGCGCAGGCGATGAACGGTGAGCCTTGAAATCTCGCTCAGCCCCGTGGGTACGTTGATGGCCGCCTCGACGAGGCGAACCAGTGCGCAAAACGCCGCGCAGGGCAGAAACACCTGCCGGCTGTTGACGTCCACGCGGAAGTGGTCGTCGCTGCGCTGGCCGGTCAGGGTTATGGTCGGCTCGCCCTCACCCCCGGCCCCTCTCCCGGAGAGAGAGGGGGGAGAACCCGGCCGCTTACGCGGCTCGGCTCGCCGGTTTTTTTTCCTTCCTTCCTTCCTTCCTTCCTTCCTTCCTTCCTTCCTTCCTTCCTTCCTTCCTTCGTTGTCGAGCATGTTCACCTCCTGGACGGGTTTTGAGGTAGGCGCAAAATGGGAGCGCAGAAAAATCTCTACTATAAGAATCGAAATTCGCGGCCAAAACCGGACATGACTTTAGCGGATTCTTGAAAATTCTTCAGAATTTGACGAAATGAGGCGAATTCAAGCCGGTCAGAATGTATAAATTTCCCATCTTACTCAGATATTCTACCTGGGATACCCCCCGCGCCCCGTGAGAAGTCCTCGATAAAAACGCCGTAACGTCCTGCCAATTAGCGGCTTCGGAATGGGGAGGGACTTTTCACATAACACTCGGCCCCAAAAGCTGGTCAGCGCGTCGTCACTGGGCCCATTTTCACCACTTCAAAGTCGTGGCCCTTGACTTTTTTCATGGTGTGCAGGTTGTCGTCGTTCCAGCGCGGGTCCGGCGCGCCGCTCAGGAACCAGTTGCCGCCGTTGTCCGCGACGATCATGCCGTATTTCTGCAACGCACGCAGGATCACCTGCACCTCGGCCGGGAACGGTTTCACGTTGAAGCTTGCCTTGAGGCGGACGCGCATGCCCATTGGCGGCAAGTCGGCGCTCGTGTTGCGGCTGGCGAAGTGGGTCGCGGGGTAGACGTAGCCGCGGCGCGATTTGACGACCGTGAAGCGCAGAGCATGTTCGATCTTCTTGTTGACGACGGCTTCATCGTAGCGCACCAGGCCGGGCAGGATCGGCAGGCCCGCGGCGTCGGCGGAGGTCCAGCCGGCGGGGCGGAGTTTGTTCGACTTCAGATCAAAGATCGCCCCGGAGCCGGCCTTCCACCCGCCCGAACCATCCGGATACGCTGAGAAGAGTTCGTAGAGTTTCCAGTTATCGCGATCGAGCATGAGAATGTGGCGATCCCCTTTGCCGCGCGGGCCTCCCTCGATGGGCGGGTCGAACGGGACGGGATAGGGGCCGGGGTCGCTCTCATCGGCATAGGTGAATTTGACGGGAACCTTCTTTTGCTGGCCGGTGACGACGACATAAGGGATGCCGTTGGGGGCGTTCTGGTAGACGGTGCCGAAATCTGGATGCAACGGCCTGTTGGCGCCGATGCTCTTGATGAGGTTGTCGGAGTTGGGGTCGACGGGCTCCCTGGAGATATCCTGGTTCCAGGGGTTGTTGTCGGGGAAGAGACGTTTTCCCCCCAGGCTGGCATTGGGCCCAAGCTTGACCTCACCGCTGGCCTTGCCTCCTCGCACCGTGCCATGCCACGGCAAGCCCGCCAGTGCGGCCAGAAAAAAGAGCACGGCAATAGCGAGACGCAGGTAACGCGATGGCATGGCGGTCTCCCGTCGGGGTGTCTGTTCAGATTGGCATCTCAAGAGTAGCTTAACGTTGGTCACGAGGCAATACGAGAGTATTCAATGAACCCGATTCTTGTTACCGGTTCCAGCGGGCGCATCGGCCGAGCGGTCGTGCAAGAGCTCCAGGCACGGGGGCATACCGTGCGCGGGTTTGATCGTGTTGAATCGCCGGGGGTATCGGAAATGCTCGTCGGCACGCTGACAAGTGTAGTTGACGTTGCCAGGTCGATGATCGGCATTCATACGGTAATCCACCTCGCGGCGACGCCGGACGATGCGGATTTCCTTGCGGAGATCGTGCCGAACAACATTGTGGGCGTGTACCACATTTTCGAGGAAGCGCAAAAGGCGGGCGTCAAGCGGTTGATCGTTGCGTCGAGCGGGCAGGTCGTCTGGCATCAACGTATGACCGGCCCGCTCCCCATCGGCGTCGACACGCAGCCGACGCCGCGCTACTGGTATGCCGCGGGCAAGCTGTTTCTGGAAGGGGCGGGCCGGGCATTCGCGGAGAAATTCGGCATGGAGGTGATCGCCGTTCGTTTGGGCTGGTGCCCGCGCACGCCCGAACAGGTGGAGGAAATCGGCGCCGAGCAGTGGGCCCAGGACGTTTACCTGAGCCCCGGCGACGCGGGCCGCTTCTTCGCATGCGCGGCGGAGGCAACGCTGGAGCAGAAGTTCAATGTCGTCTACGCCACGAGCAAGCCAAGGCGGGCGATGTACGACCTGGAGACCACGCGGCGGCTGCTGGGGTTTGAGCCGGCGGAGGCGTGGCCGCAGGGGGTGGACCTTGTGATGTCGAGCGGAGATCGATGACCAAATTGCCTTCCCTGGTTGGGACGCGTCGCATATAGTTGGTGGGAATCAATTTTTGGAGGTCAGATGGTTCAAAAACTGCAATCTCTTGGAATCGATCGGATGACGGTGTCCGAGCGACTTGACCTGATCGCGGCAATTTGGGATTCAATTCCCGAACCTGCCAATGCTTCGGACGCGCCGGAGTGGCATATGGAGGAAATAAAACGCCGGCTCGCCACCGCGGACAGCGATCCCAAAGGCAGTAAGCCGTGGAACGAAATCAAGGCTCGCTTGGAGAAAAAGCCATGAGCCTGCCCATCGCCGTTCGCCCGGAAGCCGAAGAGGATTTGGACGCAGCGTGCGAATGGTATGACCTACAAGCCGATGGGCTGGGAAAACGATTCATTTTGACGGCGGACGCGTTTTTTGAGCGCATTTCAACGCCGATTTCCGCAGAGCGTAATGCGATGACAATTTCCGGCGTCAAACCACGGTTTTTCCGTGGTTTGGCTTTGTCATTTGGCATCGCATTTTTTGCGTTTTTGACCCATGGCCGCTCGGTTTCACGCCAGCCCGTGTTAGGGCGCCATCCAGGCCAATGTGCGTTTAGCCTGGAAAAACACTGGGGTTCTCGCGGCTCTCGCGCAGGTGGGC
>JACPPF010000062.1 GCA_016191165.1 Planctomycetota bacterium
CAGGCCTCAAGATCGCCAATTCCGCGTCACCGTGGCCATCGCCACCGAAGAAACCGCTACCACGCCAAGCACCGTCGTCTGGCCATTTGTAAAATGGCCCAAGCTGGGGGATCGCCAGCTGACAGTCCGGGAACTGCTGCATTTTTCCCATGATATTCCAAGTGCCTGGGCAAGGCAATGATAATTTGTCCAGTATCAGAAAGCGATGGCGAGCTTCATGTTATCTTCCCCCAGTTGGCTGTCCGCCAATCGTCTGGAATTGGTGTATCAGGAGGAACACCGAGATCATCGAGGATACCAGCGCCGTCATCGTAGTAGTCGTCCTGATCTGATTGCTGGTAGGCATGGATCATGTCCATGTTCAACTGGTGCACTCGCTCTTGCTCTTCGGGCGGCAGTTGGCTCAACTGGCGCTGTGTAAAGCGCCCTGCGTTTCGCCAAACCATCTGCTGGGTAGCCGGGTCCAACGCTTTGAAGGAAGGCATTTGAAGGTAAGAGCGATTCGTTGCACGACGCATACCGAAAGGATTGCTGGTCTTGGGCGTCCTCACAGGCGTCTTACTCATCTGCGGTGTCGTTTTCGGAGTGGGCGCATTGGTAGCCACCGGTGTTGTCTTGGGAGCCGGGGGCTGGCCCCCTTGCTCGGCCTCCATGAGTTGAAGCCACTCGTAGAAAGTTTTCATGTAGGTATCTATGGCTGTAGCCTGCTTTTTGTTCCGGGGGCGTGGAGGCAGTTGGAAGTAGCCTTGGGCCATTTGAAATGATTTGCACCAAATGAAATGGATTGGGCCGGTTCGAGTCAAAAAAAGGCAAAGCCACCTGAAAGGCCGTGATCGCCAGGCCTTCGCCGGTATCGATCCAGTCCATCTGCACGCGGGCGCCGAGCGGGGCGGCGCGGACTGCCGCGAGCACTTTCGGCATCGGCCCTTTGGCCTTCGGATCGTACATGACGCGATAGGTCCGCGCCTTCTCCTCACCCGTGGCGAGAACCTCGACCAGCACATTCCGCTTGTTCTTGGTGTCCTTACGCGATTGCAACTCGCCGGTCACGCTCCCGGTGCGGCGTTTTTTCTTGCCCTTTTCCTGCGCCGACTCCGATACGCCGCACAGAATTACCAGCGCAAGCGCCATACCGAATACGATGAGCCGTTGATACATGGTCTTCCGCCTTTCTTTTGGGGCAATGGAGGGGGGACTGGAAGTCGATCCGGCCGACCTCTCGTGTTGGCTATTGTTCCCGGACCGGGCCGGATTGGCAATAAAAAAGTGGCCAATTCGTTGTCGTGGTTCAAATTCGGCTATTCTCAGGTCCCATACAATCCGCGAGCCGCCGGGCTTGTCCCGGCGGTGAGCCGCCCCGATCGGGAGGCACCGCCTGGACAAACCCGGCGGCTCGCAGGGATCTTCAGCTGAACCAGGTCGATTCGTCTACTGAAACGGTGCGATGTCGCCTCGAACGGATTGGCGTCTCATTTCGGATCGGGGATGCCATGATCCGGCGCTCCGAGGACGCCGGTGGGCCGAGCGCCGGGCTGGACGCTTGGGGGGAACGAGGGGATTTCCCAGACCACTCGATCGCCCACCAGGGTCCCGGAAGAGGCGAGGTGGCCGATGTGCGCCTTCTCCTCGAAAACCACCCGTGGCTCCAAAAGCGACAACGTCAGACGTTGACAGTGGCCCTTCCACCCGCCGGCCGCGAAGGCTACGTTGCCGCGCGCCAAGACCTCCTGGCTGCTCGGGAGTTTCTCCACGTGATCGCACAGGATTCGAAACTCAACCGCCTGTTTCGTGCCGGCATGAAGCGTCGCCGTCACCAGGGTTTGCTGGCCAACTTTTTCCATGGAGACGACCCAGGGCCCTGGCGAGGGCTTCGGCGTCAAGGGCGAGGTGATCCCGATTTTGCTGGGGTCAATGGACTTCAAATCGATCGGCAACGGATCCGCGCCCAGCGGCGGCAGCGGGCGAGGCTTCTTGTCGTTTGGAAACAGCGGCGCCAATTCGGGCTGCCTTTTTTCATTCGCCAAATCGGGCGGTGAATTCTTCTTGTTTTTGTTCTCTTCGCGAAGGTGTTCGAGTAATTTGCGGACCATTTCGTTGGCAGAACCGGCGCCTGCATCCTCTTTTTTCTCAAATGCGGCGCCATGAATCGGAGGCGGTTTCGGCGCGGGGATTTCGGGAAGTTGGTTGGGCGTGACAGCCGCGCGCGGCTTTTCGACCGCACCAGGCGGCGGCAGCGGTTTCGATTCGGGCTGCACTTCCGTTTGAACGTCTCCGCCCTGTTCGCGCCTGGGCCAAAAGTAGTAGTAGGCGCCTGCGTTGAGACCGAGCAACGCGAACACGCAGATCTTGGCGTAGATTTGTTGGTTGCTCATGCTGACGTCCGTTCGTGGCGGGACGCGCGCGGCACAGAAGCTTGCGGCCGCCGCTGGCGCGTCAAACTAACAAATACCAGAACTCCACCGCCAATGTCACTACCGGTTTTGCAAGCCCCGTTCTTGTTCGAGTGGTAAAATATTCAAAATGGCTTGATGCCGGTAAGACCGATCTGGCCGACCGCGGCAAAGAAAGTCATTGTGCGTTCTTTAGCGTGAACAATCGTTGCGGGATTTTTCAAACTTCGCCACGATTTTTTCTCTTAGGCTGGAACCGGCGCTATAATAGTTCGCACGGGCGGACAGACCCCGGTCGCGAGAGGACGCCGGGACGGTGACGAGGCAATCACCCTGAGGCAACACGCTATCTCCCGTGGTTGGATGCATGATGGGGACAGTCCAGGTCGGCTATCTAGGGGACATCCTGTTCGCCCAGCGGGCGACCACGGATTGGGACCTCTTCCTGGCCGCCGGGGCGCTGTTCGGTGTGATTGGTCTGGGAATATGGGCGATCGTCAAGGTCAAGCGCTGGCGCGAGGCCGACAGCGCGGATCATGCCCCGCCGCCGGACTTGCAACTCGAACACTATCAAAAGATGGTGGCCGAGGGGTTGCTCGACCCGGCCGAGCTCGCTCGCATTCAGGACCAGATCGAAA
Organism: Planctomycetota bacterium; assembly: GCA_016191165.1. Taxonomy (GTDB): domain Bacteria; phylum Planctomycetota; class Planctomycetia; order Gemmatales; family Gemmataceae; genus SIAQ01. The sequence goes on from JACPPF010000062.1 coordinate 3,029, forward strand.
AGCGCTGCGTCCCACCATCTGCAGGTCCACCAACCACGGATTCCCCTCCCCAGACGTGATGCCCCGGCTTTCCGGAACCAATCGTCATGCATTCGACATCCAGGATGTAATAATCCGCAGATTGGACACCGGTCCTGCGCCTTCGTTCCCCACGTCCGCGCCATTTGTTCTTGCTCGGTGGGAGCGCATCACGTAAAATCGGTATCAGCCAGTACCGAAGCTGAACTTGTGTTTTTGAACGCTTCGCAACGGCCAGCAAATTTGCTCCGCTCGGTTGCTCCCGTTGAGGAAGGCCGCGTAGTTGACGACCAATCGGACCAACGTGTTTGGTCTAACCTCGGAGAATTGACGTCCATGAGCACATCGGGCACGGGAAACAGCGGTCGCAAAACCCCCACCACCGGCAGCACCGGGCGTAATCGCAACGCCTTCTGCTCCTTCTGTCGCAAAAGCTACCGCGACGTCGGGCCGCTGGTCGAGGGACCGGGCGACGTGTACATCTGCGGCGAATGCGTCGAGTTGTGCCAGTCGATCATCGATCAGGAACGCAAACGCCGCGGCATCAACCGCACCACCGTCACCAACATCCCGTCCCCCCGCTCCATCAAAGAGAAAGTGGATCAATACGTCATCGGCCAAAACCGCGCCAAGAAGGTGCTCTCCGTCGCGGTTCACAACCATTACAAACGTCTGAGCCTCGGCGATGAAGGGCACACCGATGTCGAGGTCGATAAGAGCAACATCCTGTTGATCGGCCCAACCGGCAGCGGCAAGACGCTCCTGGCCCGTACGCTCGCCAAGACCCTGGATGTCCCCTTCGCCATCGGCGACGCCACCACGCTCACCGAGGCCGGCTACGTCGGCGAGGACGTCGAAAACCTCCTGCTCAAACTTTTGCACGCCGCCGATTTTGACATCGAGGCGGCCCAGCGCGGCATCGTCTACATCGACGAAGTTGACAAGATCGCCAAGACCACCCAGAACGTCAGCATCACCCGAGACGTTTCTGGCGAGGGCGTTCAGCAGGCCCTTCTCAAAATGCTCGAAGGGACCGTAAGCAACGTTCCCCCGCAAGGCGGACGCAAGCATCCCGAACAGCAATACATCCAGGTCGATACCACCAACATCCTCTTCATCTGCGGCGGCACGTTTGTCGGGCTCGAAGACATCATCGCGCGCCGGTTAGGTCGCAAGACGATTGGCTTCGGCTCCAACTCCGAGCATCGCGAGCGCGAACTCGGCGAGGTGCTGAGCCATGCGACCAGCGACGATCTCCTCGATTTCGGCATGATCCCCGAGTTCATTGGGCGTTTGCCGATTCTCGCCCCGCTCGATCCGCTCGATGAGGGATCACTCGTTCGCATCTTGACCGAGCCTCGCAATGCCCTGGTGCGCCAATACAAGAAGCTCTTCGACATGGAAGGCGCCGAGTTGGAATTCACCGAGGCCGCGCTGGGCCTGATCGCCAAGAAGGCCAAGGAACGCGACACTGGCGCCCGTGGCCTGCGCAGCATCGTCGAGGATGTGATGACCGACATCATGTTTGAACTGCCCGAGATGGACACCAAGGGCAAGTTCATCGTCACCGAGGGCGTCATCCGCGGCGAGCACTCCATGTTCGGCAAGTTGATCGACAAGAAGAGCGCGTAAGTTCTCCATTTAGGGCTTGGTTCAAGTGAAGGTCACGGCGAGCCGCCGGGCTTGTCCCGGCGGTGAATCAGGCCGAATCGAGATGCACCGCCGGGACAAGCCCGGCGGCTCGCGGAATGTTTGTCACCCTAAGATCGATTGAATTGAACCAGGCCCCATTTAGCCGCGGGGCTTGCCCCGCATCATTTTGGCGAAAACGCTGGGCTAGCCCCGCGGCTAAACGATTCGCAATTCTGCTCTTGACCTCTCTTTCCTTGTGCGTTACAAGCCCCACCCAAATGGGGACCATCGGGCAAGCATTCTTGCTCGCATGTCGAAGCCACGGCACGGATGCGGGACCCGGCCAACGGTTCGACCAAACAGGCACAAGGAGAGATTTCCGTGAAGAAAATGATCTTGTTCGCGACCGGTTTCGCCGTCCTGGCGATGGGGGCCGTCGGCAGTTCTTACCTGTCCGCTCAACAAGGCGGCGGCGCCAAAACGCCCCAGATGCAGGGAACCAAAGTCGCAGTCGTCAACATCGGCTACGTCTTCAGCAAGTACAAACGCGCCCAGCAGTTCAAGTTGGAACTGGAGCAAACACTGGCCCAGCCAAAGAAAGACGCCAAGGTCCTGATCGACCAGATGGACGCCTGGCAAAAATACATCCGCGAAAAGGGCCCCTCCCTGCCCAAATCCGAACGTGAATCGATTGAGGAAAAGCTTGTCCAGCACAAACGCAAACTCGAAATCATGGACCACGACATTCGCAAACTCCTTGGCCGAAAGTCGGAGCAGAATCTCGAAACGCTGTGGAAAGAGGTCAACGTCTGCATCACGCGCGTTTCCGAAGCATATGGCTTCCAGATTGTGTTCGGCTATGGCGATCCGTTTGAGAAGGGCCTGATGGACCAGTTCCCGAACATCAATCGCAAGATGCAGGCGATGGATCAGGGCAGCACGGTTCCCCTCTACGTTCACGGCAGCGTCGATCTGTCCAAGACCGTGGCCGACACGTTGAATCTCTGGCTTGAGCCGCAGAAGTCGGTGCAGCCCACCAGTGGCAGTAAGTAACCGAATTGCCATACTGCACGTTCTTGAGATTAGCACAATTACCACGAGCCGCGACCGTAAGGGAGCGGGGACCATCCAACGCTCCCTTCACGGTCGCGGCTCGTTATTGAGTGTCGTGGCGCGTGCGGTATAACTGGTTCCCAAGCCGAGTTTTGCGAAATGGTTGCCAAAGTGCGATTGCCCGGCGCAACCCGTTTTTGTTACATTCCAAACCGCTCACTGTCTTACGTCGAATCAACGCCAGGCCGCTGGGCGGTTCACTCAAGGATGAGACTGCCGTGAAACGAATTCAAGATCGCTGCCAACAAACCATCGCCCGACCGGTCGAACTGCAAGGGATCGGTTATGTGACGGGCAAACTGGTTCACCTGCGTTTTCGCCCGGCCTCGGCGTGTACCGGGGTCGTTTTCGTGCGCACCGACCTCGGCCCATCCGCTTGCATCGCGGCCTGTGTCGAAAACGTCACCGGCACGGCGCGGCGCACGACGCTGGGACAGGCCCCCTTGCACGTCGGCCTGGTCGAACACGTCCTGGCCGCGCTGGCGGGATTGCGCATCGACAACTGCTACGTGGACCTCGACGCGCCAGAGCCTCCCGGCCTCGACGGTTCGGCCCTGCCCCTGGTCAAGGCCCTTGCCCAGGCCGGGACGCTGATGCAGCCGCAGCGCCGGCCGATCTGGACCGTGGATCGCACGGTTGTCTATTCGTCGCAGGACGCGACCATTGCTCTGCATCCCCTCGACACGCCCGATTTGCGCGTCAGTTATCTGCTTGATCATGGAATCGATTCACCGATTCCCTGGCAAATGTGCACGCAAGTGATCACACCAGGCGATTTTTCTTCGCAGATCGCCCCATGCCGGACCTTCGTGACGGAGCAAGAAGCGCTGAGCCTGCGCAGCCAAGGCCTCGGTTCGCGCAGTACGGTCGCCGACCTGCTTGTCTTTGGCCGACATGGTCCCATTCAGAACAAGACACGTTTCGCCAATGAGCCGGCCCGGCACAAAATCCTCGATATCGTCGGCGACCTCGCCCTGCTCGGATGCGACCTGCGCGGCCACGTCGTCGCCTACCGCTCCGGACATCCGCACAACGTCGAACTCGTCCGCCAGCTTTCTCTGCAAATGCAGAAGGAATCGCCACGGCAGCGCTGTGCGGCGTAGCCTTCGCGAGGCCTCTCTCCCAATGGGAGTGGGGAGAAGAAATCAAGGAATCACACCATGAAACGACTTCGCGTCGCGGTGATCGGCGTCGGGCATCTTGGCAAGGAACACGCGCGCATTCTCGCGGGGCTTCCTGACGTGGACCTCGTCGGCGTCGCCGATGCCAATCCGGAGCAAGCCCAGGCAGTCGCCCGCCGGCACGATACCCAGGCATTCAACGAATATTGGCCCCTGCTCAACCTCGTCGATGCCGCCAGCATTGTCGTGCCGACGTCGCATCATCTGGCCGTGGCGCGGGAGTTCTTGCGGCGTGGCATTCACTTACTGGTCGAGAAGCCCCTTGCCTGTACGACCGCGGAGGCCGGCGAACTGGTCGAACTGGCCGCCCGCCACGGCGCGATCTTGCAAGTCGGCCATATCGAGCGTTTCAACCCGGCCTACGAGGATTTGCGTACACGCTGTTTCGAGCCGAAGATGATCCGCGCGCAACGCATGGGACCATTCACCGGCCGGTCGACCGACGTTGGCGTCGTCCTCGATCTGATGATCCACGATATCGACCTCATCCTTGGGTTGGTTCAAGCGTCGGTTCGCTCCGTGGAAGCCGTCGGCATGAGCTGCTTCGGCGGGCACGAGGATGTCGCGATGGCGCGACTCCTTTTCGTCAACGGGTGCGTCGCCGAAATGACGGCGAGCCGGGCGAGTCCGACCGCGTCGCGCCTGATGCAAATCTGGGGCCCCGAGGGCCATGCCGAGATCGATTTCGCAACCCGAAAACTGACGCTTGTGCAGCCATCCGCCGCGGTGCGCCGCAACGGTCTGGACTCCGCCCGGCTCGACCCGGCCTCGCGCAGCCGAATTCGCGAGGAACTGTTCACGCGCCATCTGGAGATGTTGACCATCGACGGCAAGGCCCAGGATCAATTGACGTGCGAGTTGGAGGAGTTCGTCACGTGCGTGCGCACGGGCCGATCACCACGCGTCACGGGCCAGGATGGGTTGGCCGCGATCCATGTCGCCGAGCAAATTCTTGGTTCGTTGCGCGAACACGCCTGGAGCGGTTCCAAGGGGCCGCTCGATCTGCCCCCGCCTGGCGGGTTGCTGTTCCCGCATCGGGTGGAGCAGGATGTGGCGTGATTGCCTGTATTCGTTTAGCGCCCGCGCGGCGCCACGCGGGCGCTAAACGAAAACGCTAATGTACCCGAGCCGCCCGGCGGGCGATGAGGGCGGCGACGTATCCGGCCTTGAAGCCGCTGTCGATATTCACCACGACCACGTTGGCCGAGCAGGCGTTGAGCATGGTCAAGAGCGGCGCGAGCCCGCCGAAGGCTGCCCCGTAGCCGACGCTCGTTGGTACGGCGATCACCGGACAATCAACCAATCCACCCACCACGCTGGGCAAGGCCCCATCCATTCCCGCGGCGACCACGATGGCGTCGGCCCCCATGAATTCCTGACGATGGCGCAGAAGCCGATGGATGCCCGCGACGCCGACGTCGGCGATCAGCGCGGCGTTGGTTCCCAGTGCCTCGGCGGTGACCAGCGCCTCGCGCGCGACCGGCAGGTCGCTGGTGCCGGCCGTCAGGATGGTGACTCGGCCAACAGGCGGCCGCGGTTCGCCAAAGGAGAGCCAAAACGTGCGTGCAACGCGGTCTTGCTGGGCGCCTGGGAAAATCGCCGCGAGGTGTTCGGCCTGCTCGTCGCTGACGCGCGTGGCCAGACAATGCTGCCCGGCCTCGTGAAGCTGGCGGACCACGCCTTCGATCCATTCACACGTTTTGCCCTGGCAGAAGATCACTTCGGGAAACCCGCACCGCGCATGGCGTTGCAAATCGACGTGGGCATAACCCAGATCGGCCACCACCGGCGCGGTCATCTTCTCCAGGGCCGACGCGACCCCCAGCCTCCCGGCTTGTACTTGCTCCAACAGTTCGCGCAGATCGACAGGTTCCAAGACGTTCTCCCGTTTGCAGGCGCGCTCGCCCCAGGCGACCGGCTAAACTTGAGTTTTTTTGTGAAATCCATGAATCTTTTCAAGTTCCCTCTCCGCCTGACCGATTCAATCATCATAACCGATTTTCTTCGGATCAGCGCGCGCCGTTCAGGCGATCCGATTTCGGTGAAGGAGGTCAGGCATGAGTACCGGCATTCTTACCCTGGCATGCATCGGCCTGATGGTGGGACAGGGGCAGGACAACGTCACCTACACCAATCGCCGCAATCACGAGATCCCGCTCAACTTTCAGGAATCGGCCCGGGCCGGTATTCGCGACGTGTTGCTTTACGCTTCCACCGATCGCGGCGCGAGCTGGAAACAGGTCGGCGCCGTCCCCGCGAACCGGAGCGGATTCCAGTATTACGCGCCCTCCGATGGAATCTATTGGTTTCAGGTCGCCATCATCAACCAACAGGGCAAGCAGAACCCCGATGAAAAAACGGTCATGCGGCGAACGCCCGACCTGATGATGGTCATCGACACGGTCAAGCCCATCGTCAGGTCGTTCCACGCGCAGCGCGTCGGCGATGAAATCTATGTGACCTGGGACTCCCAGGACGAAAATCCCGACCTCGGACGCGATGGCGTGCGACTGGAATCTCAGGTCAAGGACTCGGCAAACTGGACTCCGGTGCCGATTCAATCCACGCTGAAGGGCAATGCCACCTTTCGCCCAGCAACAAGCCAGCCGCTCACGTTGCGATTGACGCTGCGCGACCGCGCGGGCAACGAATCGTTTGGTATCGCCGAGGTGACAGGAACCTTGGCCGTCGCAGGCTTCCAGGCGCCCAAGGGCCCGGAGGTCAAGCCGCCCGGGAAAGATCCGGTCTCGCTGCCGAAAGACATTTCCCTGCCCTTCGCTCCGACGACCGACGCCAAGGGGCCGATCCTGCCCCCTCCGCCGATGGGGCCGATCGCCATGCCCGACCCGGTATTTCCAAAGAAGGTGGACACGCTCGTGCCGCCGCCGGCCGTGAAGGAAAATCCGCAGGAAAAAGTGGTGGCCGACTCGCGTACGCCGCCTGAGCCGATCCAGCCCAAGGCGATCGCGCCTCCCTCCGGTGGGCTTCCCCGTCCGGGGGGTTTTGGCGATGACGGCGTGAAACCGATCGCGCATGCCACGCCGGCGCGCAAACCATTGCCCGCGGTTCGCTATGTCAAGAATCGCCAGGTGCTGTTGCAATACCGCCTCAACCGTGTCGGGCCGTCAGGCATCGGCGGGATTGAACTTTGGCTCACGAAGAACGACGGCGATCTCTGGGAGCGTTACGCTCAAGATGAAGAAGCGTCGAGCGCGCCGCAGCAGGGACCGCAGGAGCGAACCTTCGATCTGCGCGATCGCGAGACCGACGCCCCGTTTCCGGACGGAATATATGGCATGTCGCTGGTGGTCAAGAATCGCGCCGGCCTGGGTAAAAAGCCTCGCCCCGGCGATGTGCCGGAAATCCGAATCGAGCTGGACACCACCCCGCCTGTCGCGACGCTCTATCAGCCGATGCTCGATCCGCAACATCCGGATCAACTCTTGATCAAGTGGACCGCCCAGGACAAGAACCTGACGGCGACGCCGATCAATCTTGAATACGCGGAAAAGCGCGAGGGCCCGTGGTCGCCGATCAAGCTCGACCTCGAGAACACCGGCCGCTTCGCCAACAAGCAGGTGACGGGAGATTACTCATGGAAGGTGCCTGCCAATACGCCGGTGCGGGTATTTCTACGCTTGCGCGTCCTCGACAAGGCCGGCAACGAAGGGCAAGCCGTCACCGCGGAGCCGCAGTATGTCGATCTGATTGAACCGGAAGGCGCCCTGATCGGCGTGCAGCCGGCGCCAAAACGTTAACCTCTTCTCTCTTTCCCAGGCTCTGCCTGGGAACGCAAGTTCCGCGAGGCTCTGCCTCGCACTTGCCGCAGGCGAATATGGGAACAGGCGGCGCCTGGGATCGGCGAACCATATGTGCGTTGCCAAGCTGAGTTAGAGAACGAGTTTCACTGGGCCGCCTTCTTCAAAATCTCTTTCATGTTCCGCTTGTACCCTTCGACGCCGGGCTGGCCATAGGGATTGATGCCCATCAGGCGCCCCTCGACGACCGTTGCCAGCATCAGCATCTGCATCAACTGACCCATCGTGTGTTCGGTGACGGCCGGCATGAGGATGTCCGCTGTCGGACGGGCCGCGTCGTAGTAGGCGCGATTGGTTCCCGCCAACGCCGCGTCCATGATGTCCGGTAACCCCTTGCGATTGTACTGGTTCAGCTCATCCTCGTTCCGGTCCGCCATGCCCACCATGATCGGCGGATTGACGCACGCCTTCACGACGAGGTTGTTGATGACTTTGTCGCGCATGCCCTCCTGATGCTGCTGGCCACGCGAGTGCAGGTCGCGCGTTTGCACCGTGGTCATCGGTGTCGGGCCGTGCCCCTGCTTGCCCAGGCTTTCCGCGAGGAGTTGATCGTACCACAGCCCCAGCGCTTCCAGTTTTCTCGACCAGATCGACATCACCCGGATCGGCTTCTGGCATTGCGTGTTCATCAAATAATTGACAGCCGCGTACTGCAAGACGGGATTGTTCTCAAAACGCTCTTCGAGAAATCGCCGCGTCATGGCCGCGGCCCCGAGCAGGAGGGCGCGAACGTCCAGGCCCATCGCCGCCGCCGGGAACAAGCCAACGGGCGTGAACACCGAATAGCGTCCGCCGACGTCGTCAGGAATGGGTAGCATGTTCTCGTCGGCGATGCCTTCCGCCTTGCAGAGCGAGCGCAGGGAGCCGGCGTCCCCGGTGATTGGTACGACGAGGTCTTTCAACTGCGGAGCGTGCAGGCCGTAATACTCCGCCATCTCACGGCGAATGGCGCGGAACGCCGCGGCGGTCTCCAGCGTGCCGCCCGACTTGCTGATGACGGTGACGCCCCAGCATTCCTCGCGGCGATCCGGCTCGACGCAGGTGATCGACAGCATCTCGAAAAGCTCGTGCAAGGCGTCGTTATCGACGTTGTTGCCCTCGAAGTAAATGCACGGCGTGCCGGAGCGATCCTTCGCTGGCAGGTCATTGTGATAGCTGCTCTTGAGCGATTCAAAGAGTGCGCGCGCCCCCATGTACGAGCCGCCGATGCCGAGAACCACGAGCCGATCCACACGCTCGCGCATCCGCTCCGCCAATTTCAGAACGCGGCCGAGAGTGCTCGCGTCGCCTTGTTTCTTATGCTGATCGAGAAGTTTTTGCGGCAAGTCGATGAAGCCCGCATCGAGCGGTTGCATCTCCTGCGGGACCTGTTTCAATTCCCGTTCCGTTGCCACCTGGCTGCGGACTTGCAGGACGCGCGGCGTAAGATCGCGCAACTTCGCCGGCGCGAGGAAATGTTGCTGGCGCAACTCGGCGCCGGGAGTCCATTCCTCGAGCATCGGTGTCAGCAAATGTTGGTAGTTGTAAGCGATGGCCTCGTCAGGTAGCTGCATGGTTTGCCCCGGATTTCCACCCCTGGCCTCCTCCTCGCATGGCAAAATGCGAGCGCGAAGCCGCAAGCGGCTTTTCTTGTATCATGTTATCATACTGTACTATTTTCCCTCGTGACGGTAATTCCAGCCATGAATCTGCACCAGCTCATGCGCGATTTGCGTGAAGAAAACGGCAGTAAAATCGTCCTGCTCGTTGCCGATGGCCTGGGCGGGTTGCCCCTGACCTTGAGCGGCAAAACGGAACTCGAAACCGCCCGCACACCCAATCTCGACGCCATGGCGCGCGAAGGCGTCTCCGGGCTCACCATCCCCGTTCTCCCAGGCATCACCCCGGGCAGCGGGCCAGGCCACCTCGGACTGTTCGGCTACGATCCCCTCGAATTTCAGATCGGCCGCGGCATCCTCGAAGCCCTCGGCATCAATTTCCAGGTCGGCCCACGCGATGTCGCAACCCGCGGCAACTTTTGCACCGTCGATGGCAAGGGCCTCATCACCGACCGCCGCGCCGGACGCCCGGCCACCCAACGCTGCGTCGAAATGTGCAAGAAGCTTTCGACGATCAAGGTCCCCGGCGTCGAGGTCTTCGTCGAACCCGTGCGCGAACATCGCTTCGTCGTCGTCTTCCGCGGCGACAACCTCGGCGATGCCGTCAACGACACCGACCCGCAGGCCATCGGCGTCGCCCCGTTGCACGCCGTCGGCGAGGATGCCGAGGCCCAGAACACCGCCAGGGCCGTCAACCACTTCACGACCGAGGCCGCCCGGGTTCTCAAGCAGGATGCACCGACCAACATGGTCACCCTGCGCGGTTTCGCCCGGCATCCGAAGATCGCATCGATGCAGGAAATCTACGGCCTGCGCGCCGCGTGTATTGCCGTCTATCCGATGTACAAGGGCTTGGCCCGCCTCGTCGGCATGGATGTGCTCGAAGGCCCCACGACCCTGGCCGAGCAGGTGGACACGCTCAAAAAAATTTGGAATGATTACGACTTCTTCTTCCTGCACTACAAGTACACCGACAGCACCGGCGAGGACGGCGACTTCGCCGCCAAGGTCGAGAAGATCGAATTGCTCGACCTGGAAGTGCCCCGCATCCGGGCTCAGAATCCCGATGTGCTAATCGTCACTGGCGATCATTCAACCCCCAGCAAGATGCGTAGCCACAGCTGGCACCCGGTCCCGACGCTGCTCTGGGCGAGAATGGTCCGCCCCGACGGCGTCGTCGATTTCGGCGAATCATCCTGCCGCCGCGGCGGGTTGGGCCAGTTCAAGGCCAAGTACCTGATGAGCCTGGCCATGGCCCACGCCGGCCGGCTGGGGAAGTACGGGGCGTAAGAGGGATCGCCCCAAGCCCACAGGTGAGCGAAGCGAACCCGCGGGATCGGGGGACAATTGCCTGGATTCCGGGTATCGGTTATCATCATAATTGACGCTCGACGCCAGCCAAACTTTTCTGGAGCCATGAAATGAACGCTCTGCCGCAAATTGTCGCGGGCACGCTTCAGTCGGACGGTGCGCTTGGAGCAAACGCTCGCCATGCCGTCAGGTCCGGTGTTGGTCACGGTGCAACCAGCGTCGGCCCCTACTGGTTCCACCATGCTGGAAACACTTGATCGAATCCATATCGATCAAGCGAAACGTGATGGCACGCCGATGTCCGAAGCCGCGATGGCCGACGAGATTGCGCAAATGCGCACCGAGGACGAGCAAGCGAATGAGCGCTGGCGACAGATTTGGGCGCAGACGGAGACCGCGGACACGGAAAAAGACTGATGCTCGTCTACCTCGACAGCGTGATCTGCATTTACGCCGTCGAAGGCGCGCCGTCGTTTCAGGCGCGGGCCCGCGCCCGGTTGGCCAAGGCGGTCGCTGCGAAGGGTATTCCGGTGATTAGCGACCTGACCTGGCTGGAATGCCGATTCAAACCGATCCGACTGCGCGACGCGGTCGGGCTGGCCGAGATGGAAGCCTTCTTGAACAGTTCCGATGTCCTCCGCGCACCCATCACCACCACGGTTTTTGAGCGAGCATGCCAGATTCGCGCCCGGCACAATTTTCGCCTGGCCGACGCCTTGCACCTTGCGGCAGCCATCGAGCCGGGTTGCGACCTCTTCCTGACCAACGATCATCGCCTCGGCAAGTTTCCAGACATTGCGGTGGAAGTGTTGGGATGAAGTGAGAAGTCCCCTCCGAATCGCAAACACCCAAACAGCAATACGTTACAACGATTTTTTCGAGGACTTCTCACGGGGCGTGGGGGGTATTACGGGCGGCGTAAACGAAACTCGCTGGGTCAGGTTTGGCGAAATGGACAACTGGGGTTGGTATACCGTACGCTCTTTGATTTGATACGAACCGAAAGCCGTAGGGTGCGTCAAGCGCAGCGCGGACGCACCCGCGTCACGCGAAGGCACGGTGCGTCCGCGTTGCGCTTGACGCACCCTACGAACCGCAATGGCGTTACCGGGCATTTTGTGTCCCCACGCTCGCGCGTGGGGCTGGTCTCGACTGTAGTTCCCCCCCCCAATTTGCCGATATTGAATTCATGCGCAAGGTGAGGCAGGCTTTCCATCCTGTCCCACGGCAACAAGGCAGGGACGCCATGACCATTTCACGACGCAATCTGCTCAAGGCTGCCAGTATTGGGAGCGCCGTTCTTGCGGCGACGCCGGCGACTGATGCGCAACGGCGGGCCCGTCTGCAAGCGCCGCGCGGGTGGGTCAGCGGGCAGATGTCCGGGGCCGATGCGCTGGTCGAGACGCTGCTCGCGGAAGGGACCGATTGCGTCTTTGGCATACCCGGGGCCCAGGAAAACGAGATCTGGGATTCGCTCAAAACGAAGCGATTGCCGTACCTTCTCACAACCCACGAATTCTCCGCGGCGACGATGGCGGACGGGTACGCGCGCTCGACGGGCAAGCCCGGCGTGATGTGCATTGTGCCGGGGCCGGGGTTGACCAATGCGTTGACCGGTCTGGGCGAGGCGTTGCTGGATAGCGTGCCGATCGTTTGCATTGTGGGTGACGTGTCCAACGCGCGCAACGCGCGGGGCTTTCAGGTGCATTGCCTCAATCATGTCGCGCTCTTGCAACCGGTGACGAAGCGCGTCATCACGGCCACGAGCGTGGGCGACATTGCGGATTCGGTGCGTCAGGCGTTTCAACTGGCGCGGGCGGGCGAGCCGGGGCCGGTCGCGGTGGTCATTCCGTATAACCTGTTGCTCGAAGCGGGGCGTTTCAACTCCGGGCCGCTGGCGGCGCTGGCGGTGCCGCTCGATCTGGACGCCTGTCGGCGGGCCTTGCAACTGCTGTGCGATCGTCGGCTGCGTGTCGGCATTTACGCCGGCATGGGGTGCATGGATCATGCGCCTTCCATCGTTCGGCTCGCCGAGCTTTTGCAAGCGCCGGTGGCGACGAGCATGTCGGGCAAGGGGGTGATCTCCGAGACGCATCCGCTCTCCGTCGGCTGGGGCTATGGGCCGCAGGGGACGCGCACCGCGCAGGATCTTTTTCGCAATCACGTCGATGTCGTTTTGGCACTGGGAGTGAAGTTCAGCGAAGTCTCGACCGGCTTTTACTCGCTGCCGGCGCATCGGCATCTGATTCACGTGGACATCAACCAGGCCAGCCTGGGGCGCGTGATGCGCAACTCGCTGGGCGTCCACGCCGACGTGGGCGCGTTCCTGCATCAGGCGTTCGAACAAGCCGATTCCCTGCGGCGGGCGGACAATCGGCGTTTGCGTGAAATCATTCAGGCGCGAAGACGGGCGGAGGCGCGCATCAATCAGGAAGTGTACGCCCGCGACTGTGTGGACCCGATGCGCTTCGTGCAATGCTTGCGCCGGCTGACGAGTGCCGATGCGCTGACGTTCGTCGATGTAACGCTGTCGCAATACCTTGCCACCGAGTGCTTCACGACCACGCAGCCGCGCACCTTCTTCAACCCGACCGACAACCAGGCGATGGGCTGGTCGATCCCCGCGGCCCTGGGCGCGCAGAAGGTCCATGCCAATCGGCAAACGCTGACCATCACGGGTGACGGCTGCTTCTTGATGTCCTGCACCGAAATTTCGACGGCGGCGCGGGAACGGCTGCCGGTGAAGTTTTTCGTGCTGGACGATCAGGCGTATCGCTACATGCAGGAACTACAGAATTGCACCTATCTACGGACGACGGCGACGATCCTGGCCCGGCTCGACTATCGCTCGCTGGCGATGGGCTATGGCGTGGCGTATCAAGAAATCCGCACGCACGATGAGCTGGAGCCACGCATTCGCACGGTGCTGGAACACAACGGCCCGGTGCTGACGCGCGTGGTGACGGACTATCGCCGCCGGCCGGTGCGCTGGATCAACGCGGCGCGGGCGCGGTTTATCCAAGAGTTGACGCCGGAGCAGCGCCGCCGGTTTTTGGCTCGTGCCGCTTCCCGTGCGCTGGATCGCAGGCCGCAGAATGATTGATGGTCGCACGGGCCTTGCTGGTGTCCTGGTCGGTTGATTCGTTGACGGCAATCATTTCCCCGCGTCCGATCGAAATCTTGCGACGTGCTTGGCGTTGCTGTATATTGCACGAAAGACAACCAACGCCGCAAGGGACGATCCGCACATGATTCTGACCAAAGCCAAGGCGACGATTGGCCCGCGCCATCATGGACACAAGATGACCCTCAAGGCGTTCGAGTTTGCCAAGGTCGAGGACGGCTGGCTGGCCGAACTGGCGCGGGGGTACATTGTCGTGTCTGAAATCGCCAATTTCCCTCACATGCGCCAGGTCAACCTGGTGCGTCGGCACCTGGATCATTTCTTCGTGGAGAATCCGGACCGAATTTACGAAATCTGTGGCACGATGGAATGTAAGGTTTTCATTTCCGACTGGGACAGCGAACGGCATCCCGATATCGCGGTTTACCTGGCGCCCCCGCGAAATCGACGGGGGCGCTCGATGTGGCGGACCTGGTTTCCCGAACTGATCATTGAGGTCGTCTCGGAAGGCTCGCATGAGCGTGATTACACACAAAAGCGCGACGAATATTGGAACGTGGGTATCAAGGAGTACTGGATAGTGGATGCCAAAATGGGCCAGGTGTTGATCCTTAAGCGTGGCAAAACGGATTGGATCGAAAAGACGCTCGGCCCGGACGGCGTGTGCGAGACCAAACTGTTGCCGGGGTTCAAGTTGTCCTGTGCGGCGATTTTCGCGGCGGCCACGGAGGTTTGAACGCGTCCTGGTTTTTGCTCATTTGAAAAAGCGAATCGATCATGAAGAAGGCGCATCTGACTCGCCGTGGTTTCCTTGGTCGCAGCGTGGTTGCCGCGGGTGCAACAGCCGTCGGGTCAGCAGCGGCGGCTCAACGGGCAGGTGGGCGCGCGACACGGTGCATCGTCCTGTTCCTGACAGGCGGCCCCAGCCAGCTCGAGACGTTCGACCCCAAGCCGGCTGCCGCGAGCGAGATTCGCGGGCCATTCGCTTCCATTCCGACCAGCGTGACGGGGATTCGTATCAGCGAGCATTTGCCTCGACTGGCGGCCCTTGCGCACCGCTTCACGATCATCCGCACGGTTCATCACGATGGCCCGCCGGTTCACGAGGCGGGCATGCAGCTTTTGCAGACGGGCCGACTGAGTCTGCCTGGCGTCGAGTTTCCGCATTTTGGCGCCGTGCTCGCTAGCTTCTCTCTGGCGTCCGGCCCCTCTCCCGGAGGGAGAGCGGAGACGTCCGTCGCACCGTTCGTCGTGTTGCCTGGCCCTCTTGGCGATACCGGCATCAACGTCAGCCGCGGGCAAGGCGCGGGGGTTCTGGGTTCGCGGTATGAGCCCGCCCATCCAGGGCCCTTCGCTGGCGCTCAGGCTCTGACGTTCGTTGAGCGCGAGCGTTATGGCAAGACGCCGTTCGGCGATGCTTGTGCCCGCGCGGTGCGCCTCGTGGAGGGCGGCACGCGCTGCGTTGTCGTCAACATGTTCGAGACCGTTTTCGATCGCGTAACCTGGGATTGCCACGCCGACCGGAATTCGCTGCGCAGCACGCTGGACGACTATCGCCGGACGCTGTGCCCGATGTTGGACCGAGGAGCTGGTCGGTTGCTTGAGGAACTGCACCAGCGCGGCCTGCTCGACGAAACGTTGGTCCTGATCATGGGCGAGTTTGGCCGCACGCCACGCCTGAACGCGAACGGCGGCCGCGACCACTGGCCGGGCTGCTGGTCGATCCTGATGGCTGGCGGCGGCGTGCGCGGCGGGCGGGTGATCGGCGCGTCGGATCGTCATGCGGCCGAACCGGTGAGTCGGCCTGTAACTTGCGCTGAGGTCGTGGCATCGGTGTATAATGCCATTGGGGTGCCGCTCGCCACGCGACTGCAGGCGCCGGATCGTCGCACCTGGCCACTCGTCGAAGCGGCGCCCCTTCCTGAGTTGCATTGACACGCGCCAAAATCGCAAGGTGGAACATGCGTTACTGGATGGCTGGATTGGCCGCCTGTGCCGTGGGAGGGGTATTCTGGTTTCTTCAAGCCCAGGCGAATCCGTCCTCACGAGTCAGCAAGTACGAGGGAGAATGCGTCATGAAGTCCGATGAAGAATGGAAAAAGGTTCTCACGCCTGAACAGTACAACGTCACGCAAAAAAAAGGCACCGAGCGCGCCTTCACCGGCGAATACTGGAACAACCACGACGACGGCGTCTTCACTTGCGTCTGCTGCGGGCATCCGCTTTTTGACTCGACGACAAAATTCGACTCCGGCACCGGCTGGCCCAGCTTCTGGCAGCCAATGAATGACGAGAGCGTTGCTCTGGAAGAGGACAACGGTTGGTTCATGCGCCGCACCGAAGTCGTGTGCAGCAAATGCGACGCGCACCTGGGGCACGTCTTCAACGACGGGCCGCGCCCGACGGGCCAACGCTATTGCATCAACTCGGCGGCGCTGAAATTGCAGAAGCGCTAAGCCGCTTGCGGCTTAGCGTTCCCTTGGCGCCTCCCGAACGCAAAGCCGCAAGCGGCTTAGCGTTTCGCCTCCTCCCAGATCGGTCCATATACCTCCTTGTCAAATGGAGGACACCCCGTCGCGTACTGGCCCATTTCGTTGTGCTTGGACCTCATCAACGCGGTACAGTAACTGAACGTGCGGCAAATGCGTTTGCGGTCGAGCTTGCCGTGCTCGGCAAGTTGCCGAACGAAATCGGGCTGCGCCAGCGTCGCCCGGCCTATTCCGACGAAAGTGCAACGCCCGTCGCGCACATTGGCGGCGCCTGCGGGAATCATAAACTCTTGCAGGTAACTGTAGCCGCTGCCCACGATCGGCAGGTCGGGAAAGGCCTGTTGAATCTGGGCCGTCAAACGAAAATGGCGGGCCACGCCAATCAAGGGATGTTCCGGCGTCTCGTAGCCATCCGGCGGCGGATACTCGAACGGGCGGATCACGTGTGGCGTCGCATACGGGCTACCCATCGACACGTTCACCAGCGCCACGCCCAGGTTCGCCATCTCACGAATCCACGCGATCGGCTCGGTCAAATCAGGCTCGCCTGGATCATTCGGGTTCGTACCCCATGCGCAGGTCAACGGCAACTCATGCGGGCACGGCTCGCCGAGATTGCTATCGGTGTTTTTTCGGTAGGGAATACCATCGTAGACATTCATGCGCGTCGCGATCATCAGACCCGGGACTTCCGCGCGGATGCCCGCGATGATCTCGCGCGCCAGCCGGGTGCGATTCTCCAGCGGTCCGCCGTAGGGGCCCGGGCGCGTGGTCGCCGCCAGCAATTCGCTGAGCAGATAGCGATGGCATTGCTTGACATCGACGAATTGATACCCGATCTGGTGAGCCGTCTTGGCTGCTCGAACGTAATGATCCACGAGCCGCTTCAGGTAATCGTCGTCCACCAGCGGCGCCGTCAGGTCGATGGCCATGCGAGGGGCGAGGATCGGATCGTGCACCGCGATGAGCGGCTTGCGATGACTGTATCGGCCCGAATGCGTCAACTGAAGGCCGATGAGGAGATCGGCATCGTCGCCGATGGCGTCGCGATGCGCCTGCCGGCAGACGCGGAGCATCTTTTCCAAACCGGGAGCGGTTGCCTGGTTGATGAGAAGCTGGCGCGGATTGGCTCGTCCCTCCTCGGTGACGGCCGCCGCCTCGCCCCAGATCAACTTCGCCCCGCCGGCGCCGAATCGTTCATAGCGGCGCAGCGCGAGATCGCCCGGCGCACCATCGAGCGTGCCGTCGCAGCCCTCCATCGGCTGTACGCAGAAAGCATTGCCGACGCGGAACGGTCCGAATTGCACCGCTTGAAACAGCGGCGAGAGATCGTCCGCGAAGCGCAGTTCGAGCCCCAGGCCAGCGCTCGCGGCCGCAATGTCGCTCACCGTTCGGAATTTGAAATAATGCGCCAATCTGCGTCACTCCTGGTCGAATCGGCTCTCGTTCGTGCATGAAAAAAGGGAGCGTGCGCTCCCTCGATTCCAATGCAAATATACGCAACAAGCGGTGGCAATGCCAATTCAATCACCCCAGGAAATCAGTGCCATCCGGGTCGAACGAACGCCTCTGGCGGCGACGAATTCGAGTACGCCGAACTCCATTGCATCGAGCGCCCGGATTGTCACGGACCGCAAGGGACTCCAGCAAGTCGATCTGGCGGTGTCGAGCGAGGCTATTTCCGTTCCGCGGACGCCAAATTAATTTGGTCGGAATATACTCTGCGCGTTGAGAAATGGCACTTTCGTTTAGCGGCGACCCGAAGGGGAGCGCGGGCGCGCCGGTGCGTTATCTTGCTCGCGCTCCCCTTCGGGTCGCGGCTAAACGTGTCAAACCCTCCCGCAAGTGGTATCACACCTTTTCAATCCTCGCTGCCGCTCAGCCCGCCTGCTTCCGTTTGTGTGGCGGGCCGCCCGGGCGCTTCTTGTTTTTCGTTCCATCTGCCCGAACGCAGAAGTCAACCCTCAACTGTCGTTCCAACGCGTTGGCAATTCGTTTCAGCATGTTCAAAGAATGGCCGCCATAATCGGCATCTTCGATGCGGGAAATGACCGATTGCTGGGTGCCAACCATGTCGGCAAGTTGTTTCTGAGTTAGCTTGGCCCGGGTGCGAAGATCGTAAACCTGCTGGGCGATGTCAGCATTGACGGATTCTTCTTCGAGAGCCTTCGCCAGGTCCGGATTCGCCGCGAGTTTGCCCCGAATCACATCGCCAAAACTTCGCGTGGTTTTTTTCGCCATTTCACAACTCCCACTCGGCGGTAAAACGTGCGAGGTCCTGGTCAACGAGTTTTTTTGCTTCAATCGCGAAGTCGATTTCAGCGTCTGGGACCGCGCCCGCCAAGGGGAGTCTCTTGGACGAATCCCGGAACACATGCAGCTTCGTCTGTGGCATTCTCTCACCCTAACCTATCCAGCAACTTCACGCAATGCAATCGCAAAATTGCGATACCGACTCACGAACTCACCGGCATGCACACCTGCTCCAGCAGCTTTTCGCAATTCTCCTGAATCACCTCCGCGAGGTTCGGCAAGGCGTGGCCGGGCGGCAGCGATTCGCTCAAGGTGGCCAGCCAGCGCGGGAAGGCGTACAGGATCGTGAAGTGGTCCAGGTGCAGCGGTTCCAGGCGTGCGTGCGTGCCCTTGCGTTCGGATTCCTGCCAGATTGTCTTGCTCTTGCCTGTCAGGGCGACGTCGTCGTCGGGCCTGAGCAGAATCAGGTGGTCGATGACGGCTGGCGTCATGTCGAGGGAGGCGAGCTTGGTTTCGAGGTCGCGCGGTTTGCCGGGGCCGCGGCCGAGGAACAGGCCGATGCCGACTTTCCACGGTTGACCGTCCTTGCAGACCCAGTGGGCGATCGACATCGCCCCGTAGGTTGGATGTTCGCTGAAGGTGAACTCCGGCACCACGTGTTGAAGCCGCCAGGGGCCGACCTTGACGCCATGCTCGTGACAGATTTGCAGGAGCGAGCCGAGGCCGGCCTGCAACTCGCGCGTCGCACCGGTCAGCGAGCCGTCTGGCGCCAGCCTGGCCGTGGCCTCGCTCAAGGCTTGTGTCCACATGCCCTGAAGATCGAAAGCATCCGCGCTCGCGCGGGGCAGGGCAGGCTGAACGGGGATTTCGACGACGACCATCGACTTCACCGATGCCGGCATTTCGCTTGATGGCACGTGCGTGGTGGTCACTGCCGGCGTCTCCACGTCGAACGCGGCTTTTTGCGCCTCGCCAAATACCAGATGATCGAATAGCTGGCGGAATTGCTGAAGCATGTCGCGCAAGGTTGGTTCGGTGCGCGCGACTTGTTGAACCTGCTCTTCGGTGAAAGGGAAGACGGGCGAATCGCCGCGTTCGATGACGTTTTCCAGAACGTGGGCCATGCGCGCCTGGACCACGCGGCGCACCAACTCGGGCACCGGCGCTTCGAGCCGCAGAGCCTTGATGGTGCCGTGGCCTGGGACGTGAACCGGGTTGTTCAGGCGATCCTGAATGTAGCCGTCGAGCGAGGGCACAAAGCGGTTCCACAGGCCGCGCTCGGCGAAGACGAGAAAGCAGATGCCATCAAGCTGGTGCATCGCATGAACCAGGCCGGCGAAGAACGCCTCGGCAACGCGATGCCCATCGTCGGTGCGGCGCGCGAGAAGAAGGTCTTCAAGCTGATCGAACGCGATCACGACGGGAATGGTCAGGCTCTGGAGCATTTCCATCAGCACACGGAACAGGGCGATCACCAGGTCCTGCCGGCCCGGTTTCACTTGATAGTCGATTTCCGCGAAGCCATAGGTGACGAAGTTGGCGAGTTCGCTTTCATCGCCCAGGAGAGCGGCGCGAACCAGGCCGTGGAAGATGTGGCGGCGCATCATGCCGGCGGTGTTGTGGGTCTCGGTGCGGTCCAAAAATCGCCAGACCAGGTCGCAGGTCTTCTCGGCGTCGAGTTGCACCTGGGCGCACAAACGTTTGAGCGGGGTCGGGTTGACCGGTCGCGCCAGTTGCTCGG
Organism: Planctomycetota bacterium; assembly: GCA_016191165.1. Lineage (GTDB taxonomy): Bacteria > Planctomycetota > Planctomycetia > Gemmatales > Gemmataceae > SIAQ01. Next base: position 23,307 of record JACPPF010000062.1, read on the forward strand.
TGAGCCAGTGCAGCCGTTCCTGATTTTGCGAGCCGCCCAGGCCGAGCTTGCGAAACCACCCGCCCAGGCCGGCGGCGGGGAACATGGCCATCTGCTCATCACTCGACATCGCTTCCATGGCGCGCAACAGCGTGCGGCGGCCGACCTCCTCGCTGAGCGATTCGAGCGGGCGATGGCCCATCTGCTTGCCGCCGCCCAGGAGGGTGTCAATGAACTGGAACAGGAGGTACTCAAGGAAATCGGTGTCCTTCTGGAACGTTCCCGGCGTGATCAGCAGCTGGCCGGCGCCCTGTTGACCGTGCTTGATCGAATGCAACAGGTGCGTCTTGCCCGCCCCCTTGTTGCCCAGGATGGGGATCAGTTCCGAGTGCAAGGTCGGCTGCGCGCGGAAGAGATTGACAACGCCAAGGAGTTGTTCGCGCTCCAGGGCGAAAAGTTCGGGGACGTGATAGCGGGCGCAAATCTCGTCATCTGGATTGCGGGCGAAGAAGTTGCGAAAGGGGTTACCCGCCTGGCGCAAGTTTTCGAGCGTGCCGCTGGCAAGGGTGGGTTCGCAGGTCGTGACAGTCATGGTCGGCCCTCCGTGGTCAACTTTCCCCGTTTAGCCGCGACCCGAAGGCGAGCGCGGCCGTTTGGTTCTATGGGAAACGGCTCGACCAATTATCCATTTTCGCGAAATTCGTGCAAGATCAGGAAATCACGTTGCGAAGGTTCGCCAAGTTTCTTATCATCGCGGTGAGCGAATGAATCGATAAACAAGGAGTGACTTCCATGATTCGAATACTCTGCTTCACGGTTTTGCCCGTCGTCGCCTGGCTATTCCTTGCCAATGGGAGCGCCCAGGCGCAACCGAAGAAGCCCTACGAAAAACACGATGCATCCGCTCTGAATTTGTCATTGCGCCACGTCATCGACGTCGGGGCCAAGATGTTCAACGACCACGGCGACCACGCGGGTTGCTATCGCCTGTACCAGGGTTCCTTGCTGGCGGTGAAGCCGTTCCTGTCGGAGGAATTCAAGAAGAAGATCGACGCGGGCATCGCCAAGGCCGAAACGTTGCCGTTTTATTCCGACCGGGCCTTTGAACTGCGGCGCGTCCTCGATGAAATCCGCAAATCGACCAAGGCCGATGGGACCGGAAATGAAAAGCAGGGAACGAAGGATGGCGCGACGGGCAAATCGGGGCAGGTCGCGGGAACTCTGCTGTTTCAGGACAAGGCCGTCACGGGAGGATATTTCGTCACGCTGATCGGCGCGGCGGGGAAAAAATACAGCAGCGCGATCAACAAGGACGGCTCCTTCCAGTTCAAGACGCCAATTCCTGAAGGCGAGTATCGCATCGCCATCGAGCCGATCCCGGGCGAAGCGGTCAAGGGGGTGGCCCTGCCCACGCGCTTCGGTTCGGAAACGACCTCTGGACTATCAATTCGTGTCGAGCCGGGCCAGCAGCAGGTGACTTTGAATCTCGTCCAGTGATGAGCCCACTTGACCACTTGACCAGCCCCCAGCGCAAGCTGGGGGGTTTTCAGGGCCCTCCCCAAACCCCCACGCTTGCGCGTGGGGCTGGTATCGCTTAACTTGACGAACGGTATCTGGGCCAAACGGGGTCAGGTGCCGAACAATCGATCGAGCATGGGCTCCACCTCCTGTTCCACGATCAACAGTTCGCGGGTTCTTGGCTTCACGAAATCGTCCACTATTGCGCGTTCGATCCACGCCAGAAGCGGATCGAAAAAGCCAGCGGTGTTGAGCAACCCGATGGGTTTGTCGTGAAATCGGAGTTGCCTCCAGGTAAGGATCTCAAACAACTCATCGAGTGTCCCAAACCCGCCGGGCAAGGCGAGAAAGGCATCGGCGCGGGTGGCCATCAGCGCTTTGCGCTCGTGCATGGTCTCCACGATGCACAACTCCGTCAATTTGTCGTGAGCCAGTTCACGCTCCACCAGCGATTTGGGAATGACACCTATCGTCTCGCCGCCGCCATCGCGAACGGCGTCCGCGAGCACGCCCATCAGGCCGACGTGCCCGGCGCCGAAAACCAAACCGATGCCGCGTCGTGACAGCGCCTTGCCCAACACGCGTGCCTGCTCCGCGAAGACGGTAGGGATGCCGGTGCGCGAGCCGCAGAAGACACTCAATCGTTTCATCGGGGTTTTCCTTTGCAAGCGGGCGAACTCCGGTTAGACTGAATGATACTGGCACAGGGGTAGAGTGCACCATGGATATCAATGACCTAATCAAGGACCATTCCGGTGAACTGGTCATGCTCGCCATCGGCTGCGTGCTGATGGGGACGCTGCTGATCGCGTTGCCGCAGCTCTTGCGGGCCAATCTACGCAAACACGAACTGGCCCATGCCGAGCGCATGAAGTCCCTGGAAAACGGCCTACCATTGCCGGCCGAGGATAATCGCGGCCGCATGGCGGGGCGGATCGCCTTGCTGGTCCCGATGGCGTCGATTATCTCGGCGGCGACGGTCACGAGTTTTCTGAGCGTGTACAAGACGGAAAACCTGTTCGCGGTGTCGCTGGCGATCTGGATCGTGGCCGGGGCGGTCAGCCTGGCAGCCATCACCGGTGGAGTGGCGCTGATCAGCAGGCTCGATCCGATCCTGGATGAGGAAAAGAACGAAGACCAGGAAGACCCGGCCGAGTCGTCGTACATGAAGTGAGGCGGCGCCTCCCGGTCAGGACAACAGCCAAACTTTCGCGATCGTGAAGTAGATGATGATCCCGGTCACGTCAACGAACGTCGCCACGAACGGGCTCGATGCGATGCCCGGATCCACGCCGAGGCGTCTAAAGATCAACGGCAACATGGAACCGACCAGCGTTCCCCACAAGCAAATGACGGCAACCGCCTGGGCAATCACCAGTGCCAGGCGCCAGCGGCTGATCGCATCGCTGCGGATCTGCGACTCGGCGGGGAAATGGTAGGCCTTTTCGCCACCAGGGTTCTCGGCGATATTCACCTTTTCCCCGCGCGGGAGAATCACTTGGAGATCGGAGCCCACAATCGATTGATCGACGCAGCCCTTAGAAAAGAAAAGCCTCTGCTCTTTGCCGTCGGCGTCGTCCTCGACTTTCACTTCTTTCCCCGGCGGCGCCTTGATGGTGAAAGCATGCTCGCGTTTGGTCACGTTGCCACGAACATCCTCCGGCGTGAAGGCCGTGCGCAAAAATGCGATGCCTCCCAGGGACAGGCCAAGCAGCAGGCCCATGATCATTTCATGTTTGAGGACCTTGAACCAGTCGCGGAGCGAGACCTGGCCCAGCGCCATGGCGCGCGTGATCAGGGTCGCGGCCTGGGAACCCGAGTTGCCGCCCGTTGATATGCACAACGGCACAAATAGCGCGAGCACAATCACCCGGCTGATCGCGTCGGCAAAATGCGACAGGGCGGTGAAGGTAAACAACTCGGCAACGAAAAGGCACGCCAGCCAGACCGCGCGTTTTCGCCATACGGTGATCAAATTGGCGGTCAGATAATTTTCCGCCATCGGCCCGACGGCGCCCATGCGATGCACGTCCTCGGTTGCCTCTTGAACAACCACGTCCATCACGTCGTCGTGCGTGATGATGCCGACCATTTGGTTTTGATCATCGACGACGGGAATCGCGATCAAGTCGAACTGCGCCATGGTCTCGGCGACCTTTTCGGGATCCTCATCCGCGCGCACGGAAACCACCCGGCTTTCCATGAGATCGCGAACCAGAGCGTGACGCGGCGCCAGGATCAAATCGCGCAGCGACAGGACGCCGATCAGGCGGCGCTGTTCGTCCAGGATAAAAAGGTAGTAGATGAGCTCACTTTCCGGCGCCTGGAGCCGCAGGCGATCGAGCGCCTCGGACGCGGTCAAACCGGGCGGGAGCCAGGCGTAATCGGTCGTCATCAAGCCGCCGGCCGTGTTTTCTTGCTGCCGTACCAGCGTGGCAATATCGCGGCGGTCGGCTTCATCGACGAGGCGCAGCAGCGCCTCCGCGACGCGCGGCATCAAGCGGCGAAGGAGATCGACGCGGTCGTCGTGCGACATGAGTTCGATCAGCCTGGCCATGTGCTCGCGGCCCGTGCCCTCCACCATCTGCACTTGCCGATCGATCGGAAAATACTCGAAGATTGCCGCCTGGTTCTTGGTGCTGGTGTGCTTGAGAAAGCGCCAGGCCTGATCGACCGGAAAGTCGGCGTCGAGTGCCTCCGCGACCGTTGCCGGGTGCAACGTCTCGCAGAAATCCTTCATGCCTTCTTCATTGTTTTCCTGGAGAAGATACCGCGCTTCGGGCGTGAACAAAGGATGAGCCATGAGGGGTTTCCCGTCCGGGTTTGAATTCAAGCCGCTTGCAGCGCAGGTCTCAGGCGGCATGCACTGCGCGCTAGGCGGGGGACACGTCCACCAGAATATTGTCGATCAACCGGGTCGCGCCGAAAAAAACCGCCAGGGCGATCAAGACCTTGCCACTCAATACGTCAATCGGCTCCAGCCGCTCAAAATCGACGATCGCCGCGTAATCGAGTCGAGCCCCGGGCGTCTCCCAGATGCGAGCGCGCGCCAGTTGCACCAGCGGCTCGGTCAGGCGGTCTCCTGCCGCGATGCGCTCCTGGATCATTCTCAAGCATTGAAAAAGCACCGGGGCCTGCTGGCGCTGCTCGGTCGAGAGATACACATTACGGGAACTAAGCGCTAATCCGTCGGCCTCGCGAACGATGGGGCACAATACCATCTCCACCGACAAGTGAAGGTCGCGCACCATCTGGATCAGGATCCGCGCCTGCTGGGCATCCTTTTGACCAAAATAGGCCACATCAGGTTGAACGATATTGAACAGCTTCAGAACGACGGTGGCAACGCCGCGAAAATGCCCGGGCCGCGTGGCTCCGCACAGGACGTTCTGTAGGCCGGTGACCTCCACAAAGGTTTTGAAGAACGGAGGGTAGACGACTTCCGCCGTTGGGTTGAAGATCAGGTCGACCGCTTCCGCGGTGCAGGCCGCGAGGTCCTTTTCAAACGGCCGCGGGTAGCGAGCCAGGTCCTCGTGCGGTCCGAACTGCGTTGGATTCACGAAGATCGAGACGACGACGAAGCCGCACTCGGCCCGAGCGCGGCGGATGAGGCTGAGGTGCCCCGCGTGCAGGGCGCCCATCGTGGGAACGAACCCAACGCGCTGGCCCCTGGCACGGGCGGCGGCGACGGCGCTGCGCGTCGCGTCGAGGGTGGTAGTGAGGAGCGGCGTCACCATGGCGTTTCAACCGTTTTGCTGCGCCAAGACCATTTCCAGATAGGAGCGCGGTTCGCTCGCGCCAAGGCCCAGGTGGCGGGCCGTGTCAAGCAGCAGGGCTTCTGCCTTGTCGCGCTGCGCCGGTTCGGTCACGATTTCGATCTCGACGAAACGGCCCAGCGCTTCCACTTCGTCGCAACAGAGCTGGAGGGTGAAGCCGTCGCGCTGGAAATCGAAACTTGCTCGCCGCTTCGTCACCACCGCGGTGGGCCGATATCCGAGGTGTTGCACGAGCTGGCAAAATTGCTTGGCCACGTCGGCGCCGGACGCCAGAGGAATCTCGACCTCGACGCGCGTCTTCGCCGCCCCGCCTTGCTTGGGGCCCTTGTACGTGATGCGATTGTCCGCGCCGATCCGACGCAGGCGAAAGGCTTCATCCGTCGTGCCAAAATCGCGATCCGGGGCGTTGAAGTAATGATCGGCCTCTTCGATGGCCAGCAGCCGGCGGGCATTCCATGCCTTGATTTTTTCCTGAATCGGCTCGAAGGCCTCAACGGCGAACTTCAGTTCGATTTCCAGCATGGTCGCTTCCAAAAAAAGCAAACGCGAAACGCCGCCGCATCGCTCCGTTCATTGTATGAGTGATGCAAACAGGTTTCGCGTTTGGAAATCGCAGCCTTGTTTTTGCGAGGCGTCAGATCAGACTTTCCAGCAAGAACTTGAGTTTGCGCACCTCGGTCTCCATCGCGAACGGCGCCTCCGCGACATCGTGCAAGCACACGGTCAGCAAGCGATCGTAGCGATGGCGCAGCAGTTGCGAGATGATTCGGCCATATTCGATTTCGCCCTGACCGACGCGGACCTGGAATTTGCCTGGCGCCTTGCCGGTGTCGCGCAGTTGGACGTGGCGGACGTAGGGAAAGACCTCGTCATACGAACCACCCTGATGGGGACCGTTGACGTAGTGGCTCGGGTCAAGCGTCAAACCCAGGCCCGGAACGCGCTCGCACAGTTCGCGGGCGACGCTTGGAATCTCGGTGAGCGTGCCGATACGCGTCGGCACGGACAGGATCAAGCCCTCGCTCTCGACCATTTGAACCAGCGGACGCAGCCGTTTCGCCTCGGCGTCGAGGCCCACCCCCGTGGGGGCGGCTGGAATGGTCAGCAACGGAACCGTGGCGTGGCGTGCGAGCCGGCAGATCGCCTTGAGCTGCGCCAGGAACGCATCATCGGCAAGCGCGCCCAATTCGACGCTGAACGCCGCCGGTGACAACATCGGGCCGATGCGAATGCGCAGCCCGGCCGCGGCGATGTCCTGCGCCACCTCCGACGGCTTGAGATGCGCGCCCTCCTCGGAGATTGCCACATCCACCTTGCTGAATTCAAGCTCCGCCATCAAACGCAACGCTTTTTCCAGCGGCAAACGCGCGAAACAAAGCGTGGAACATGCGATGTACATGACGCCTCCTGACGCAAAAGAATTTCCAGGTCGCCCGGCCAATCCCCCGACGGACCGGGTGGACCTTCCCCGAAGCAAACTTCCCGCGCAGTCTCCCTTGAGACCGATGCACGCGGACACGTTTCGCCTTCCGATGAATTAGGGTGAGGGACAATAACGCGAACCAAGATTTGAGCAAGAGCAGTTTTTGGTTTTTTCTACGATGGGCATCATTAACCCTTTTTCCGAGCCTGAGCGCCAGCGAAGGGCCATTTGTCATGCTTCGCTGGCGCTAAGGCTCGGAACGTAGATTTCTCTTGCCAGCTGGCCAACAATCGGTTATCTGCCGCCCCATTCCCGGTGAGATGCGTTTTTCGGAGGTAGGCCATGTCCTCAGCGACATCGACGTTGCCGGCCCATTGGTCGGCAATTCTGGATGAGATGCACTTGCGCCTCGATCACGCGATCGCGTCGGCCAGCGAACGGGTCGAGAACACGGCGAGCGTCGATCATCAGCCATTCGCCAGGCAGACCCACCTCGAAATCGAGAAATGGTGTGATCGCCTGGCGCGGCTCAGAACCTACCTCGAATCCGCGGAGCAAATCGTGCAGAGCGTGGACGAAACGCTGGAATCGGAAGAACGAGCCATTCGAGAAAACCTCAGCGTCGCCAGCACGCTGCGGCAAAAATTGGCGACCGTGGGCGGCGGCGCGATAGGATAGCGGGGTGGGCCACCGCAAACGGTGATTTGAGGGAGTCCCGTCATGTCCGCCTTCGCAGTTATCTTTCCGGCCGCCGGGCAGTCGTCCCGCTTTCACGGCAAGGAGAAGAAGCCGTTCACGAACCTGGACGGCCGCGCGGTCTGGCTTCGCTCGGTTGAGCAATTCATCAATCGCGCGGACGTCGCGCAATGCATCATCGTGGTCTCGCCCGAGGATCAGGAAATGTTCCGCCGGCGTTTCGGCGCCAACCTGGCATTCATGGACATCCAGATTGCCAACGGCGGTCGCGAGCGTTTTGAATCGGTCGCCAATGCCCTGGCGCTTTTGAAGCCGGAGGTTGAATTCGTGGCGGTGCATGACGCGGTCCGGCCGTGTGTCACGGAATCGCTGATTGCCGGCGTCTTCGGGCAGGCGGAAAAGACCGGGGCGGCCATGCTGGCGGTTCCGGTCACGGATACGTTGAAGCAGGTTGAGCCCAACAAGCAGGTGAAGGCAACGATGCCGCGTCGAGGCCTTTGGCTCGCCCAGACGCCGCAGGTGTTCCGCCGCGATTGGCTCGAAGCCGCGTACGCCGAGCGTGCCAAGTTGGGCAAGGACATCACCGACGACGCTCAGCTGATTGAGGCTGCGGGTCATGCCGTCCACGTCGTCGAGGGCGCGACGACCAATATCAAGATCACAACGAAACAAGATATCATCCTGGCCGAGGCGATCTTGAAGGCATTGCCGAAGCCGAAACCCAGCGGGCCGGCTCATCCGTTCGCCGAAGAAGAAATGTGGGGCGGGCGCGGCTTGAAGTAGTGGATAGTGGTTAGTGGATAGTGATTTGTGCATCGCGATGAAGCACAGGATTTACTGGATCGCATTTCAGAATTGACGACGATCCCGCTCGATCCATTCACCCCGCACGAACCACGATCCCCTATCACAAATCGCCAAAGGTCAAGGTCCCCAACCCCTAACCCCTAACCCCTAACCCCTAACCCCTAACCCCTAACCCCTAACCCCTAACCCCTAACCCCTAACCCCTAATTCATGCGCTGGTTCATCATACGCACGATCTGGCTCCGAGAGATGCGCGATCAGTTGCGGGACCGGCGCACGCTGTTCATGATTCTCGGATTGCCGCTGGTCCTCTATCCCTTGCTGGGGATGGTGGTCTTGCGGTTTGCCGTGGGGTTCGCGGAGGTTCCGAGTGTTGTCGGCGTCGTCACCAGTTCGGAAGGGAAAGATTTTCCGCCGCGCCAGCCGGCCGGGGCAGGGCGCAGTGTCGCACCGCCGTTGGCGTGGCTGTCGGCGGCGCCGGGGCAGGGCGCGCCGGCGGTGATCGGCGCCATGGTTTTCTGGCAAACCAGCGAGCGTCAGCTCGACTATCCACTCCTGGTGCAGGATGGGCAGGTCAATGCCGTCAATGCCGGGAAGACCAAGTCCACGATTCGATTCGTTTTTCTGAAGCCTGGTGACATGATTTGGCTGGAGCAGCGCCATGGCGACTTGATTCTGGAAGCGTCGCCTGATTTCTTTGCCGAGCTGGAGCGAGGCGAGGATGGTCGCCGGGCCGGCGCTCTGCTGAAAGTCCGTGGCCGCGATGACGATCGCTCCCGCCTGGCGCTTCGGCGTTTGACGCCGTTGCTGAATCAATGGGAGGAGGATATTCGGAAGGTTCGCCTGGCACGCCGGGGTATGACCGAGAAATTTTTGAGCCCTTTCAAGGTCGAATTGCCCAAGGAACTGACGGATGGCGGCGGCAGGCAGTCGGCGATTGATCTGGTGGTGCGCGTCTTTCCGTTCCTGCTCGTGCTGTGGTCGCTGGCCGGCGCGCTTTATCCGGCCGTCGATCTCTGTGCCGGGGAGAAAGAGCGCGGCACCATGGAGACGCTGCTCATCACGCCGGCCGGTCGCGAGGAAATCGTCCTGGGCAAATTTCTGACGATCTGGTTCTTCAGTGCGGGCACGGCGCTTCTCAACCTGCTGAGCATGGGGATCACCACCGCGCTGTTCGCTTCGTACTTGCCGCAGGTTGGATTCTCGTTTTTTGCGCTGTTTTGGTGCGTGGTGTTGTCGCTGCCTCAGTCGGCGTTTTTTAGCGCCTTGAGTTTGGCGATTGGCGCCTACGCGCGCAGTTCCAAGGAAGGGCAGTATTACCTGATGCCGCTCTTCGTGGTGACCATGCCCTTGATCTTCCTGACGCTTGCGCCGGGCGTGGAGTTGAATGCTTTCTACAGCATGGTGCCGGTGACCGGGGTTGCGCTTTTGATGCAAAGGTTGATGACCGCGCCGACGCTGGGTGAGATTCCGTGGGCTTACTTCGTTCCTGTACTGGCGCCGATCGCCCTTTACAGCTGGCTGGCACTGCGCTGGGCGATCGAGCAATTTAACCGCGAGGAGGTTCTTTTTCGCGAGGCGGAGCGCCTCGACTTGGTCCTGTGGATCAAGAGTCTTTTGCGCGAAAAAGAACCGCTGCCCACGACCGGGCAGGCGTTCTTTTGCTTGATGCTCGTCATCGGCCTGCGCTGGCTCTCCCTGGGCATCGGAAATAACTGGAATCTCGAGGTGCGGACTGTCGTAAGCCAGCTGGCCTTCGTGGCGGCCCCGGCGCTTTTCATGGCGATTTTGTTGAATACCAGGCCAACCCACGCCCTTTACCTGCGCTGGCCCGGCGGGAAGGAAACGGCGCTCGCGGCCATCCTCGCCGTCCTTTTGCTGCCGCCCGTGACCGGCCTGACGCAGGCGGTTGCGGTTTGGTTTCCGCAGCTCATGGAGGGCACCCACCCCCTGATTGCCATTTTGCGCGCCGTTCACCGAGGTGCGGATCTCGATACCGGCGAACTCGGGGTCTATTGGCTGGCGTTCGCTCTCGTGCCAGCGTTATGCGAGGAGGTCGTCTTCCGTGGCCTGGTGCTGCGCGGGCTGCACGCGCGGTTTCGTCCTCGCAACGCCGTGCTGCTCAGCAGTTTTTTCTTCGCGATCTTCCACATGAACGTCTTCTTGTTTCTACCCGCGTTCGTGCTTGGTGTGGTACTTGGTCTGGTGACGGTGCGCAGCCGCAGTCTGGTGCCAGCCATATTCCTCCATTTGTTGCACAACACCATGCTGATTGGGCTGATCCCGCTTAGCCGATATTCCGACGGGTGGATTCCCACGCTGCTTCTCAACGCCTGGCCGTGGCTGGTTGGGATTTGTCTGGTGGCTGCCGCGGCTCTGGTGTGGTGGCTCTACCGCAAGCCGTACGTGGACCTGGCGCGTGCGCAGGCGCGCGAGCCGGCGCAAGAATAGGGGGAAAATCAAGCCATGCCGGAACTCTGCCTGATCACAACCTGCATGGGGCGATTGGCGCACTTGCAGAAAACGCTCCCCACCGCGGTTGCCCTGCCCGATTGCACCTGCGTTGTCGTGGATTATTCGTGCCCCGAACGGTCGGGCGATTGGGTGGAACAGACCTATCCGCAGGTCAAGGTCGTGCGGGTGCCGGGGCGAACGCGATTTAACCCGGCGCGCGCCCGCAACGCCGGCGCCAACCATGCCGAGGCGCCGTGGTTGTGTTTTTTTGATGCCGATGGTTTGCTCAGCCCGCATTTTGCCGAGCGGATGCTTCCCGTCTTGCGTTCGTCGCATTTTTATGCCATGGACGCGCCAGGCAATTCGCCGAACGTCGCCGGGACGGTGATCTGCCCGCGCAGTGATTTCCTGCGTATAGGCGGCTACGACGAGGTCTTCGAGGGCTGGGGCGGGGAGGATCGCGATTTTTACGCCCGACTTCGCTTTCACCGCCTTCAGCGCGACGTCATTCCGGCCGAGCTTGTGACGTCCATTCCTCACGACGACGACCAGCGCGTGCAGCATTTCGACACCAAAACGCCGCAGGTAAGCCAAACGGTCAACCTTCTTTATCGGACGGCCAAGTTGGACTTGATGCGGCTCATGGAGCGGGAACTCGAACGAAGTGAACGCGACCAATTGTACGCCGAGGTCAAACAGGTAATGGAGGTTTGGTTTCGCGATCGTCGAGCGACCGAATGGCGGGTGAAATACTTTCAGCGGCCAACGCCCCTGGGGTCAAGCCTTTCGTCCACGTTGGTGTACAAGCTGGATGCCATGAATGTGTCCCCGCCTGGGCAACCCGCGGGCAAGCAACCGCCGATTTCGTGAGTAAGGCGTTGGTCCCGGCGCTGCTTCCAGACCTTTAGCCACGGAAGGCGCCACCGAAACCGCCGCCGCGGAACTGACCACCGAATCCGCCGCCGCCGAATTGCCCGCCGAAACCGCCGCCGCCGAATTGCCCGCCGAATCCGCCGCCGCCGAACTGCCCGCCGAATCCGCCGCCGCCGAACTGCCCGCCGAA